>CAJTMB010000059.1 GCA_910577105.1 uncultured Lachnospiraceae bacterium | reverse complement strand
TGGTATCCCTGCTTTTTAAATATTCAGTTGTAACACATGTATTGTAATCCTACAATGCTAATGCATGAAAAGAAACATTCCCATTGAAAAAATTACCCGTTTGTGTATAATGATATGGGTAAGCTTATGTAACAAAACACAGAATATAAGAGGATTTTAGAATGATTAGTGCAAACAACGTAACATACAGGGTTGGAAAAAAAGCATTGTTTGAGGATGTAAACATCAAATTTACAGAGGGGAACTGCTACGGCCTGATTGGAGCCAACGGCGCCGGAAAATCCACATTTTTAAAAATCTTATCCGGACAGCTGGAAACGACGAACGGTGAAATATTTATTACCCCGGGCCAACGGCTATCCGTGCTGGAACAGGACCATTTTAAATATGACAATTTTGTTGTAATGGATTTGGTTATCATGGGCAATGAGCGTCTCTACCAGATTATGAAGGAAAAGGATGCCATCTATGCAAAAGAAGATTTTTCCGATGAGGACGGCATACGCGCCAGCGAACTGGAAGCGGAATTTGCAGAGATGGACGGCTGGGAAGCCGAATCAGGCGCTGCTTCCCTTTTAAACGGTCTTGGCATTGACACTTCCCTGCATTATTCCACCATGAAAGACTTAAACGGCAGTGAAAAAGTAAAAATCCTGCTTGCGAAAGCGCTCTTCGGCAATCCGGACATCCTGCTTCTGGACGAGCCTACCAACCATTTGGATTTGGATGCCATAGCATGGCTGGAAGACTTTTTGATTGACTTTGAAAACACGGTTATTGTAGTTTCCCACGACCGTTACTTCCTTAATAAAGTATGTACCCACACCGCGGACATTGATTATGGCAAAATCCAACTCTATGCCGGCAACTATGATTTCTGGTACGAGTCCAGCCAGCTTCTTATCCGGCAGATGAAAGAAGCCAACAAGAAAAAGGAAGAAAAAATCAAGGAATTGCAGGAATTTATTTCCCGTTTCTCCGCCAATGCTTCCAAATCCAAACAGGCTACCGCCAGAAAAAGGGCTCTGGAAAAAATTGAACTGGATGAAATCCGTCCATCCAGCAGAAAATATCCTTATATTGATTTTCGTCCCGACCGCGAAATCGGCAACGAAGTCCTTACCGTGGAGCATATCTCCAAAACAGTAAACGGGGTCAAAGTATTAAATGATATTTCATTTATCGTAGGACATGACGATAAAATTGCCTTTGTCGGCGGCAACGAACTGGCAAAGACCACCCTGTTCCAGATACTTACCGGGGAAATGGAACCGGATGAAGGCAGTTATAAATGGGGTGTTACTACTTCACAGGCCTATTTCCCGAAGGACAACACAGCAGAATTTGACAATGACCTCACCATTGCCGACTGGCTGACAGGTTACTCTCCCGTGAAAGATGTGACCTATGTGAGAGGCTTCCTTGGACGTATGTTGTTTGCCGGTGAAGACGGGGTTAAAAAAGTACGCATTCTCTCCGGCGGGGAAAAGGTGCGCTGCCTTTTGTCCAAAATGATGATTAGCGGCGCCAACTGCCTGATTTTGGACGAACCCACCAACCATCTTGACATGGAATCCATTACGGCCCTGAACAACGGCCTGATAAAATTTGGCGGCGTGGAACTCTTCGCCTGCCATGACCACCAATTTGTGCAGACCACCGCTAACCGCATTATGGAAATCCTGCCGGATGGCACGCTCATTGACAAAATTACCACCTACGATGAGTATCTTGCAAGTGATGAGATGGCGAGAAAACGTACTGTTTATACTAAAAATGCTGACGATGAGGACTGATTAAGAGGTGCCTATGATAGATTTGCATGTTCATTCTAATTGTTCCGACGGCTCCTGTTCCCCAAAAGAACTGGTAGAATACGCTGCCACTCATGGCATTACCGCCTTTGCCCTGACCGACCATGACACTACGGCCGGTCTGGATGAGGCAATTTCTCATGCAAAGATTCTTTGTGAAAAATATGGGCAGACTCCCGGCACAAATCCTGTCGAAGTCATTCCCGGCATCGAACTTTCTACGGAATATAACGGTCGTGACGTGCATATCATAGGTCTTTTTATCGACTATCAGGATATTGCTTTTCAGAATCAGATTAATACATTTATGTCAGCAAGAGAAGAACGTAACATAAAAATGTGCGCATTGTTTGAGGAGCGCGGCATATCAATTCCCTATTTGGAGTTAAAGGCTTCCGCCCCCGGCGCAGTTATCACAAGGGCGCATTATGCACAGTACCTTTTAGAAAAAGGCTATGTGAAAAGCCATAGGGAAGCATTTGAACGCTATCTGGGAGACCATGCCCCTTGTTTTGTCCCACGCGAAAAAGTATCCCCTGAACAGGCCGTTTCCCTTATCCTTGCCTCACATGGCATCCCGGTGCTTGCCCATCCCGTTCTCTACCACTATAGCCGTATCGAATTAGAAACCCTTGTCTCCAGATTAAAAAAAGCAGGGTTGATGGCCATAGAAGCCATATATTCCACTTATGCCCCCTCCGATACCAGACAAATGCAGGCAATCGCCAAAAAGTATGACCTGTTAATCAGCGGCGGTTCTGATTTCCACGGCGCTGCCAAATCGGGGCTTCAATTCGGCACCGGTTACGGCAGTCTTTATGTCCATGAAGATGTTCTGGACAAACTGCGGGTAGCACGGCCAATGTAGGAAGATGCCGGTGCCGGTATAGTTTCATTCCCTTTCTGCTATCAATTTCTCTGCTTCTTCCGCACTCAGATGATACTGCTTCATCAACTGGATTTTGATATCTTCTCTCGCAATGGCAAGTTCTTTCAAAGCGCTGATGAACTTTGCCATGTCTTCGTTAAAAGCCTCCCTTTTTCCTTCTTTTCTTCCTTCTTCTCTCGCCTCCCGTCTGGTTGCCTGCACGTCATACGCCTCAAAATTTGAAAACAATTCTCCCATACGCCTCTCCTTTACCTGTCCCGCAAAGTCTGCCGCCTCCTCATAAGGAACATTGATTTTCAATAGCAATGCCTCTATTACCTGCGCCATGATATCCAATACATGCCCCGGCGTATCTGCCGTTGCCTCTTTCAGATATCCGGCATCTACTTCTTCTCCAATCCCTTTAAAATCTGATGCCCGATTAAGCTTGTTTATCATCATAAGGATGGACAGTTCATCCCCCTTTTCCATCAGTTCTGCATTACTGTAATCCTTTAACTGCATCAGAATGCAACGGTAATCGGGAATGCATTTTCCAAATACATCACTCAGCAGAACCCTATCATGCAGGCTTGTCGCCGCAGTCCACTCTTCTGTTCCGTCATAAAACACTACCGAAAGGATAGGTGGATACTTAAAGTCCTTCGTCCGGCTGATTCCCTTATGCTGTCTTTCCTGCTCCTTTTCATAGTCTTCCCATATAAAGGCCATATAACGGAACACCTGCATAACTACATTATAATCTACTTTCGCCTTATGTTCAATAAGGGAAACAAGAAAAAACGGTGTTCCGTCATTTTTAATATGTACCTTTTTTACCACATCCGAATTGCGTTCTTCCGTAAACATGTGCACATACCGCTCCGACACATCCTCGATATCCTCCGGCTGTATCTCCTTTAAAAACGGAATATCCAGATATCCCCTTAAAAACTGTGCACACAAAACAGGATTCTCAAATATTAATTTACTGGAACTGTCTTTGGTTTTGCTGTTACTGCTGCTTTTTGCCATTGTATGCCTTCCTTTCTGGCATGACATACCAAATAAAACAGCAAATTTCATCCTGCATCCCATGCCTTGCCATATGAAATTGTGATTGGAATACTTTTGATAATTTCTGAAACTAACCCGAAAATCTGACAAAGATTGTCTGTGTGCAGAGCGCACACCTAATAGAATTTTCCTGAAAAATGAATACAAATAGGGCGCTTTTTTATGCCGTTCTCTTTTCCAGCTCTTCAATTCTTTTTTCAAGCTGGTCTATCTTCTTTATTAACAATCCAATTGACTCACGCTCCAGCTTACAGGCATTGATTTCATGCTGCATGGAATCCAAACGCTGCTCTATTTTATCAAAGCGGGCGTCTACTTGTTCAAAACGTTCATCCATTCTTTTATTGATTCTGTCTTCCATTTTTCCCATTTCATCAACGATGGCATTCACTACCATTTTCATTTCGTCATTCATGCTTTGTTTCCTCCTTTCCGTGATTTATTAAAAAAAAATCAATGCAAAAACACTTCTGCATCCCTATGCCGTTCTCTTTTCCAACTCTTCAATTCTTTTTTCAAGCTGGTCTATCTTCTTTATTAACAATCCAATTGACTCGCGCTCAAGTTTACAGGCATTGATTTCATGCTGCATGGAGTCCAAACGCTGCTCTATTTTGTCAAAGCGGGCGTCTACTTGTTCAAATCTTTTATTGATTCTGTCTTCCATCTTTCCCATTTCACCAACGATGGTATTCACTACCATTTTCATTTCGTCATTCATGCTATATCGCCTCCTTTCTGTGTTTTTAATTATAGCAGAAGCCAAAAGTTATTCAAGCTTTTTTATACGCTAGATAGGGTAAACTTATTGTCGGAAAGTAATAGGCAGACTGCACCTGTGACCTG
>CAJTMB010000058.1 GCA_910577105.1 uncultured Lachnospiraceae bacterium | reverse complement strand
TACTTGACGAGCAATCAAGAAATGCAGCTTCCATTATCGTAAACAGCATTAACGAGAATATTGCCAGTGGATTCGAGGATAAAACAGATGTTGGAAGCTATGCCGCCGGCATAATAGATATACTTAAGAACAATCCCGGTATTCGTGCTGCACTTGTCGGTTTGTTTACGGATGATTTGTCAGACCTGTCTCCCACACAGGCAAAAGATGTTGTTGACCAGTATATAACAAAAATTGCAGAAGCACTTCATGAGGACGAACTGGAGCTGAAAATCAGGCTTGGTTTTGAGGATGTGGACACCATTGCCCGCAATTATAATGCCGTCATGAAAAATGCAGCCGCTAAATTTACCGGGACAGATTTGTCCGGCTTTACAAGAAATATTTTCCGTGACAAATCCATTCCCGATTCTGACGGATATTCAACCTTTGAACAGGAAATGAAAGTACTGGAAGCCTTTGCGGAAGAAAACTCCATAAACACACAGGATGAGATTGCTTTCTGGAATAAATGTATCGAGGAATCCGAAACAAGGGAACAGGCAATGGAGAAATACTTATCATCCCCATTTATAACAGGGGAAGAAACTCCTACCCCCTCCCTTTCCAACACCATCACCCAGCTAAACACCCAGCTCAAACCTGCCTTCGATGCATTGCAGTCCGCTTACAGCGATATCTTCACATCTGGCAGCTTTACCCTTGAAAATGTCGACATCTCCATGCTGGATTCCATGAAATCAAAACTGGATGACCTGAATGCAATCGACGGAATAAGCATCGACTATTCCTCCTTCGAGAACCTCGCCAGGGTGCTTACCGACACCTCCTCCACTGCGGATGACGTACAGACTGCCTTTAACCTGCTTGCCACTGACATTGTGACCGGGCTCTCCTTTTATGTAAATATATCTATCCTGTCTTTTCTACATTAAAAATAATAGAAACAAATAAAATCAAAAGCACTGTATAAGCTACATTTAAATAGTGTATCTTATAGAGTGCTTTTTTACTCTGTAATGATTATAAGAAAGGATGTGATAGTCAAAAATCAGAATTGCACTGATTACAGTGCCATTGTTTGTGTCTCTTCGTACCAAAGATACCGAAAATTGCTGTATTAATTACTTTAGAAGTTGTCGAGATTTTAGAAGTATTCACTGAATTACAATATGGACAATACACCAATGATGCAGAACTTTCTAATGTCTTTTGCCATTTTGTCTCTTCTTTTTCCTCTTTCTCTGTGGAAGTAAACTTTTTACCTACGCATATCATTTCCACATTGCATTCAGGACAAATTGTTGAAAATTCTTCTGTACTACTGAAGAAATAACCGCGATTACATTTTGGACACATATAAGTTACTTTCTCATATACCATGATTTCTTACTCCTGTTTATATTTATACTTCTCCACAAAGTATAACTTCTTTCATCTACACAATACACATAAGCATATCTCTATAATATGCATTATAACATAGTATGATATTCAGAACAATAACAAATGAGTCTACGGGAGCAACTAAATCTATTGGTTTATTTGGAAAGTCTTTATGTGAGTTAAAAGAAATTATTTCTACAATAAAATTACAGGGATTAATTAATACAATTTTTAATAAATCATCAATTAATGAAGATGCTATTATAAGATATAACAATGCAATTATAGAAGCTACCGTTAACGGTGCCACTTTAGCAGAAAAACAACAAATAATGCAATCTTCAATGGAAAATACAAATAAGGCAACTGCGCAACTGATTGGAAGTACAAAAGGGGCTATCGTTGAAACAAAAGCCTTAGCTGCGGCACAAAACGCTTCTACCCTTAAAGCCCGGGCACAAGCCGTTGCATTAAAAGCCGTATCAATAGCAGGTAACATGATTTTATTTACCTTCATTTCCAAAGGGCTTGAATTTGTTGTGAAAGGTTTCGACAACTGGATACACAGGGTAGAAAAGGCAAGGGAACGCACCAATGAGTTATTTGGTGAATTTAACCAGATGAATGACACTCTTGCAGAACATAAAAAAACCGTATCAGAACTGGCTGGCAGATACGATGATTTATCAAAAGGCGTAAACCTGTCAGACAATCACAACATCTCTTTGTCTGCAGATGAGTATAAAGAATTTCTGGATATTAATAAAAGACTGGCAGATTCCTTTCCTGAATTGGCAAACGGCATTGATGAAAACGGAAATTCTATCTTATCACTTGGTACAAAGGGCATTACAGCCAAAGAACAATTGGAACAACTTCTACAGACTGAGGAAGATTTAAATAACTTTCAGATTGCACAGGGGCTTGAAGAATCGTTCAGGGGTGTTTTTACCTACATTGAAGAAGCCAATAATGCAACAGATAAATTTAATGATTCCATAGATGACACAAATGAGGCCATGTCCAAAATACAGAACATTTCCAGAAACGGCATAACCCTTGGTGATGGTGACAGTCAACCCATCTTTTCCGGAAATACCAATAATAATCAGGCAGATATTAGCTACATGCATGCACTCATTGATTCTGTAAATGAGTTTTGGGACTCTTTGGATGATACAAGGTATAATCAGCTTTACGATATGGGAATTGTTGACGGTACCAGTCTGTTACGTTTTGATGAAGATTATGTGAATGGTGTTTTTGATGTATATTCCCAAGTTTATTGCTTGACTCCGGAAGAAATCTCCACACTGGAGGATATTATTCAGAGGAATATATCCATTGTAAGCGGTGAATTACTGGATTCCATAAATGCAGAATCCCAGAGTTTACAAGGGAAAATTCAGCAAGGCAAAAATGCCTGGACTGATTTCCTTCCGGCCTTAGTTTCCAGCATGAAATCAAAACAAACCTTTAAATCCCTGGACGCTGATTTGCAGGATATAGCCATACATATTGTAGAAGGTCTTGACTACAGTTGTTCCACTGCAATGAACGAATATAACCCCGACCCTTATGCTTTTATAAGGGATAAACTGATTGTACCAATGGGAAGTCTTGGCGACTCTGATAAGGCTAAACTGACATCTGCTTTTAATGAACTGTTTAAGTTAGATGTAAATGATATATCCCAAAGCAATCAAGAAGAAATAACGGAACTCATTGATGACATTGCTACCATTTTGGGAAAAAATCCAGTTGAACTCCGGATAGCGCTTGGATTTAATACGGAGGAAATCCAAAACAGGTATCATACTGCATTAAGGGAAGCCAAACGTCAACTTGGTGGATATAACCTTGATAGAAAAGGGAATGAAATCAGTAATGACATTGGGGAAAATCTGGATGATTTTTGGGATGAAAATGTTAAAACTGAGGATGATTTGGTTTTATGGAAAAAAGCTACTGACGGCATTACTGATGTCACTGAAGCAATGGATGCATATACTGAAGCCAAGAAAAACAATAATGATATAAAAAATGATAGTACGCTTCCCTCCCTCTCCAACACCATCACCCAGCTAAACACCCAGCTCAAACCTGCCTTCGATGCATTGCAGTCCGCTTACAGCGATATCTTCACATCTGGCAGCTTTACCCTTGAAAATGTCGACATCTCCATGCTGGATTCCATGAAATCAAAACTGGATGACCTGAATGCAATCGACGGAATAAGCATCGACTATTCCTCCTTCGAGAACCTCGCCAGGGTGCTTACCGACACCTCCTCCACTGCGGATGACGTACAGGCTGCCTTCAACCTGCTTGCCACTGACATTGTGACCGGGCTCAACCCTGCCCTGTCAGACTGCTCCGGCGAAAACTACAGGCTGGTGCAGAGCCTTCTGGAAAGCACAGGCATTACCAATGCGGAAGCCGTCATGGTATCCTCCCTTGGCTATACTTATGAGGATTATGCCGCCGCAAAGAAAGAATGCGCTGATGCCGGAATTGACCTGACTGATAAAACCGAACAGGAAATTGAAAAACTTACATGGCAACAGATTGCAACAGAAACCTGCGGACAGGCTCTTGCACTGTTACAGCTAAAGAAAGCGTTGTGCAATGAAACAGCATTAACCCCCGGTTCTGACATCAACAGTCTTTACCAATTAGCCAAAGCAGCAGGCATAGCCACGGAAAAAATCGCCATGCTTGCCGGGCTGAATGCCGCATATGAAAAAGAATCAGCGGCTGGTCATACACAGGCTGCCCTTGCCATTGCAAACAGGATGGAGGAAGTAAAAGCGGATGTTGAAAAACAGTTTTCCGAAATCGGAAACGTGGAAGTTGATTTTTCCGCCAAATACGACAAGGGCGCTTCTTCGGCAGCGGCAAAGGAAGCGGAAGCAGATTATAAAAACCTTCTGGATGCCAAAACACGACTTCTCGAACAGCAGCTTGCCGCCAATATCATCACCTTTCAGGAATACAGTGACAAACAAAAACAAATCATAGAGGAGTATTACCGGGACGGCAAAATCAAGGCGCAGGATTATTATGACGCCTTGGAAAATATGTACAGCCACCGGCTTTCCATTTATGATAAGGTGACAAGTGCTGTCACAAACCGCAGTGACGAGGAACTCGACAGGCTGAAAGAGCAAAAGGAAGCCGTCGAAAACTCCTATCAGGTCAAAATTGACGCCATCCAGTCTGAAATCGATGCCCTAAATAAAGCTAACGACGCACGAAAGGCTCAGATTGACCTTGAAAAGGCACAGTACGAAGCCGAACGGGCAAGAAACCAGCGCGTCAACAAGGTATTTGACGGCAGCCAGTTTATCTATTCGGCAGACACGGACGCCATACGCGACGCTGAGGATAACCTAGCGGACAAAAAACTCCAGTCGGACATCTCCCTTCTTGAGGGGCAGATAGATTCCCTTAAGGCGGAAATGGAAAATGCCACAAAAAGCCTTGACCTCCAGATTGGCGCACTGGAAGCCTACAAGGGCAAATGGAATGAAATATCCGGCGTTTATGAGGAGCAGCAGAACAGACTTATTGCAGCCGAAATCCTCGGCGCCGACTGGGAAATGCAAATACTTGACGGACGGCTCGGCATCCTGCAAAGTTTTACGGAGCAGTACATTGCACTCCAACAGGCGCAGGCAGATGCCGCCGTCAATGCCGCAAGGATTAAGGCGGAGGCAGATGCCGGCAATCTGACAGGCGGAAAAGTAGGCAACACTCCTGATACTGGAGGGAAGAATGGGGACGATAACAATTCATCCACTCCCCCTCCAAATTCCGGCAAATGGTACATTGTGAATCAAGCAACCGGTGAAAAATTATCAAGAGGATTTGATTCATCACGTGAGGCGTCAAAATATCTCTCTTCCTATGCGGGTACACAGTCAAACCATAGTGTAACATTAAAGAAGTTCCACAATGGACTGGATGAGGGATATGTTACGGTTCAGGGGAAAAGCAAACCGGTAAATCAGTCCTTGGAACTTATAAAGAAATTGGCAAGCGATGGTGTTTTACCGGATGAATTTCCTGCTATATTGCAGCACGGGGAACTCGTACTTACACCCGAACAGCAACAAAACATGGTCAACAATGCAAGAATGGCGTTCTTTAGGAGCAACGGCATAAATCTGGAAACAGACGGCTACAGCGCCATTTCCCATATTCAGACAAGCCCTCAGAATGTGTATAACAACATAAGCATAAACTGCCCCAACGTCACCAACAATACCGGCGCAGAGTATATCTTAAAATCTTTGCAGCGCCTGCCGCTTGACACCATTCAATATACACACAGGCGGCAGTAATAGCTATCCCTTATCCCCATACCAAACACCACAATAGTCAGCAAAGCGGTGCTCATCGCACTGCCTTGCGGAAAGGAAGGAAAATATGATTACCCTTTTCAGATGGATTTTAATGAAACAGAAAGAAATTAAATTAAAACTGACATTCTACCGCTTTCTGGAGGAAGGCATAAAAGCCCTTTCCGACAGCAGCGAAGAAAGGAGCAGTGAAAATGGAACAAAACAATGAACAGATTCTGTTGACCGGCAAACTGGACCAAGCCAAAAGTAAGGCCCAGATAAACGCCGATATCAAGCAGCTGCAGAAAAACATAAACGCCCTGTATCTTGACACCGGCCTTGACCAAAAAACCACGGACAGCTTTGGCAAACGGCTCAAAGAGCAATTAAAGCAGGCTGCCGGAAGCTTCAAACAATGGCTCTCCCCTGCCTCCGCCACCTCTGCCCTCATAAAGCAGATGAAAACCGCAATAACCGGGTTAAAGGAAGTCAATACTCTCTTAACAAAAATCGGAAACACCAATGCAAATCTTTCCCAATCCGATTTAAGCCGGCTCGCTGCCCGCGCATTTGACATGTCGGGCAAAACCGGCAGTAAACCCTCCGATTACCTGTCCGGCGTACAAGATGCCCTGCTCAAAGGATATAAAAATGCAGAAGAAATCGCCGAATTGTCCCTGAATGCACAGAATGCGTTTCACATGACTTCAGGTCAGGCAAACAGTTACATCAATGCAATGGATAAAGCCTATCAGCTCGGCGGCTCCATAAAGGAACTTACTGACATACTGGACGGCAGCGGCAGCATAGCCGGCCGCTATACCTTAGACATGGCACAGCTTTCGGAAGGCATGTCCGCTGCCTCCTCCGCCGCATACGGTCTTAACGTCGATGCAGGCAAAACCACTGCCGCCCTGGCCACCATGATGAATACCCTTCGTCTGGGCGGACAGGATACGGCACAGGCGTTCCGGACAATCCTTTCCTATACCGGGCAGACAGCCAACGCTGATTTGGGCATAGACGCCTCCGGCCTCGCTGCCTATGAGCAGGCATGTAACCGCTTAAATGTGTCATTGCGGGAAACCAAGGACGGCGTCCTCTCCCTCCGCGACCCTATGGAAGTGCTGGGTGAACTTTCCGTCATATACAACCGGTTACAGGAAGGCGATGCCAGAAAAACCGGTCTCCTCTCCGCTGTGGGCGGCGGTTCGGATGCCGCGCATTTGGACGCCCTGCTGAGTCATTGGCAGGACTATGAAAACATGCTTAGGCTGTACGAACAATCCTCGGGCTCCATGGCGAAAGCCGCCCAAAATACCGCTGATTCCTGGGAAGGCTCTTTAAACCGGCTTGCCGGCACATGGGAATCCACAATCGGAAACCTTGTGGACGATGAATCCGTCGTCACTGCCATAAACGCATTAAACGGGTTGCTGTCGGTTGTAGAGCATGTAACGGATGCACTCGGTCCCATAGGCTCTGTCGGGCTTTTTGCAGGACTTTTCTCCGGTTTCAAGAACACAGGTAGGGACGTTATGTTGTCCCTCTCATGAATATGCCTGTTATGACGGCGTTCCCTGTCCAGAGGGCAGGTCTTTTCCGTCATCCTTTGTGAAATACACAATTGCATCCCGTGTGGAATTAACCACCGCATGTCAGATGCGGCATCCTGCCGCAAAAGCATGGCAGATATGGTATCCCTCTGCATATGGATACACCCTTTTGCAGTTAAGGGTCTTGAAAACCAGTATACAGATGCTGCTACTCTCCTTCGTGGCGACACAAAAGGCTATAGTGACAATGCAGTATCTGATGGCAACGAGCAGATGACAGCGCACAGAATGTGCACAAATCCTTTTAAGGAGGAAATCTCTTCGGAGTGCTAATCCCAGAGAGCATCAGGGCGGACGGCATCAGGTGAAACTCCTTGTGCTGTAAGGCGTGCTCCGGACTTTGCCGGGTGTAACGGTTAGAAACTGCTGCCGGGAACTTATCTCCCGCACTTACACATTGTGGAACTTCTGCTGCCGGAGTCGATAAGATGGCAGTCAAATGTAAAAATATTTTCCTTAAATGAAAAAGTAACTGCTAGGACATATTGACACTATATATCTAAAACCT
>CAJTMB010000057.1 GCA_910577105.1 uncultured Lachnospiraceae bacterium | reverse complement strand
AGGAATCAGGTGCTTTCTATTTATTTTATTTTCCTACAAAAACTTTACCCTAGCTCTTGTGACTTTTGTTTATTTCTTGTTGTTTTTGTGCTACAATTTACCATATTGTTTAAATATTGTTATTTCTGGAAGGAAGTGTAGATAAAGTGGCGGATACGATTATCGGATATGTAAAAAGATACGGAGATTACACTTTTATGGAAAAACCGATGAATGATGTGGACAGTCTGGCGCTGTGCCAGTTCTGCTATCTGAAGTTTGACGGCATGGTGCCGTTTGTGACGGAGAACAGGAAATCCGTATCCTTGCAGGAGATAGCTTCCCATAAGGATTTTGAGAACCTTTTTTCGGATGAACGGTATGAAAAAGATAACAGGGCATTGTTTGAAGCCATGATAAACAGCCGCAGGTACCGCCGCATGAAGCTGAACTGCTATATCAATATTGTGGAAACGGAATGGGAAACGCAGTTTTCCGCCGTTACTTTTCTTTTGGAGGATGGCTCCATATATATCGCATACCGGGGAACGGATGAAACCATCGTAGGCTGGAAGGAGGATTTTAACATGGCGTTTGAGTCTCCTGTTCCCGGACAGGCATATGCGGTTAAATATCTCAACATGGTAACCGGGAGACTTAACAATAGATTTTATGTGGGCGGCCACTCCAAGGGAGGCAATCTGGCCGTTTATGCTGCCATGAACTGTCCGTCACAGGTGCAGGAACGTATATTGAAAATATACAGCATGGATGGACCGGGATTTCGCAGGGAAGTGCTGGAAAAGTGCCGCTATGAAGCGGTGGAAGACAAAATAGTCAAGATACTCCCGCATTCCTCCATGGTGGGCATGTTGTTTGAAACCACGCCTGTTTATAAGGTTGTGGAGAGCAAAACATTCGGGCTTTTGCAGCACAATCCTTATACATGGCTGATAGAGGGGGACGATTTTCTTTATGTAAAGGGGCTGTATGAGTCCCGGCGCCTTTTTGATGAGGCTATGAACGAATGGGTCATGTCCCTGAATGACACACAGCGAAAGATGTTTGTGGATACCCTGTATCAGGTGGTCTCTGCTTCTAAGGCAGAGAACCTGATAGATTTGACGGCTGACTGGAAAAAAAGCATGAACGGTATGGTATCTGCCTTAAAAGAGGTGGACGACGAAACAAAACGAGCGGTAAAACAAATTATCAGGACGCTGTTTGAAATATCGCTGGAACATATGAAACCATCCCTGTTAAAACAAAAGCGAGAAAAAAAAGGAAAGTAATTTTTCGCCCTCGGGGAATAATCTTTCGGGATGCCATTGTACCCCGAAGACGGGAAGCGCTTCATGACATATGGCTTCCGGTGTCGGCACGGGTGAGGCATACTGTGCAAGGAGGAGTCCTTGTCCAAGGCGGTCGACACATTGATGGTGGGCGCTGTTTACCTGCAGAAAGCCGCCGTAAATGGCATACAGGAAAGTATCGGGCACTATAGCTGAGCCGTGCATCTGGTCACCATCCTGATACTGGTGGCTTTCGTACTCTTTCATATGCTGTATGATGGTTCCCCCGAAAAATACGTTGATAATCTGCATCCCTTTACAGATGCCGAGAACCGGTTTTTTGTATCGCAGTGTCTGTTCCAGGGCCTGTAGCTGGATGATGTCCAGTTCAGTATCAATGTTTCTGGAGCCATTGTTTTTCTGCCCGAAAAAGGCAGGCGTGATATCCCCTCCGCCGGGCAGTATAAGGCCGTCGCAGGAATGGATTTCGCTGAGGGAAAGTGTGGTCTGGCAGGGGATGTCGAGCCCGTTTAATGCCCGTTCATAGTTGCCTGTATCTCTGATGCGGCCTGCAATGGCTATTTTTGGTTTGATATTTGACATGTGGTACCCCCGTGTTTTTTTCTAATTGTATGCACTCCAAGAGAAAACAATGCCTGTACATAGAGTGAAGAGAAGTTCCAACTTTCTTTGGCAGTCCCGGTCCGCAGTAAATCCGTAAAATGTAAAACGTTAGAGAAGATATAGAATCTTTGCGGTAAAAGTGTTATAATTTATTTTGAAAGTCCCGGACAGCGCACTGTGGAAACGTTTATGGTGGCAGAATTTGATATATGCGAGGGAATGGAAATGGAGAATAAGTATAAAAAAAATAAAGGATATCTTGTGGTGGAATGGTTGGAAAACGGACAGGCAAAAGCTATTTTTGCTGACAGCGGCGCCTGTACTCTTACAGGGATGTCTGTGGAAGAACTGCTTCTTGCTGACCCTGTGCAGGCGGTAAAAAGTCTGTATATGGAGACAGTCAGGCTTGATGATGAGCATGAATTGTGGCTATTGGATACTTTACATAACCGCAGGCAGCGTCTTGCAGAACTGGAGAAAATGAATGCGGCGTTAGAGGATGCTTTGAATGCAGCGGAAGCGGCGAACCGAGCGAAAAGCAATTTCTTATCCAACATGTCCCATGACATCCGCACACCCATGAATGCTATTTTAGGAATGACATCCATTGGTTTGTCCCACATTGATGAGAAACCAAGGGTTCTGGACTGCCTGCATAAGATACAGACGGCATCGACGCACCTGATGAGCCTTGTGAATGATGTATTGGATATGTCACGGATTGACAGCGGCCGGCTTACATTGAATGAAGAGGTCTTTTCCCTGGCTGATTCTGTCCATGATATTGCCGTTATTGTACGCCCGCAGGCAGAGCAGAAGAATCAGAATCTTTTGATGGAAATCGGGCAGATATATGAAGAGAATTTAATTGGAGATGCACTCCGTTTACGCCAGATTATGGTAAATATTATTAACAATGCGGTGAAGTATACAAAGGAAGGCGGCAGTATCCATGTGCGCATTGAACAGCGTATTGGGGAAACGGCGGGTAATCAGGAAAAAGATGTGGTGTGGCTCGATTTCTTATGCGAGGACAATGGCATAGGCATGAGCAAAGAATTTTTGGAAAGGATATTCCTGCCTTTTGAGAGGGTGAGTAATACCACGACCAGCAAGATTGAGGGTACCGGTCTGGGAATGGCGATTGTCAAAAATATAATTGACCGTATGGGAGGCTCCATCCATGTGGAGAGCAATGAAGGAGAAGGAAGCTGCTTCCATGTGGAAATTCCCATGACTGTGGCATCAAAGAGCCGGACAGTATTGACCCTTCCCAAAGGACAGACGGTTCTGATAACGGAAAGCCGGGATTCAAGGGCAGAACAGATTGCAGGTTTTCTGGAGGAAGAAGGGCTTGTTCCGGTACGGGTAAATACAGGTTTGTCGGCGGTGACCTGGCTGACAGAGGCGCAGTATGAAGACAGGATGCCCTGTGCCATGCTTTTGGGGCAGGAACTTGACGACATGCCGGTGCTGGATTTGGCTTCCCATGTGCGCGGGCTTGCCGGTCAGGCTTTCCCCATCCTGCTGGTATCTGAGGAAGACTGGGCGGAGATGGAATACCGTGCAACGCGTGCCGGTATTAATTCCTTTGTACCGTGCCCGCTGTTTAAAAGCCGGCTTCTGGAATCCTTGTGCAGCCTGATGGGTCTTTCCCAGCAGAAAGAAGAGGGAAATGAGGGTCTTGATACGGATTATGACAGTATGAGGGTTCTGCTTGTGGAAGACAATGAATTGAATCAGGAAATTGCCATGGAACTGCTTTCGCTGATTGGGGTGCAGGTGGAGGTGGCAGAAAACGGCGCCCGTGCGGTGGAGATTTTTGCAGAGGCAAAGGAAGGACATTTTGATTTGATTTTAATGGATATCCAGATGCCTGTCATGAACGGATATGAGGCTACGAAACGTATCCGCCGGATGGACAGAAAGGATGCACAGGAAGTATGGATTGTGGCTATGACTGCCAATGCGTTTGTGGAAGATATACGACTTACCCGGGAGGCAGGGATGAATGAACATTGTTCAAAGCCGGTGGACCCTGAACGGCTTCGGGAAATACTCCGCAGCCGTCTGAAGAATGAAGCTGATGCAGTATAAAGGAAAGAGTTGAAAAAGTATGCAGCCATATCAGGAAGAATATATTGCCAACTTAAAAGATATTGCTGTACTTACAGCAAGAAAAAGGCCTGAAGGCCGGTCATTTGAGACTTATCTGGATGAATTTTTATATGACAGGAAGCAAGCGGAGGAGAAAGCGAGACGTAATATGACGCTTTTGAAAGAAGAACTTTTTCCTGTTTTGGACCGTCTGTTTGAAGCAAAAGAAGAAGATATCCGTGAACTGCGGGAATTTGCCGGTAAGCTTACAAGCGTCGGAGAGGAATTGGATGTAGGTCTGTTCTGCCAGATACATCAGGCGCTGTTAAGCCTTGCCAGACATGGAAAGAGCCGGAAAGATATCATACAGGAACTGTACTGGCTGGGTATCGGGCGAAACAGCCTGTGTAATAAAATGGTTGGACTGGAATCGCAGGAGAGTGAGAAATATGTTTCCAAAATGCGGTTGTGCTTTGCGGAAGCGGCTGCCTATCTGAAGTATTTTGACGATATTGAGGACACGGCAACCAGAGGATATATTGTGCGTTCCCGTGCAAACATGGCTCTGGGAAAGTTTAAATCAGTCAGTGAGAGAGTCCGCATCTTAAAACAGACACTGCAAATTATGCAAGATAAGGGGTATCAGGAAACAGAACCAAACCTTCCATGGGAAAAGTATATTTATATGACGCATCAGTTGATGGCTGCCAGCATTTCTTACAGCCGGGAAAATACCATGACGTCACAGGATATTGCGGATATTATGGGGTCTGTTTATACCGTTTACCACAAAAGGATGCAGGAGGCGGCAGAAAAAAAAGAACGCCTGCCAATCAAATCAGCATTTTCTTATTATGCCATAACCTATTTTTGCGGACTGGATACTCTGGAAGGACTGCTCACAAAGATGGAAACGTTGATAGATACGGCAGATACTTCGGATTACTCCTGGGAGAGCATGTACGGGATTATTTCCATTCCTGCTTTTTACTGCCAGTTTATGCAGCAGTATCCGGAGAAAATTCCGGAGCGGAAAGAATACATTGAAGGACTTTACCGGAGGATTCTGCTCTATGTGGAGGATTCTCCCAGGGCATCGGAAAATGCTACGCTTTTTTTCTATCTCAGGCAGTTGTCTGCTACTTTTGTAGAGACAGAAGACAGCATCTCTTACGGAGAATTTATACAGAAGTTACAGAAGAGATTTGCGCCGGACATTTATGTGCATTCCCATGCAGTAGGCAGGGCTGCTGCAGAGTTCTGCGGAATTATAGCGGAAGAAGACGCCACCTTTTTTGATGACATTGATTTCATTCGCGATATAACAAATTTGCAGGAAAAAAAGGATGCCATCCGGACATATGCAATGGAATGCGGTGTTTTTCATGATGTCGGGAAAATGAATTTCATGAGCCTGTATTCCCAGACGGGGAGACAGTGGTTTGAAGAAGAATATGAGATGGCGCGCCTGCATACCATGGTAGGGGAATCGTGTCTTGCTTTGCGCAGTTCCACCAGCCGGTATGCCGATATTGCCAAAGGTCATCATTCCTGGTATGACGGTATCCATGGTTATCCCGAGTCCTATAAGCGTCTGGAATGTCCGTACAGACAGATGGTGGATGTAATAGGACTGGTCGATTGGCTGGATAATGTGACGGAGACAGGCCGTTTTTATACAGGTTTCAGGAAATCTTTCCAAGAAGCGGTAGAAGAGGCTGTTTCACTGGAAGGTAAAAGGTTTTCGCCGCTTCTGACTGCGAGGCTGTGTGAACGAAAAGTGGCAGAATTGATAGGGCAGGCCTTTGAAGAAGGCCGCCGGGAGGCATATCTCGGACTGTACGATGATTTTTGTTCTGCTTCGGTAAAGGAAATAGGTTAAGGTATTTGCATTCTGCATGGCGGCAGCCACCATGCAGAATGTAAAAAACAATTAAATTTTTGTTGACTTTACCAAAGCAGTGTGATATAAAAGATGTAAACCAGTGAAGGAGAGTGAGTAACCTTTTGCTGAACCATTTCAGAGAGCTGCAGGTGGTGGGATTGCAGCATGGAAGCGTGGGTGAATGGGCTCCTGAGGGCGAGTTGAAGAGAGTAGGCGAGCCGGAGAAGATACTCCGTTATCAAGAATCAGCATATGTCAGTATGTGTGAGTGGATGTGCAGGCATCAAGCCGGGTGGCACCGCAGGAGGTCAGAGTACTCTTGTCCCAGCATTAGTTGGGATAGGAGTTTTTTTATTTGCAAAAATTGTCGGGCTCGTAAAGAGCAGAAAGGAATGCGTATGAGTGTAGAAAAGAAAATCCCTTACAAAATTTATCTGGAAGAAAGCGAGATGCCGAAACAGTGGTATAATGTACGGGCTGACATGAAAAATAAACCGGCGCCTCTGCTTAATCCGGCCACATTGCAGCCGATGGGATATGAGGATTTGCGTCCCGTATTCTGTGACGAATTGATTAAGCAGGAGCTGGATAATGACACAGCTTATATTGACATCCCGCAGGAGATACAGGACTTTTACAAGATGTACCGCCCGGCGCCCCTTGTACGGGCATATTGTCTGGAAAAAGCTTTGGAGACACCTGCAAAAATATATTATAAGTTTGAAGGAAACAACACAAGCGGCAGCCACAAGTTAAATTCTGCCATAGCACAGGCTTATTATGCAAAGAAACAGGGATTAAAAGGCGTTACCACGGAAACGGGGGCCGGGCAGTGGGGAACGGCACTTTCCATGGCTTGTGCCTATCTGGGGCTGGATTGCAAAGTGTATATGGTAAAGGTTTCTTATGAGCAGAAGCCATTCCGACGGGAAGTGATGAGGACTTACGGTGCAAGTGTTACCCCTTCTCCTTCTGAGACAACGGAAGTGGGAAGAAAAATACTGGCGGAGCATCCCGGCACCACAGGCAGCCTTGGCTGCGCTATTTCGGAGGCTGTTGAAGCAGCAACCAAGTCTGAAGGCTACCGTTATGTACTTGGAAGCGTGCTGAATCAGGTACTGCTGCATCAGTCCGTTATCGGTTTGGAAACCAAAACGGCGTTGGATAAATACGGCGTAACACCGGATATTATCATCGGGTGTGCGGGCGGCGGCTCCAATCTGGGTGGCTTAATTTCTCCTTTCATGGGAGAGAAACTCCGAGGGGAAAAGGATTACCGGTTTATTGCAGTAGAGCCCGCATCCTGTCCCAGCCTAACCAGAGGAAAATATGTATATGACTTCTGTGATACGGGGATGGTATGTCCGCTGGCAAAAATGTATACGTTGGGAAGCGGATATATTCCTTCCGCAAACCATGCGGGCGGGTTAAGGTATCATGGGATGAACTCCGCACTTTCCCAGCTTTACCATGAAGGACTGATGGAAGCGGTATCCGTTGAACAGACCAGCGTATTTGCGGCAGCAAAGCAGTTTGCAATGATAGAAGGCATCCTGCCGGCACCGGAGAGCAGCCACGCTATCCGCGTTGCCATTGATGAGGCCTTAAAGTGCAAGGAAACCGGGGAAGAAAAAACGATTGTGTTCGGTCTTACCGGTACGGGCTATTTTGATATGGTCGCATACCAGAAATACAATGACGGTGAAATGTCGGATTATATTCCTACCGACGCGGATTTGCAGGTCGGATTTGCGGGACTTCCAAAAGTAGAATAAAGTATTTTGAGAAGTTTTCGGATTACAAGTAAAAATTATTTACTGCTAGATGAAGTACAGGAAATTACCATCTGGGAAAAAACCATCAGCAGCCTTTTGGAAAATGCCTGAAATACGGCATTTTCATCTCAATTTGAGCCGCTATTGAGTGGCAGCATAAAAAAAGAAAACAGCGCCGTCGTATTCGACAGCGCTGTTATTGATGCGGAAGAAGGGACTTGAACCCTCACGTACGTACATACACATGAACCTGAATCATGCCTGTCTGCCAATTCCAGCACTTCCGCAAGCAAAAGTTATTTTACACTCTTTTTCTTCATATGTCAATCCTATAATTAAAAATATGCTATAAAGAATGTAGGATTACAATACATGTGTTACAACTGAATATTTAAAAAGCAGGGATACCA
>CAJTMB010000056.1 GCA_910577105.1 uncultured Lachnospiraceae bacterium | reverse complement strand
ACAAGGGCAAATGGAATGAAATATCCGGCGTTTATGAGGAGCAGCAGAACAGACTGATTGCAGCCGAAATCCTCGGCGCCGACTGGGAAATGCAGGTGCTGAACGGACGTCTGGACACGCTCAGGATATTTACGGAGCAGTACATTGCGCTACAACAGGCACAGGCGGATGCCGCAGTCAATGCCGCAAGGATTAAGGCGGAGGCAGACGCCGGCAATCTGACAGGCGGAAAAGTAGGCAGCGCTCCTGATTCACAAGACCTTAAAAATACAGATACAAAGTTACCCCCACCGGGAGAAGGCAACTCTTCTTCATCGTCCGGTACATACGCAAAAAGAAAACCGGGACCGGGCGGACAGCACTTTGCCGTCACGATGCGGGAATTTCATGACGGACTTGACGAGGGATACGCCGGGAACGCACCGTCCGGCCCTTCCGGCAATCAGACACTGAAAATACTCCAAGCCGCCGCCCAAAAGCCGCAGTTTCATGCGGATGAAATTCCGGCAGTGCTTAGAATGGGCGAGCTTGTGCTTACGCCCGAACAGCAGCAAAATATTATTGGCAACGCAAGGATGGCATTCCTTAGGGACAACAATATGGCTATAGGCGGCAATGGCAGTCAAATCATTTTACAGACACATACTATCCCCAATACCGTAAATATAGACAATATTACCATAAGCTGTCCCAACGTCACCAACAATACCGGCGCCGAGTACATCTTAAAGTCCTTGCAGCGTCTGCCGCTTGATACCCTTCAATACACCCACAGGCGGCAATAAAACAAATTTTGCTTAAAAACATTATACACCAATTACAACTATCATGGAGGAAATGACAATGAGTATTTTATCAGGCTACAAACGATTCAAAAAGTATCTTCGTACAGCGGACGGTTACAGGCTCTGCTCCGAATGGACAAAATCCGATTCCGTGGAAATGGCAGACGGAAAAACCTTACAGGAAACCGTGTCCGATATCGGGGAGGCGGTAGAAAATGTACAAGGCGAAGTCAAAAGTGTACAGGATGATTTGCATACCAGTCTTGGCGGCATAACCTTCGGCGTAGACGCCGCCGGAAGATACGGATACATAAAGGCAGGTGCAGATACAGTAACCCCTTTTAGAAATCCTGAGGATTTATCGGGTTATAAATTAGTGGATTTATCTGCCGGAGCAACTTTTGGCAATGAGCCTGTCACACAAAGGGGAAGCACTTACTTTCATATCAACGATTACAATAAAAATCCCAAATCTCCGTTATATGGGATGAAAAAATTTATCGCCATAAAACGGCTTTGGGGCATCTCTACCGGGTACGGCGGACTTTCCGGCGCAAATATTCTTAACAACGGACTGACTTTAGAAATCGGCTTTCAAAAGTCCTCAACCGCAAGCAGCTCCTGGTCAACCAACATCAGTGTATATTGTCTTCCCGAACAATAGACCGCTATTCTATATACGGAGGACATAATTATGAACCTGAACCGGACACTTCTGACATCCATTGAAAAATTATTGTCAGAAAAGCTTTCCACCATCTACTACGACAAAACCTTTCCCTCTATCATCTATGGCGTTAACAATGACGGTACTTACCAGATAGTGCGGGAAGGTCATTTATACACTGTCCCCAACGGGCTTGGCATTCCCTTGCAGATGGCGCAGGGCGTATGGGTTACCATTCCCGGCGGAAATAAAAACCTGAAGGACATGTATATCAGCGCCATAAGGGGAACCCAAAAATAAAAACTAAGGAGAAAATGAAAAAATGGCAAACGGACAAATAAAAATAAATGAACTGCCTGAGACAACATCTGTGAAAGATGATGATGTATTCGTTCTTGAAAATAGCACCGTCACACAGAAGCTTTCCCTCTCACGCTTAATAAATTACATAAAAGAACACCCGGAAATATCCGGTTACTTTGTCAAAGAAACCTCTGTCAGTGAAAAGAACGGCATTGCGCCTTTGGATGAAAACTGCAAAATACCTGCCAGCCACTTACCCTTTGGAAACACAGAAAACACCATTTATGATGGGGCGCTCGGCAAGGCAGCCTCCGACAGCCTCTCCCTGCACATGGATTCTACGGCAAATCCCCATTCCGTCACCAAAGCACAGATTGGCCTGTCCAATGTTGACAATACCAGTGACATGAGCAAACCGGTGTCCACCTTGCAGCAGACATTCATAGACACTGCGTATGCCAATTCCAATGCCTACACTGACCAAAAAATAGCCGATTTGATTAACGGCGCCCCCTCCACACTTGACACACTGGGGGAAATCGCAGAAGCCATAAAGAACAATCCCGGCGTCTCAGACGCCCTTAATGAGGCAATCGGCAGCAAGGCCGACGCGGCAGAACTTGACAGCCATGTCCGCAATGACACCATACATATCACGGCATCGGAACGCCTCTCTCTTGAAAACAAGCTGGGCAAGAACGACGATGTGGGCGAAACCACCGTGTCCTTTTCAGAAGCTTCCGAATTAGCAGGCATCACACCGGGAGAAAAATTGAAAACTGCCATGGGCAAGATTGCAAAGTCCATATCTGCTTTCATAAACCACCTTTCCACCCACGCATCCGCCAGTGTATCAGGACATGTAAAATTGTCCGACACTTACGAAAATACAGTGGAAAACGGCGCCGCTGCCGACGGCATGGGCGCCAGCCAAAAGGCGCTGGCAAATGCATACTCTGCATTAAACAATAATTTAGGGAACTGTACCTTTTCTGTGCAGTCCGACAGTGCATACATCACCTACATCCCGGAAGGAGGTGCTGATGCAGTAACAAAAAAATTGGGTAGCAATACAGGTCTGCTGGCACCTGTAAAAAGCACTGTCAGACTTATCTGGAATGGAACTATTTCTGAAACAAAAGCTCTTCTTACCAGTTACTATGCCGATTCATTAGACAATGCCAGAGATTGTTGGGTTTCTTTTAGCGGAAACGGAGTCTCGGCAGCTATACCCAGAGGATTCAACGAAAATGGGGAATCCGTTATATTATACAGCAAAGAAGTCGGACAAACTCCTGTTTTAGTTCCCAAATTCCATTGGATACAAATCAGTGCAACAATAAAGAGCGCTGCAAACAATGATTTTTCTTATACTTTAACTGTTACTCCTGCCGATTAATCATCAACACAATTACCCATAAAGGAGGTTTTACCATGCCATCTAAAACATTGGCTACCCCTTCCATCATCGCAATCGGCGTGATGGACCCTTACGGTCCGTATGATATACGGTTTACATACACGGATAATCAGGCCGTCAAAAACCGCGCCGTAATTATGGATGCCGAAACCTATGAAACCGTATATGATGAAACGCAGCTGACCATGAAACTGCTGCACACCATTCCCGCCGGCACTTTACAAACAGGAAAATGTTACACCGCAATGATACAGGTATTTGATGCTGACGATAATAAAAGCAGTTTATCGGAAAACACGTTATTCTATTGTTACAGCCGGCCCGTATTTTCCATAAAAAATGTGCCTGCAGTCTGTAAAAATGCCCATATCACCCTTCCCCTCTCCTATGTGCAGGAGGAGGGAGAGCCCTTGAAGTCATATCAATTTTTCCTTTATGACACTGATTACAACATGTTGAACAGTTCCCGCATTTTCTTTGCGGGAGAAGACATGTATTTTACATTTAGCAGTCTGCAGAACAACTGTACCTACTATTACCGCGCCATCGGGGAAACCATGCACGGCTACCAGCTGGACACCGGATACCGGCAGGTAACCGTTAATTATAATGTGGTTCCCACAAACGCGGTATTGGTATTGGAAAATGACGGCCATCATGGCTGTATTTCCATCAAAACCAATATCAAATCCATAGGTTATCAGCTGCTAAATGATAACTATTTTTTCAATGACGGTGCCGTAACCCTATTTGACAATGCGGTAACCTATAACGAAGGCTTTTCACTTGACGGGGACTTCTCCCTGTTTGTAGAAGCAAAAAAATTGCCCTTAGGCGTATTCTGGCAGGCAGAAAACGGCGCTTTCACATTGCGCATAGTACATATATGCAATCTCTATTACTGCGAGTTTGCTACAGATAACTGCGTCCTTTACAGCCCACTCCCCAAATCCAGGCTATCCACTTCAGACGAAGAGTTTCTTGTGACTGAAAGCGGAAAACTTTTGGAAATCATTAACCCCGGCTATGATGATGACGCCTTTATTGTTTTTGAAGTAAAGAGGATTGATTCTTCCTACAGCCTGCGCACATACCATAAGTTTTATTGACTGCCTGTGCCGCCGCAGCGGCAGAATGAGAGGAAATTATGATTTTTTTAGGAAATGCTTTCCATGGCGGGGCAAATGCTTCGTATCCCCCTGCCATGGATTTGGCAAAAATCACCGAAATCCGGCTATTTGACGGCACCTATAACCATCTGGTACTGACATCCGATGCCGGAATGGAAGTTTGTGATATATCAGATGAATGGGATTACAATACAAAAATCAATGCCCCGTTCAACGAAAATTTTGATGCCGGAAATACCGGATTCTCTTTACGGAACACCGACTATGTTGTTATCAAGAGAAGAGAGGTCGGGAGCACGCAGTGGATTGTTATCTTTGCTAAAGAAATTCATGAAGTGTCCGATTTTGAAATCTCCTTCACGGACAAATACGCCCGCAGCCAGACAGAGTATCAATACTGTGTGTCTTCCTACACAAATGGAATTGAGAACTCTTTTATACTAGACAGCGTATATTCTGAATTTGAAGGTTACTACATTGCGGACAAAGACTGCCTGTTCGGGACCATCTATGATGTCGATGGCTGTGATACCAGCAAAAATATGGCAAATCAGATAATCAGGCTCCTAAACAGCAAATATGTCTCCGTTGTGTCCAATTCCGATGTCAATTACGAAAGCGGCTCTGTCACAGGTAGCTTTATCCAAATGGATGAAACTACCGGTGAAGTCAGGACGGGTGACGGACTGCGTTACAGAAACAGCCTGAAAGAAAGGCTTGTCAGCAAAAAACCCCTAATCTTAAAAATTCATGACGGACGAATCTGGATGATAAAAGTGACCGGAGCCCCCACCGATTCCCAGTACGGACATCGTGACTTGAGAAGCATCAACTTTGAATGGACTGAAGTGGGGGATATAAACGACATGAAGTCACTTTATGAAAACGGCCTGTCCGATGTGGACGCAAAGTGGTGGACATCGTGAAAGGAATGAAAAAAGATGAAGTATAATATTACAAATACGGACAGGGACATCCTGCTGCAATCCGATTTGCATTACAAATACAGGGTATATCTGTTAAAAAACGGCAGGGTGATGGACTCACTGACCGGAATCACCGATACAGGCAATTACAGTGTGGACTCGACTTCCGATGTAAGGAGAACCCTTTCCATCACTATGCAGCCTGACGCACGGCCCAAAGCCTTCTGGCAGATGGAGCAGAAAATTGAAAGCCTGCTCGGATATGACCTGCAGTTCCAGATTGGCATTTTTCATATCAGGGAGGAAGAATACATCTGGTACGAATGCGGAAGATATACGATTACCGGCACCAACACTTCTTATGATGCCGTTTCCAATACGCTTACCATGGACTTGTCCGACTGGTTTACCAAACTGGATGGCACAAGAAACGGGCAGATAGGAGGAACACCCACCATCCTCATCCCGGTTTATGACAAAAACGGTGATAAGATTACCATCAGACAGGCTGCTCTCTCAGTACTTACAGAAGCCGGAATAGAACCCCACATCCTTCAGGATATCGGCGAATTTAACGGAATGGATACCTACAATCCCGATTACGAGAGTTACCGGGCTGACAATCCACTTTGGAACCAGCTCCCCCATGACCTGACCTATCATTGTGGATGTTATGTCAGCGAAATTCTGACGGATATAAGGGATTTATACCCGAACTGTGAAATGTATTTTGACATCTACAACAATTTCTGTTTTCATATGATTCCTTCCTGTGACAACGATGCCATTGTGCTGGATAATGATTATCTGCAACAGATTCTTTTGGCAGAAAACTCGGAAAATACCGACTATGACATTACTTCCGTCAAAAATGTCACGGAAGTATTTGGGAAAACATACGAAGTGGACAGATATGCCGAATCCTGCACAGTATCGGGAAACAGGTATCAGATTACCCTTGCAGACTACACCTCATATGCATACGGAGACATCATCACTTTCAAAGCGCCTGAAACAAACACTGCTTCCATGGAACTGTCCGTTGGCACCCTCCCTCCCATTCCCATCCTGACCGAGTATACAAGAGAGGCCCTCGCAATGGGAACTATTCCGGCAGGTTCCGTATGCTGCGTCAAAATCGTATATGACAAGGGAGCTTATGCAGCATATTATCTGGGCCAATACCAGCCCCATGCCATTTGCGTATTAACCAACAACGCTGAAGATGCAATCTATACCAAGGAATACTTTTCCAAAAAATACAACTGCGAGGCAGTGACCTTTCGCGTGGAGGAGGACAATCCGTTTACCATACAGAAATTGGGCATTGTACTGGATACCAAATCCGGGGATGCTTTTGACAATATCATGTCTGATAGTACCGCCACGGCAAATGCGGTTTATTACAACAAGCAATCCTCCACCGTAAACGATACCGTGACACTAACCACAAAAATGATACCTTTTCTGGATGTCAATGTTAAGGTTTCCTACAAAAAACAGCAGGATTCCCAAATCCATGAATACATTGTAAAATCCATTTCCCATGACTTGGGCGGGATGACTTCCAGCATCACCCTGCACAGATTCTATCCATTATATATCAATTAAAGGAAGGAAAAAATATGAATTATCAGAGAACCTTCGGCAGCCACTATCCCACCGAATGCATTGCCACCGGCACACGCAGGGATGTGGACGATGCCGTAATCGATTTAGTGAACCAATATAACGCATTTATGAAACAGGGAGATATCAAATCGGCAAACACGCTGCTTACGGCAAACCAGGCTGTCCTTGCGCCTTATATCATTAACACAAAATACTTAAACTATCTGGAAGAAGAAATTTACAATACCGGCATTGCCGCCCTGTCCACCATCACACAGATGATATCGGATGCAGAGCCTCCCACACAGGACGAAGGCAGCAGCTGGTACATGGAATATTAGGAGGAAATACTGATGACACAACAGACTCTTTCTTTTGTACCGCACAGCGACTTAAACGCTGACGGGACTCCTGCGGGCTTTAAAGCTTCCATTTGCAACGCCATGCAGAACAAATTAAGGGAAATCCAGATACACCTTTTAAACAAAACGGCAGCCCCGGATGAATATTATTCCTTACAGGAACCCACGGAAGAGGAAATGCAGGGAAAACTTTTCTGGATACAGCCGGTTGCCGACGAGGATATTTCCACACCATAAAACAAGGCTGTTTATACAATCAGGGAAACCTGCCATTATGAAGGTTTCCCTGATTGTTATTTTAAAGAGAATAAAAAAGAAACAAATATGTTGATTTTTTTTCTTTAGTGAATATAATATAAGTGAAAAAGAGAATCCATACAAAAAGGAGGCTATCATATGTACTTTCCTATTAACGATATTTTAAATGATACAACCTTTGGCATTCCTAAAAACAATTCGGAAGATTTAGACTCTATCATTATAAATATAATAGCAACAAGCGAAAATGAGGCCTAATGCCTCATTTTTTTACTTTTACAACAATTCTTTCTTTTACATTCTTTTTCAGATTTATCAACTCTTCATTTTCCTGTTCCACTAATTTGTCATAGCGTTCTTTCCAACGTACATAGAGAGATGACATATTAGCAAAAAACCTGTCACTTTCCGACGTGTTAGAAAAAAAGATAAATACATACATCATATGAACACACTGAAAGAAAACACTATGTAAAGACTGATAAACTGTATCCTCGTCTGCAATTCCGCTGTTAAACATATGCCAAAATATTCCAGCTTATTTGCCAGATTCTGAATGCACATATCTATCGTATCTTCCGCTTTATCCTTTTCTTCCTTACTGAATTTTACTCCTGTCACCTTTCCTTTTTCATCCTTATCAAACATTTCCAATTTATGATTCTCGATTTTAACCAACAAATCTTTATCCAAGCCGGACCTTGCATATGCATCAGCAAGTATTCCGGACAGCGGAATGATTTCATCCTGAAATTCATTTGCAATTTCTGCAGCCCCTATTTTTTTCTACTTTATCAGATAAAAGTATACAATAAATAATAAGAATAATTTCTTTATAGCATATTTTTAATTATTGTAGGTTTGTCAAACATATGTTACACTGACCGCAGATAATCCTTTAACACCT
>CAJTMB010000055.1 GCA_910577105.1 uncultured Lachnospiraceae bacterium | reverse complement strand
GTACCACTGCGTTTTTACCCGAGCGGGAGCGTGTCCTGTTGGAACAAATGCACGCCGGGGCTGCCGCCATGCAAAATGCGGAAACTTAAGATATCGCAAAAGACAGAAAGAAAAGTCCCATAAACACCTGTTTACGGGACTTATCCACATCATTTATTACCTTAGGAGTATGTGATTACACAATACCCTGTGCCGTCATGGCTTCTGCAACCTTTAAGAAGCCTGCAATATTTGCGCCTGCCACATAGTTGCCTTCCATGCCGTATTTCTTTGCAGCATCGTCAAGATTATGGAAAATATTTACCATAATGCCTTGCAGTTTGTTGTCCACTTCTTCAAAAGTCCAGCTTAAGCGCTCGCTGTTCTGGCTCATTTCCAGTGCGGAGGTAGCTACGCCGCCCGCATTGGCAGCCTTGCCGGGACAGAACAAAACGCCGTTCTTCTGAAGGTATTCGGTAGCTTCCAGGGTGGTAGGCATGTTTGCACCTTCTGCCACCGCATAACAGCCGTTTGCAACCAGTGCCTTTGCGTCTTCCAAATCCAGTTCGTTCTGGGTTGCGCAAGGCAGTGCAATATCGCATTTCACGGTCCACACGCCCCTGCCCTCATGGTACTGTGCGCTGGGTCTTGCTGCTGCATACTCTGTCAGCCTTGCACGTTTTACTTCCTTTACTTCCTTTAACAGGGCAACATCGATGCCTTCCGGGTCATATACCCAGCCGGTGGAATCGGAAACGGTCACAACTTTAGCGCCAAGCTGCTGTGCCTTCTGGGTTGCGTAGATGGCTACGTTGCCGGAACCGGAAATGACAACCGTCTTGCCTTTAATATCCTTACCGTTGCATTTTAACATCTCCGCCGTCAGATACAAAAGACCATAGCCGGTAGCTTCCGTTCTTGCCAGGGAGCCGCCGTATGTAAGACCTTTTCCGGTCAAAACGCCTTCGTATAATCCGGTCAGCTTCTTATACTGGCCGTACATATAACCGATTTCCCTTGCGCCGGTACCGATGTCCCCGGCAGGAACGTCCGTGTCCGCTCCGATATGTCTGTAAAGTTCATTGATAAAGCTCTGGCAGAACGCCATCACTTCCCTGTCGGATTTGCCCTTAGGGTCAAAATCGGAACCGCCCTTGCCGCCGCCGATAGGCAGTCCTGTCAGGGAGTTTTTGAAAATCTGCTCAAAACCAAGGAATTTGATGATGCCTAAGTTTACGGAAGGATGCAGTCTGAGTCCTCCCTTGTAAGGTCCGATGGCACTGTTAAACTGCACACGGAAACCGTTGTTTACCTGTACCTGTCCCTTGTCGTCCACCCAGGGAACGCGGAACAGAATCTGTCTTTCCGGCGTGCAGAGTCTCTCTAACAGCGCGTCTTTCCTGTATGCTTCTTCGTTTGCTTCAATCACCACGCGCAGGGATTCCAATACTTCCTTTACTGCCTGATGAAACTCAGGCTGCGCAGGATTCTTTGCAACTATGAGTTCAAATACTTCATCAACATATGACATCTTTGTGTCCTCCTTCTATATAGTAAATAATGTAAACTTTTTGCCTCACGTTTTATTATATAATAGCAGCAAAAAAATGCAAAGCACTTTATTGCGGTAAATAATAAAAGTTTTCTGTACTTTTTTTGTGCAATTTGTACAAAAATGCCTCAAAGGTATTTCTTTAAAACGTTAATGTTCTTCTCTTCAAAATCCATCAGTTCTTTTGCCAGTTCCACAGCCATGGAACTTTTCCCCTGCACGGAAAGAATCTGTGAATTGTGGTTTAATGCTTTGCACATCTCGGTAATGCCGCGGTTATTTCCCTGTATCATCAGTTCGGCCAAATGGCTGGTACTGGTATTAAACAGGGTGTTCATGTGAACCGCTCCTTTTAACAAGATATCGGAAAGATAATTCTGATGGACCGGTTCCGCCTTTGCCTCCAGCAGTTTATTCATTGCCCTGTTTCGGATATCTGAATATTTCAATGCCTGTCTGGATATCTGCCGTCCAAATTCATCTTCATAGACCTTGTCACTCAGCGTTTCAATGGCTTTTATCGCCATCTCCGCATTTTTCTGTACTTCCCTGTATACATTTATTTCTTCCGGTTTCATGGCATCTCACTCCTGTTGTCACGTTTTCTTTCTAGTATGACACCATTTCCCATCCTTCATACGCTTTATGCCTCAAAGGGATACTTTACTCCCCATTGTCCCCGCAGGGTATCCATCAGTTCCATCATCCGCAGGATTTCCGAATGGGGCATCTGAGGGCATTGCTTCCATCCTTCCCGGATTGCCTTCACGCAGGCTTCCACCTCATATTCATAGCCGCTAATCTGTCTGGGCGCCTTATAAACCGACAATTTTTCGTGTTTATCATTATAAACGGTCATGCTCTGAAAGTTATTGATATTTTCTACCACTGCATATCCCCTTGTACCGTATATTCCTCCCATCCGGTCACTGACAACAGACATGGAACAGTGCAGTACCGCCATGGCGCCGTTTTTGTAATGCAGGGTAATGCTCTCCTGCCTGTCCACTCCCGTAGGAAGCATGTCACAGGAAGAATCCATTCTTACCAAATCCGTTCCCAGTATCATTGCCGCAAAGTTAAGAGGATATACTCCCAAATCCAACAGGGCGCCGCCTGCAAGCGCCGGATTTGTCAAACGCTCTACCCCTTCAATCGCATAACCGAGATTGGCGCTCACCATGCGTACTTCCCCTATCACCCCGCTGTCTAACACTTCCCTGATGGTTTGGTACATGGGCATGTAACGCGTCCATATCGCTTCCGCAACCAGCACATCCTTTTCTTTCGCATACTCCAGCACTTCTTTTGCCTGTGCTGCATTTGCCGTAAATGCCTTTTCACATAATACCGGCTTTCCGTAGCTGATACACAGCTTTGCATTTTCACAATGCTCAGAATGCGGCGTTGCAATATATACCAAATCCACCTTCTTATCCTGCAGCATTTCCTCATAGGAACCGTAACACTTTTTTATGCCGTATGCTGCCCCGAAGGCCTCTGCTTTTTCCTTCGTCCGGGAAGCTACTGCATAACATTTGACACTGTTCATTTTGTTCACGGTCCCTGCCATCACTCCTGCAATTTTTCCTGCTCCCATAATTCCCACATTTATTTTTCCAAACATATGGCACCTCCGTCTTGCGTTTATAGAATAAGCAGCCTTTATAAAAATTATAGCATGAACAATCCGTCCATGCTATAAAAGTTTATTTTTCCACGTATTCTGCTTTTACATAACCAATCTGTCCGTTATAGACGACCTTACACCATTCGCCTTCCTCAGCTATCAGGTCAAGCGTTTCGCCCCCAACGGCAACCCCCAGCTTTTCAGCAGTTTCACTTGCTGCGGAACGCACATTGATATTCGTGGACGCCGTCACGGTACCGATGGTTTCCACACCGTTTGCACTCTCCACAAGGTTTAGGTATTCGGATTTGATATACCCCTCCTTGCCCTCATAGAGCACCTTGCTCCAGCCATTAACTTTCTGCTCGAGCACCTCCATCTTGGTTCCGCCTGTTACCTTGCCAAGTTTATCCGCAGTTTCACTGTCCGAACTCCTGACATTTACGGTAGTCGTGGTTGTTGCATATACCGGTTCGTTATTTTCAGGCACTACAGGATTTTCCACCTCGCCGCTTCCTGCCGGCACTACCGTATCATTTTCACCTAAAGCAGCATCTCCGCCGCTGACATCCTCATTCATCTGCTGTGCCAGCAAAATACCTGCGGTGCTCTTAACCTCCTGCTCCACCTCGGCCGTATATTTCAGCAGTTCCGGCTTCTCCCTGCAGACATCATTGAATTCCACCGTAATCCTGTTACATAATTCCACAACATCACTCTGTTGGAAGACTTTTTTAATATATTCCGTTATTTCTTCCGATACCATTTCCTGATTGATATACAAGGTGCCGTCTTCTCTTGAACATACATAGAAAGAAGCATAGCCAGGAAGATAATCGTCAGGATAATAAGAGGTAGCCACCTTATTGTAGGCAATTACAATGTAGGAATTTTCTTCCGGTCCGGGCTTAGTATATACGTCTACAACCGGATAACTCTCAATGTATTTGCCAAGCTCCTTGATTTTAATCCTCTCCATATCATCCACGCTGCTCTGGATAGATGCTATTGCGTCTGCATCGCCATTTGCCATCGCTTCAAAATAGCTTAATATGAGACTGTTTACTTCAGGATAAGCATTTAATTCCAATGGTACATCAAGTACTTCTATTTCCGCTGTGGTATTTCCTCCTGACACAAAATCCTTTGCGTTTTCCGGATTATCTACTGCTCCTGCACTGACCGAGCCGGCTTTTAAGGCAATCGTTACCGTAATGGCAACTGCTGCAACCAGCAGCACCGGAAACACTATCTTACCACGTGTCAGTATAAAATCACGCACGAGCATAGCTCTTTCTTTGTTTGTCACTTTCACACTGTCACCTTTCCTTCTTATATGAATAAGGTCCGCGGTTGTATCCAAAACAGCCCCAGACCAGTTGTCAGAGTGATGTAAATGCAGCCGACAGGAATCGAACCTGCATTAAAGGCGTCGGAGGCCTCCGTTCTATCCATTAGACTACGGCTGCAAATATTACAAATTTGTTACATCACTCTGACTATAATATCATAAAAGGTTCATTCTGTCTAGTAATCTGTGATTTATTTTTTGGAAATTTTTGAAAAATTATAGCAGTAAAATCTTGTTTTGCAATATATCAAAATAATAGACATTGTCAGATAGCCGTTCTTCGGGGGCCACATGTCCTTCATTTACTTCCTGCACCATCTTTTTTAACTCTTCCTGCCTTTCCCTTCCGCTGTCCGGAATCAGTATCAGTTCATGAATGGAACTTGGAAGTATAAAAAAGTTTCTCTTGCATTTTTTTGCAAAAGCTTGCAAAAACTCATCATGATACATGCATACAGCCCCAAAATACCTTCCTTGTACCGTCATGATATACATGGGAACTTCTCTTTTGGCATTCTGTATGGCATCGGAAAACTGTTTCAGGTCATTTTCTTCCAGTTTATCCGACATCATTTCAACTATCATCTCATCCACCCCCATGATTTCCGTTCCCAGCTTGTTTACGGTATTATTTCCGGCATCTGCAAACAGGGTTTCCTGCGAAATCCCCCACCTGTCCAGATGTCCGGTTTCAATTAGTATGGAGCCCTTCCCCAGAAAATCATTCATATATGCGTAATAACAGATGACAGCCAAATCAAAAAAACGGATATGCGGCAGATTCTCCAGCATCTTCCTATTACTTTCGTAATTGACTATCTTTTGGAATACCCTTCCCCTCACCTTTTCGTAATCAAGAAAAAAATCAAAACTTAGGTCTGCATTCACTTTGTTCTCTTCATATAAACCGATAATTTCCTGTATGATGCGGCTAAAACACTTTCCGTTCTCATATTCCTCAAAAAACGGCTGGAGATAGATGGTGGGAGAAACATTTTCCCCATCCCTCAGAATAACCATTCCATGCAGCATGATACCGTTATTTTTTGTAACTTCCCGTACCTGTACCTTGACTCCCTCTCCCAGAAAATCGCGGATGCTGTTTTGCGTCTTTTCAATAAAACCGTTAAAATCCATATTTTTCTCCTTTTTCCTTCCATTGCTGTATAATGGGAAACAAAAAAGACAATAGATAACATCTATTGTCTTAATGGCTTATGGATGATGGAAAAGACTGCTTATACTCTGGACAGGTATTCCCCGCTTCTGGTGTCAATCTTTATCTTATCTCCCTGATTGACAAACAGGGGAACATACACAAGCGCGCCTGTTTCAACAGTTGCCGGCTTGGTTGCACCTGTTGCGGTATCCCCTTTAAAGCCCGGCTCTGTCTCCGTAATCTCCAGTTCTACAAATAAAGGAGGCTCTACTGCAAACACATTACCGTTATGGGAGCAAACCTTGCACATTTCATTTTCTTTGACAAACTTGAGCGCGTCACCGATAGTCTCACTGTTTAACGCAATCTGCTCATAAGTTTCAACATCCATGAAATTAAACAAATCACCGTCAGAATATAAATACTGCATATCTTTTCTGTCAATACGTGCCTGAGGGCATTTTTCGGTAGGTCTGAACGTTTTCTCAACCACACCGCCACTCTTAATATTTTTCAGTTTGGTTCTTACAAATGCAGCGCCTTTTCCCGGCTTTACATGTTGGAACTCAATAATCTGGTAAATATTATTATCTAATTCAATCGTAATACCATTTCTGAAATCTCCTGCAGAAATCATAAAAAATCCTCCTAAAATTGTCACGTTTTAATTCATTTTATAGTGTATACTAAGATGTCCTATTTTTCAACTCTTTTTTCAAATTCTTTCGGCCAGCTTTATCACCCTGTCAATGGCAAGAAGGTACCCTTCCAGCCCTTTTCCGTATATCTGGTCGTCACAGGCAGGTCTGGTAACCGAAATCTTCCTGAACTCTTCCCTTGCCGTAATATCGGAAATATGTATTTCCACCTTTGGCATGCTTACGCTTGCAAGAGCATCGTGAATGGCATAACTGTAATGGGTAAATGCCCCGGGATTGATGACTATGCCTTCCGTTTTATCAAAATAGGCATCCTGTATCCTGTCTATGATGGCACCCTCATGGTTGCTCTGGAAAACTACAATGACGCTGCCTGTCTCCTCTCCTTTTTTTGCTATCATCTGCAGCAAACAGTCATAATCTTCATTTCCGTAAATTTTTTTTTCCCGGATTCCCAAAAAATTCAGGTTGGGGCCGTTAATCACTAAAATCTTCATTTTCCGTTCCTCCCTCTATGCAGCCGCATGCCTCCAGCTTTTCCGTAATTTCGGCAAGTACCTGTTCCATATTTTTTCCGTCCACATCAATCACAATGTCTGCCGCTTCCTCATAAAAGGATACTCTCTCCGAAAGCAGTTCCTGAATCTTATGCAATGGATTTTCACACTGCAGCAGGGGCCTTTGGGTGTCATTTTTTAACCGCTCCCAGACACACGCAGGAGATATCTGCAGATAAACCACCGTACCCAGCTTTCTGAGCAGCGCATGGTTCTCCCTTCGTATGGGAAGACCGCCTCCCGTGGAAATAATCCTTTCCTGTTTGAAAGAAAGCAGTTCCCTTAAACAGTCTGTTTCCATTTTTCTGAATGCATCTTCGCCGTTAGTACTGAAAATTTCGCTGATGCTTTTATTTTCCTTTTTTTCAATCAGTTTGTCCGTGTCCTCCACGACCCTTTTTAATCTGTAGGAAAGCCGAAGCCCCACTGTGGTCTTGCCGCTTCCCATAAAACCTATCAAAATCACATTACTCATAAGCTTTCCCTTAATCTCTCGTATATCCTGTCCGCCTGCTCTCCTGACACGGAAAGCCCGTTCCACAGTTCATAGGCAATAATGCCTTGATATAAAAGCATCTTTAATCCGTTAAAGGCCTGTCCGCCCTCTTTTTTTACCAGCTTCATAAACAGCGTTTCAAAAGGATTATATATCAAATCGTATCCGGTATGAATTCGTTGATAAAAATCAGTATCCGCAATCAGTACGTCGTCTATACAGGGATGCATCCCCACGCTCGTTGCCTGCACGGCAAGATACTTTCCATCCGGCAGTTCCTTCCACGCAGACAGCGGCATGGCTTTTGCCACCTGCCTGCCTGCATATCCGTTCACTTCCTCAGCGATGGCCATCGCTTTCTCCCCTGTCCTGTTTAAAACAAATATCCTTCCTGCTTTTTCGGAAAGCATGACCGCCACGGCCCTTGCCACGCCGCCTGCCCCTAAAATTATCACATCTTCGCCGTCCACGGAAACGCCGTCACTTAACATGGCACGGTAAAGTCCCGGCATATCCGTATTATATCCTTTAAACCCGCCCGCCTCCTGCACCAATGTGTTTACCGCACCGATTTTTTGCGCCAGCGCGTCCACATCCTTCAAAAAAGGAATAATCCTTTCTTTATAAGGAACCGTAACATTCAGTCCCCTGATACCGAGTGCGGCAGCGCCTTTTACCGCATCCGCAAGATTTTCCCCTTCCACCAGGAAAGGTACGTATATCAGGTTTTTTCCCGTCATCTTTGCCAGCATATTGTGAATGACGGGGGAAAGCGTATGCTCCACCGGATTTCCTATCAGCCCGCATGTCTTTGTCTGTCCGTTAACCGTCATAATCATGCCTTTCTTCTGTGATAAAAATACAAAACAATTTTTTCCAGATACCTCTTCAATACAATCTGTATCTCTTCCTTCGGGTGGATTGGCTTTACCAGCCAGGTTTCAATCCCTGCTTTTTTTGCCCCCCAGATATCCGTAAAAAGCTGGTCTCCCACAAACATGGTGCTTTCCGGCTTCGTTCCCATAAGTGTCATTGCCCTTTGGTAACCGGCAGCTTTAGGTTTGCCCGCTTTAAAAATATAGTCCACTTTCACCACATCATTAAACATTTTTACCCGGGGTTCCTTATTGTTTGACAACAGCATAACACGGAATCCTGCATTTTTCAGGCGTGCAAACAATTCTGCCGCCCTCTCGTCAGCAGGCGCTCCATGGGGAACCAGTGTATTGTCAATATCAAAAATAACGCCTCTAAAGCCCGACTGATACAATTCCTCGTAGTCTATGCCGTAAGCGGAATCCACCTCATGGTGGGGATAAAATCTCTCAAACATAATTGTTCCTCTCTGTTTTTCTGTTTCTTTTATACCACAAAAAACAGCATGTGTAAAACACATGCTGAAAAAAATTTGGGCTACTTTTCTTTTAAAACATTCATTAATTCATCCATAAATGTATTGATATCTTTAAATTCACGGTAGACAGAAGCAAAACGGACATAAGCAACCGCATCCAGACTCATTAATTTGTTCATCACAAGTTCTCCGATGACCTGACTGGGAATTTCTTTTTCTTCCATATTAAAGACTTCTGTTTCCACTTCATTCACAAGATGCATAATCTGGCCTGCACTCACCGGACGTTTATGACATGCCCTTAAAATGCCGGCTTCGAGTTTTCCCCTGTCATAGGTCTCCCTGTTATTGTCTTTTTTCATGATAATAACGGGAATCGTCTCAATCTTCTCATATGTGGTAAAGCGCTTGTCACACTCATCACAGACACGCCTTCTCCTGATGGAATTGTGGTCCTCCGCCGGTCTCGAATCAATGACCCTCGTATTTTCATGACCGCAAAACGGACATTTCATGCTCACTACCCCCTGTACTCTTTGGCAGGAAATCCCTGCCTCTTTCGTCTATTATATGGCATCAACAAAATTATGTCAACTTTTTTCGACGTTAAGTTTCCACATTGAAAAGTTTACAATTAAAGTGTGATAAGGAAAGGGACATACAAAGCCCCACAATAACGGTTCGAACGTTCGAACTTTTCAGAGAGGAAAGAGAGGAAAAAAATATGGAA
>CAJTMB010000054.1 GCA_910577105.1 uncultured Lachnospiraceae bacterium | reverse complement strand
AAAGCCTCCAGGCTGTTTTCCGCTGCCCGGATGGACTCATTGTCTTTTTCCAGATACCATGCCGCAAGGCTGCACTGCGACCTTATGGCCGCCGGGTTTAAGTAGGAATTTTCCCTCATAATGTCCCTCCCTGCTCTTCTTCCCGCCCACTTATACGGCGCGTCAGTTCCTCCCTTTCCGTTTCTGCATTCCTTCTTTCTTCCCTCATCTTTATGTTAAACTCCTCTGCAAATTCAGCCTTTTCTGCTTTTATCAGCCTTAGGATTTCCTTCTGCCTCTCTATCAGTTCCCGCATACCCGCGTCCTGTTGGGGGCAGCATCCGTCCATCTCTTCCAGCTTCGATAATGCGCAAAAATTTTCCGTTTCTTCATATTCCTCATCCCGGCAATATCTGCTGACTGTAAGGTCTATTTCTTCCTCTTTTTCTTCCATTTTTCTGAATTCTTTCATTTCTTCCTGTTTTCTTTCAATTTCCATTTCTTTTGCACTCTTGTCTTCCCATGTATTTTATTCCACAGCTGTAATGACGGGATATCGGGTTCCCGATTCCCACAGCCCTGCCAGCATTTCATCATACTCTGTAAACTTGGCGCCGAGGCTGCGGATGTTTTCCGCCTCCCTGTCCAGATTGCCGCCAATCTGGGATGCCACTTCCTGCGCCCTGTAATAGGCAGCCTTGCCCCTGCTGTTTGCAGTAATGGTACTGCTTTCATCGCACGGCAGCAAAGGATTCACCTGAAAATATTCTGCCGCCCCCTGCAAACTTCCGGCTTGTTCCTCTACGTTTTCTTCCCCTACACGAACTGTATCTGACACGGTATCCACCCTCCCTGTAAATACTGACAGGGTACTTACAGGGTTACCCCTGTAAGTACTCTACCACACTTTTGTAAGTTTTTGCGTTAGTTTCCTGCAAGCTGTTCATCAATTTCAATGATTTTTTCCATGCACTGGTTGATGTAATCCCTGAAGCTTTCCACTGCCTGCGGCACTGTGGAGGTTAAAAGGGTCTGGTATTCTTCCTCATAAACGCTTCTTGCCCTGTCGTATGCGGCGCCCTCCCAGTAATTCGGCAGTTCATTCATTGAACTGTTAATCTCGGACGCTGCGGCATTCAACTGTTCAATGGCGGAATTTACCTTTTTCACACATTCCTCGATTCCACTTCTTTCTACTCTTGTTGCCATGTTTTTTCCTTCCTTTCTTTGGTTAATTGTTTATGTAATACCACTATTGGTTTTACATCATGCATTCGGCTTTCCGCCGGATTATCAATCCGTATCAAGCATCTTGATTCTCTGCACTGTCAAGCCTTTTAACAGATAAGCGTCCCCGCTCTTTAAGTCTTTACTTGTGCGGATTGTCCCCGAAGGGATTTCGCAGAACTTAAATTCTTTCAGGCTTGGCGTTGTAATCAGCGCCTTTTTGTTCTCTTTAAAACGCTTCATCAGTTCAGGCGCGCTATATGGCACCGGCGCGTCTTCCATATCGGAAAATACAAAGCAGATTCCCAATGATTTATACTGCCTGATTATTTTATTGTAGGCTTCCATCACATTCTTTGTAGCAGAGATATATTCGACAGCGTCCCTGTTGTTGACGACGACAAAGTACAAAGGCTGTTGTTCCAGCGCCTCCATGCCGCTTTTAATCAATAACTCATACCTTTGCTCCAGCTTTTCTGCAAGCCGGACAACCGTTTCCCCTGCGGCGCTGTAATCTATCGTGTAATCTTCCACATAGGATGCCTCCGCTATCCCCCTAAGTGGACGCTCCGCATTGTCAATGATAAATGCACTGACGCTTTCCTGTGCCGGATTCTGCTCTAGCGATTTCCACAGGGACAAAAGCGCCCTCATCCGTTTTTCCCCGTCGTTACCGATAATACAGAGTTCGTTCGTCTGCCTGAAATCAACGGATACCACATCGACGGACGCATAATCCAGAGCAATCGGATATTCAAACTTTTTCTTCTTAAATCTATAATTGTCTTCTATATAGCGGTAAGTCAGTACCTCTGGGATTTCAGGTATTTTCTTGGCCTGCTGGGAAGCATATAACCTGTTTGTATTCTCCACAAACTCCCTGACAGCCCCGGAACGTTCAATTTCCTTTTCTCCTTCAAATGCCAGATAGGTCTGTAATTCATAAATATCCTTTTGCAGCCTGCAAAGCGCACGCCCCGGCACATCCTTTGGCTGCAGCCTGCATCTTTCAAACAAGGTGCTGTATTCGGTGGAATCATTACAGTGAAGCGCAATCCGGCAGGCAAAATTGGACAGATACTTGTACCCCATTCCCGCCGTCTGCGAATTAGCCACAATCACGGAAATACCGCATGTCAGGCCTTCCCGCGTAATATAAATAAAATTGTCTTCCTGAGATTCCGCATATACTTCCTTAAACGCCGTAAAATTGTCAATCAGTAAAAATATCTGCGCAAACTGTTTGTATCCGGCTTCCCTGTATGCCGTAAAGGAGCTGATTCCCATCTCCAGAAACTTTGCTTTCCTGACCTGTATCTCCTCCAACAAAAGTTTGAAAAGGTTTTTCAGCTTTTCTTCATCCGAAATCGTAACGATACCGCCGACATGTTGCAGTTTTTCAAAGTTCTTCAAATACATTGCCCCAAAATCCAGAATATAAAAGTTTGCTTCCTCCGGCGTGAAACGGGAGGTTATCTGCCTGATGATTACCTGAAGCAGATTTGTCTTCCCGGCTGCCGACGAACCGATAATCATGGTGTTCTCTTCACAGAAATTAAACCTTGCTTCTCCCTGATACTGGGAATCAGGGTCGTCATATATTCCTATTGGAACCGCGTCCAGCGCATAGCCGCCTGCACAATCCGTTACCGCGATGCTTTCCTGCAGGGGCGGAAGGCAGATATTGGGCAGCTTTTCAATCTTTTTCTCTCTGCAGTAATTTCCTATATAGTCAACTATGGCCTCTAACTGGGTACGACTGGTCTTTCCCGAATTTTCTTTCTTTTGTACAAAGAGCGGCTTTCTTTTTCCGCTGAATGCAACAGAAGATATCACAAATTCCTTTTGGGAGCTGTCTTCATTTTTTTCGGGAGCGCCGCTGTATGCGGACTGGAATAATTCAAATATCTCGTTATTGCCGACCTGCAGGTATGCCCTGCCGGGTTCTTTGATTTCTGCAGCCAGAGGCGACTTTAACACTTCGTTGCTGTCTTCTTTATCCTGAACCTTCAGACACAGCTTAAACTTTGAATTGGACCAAATCTGGTCGTTTACCTGTCCCGCCGGCTTCTGCGTTGCCAGTATCAGATGCACCCCCAGACTTCGCCCGATTCTGGCAGCGCTGATTAACTCCTTCATAAATTCAGGCTGCTCTGCCTTCAACTCCGCAAATTCATCCACAATAATAACCAGATGCGGCAGGGCTGTCTTTGCTTTTCCCTCTTTGTATGCCTTGATATACTTGTCAATGTGATTTACATTTATCGCGGCAAACAGCGCCTGGCGCTTAAGCAGCTCCGCTTTGATGGATTTTAGGGAACGCTCTATTTCCCTTCCGTCAATATTGGTAATTGCTCCGATAAGATGCGGCAGTTCCCTGAACTGGTTTACCATTCCGCCGCCTTTAAAGTCTATAATGACAAAACTGATTTCATACGGATGGAACAGGGTCGCTGCTGACAGGATAAATGTCTGCAGGATTTCACTTTTTCCCGAACCGGTGGTTCCCGCCACCAGTCCGTGCGGTCCATGGGCCTTTTCATGGAGATTTAAGTAAACAATCTCATCCTTAGCATTTACGCCAAGCGGCGCTGCCATCGACTGATATACCTGCGATTTCTGCCATCTTTCCGTCAGATTAATGTCCTCAATTGAATAAATATGAAGCAGCTCATATAATGAAATGGTTTTTCTCAATGAACTTTCCAAACTGATTTCTTCACAGTAAACAGGCGCCAGCTTTTTGCATATATCCGACATCTTTTCATCGGAAACCGTTGTGTAAACAAATTCTTTTCTGTGGTTTTTATCCTTGAACTGATATAAATATCCCCTCCCGCTTCCGTGAAGCTCTATCATGCTGGTGCAGCATAGGGGAAGCTGCTCCACATACTGCTCAAAAAAGATAAAAGTTACGTGAATCGTTGAAGCGCATCCTATAAACTGGGACAACGGATGGTTTTTCAACCCCCACTCGTCCATTACCAGCACAACAAGGTGGTAAGGCTGTGTCTTTCCCGCCTCTTCCTTCCTAAGTGTAAATTCCTTATACAACTGCTCAAAAATATTGTTTCTGGTTTCATTATCGTAGACGAGGTTTCTTGTTCCATATTGATTGACTACATGCGGAAGATATGCCGCCCAGCCAAACTTCTCTTTGTTGTCACTTAAAAGTACCAGCTTTACATCCCCAAAGTAATGGCGGACTGCCAAATCCAGCACAATGTTTTTCAAAAAAGTATCATTTTCTTCCCTGCTTCCCACAATCCCAACTGCATCGGCATTTTTTAAATCAAGCGTGACAGGCGCCTTATCTATGTACTGAAAATCTCTGGAAAGCTTAAGCGGCAGTTCTGCCAGGTCGTCATTTGTCTCAAATGCTTCCTGTTCCTTGTAATCCACCGGACAAGACGACTTTACCCTTCCCTTGCCGATAAAAATCTGCAAAAAATCCGCATCCCGCATTGTCCGGTCAAACAACTCCATACTAAAATCCTTTACAACACGGATATCATATTCCAAATCGTGATAGAGTTCTTTTAAAACTTCCAGTTCTTCCTGCCTGAGCGTAGATATCTCTTCCTTTTTTCCTTCTATATACGACACATACTGCGTCACCCTGTCCTTGCACTCTGCCGCATATTTTTTCCTTGTTCTGACAAACGCAGCCAGAGAAGTCAGGATGCCCAACGACATGGAACAGACACTGAAAATGATAAAAGTACTGTTGGAGGAATTGCCCATAAATCCTCTGACAACTATAGTCAATGCAAGCATCATCAATGCCGGCAGCAAAGTCATCACCAAATTTTCTTCCGGTTTCTGGGGTGGTGCCGGAGGAACCAGCACCGGAATTTTTTCCTCAGACAGTCTGCACTTCTGCCTTGTGCTCCTGTTAAACAGCGGATAGATAAGACTGTTTGCAGCAGGCAAAACAGCCTCTACCGTAATATTGTGTATACAGGCATTATGCTTATCAAAATAGATACACCCTTCCTTATAAAAAAAACTGAAATCGGAAATGGATACAAAATCATAATCCTTTAGGGAAATTTTATCCCTCACCTTTTGTCCGTTTTGACACATGCCAAATTTAGAATGCAGTTCTTCCACACAATACCCTAATGTATCCCTGCAAATCCTGATGGCGCTCCCTTTACTGAAACTGCTTAGCAACTCAATGTCCGCACAGGGCTCGTCCGAAATAAGCCAGTTTTCTTTTGCAGACAAATCAATTCTCCAATTATAAAAAGGAACCTTTGCCTCAAAATCTATCATAAAGCGAAAACGCAGCACTTCATCCCCGGAATCCGCATACTTCAGCGAAAAAGCATCTCCGTGTGCCAATTCCACAGAGAGCAGTTTACGCATGTCTCCTTTACTGACATAGACGGCCTTGGAACAAAACATTTCCCATCTTCCGTCTGTTTTAACCAATTCCAGTTCCATGCTGTCAAAAAAATCTTCCTGATTCAACCGAAACTCACACGCCGCTGTCGTGCCCAGCTTTACCCTTTCATAATCGGAAGGCAGTTCAAACTCTTTATAAAGATTTCTGCTGCTGATAATAATTTTGTACTGATAATCCATGGCATTAGTTCCTCTTGTATGTAATCAATGTACCGTTATGAATTCCAAATTCTTTCAATGTTTTATTGCCCCGAAGAAACGCTATCGGATTTTCCGCAACCAGATAGCAGCTGAAAATATTGTCAGTGTCCATGCCCAGAAAAAAAGATTTATTTAATGCCAGCACCAAATCATTGGCAGTAATGGTCAGGGGCACTTCAATATCTGTTAATAATTTGTCATTGCAATTTTGAAATTGCACGATGGCTGTCTCCTCCATGTAAGTTTCCTCCTACAAAAATCGGTATGCCAGTTTCTGTATACTGTTCATCTGTGATATTTGCTGAATGCTTTTGATTTCCTTATTTACATTTTCTATATATTCCTTTATCTGCAATTTTTGAGGTGCGTCAGAAGATAAAAAAACATTCTCTGCATCTTCCTGATATTTATTGCAGACAAACAAATACCTTTCCCCATCCTGCCAGTCAATGTTTTGCAGGATATATTCCGTCTTAAACAAGGATACCGCATCCTGAAGCGTCACCATGACAATTTTATCCGCAAACTGCAAAAGTTCCATTTTTGCGCTTCCATACCCTGCTTCCACATCCACAATAATAAAGTCATACTCCCTGCTTTCCTTTGCACCTTCAATAATATGACGGAAAACGGAATAGTCCAGATTGAATGAATCAAGGGTTGCTGAAAAAGGAGGGATGTAAAAGAAGCCTTCTTTCCTGATAAAGTGCCTGACATTTTTGTATAAGTGGGCTTTGTTTTCACGCAGGGCACGGATGCCTTCATTTGGCATTCCGGATTGGTTCATCAGGTAAACAGCAAAATCCTGAACCGTTTCCGTATTGACATAAAGCACCTTTTGATGCTGCATGACAAGGCTTTCAGCCAGCCCAAGGCCAAGACAGGTCTTTCCGCTTCCCCCGATTGCAGAGTAAAAAGCAATTACCCTGGTTTCTTCATGCTCCTTTACATCACCGAGCAATTTATCTTTGCTTCTGTAAATCAATTCATTGAAAATTTCCTTCATTCCGGAAAACTTATAGATTCGTGCAATATTGAGTTCTTCCGTATTGCCCTCTGCCAACTCTTCGGTAAGCACAAACAGATTGGCAATATTATGTTTCTGTAATTCCCTCGAATACAGCTTTTCATCCACCACAACAATTTCCGCCGTTTTGGGCGTAGAGAAAAAAGAATTAAAATATGCTTCCTCCGAGATGATTTCCAGCATAATTCTTTCATCCAACATCTCCAGAAACTTATATTCCAATTTTTCCAGATAATTTTCATCCGTATCTGCAATCACAATCAGCGGTTTACTCACTTTATCCTCCCTTTCAAAGCCTCACACAATACTGCGTATCACAAATTCTTTATTCGCAAGTTTTATCCTGCTTCCCTCTTTGACTTCCATACACTCTTTTGCCGAAAGTCTTCTGCCGTTTACAAAGGTTCCGTTTGCACTGCCCATGTCCTGAATCAACAGTGTTCCCTGTCGGAACAGCATTTTACAATGAATCCTGCTGATTGCCGGATTTCCTTCTATCACGCCATTCACTTTATCCGCACTTTTTCCAATCAGAAATTCCTCACCGGCAATTGACATACAGATGCTTCCGTTTATTTCTTCCAAAACATACTTTTCTGCCTTTAGCGGTTTTACTAAAATATCTCCTCTATCGGTGTTTCCCTTATCCGGCGTCGAAAATGTTTCCTCCGACAAATTCTCCATGATGTGAATCATTTCCGGGTTATGGGCTGCAGGCACCGTCTGCAGTTTTCGTAAAAGCTGCTCTTTTATTTTCTTTTTACACGTTTTTCCCGCAATCTTATTGACAGGAATATTTAACGGAAGATAAATAAGCTTTACCAGATAGGTGTTGACATCCACAAAAATCTTTTCCAACCGGTTATCTATACATGCCACGTTGAGAAAATCATTATTTTCCACTGTACACAACGCATTCTCCAAATTGTGTAAAAGTGTCCGGATACCTGATATAGCGCTCTCTTCCAGCATCAAATCAAAAGGAGCCAAATCCCCGGTAAAATAAACAAGTTTGATTTTCCCGTTGTGCCTTAACCTGTGGCAGTCCAGCAGACTTCCGTCTTTCTGGTTTCTCATGACTTTAAAACCGGTATCATAAAATAAATCCGAATTTTTTAGAAAAAAAGCCGGATTGCTGCCCCCTGATTCCAGCACATGTTCTTCCAAGATTTTATTTTCCATGTTTATCCTCCATTTCGATGCATCTATTCCATGTAAAATGTAAAATCCTCGTCCGCCAGACGGATAACATCTCCATTTTGTAATTCTCTCTCTTCTCCGGGCGGCACTATCTTTCCATTTACATAACTATGATTCATAGAGTGTTCATCCCTGATAACATATCCTGCCCTGCCACACAGGATAACCGCATGATTTCTGCTGACTGCCATATTATCGTTGATACAATAATCACATCCTCTGTCTTTTCCTATGCGGAATTCGTCCCCTGACAGCAAAATAACATCATCGTTTTTTAATCTGCATAGCTTTCCTGCAGGTCCTGCCTCTGACAGGAGCATGGTTCCCTCTTCATCCCCAAGCAGTGTGGTTCCTTCTTCCTCTTCTTTTAGCAAAATTGTTCCCATCTCCTCTTTGACCGCATTTTGCTTTTGGACAGCACCTTTTGTGCTGACATTGCTTCGGGCAACCTGCTGATAAATTTGCGGATAGGCAGATGCAATAAAATCCTCGATGTGTTCCCTTCGGTAGTTTGCCGGGTCGGCCAGAAAAGTTTTTAACTTTTCACACTCACTTTGCACATTCTGGTCATCACTTTTTATGCTGGAAATCCAATCCGGCAAAAAGGCAAAAAGATTTGTACCGTTTTCCCTGCACCGCACAGGCTCATAAAGGAAAAACAACTCACCCGTTAATTCCCTTGCATATATCAGACGTTCGTCCAGAATCAGGTTATTCAAGTAAAGTCCATAGTTTTCAATTCTCTTTGTGACTTCCACAATCTGGGCAAGAACACCATATAGCTTATGTACCGTTATATTCTTTTTATATATTGCAAGCGGTTTGCCTGACGGTGCCGTATAAACTATTTTTTTCCTGCCTTCTGTCTGGGGACGGAAGAAACCATTCATCATGTTTTTTTCCAATATGTCCAGTTCCCTCTGGTTTATAGGCATATCTTTTCCATATTTTCTGGCAATTCTCACCAGATTTTTATCAGGTAATAACCGAAATTTTGACATAATGACCTCGATTCCAAAGATTATCTCTTCTTTCGTTTTATTCTTATGCTGCTACTTCCATGAGCTACGCTGATTCCTGCTGCCGCTACCACGACTACTGCGCCTGCCGCTACCGTAACTGCAAACAATGGCTTGTTTTGATACCAGCGGACAAATACATTTGTAGTTACCAGAACACCCTCCACAGTACAGAAGGTTGTATTTCCTGCTGCATCCTGTGCCGCAATCATAATATCCTTACGCTCTTTTCCACTTGGGATGTCAAATATGTAATTATCTCCATCCACCACATACTCACATTCTTCGTTATCAATCAGTATTTTAACCTCATCCAGCACAAGATTATCACTTATGGCTATGGCAGCGCTTTTGACATCCACCGCATACTGCCCATTGTCCTCGTATAATAAGTGTATAGCCAGTAGAAATGATGGTTATGCACTTATT
>CAJTMB010000053.1 GCA_910577105.1 uncultured Lachnospiraceae bacterium | reverse complement strand
AGGTGTTAAAGGATTATCTGCGGTCAGTGTAACATATGTTTGACAAACCTACACTTATGGGTGCGTGCAGACAGCGTGATTGCCACGGGAATTTCTTTTGATAATGCGGATTATGCATTTAAGGGTAATCTGGAACTGAAGGTGTTTGCCCTTGAAAGCCGGGCGGAAACCACCGTTTATCAGGCAGGCAAAAAGATGGTGGAGGCTGTTTTTGAAAAAGAAGGCAACACCGTTAAAGGCCATGTGACAGGCGGCGCAGGCTGCAGGGTACGTCTTGTAAACTGTATTTTAGCAGGCACAGAGGATGCTGACCAAAAGATATGCGGAAAAGATACTTTGCTGACCTTGAAGGAGGAAAATTCATATTTTTGTGGACAGGTTGTAAATCATGAATCTGGGGAGGAGTGCTTTATCTGAGGAAAATACTTATATTTACAGGGTCTTGCCAATTAAAAATGATTGTGCTATAATCTCCATTGAAAAAATTTTTTAGAAAAAGAGGGAGATTATGAAAAAAAGAATTTTAGCATTGGCAATGACACTGACTATGATGTTAAGCATCGCTGCCTGCGGAAGCAAGCCCGTTGACAGAAACGATTCAGACAACAGGACTGATGATACGAAGACGGAGGAATCTCTGGAAGAGACAACTTCCCAGGATGAAGAAGAAGGTTCTGCGCTTGCAGACTGGTACAACAGTGATGACCGTAAAACGCTTGAAGATACCATTTCCGGTATGTTTGAAAGTCAGGGACTGACTTTCTTTGTGGAAATTGAAGAACCTGACACCATTATTTACAATTATAAGTATACAGAACAGCTTGATTTGGAAGGGCTTACCCAGGATGATATCAATGCAAACTTTGATGCGTCAATGGATGATGTTGCAGCAACGGTTATATCAGACATCGGCAGATACCAGAGTTCTTATGGCATTCCTCTGACCACCATCCGCGTGATATACCTGAATGCAGATGATTCCGTGGTTTACTCCAAAGATATTACGGAAGACTATGAGTCCTCTTCAGCATCTGACGAAGGTTCTTCTTCCGCAGCTGCTTATGACAGTCTGCAGGCATGGGTGGATTCCGAAGAGGCGGCAATGGCTATTCAGGAATCTAATGATGTGCTTGCTTCATCCGGCATGACAGTAAACATTTCCGCAGACGGAAATGTTCTGGTATATGAATACTATCTTTCCGATGACCTTGGAATAAGTGAACTTCCCGAAGACCAGATGGAGGCTTCTTTTGAGTCAACAGTGGAGTCTCAGAAAGCGTCCATAACATCTTTGTTTGAAAACTTTGAATCATTGTACGGTTTGAAACTGGAAGCTATACGGTATTCTTATTTTACCGAAGGCGGAGAGGAACTTTACTCCACAGATATTACAAACGAATAAGCTTTGACGGAAAAGGAGGCTGCCCATGCACGGGTCAGCCTCTTTTTTTAACCTGACATTACATCCTGCCGGTGTATGGCGCAAGTTCCAGACGGACAAAATAGCCTCTGTCGTGGTGGCAGACAGGGCAGTATTCCGGTACGGAAGTGCCACGGTAAATGTGTCCGCATTCCAGACACATCCATGCGGTTTCCACATTGGAAACAAATAGTTTATTCTGCTCCAGCAGTTCTGCAAACATGCCGAACCGTTCCCCATGAGTTTTTTCGATTTCCGCAATCATGTTAAAAGAAGCGGCAACGCCGTCGAAACCTTCTTCTTTTGCCTTTGCTGCAAAATTTTTATACACATCATCATGTTCTTCAAATTCATTGTGCTCTGCAAACCGCAGGAGTTTGGCAACATCTTGATTGATATCCACGGGATAAGCGCCGTCAATCTGAATGCTTTCTCCGCCCAGGATGCTCAGGTGGTTGTAAAAAATGGATGCGTGTTCTTTTTCCTGGTCTGCCGTAAATCGAAATACGGCTTCAATGACGTGCAGGTTCTGTTTTTTTGCCTGGGATGCCGCAATGGTATAGCGGTTTCTCGCCTGGCTTTCACCGGCAAATGCACGCATCAGGTTTTCTTTTGTTTCACTGTTTTTAAATTCCACTGCCATTTGTTTCTCCTTTTCCCTATTTTGTTCCTTATTGAATGTCCGTTTTCCAGAAGCCATGCAGATTGCAGTATGCATAAGCGGCCACGGGTTTGTCACCCGGTGCAATGGCAAACTGTGCTTTTGGTTCCTGGTCAGGGTTCAGTTTTTTTAACTGGCTGCCTTCCCTGGTTTCCAGATAAATCCAGTTAATGCTGTGTTCTTCGGTCATGGGATGTGCTACGCTTCCCACCATGACTGTGACCAGATTGCCTTCCACGCTGACAGAGGGAAGATGCTTTTCACCTGCGCCTTCCGATTTGGAAGCGTCCAACTCCTCAAACCGGCTGCCAATACAGGAAGCTAACGCTTCTTTTGAGCCGTTTATTAACCCCAGAACACCTTTCTTATCTTTACATTCAAAAAATACCGGACAACCCATCATATTACCTCTCTTTCTTTATTAAAATATTTATTATAGCAAAGGGTTTTCTGCCCTAGCTTTCAGTTTTTCAAATCGCCTGTCCACTTCTTTCTGTATTTTATCCGTGATTTCATGGTAGGTTTCTTTCGTTAGATGTCTGGTGCGCCCCATCATGCCGAGCCAGTCCGTTACAGGAATTTTTTTGCCTGCCTTTTCCGGGTTGTAGTTTAGGCCGGTAATTCCCTGCTCCACTTCATAGAGCGGAAAATAGCAGCAATCCACGGCAGCGGCAATAACGCTTCTTTCCGTATTTGGTGTGTCATTCCAGTTGAGCGGACAGGCGGACAATGCTTTGACGTAGGCAGTTCCGAATTCTTTTGCATACGCTGCGGCCTTTGCCGCTTTTTTAATAAAATCAGACGGGTTGGATTCCGCAACGGTGGCAACATAGGGGATATGCGTTGCTGCCATTATCTCAGGCATATCCTTATGGAAAAATGTTTTTCCGTATTGTGTGCTTCCTACATGGGAGGTAGAACTTTTAGCGCCCATTGGTGTTGAATACGAAAGCTGATAACCGGTGTTCATGTATCCGCCGTTGTCGTATTCGAAGATAATAAGGCCATGGTTCCTAAGTGCGGTGCCCAGGGCGGAACCCATACCAATATCCATGCCCCCATCGCCGCTGACCATGATAAAGGTGATATCACCCTTTGGATATTCTCCCCGTTTCTGGCGCTGGTGGAAGATTTCCACAAGTCCGCTTAAAGTGGCGGCACCGTTTTGAAACAGATTATGGAGATAGGGAATCTTAAATGCTGTTTTGGGATAGGAGGTGGTAACCACCATGCCGCATCCGGTCTGGAACAGCAAAACGATATTGCCTTCGATACCCCTGAGCAGCAGGTTTACATTTACCGGTATGCCGCAGCCGGGGCAGGCGCCGTGACCGGGGGCCAGCCTTGCGGGCATAGCTGTGGTTTCACGCACCAAGCCGCCTTTTACCTGCATTTTTCCCGTTGAAGGGTCATAGGTGCAGGTGGTAATCTCTTTTTTGGCATCGGTTTCCGTGACCGGAGCAAAGTAATCGGGCTGTGGATGTGTTCCCTTGCCCTTTACTATGCCATAGTAAGAAAAAGCAGGGGAAGATTTTTCAAGTCCTTCCCGGAAAAGGCAGATTGCGTCTTCCAGAAAAAAATCCTGTCCGCCCAATCCGTACACGCGGCTGATGACGCGCGCTTTACTGCCCGCTTCCTGCAGGCAGGCTTTTAACTCCAGGGACATGTTTCCGCCGCCTGCGCCATAGCTGTCCTGCCGGTCAGCTGCCACTATTACGGAAGCATTCCCGCAGAGTCCGGCAAGTTCTTTTCCCGGAAAGGGCCTTAAGACGGACAGGGTAATAACGCCGGCCGCAATCCCTTCCTTTTTCAAAATGTCAACAGCCTCCATGGCTGTGTGATAAGCGGAACCGAGTAAAAAAAGAATAATTTCGGCGTCTTCGTAATGATATCCTTTACAGCAGGAATATTGTCTGCCGGACAGATTATTGTATTCGGAAAACAGTTCGGGAAATAGTTTTTTTGCCTCTTCCATGGCCAGATGGAGCTGATATTTGTTATTTAAGATATCAGGTTCATTCATATAGGAGCCGATTGTGACAGGATGTGCCAAATCCAAAATATCCACGCTTCCCTTTTTTGCGCCGATATAATTTTGCACCACCGCATTATCGGCAAATACCAGACATTTGCGTTTTTGGTGGCTGGTATAAAAACCGTCAAAGGCAATTGCTACCGGCAGCGAAACCGCTTCTGCCAGTTTCAGACCAAGCAGATTCATGTCATAGACGGCCTGCGGTTCGTCTGCAAACAAGATTATCCAGCCTGTATTTAACATATACATAATGTCACTGTGGTCGCCCTTGATGCAAAGAGGCCCGGAAACGGTGCGGCAGGCAACATTCATTACCATGGGAAAGCGGGTTCCCGACTGGACGGGAAACTGTTCAATGGCGTATAAAAGACCGTTTGCACTGGTTGCGTTAAATACGCGCCCGCCGCCTACGGAGGCTCCGTAGCAGATACCGGCTGCGCTGTGTTCCCCTTCTGCGGCAATCAGACGGATATCGTGTTTTCCATCCGCCCCTGCCAGGTCAAGGTTTTCCGCTATCTGGGTGGAAGGGGTAATAGGATAATATCCCATTACATGATAGTTTATCTGTCCTGCAGCATAGGCTGCCAGTTCGTTTCCACTGTCATACAGGATTTTTTGTTTTTCCATTACACGACACCTCCGTCCACGCGCTTTTCATCAAAATAAGAATCACTTGTCACCCAGGAATTAGGGGCTGATTTTTCATATGAAATTGCATCCGGCAAAAGCTCCTGATTTGGCACAAACCAGGGCTTATCCGGATAATCCTTTTCAAGCGCTTTTACAAGGGCGCCGGTGGGGCAGACTTCCACACAGCGCAGGCAGCCTTTGCAGTGATAGTAGTCAAGGCCGCCGTTTACCATACCGGGTTTTCCTTTATACATGCCGGGATGGAATTGAAAAACCATGTCAGGGCAGGTGGTACTGCATAACCCGCAGTTAATACATTTTTCCTGTAAGAACAAAGGAATATATCCTTCCCTTGAGGGAGAAAGGTCGTTGGAAACGCTGCTTCCGAAACGGGGGTTTACGCCTCCCTTAGGCGCATTGTCAAAGCCCCAGAAATAGGTCTCCTTTGAGTCTGTATCTTTTTGTAACAACTGTTTTTTTATCAACAATCCTTTAGAAACGCTCTCATATCCCTGTTTCACGCCATCCAGATTTGATTGAATCAATGCGGGATATTTTTGTCCAACGGTGTCCTTGCACAGTGTTTCTATGGAAGAGAGGGGGATAAAACCGGAAACCTTTGCAATGGCGCCAAGCAGTACCATGTTGATACGGGAATGGCATTTCATGGCAATCTGCAGGGCATCTATACAGTGCAGTTCCCCGGCGCTAAAGGGCCACTTTTCCATTGCCTCTTCGGGGGAGAGTGTGGTGTTTAATATGATTTTTGTATTTTCATCCGCGCCTTCCAGAACCGGATGCTTACCAAGGAGTCCTTCATGGAAAATGCATAGTATATGGGGAGTTACCACAGGACTGTTAATGCGGATTGGCCGGTTTTCCTCACACCATCGGATATATGCTTTGACCGGTGAACCTCTTTTTTCTGAGCCGTAACTGGAAAAACTGGAGGCATTTAAGGAAAGATATAAGGCGCCCAATTCTCCCAGCATTTTTCCGCAGAGGTTTGCGCCCAGACCGCCAATGCTCTCCAGACGAATTTCATAACAGCCATTATTATTAATAATTGGCAGGATGTTCTGCATGGAAATCCTCCTTTTCATGTGCTTGTCAAAAGTTAGTATGGCAGATTTTGCATAAAATATGTACGACATGTTTTTTATGTGATATGATAAAAAAGATTGATGTCTGTGTGGTGCTTTCTGCAAATGCGGAGGCCCTGCCATGGCTGTGCGCAAAAAAGGCAGAAACGAGGAAAAAGTTTGGAAAAGAGAAACATAACAACTGTAATTTTTGATTTGGACGGAACCTTGATAGATACGGAAAAGTATTTTAAAGTATTCTGGCGGCAGGCAGCCGCTTTTTTCGGATATGAGATGAGTGAAGAACAGGCGTTGCAGTTAAGGAGCCTGGGACGCCCTTTTGCCCCAAAGCTTCTCCGGGATTGGTTTGGAAAAGAATTTGATTATTCTGCTGTCCGGGAATGCCGGAGAAAAATCATGAAGGAGCATCTGGAAAAGGAAGGAACCGAGTTAAAGCAGGGGGCTTTGGAGGCATTGGATTGGCTCAGGCAAAACGGATACAGGGTGGCTCTTGCCACTGCAACCCCGCCCGACAGGGCATGGGAACAGCTGAAAGAAGTGAATATCAACCGTTATTTTAATGAGGTTGTGAGCGCGGCAGAAGTAAAAAGGGGAAAGCCGGCACCGGATGTGTACTTGTATGCCTGTGACAGACTGGGAGCAGCGCCGGAAGAATGTCTGGCGGTTGAGGATTCCCCTAACGGGGTGCTGTCCGCGTATGCGGCAGGGTTGCGTGTAGTGATGGTGCCGGACCAGACTGCGCCGGACGATGAACTGAAGGGAAAACTTTATGCCTGTGTGGCGTCATTGAAGGAGCTGCAAGGGGTTTTAGGATAAAGGGATAATTTTTATAAACGAAAGGGGAATTTTATGAAGAAAAGGGAATTACTATGGATTGCGGCAGTTGTTATGTTGTTTTGCGTTTCCGCATGCGGGAGCAGGCCCGTTGCAGGGGATGAAACCGTGCACAAAGAAGAAGGGGGTTTGGGGGAAACAGTTGTTTCCGAAGAAAACTCCCCGTTGGCTGACTGGTATAACAGTGAAAGGCGTCTGGAAGTGGAAAAGGAGTGTGGTTTTCCTGATATGACATTATCCCTTTCCATTGAAGAGCCAGATACAATTGTCTTTAATTATACGATTAGCAGCGCATATGATTTTTCAACGGCTTCTCCGAATGATATTAGCAATACTTTTGGGTATTATTTTGACGATATAGAAGAAAATGTGCAGCCGGCGTTTGCAGCATTTAGGGAGACGCAAGACAGCCCCCTGACAACTCTGCGTGTCGTTTTCTGGGATGCAGAAGGCAACCGTATTTATTCGCGGGACATTGCGGAGAATTCTGCATATTCGAACCATACCGAACCTTCGGAAAATACAGTATCATCGGAAGGCAGGTTTGTACTGGGAACGCCCTATGATAATCTTCAGGATTGGATAGATTCCGGGGATGCCGATAGTGATTTTGAGGATATGTTTACCCAGTTTGAGGCAATAGGCGTTACGGCAAAGGTATCATCGGATGGAAACGTTTTGGTTATTGAAAATTATTTTTCGGATGAACTTGGATTGGACAAGGTTCCGCAGGAGGAGATAAAACAATCCTTTGAAGCACTTGAGGAAGAAATGCGGGAATCTATGATTGGGGCATTATATGAAATTATTTATAAACAGCACGGTTTGAAACCTGACGCCATCCGCTTTGATTTTTATACGGAATCCGGGGTACAGCTTGCTTCTTTGGAATTTGAGAACGAGTGGATTCAGTAGGATTTGCAGATGTTGACGCTTTTGAATTACTTTAAAACAGAAACAAAAAAGGTGTCAACGGGAAAGACCGTCCGGGAGTATGTGGTGGACAAAAACATCATATACTCCCAAACTGCAGAGGAAGAATTTAATTAATGTGAATATAGTTGACAAACATATATATTTAGGTTTATATTTTTGCTTAACAACTTTAAAATTTATCAGTTATGGAAAGGAGAAACCTATGAGAATTTCAGTCAAGCATGATATCAATCATATATTATATATAATCTTACAGGGTGTAAAATGGTGCATTAGGGAATTTCGTATGTGGTCCTGCATTGAGCAGAAATATCATGTTTGCCTGCATTAGCGCTGTTAGTTCACTTTGGTGATGACGGCGCTTTTTTATTAGTTCATACGATACACAATTTGAGAATATGATGGGGAGAATAAAAATGAATGGCAGTGAAAGTATTATTCAGTTAAAAGATATTAGGAAAGAATTTAAAATTCTCAACCGCCATGAGGGATTAAAAGGAAGCTTTCGGGATATGTTTTCCAGAGATTACAGGACGATAACGGCGGTTAACCGGGTTTCACTGGAGATTGCCCCGGGTGAGATAGTAGGTTATCTGGGACCTAACGGAGCAGGTAAATCCACAACCATTAAAATGATGACCGGAGTTCTGGAGCCTACCGGTGGAGAAATATATGTGAATGGGAAAGTGCCTTATAAAAACCGCGAGGCAAATGCACAGAATATAGGAGTAGTGTTCGGCCAGCGTTCCCAGCTCTGGTGGGCGCTGCCACTGGTGGAGTCTTTCAAGATACTCAAGGATATCTACCGTATCAGCGATAAGGATTATAAAGATATGCTGGAACTGTATGGTTCCATGATAGATATGGGGGCCTTGTATTCCAAGCCGGTAAGGCAGATGTCCCTGGGGCAGAGGACATTGAGTGATATTCTGGCAGCGTTTTTACATAACCCGGCGGTGGTGTTTCTGGACGAGCCAACAATTGGTCTGGATGTGTCCATGAAAGCAAAAATACGAAACCTGATTAGTTCCCTGAATCAGGAAAAAAATACCACGGTGATTCTCACCACACATGATATGGGAGATGTAGATGCACTTTGCAAAAGAATCATCATTATCGATAAAGGCACTATGCTTTACGACAATAATATTGAGAATCTGAGAAGCTTTTTCGGAGCATACAGAACCTTGAAGGTGAATCTGAATAAAAGACATCAAGAAATTACAGAAAAAGAACAGGCAGATAATCTTAAGAAAGTGCGGGAACTTCTGACGGAAAAATTTACGGGAGTCTTTTTTACATATGATACGGATGAGGAGTGGGTGAGTGTCCTGATAGATGAGTCACAGATACCCTTGATGAAGGTATTGAGTTATCTTCAGGAGCAGTTGAAGATATATGATGTCCGCCTGGAGGAGATTTCCACTGAGAGTGTTATTAAGAAAATATACGAAAACAATGAAAACAGCGAAAAGCAGGAGACATTATGAATCAGACTTTAAAACAATTTAAGGCATTTAACCCCAAAGCTTACCTGGCGCTTATGCGTTCGGCAGTCATGGAAAATATGCAGTTTCGTATGAGCGTTCTGGTAATGTTGTTTGGAAATATGGTTTATCTGGTGGTAATATACAATCTCTGGAAAGCAATTTATGCATCAGTGGATACGCCCGTTGTGAACGGTATGACCTTTGCGGACACCATGATTTATCTGGTGCTGGCATCAGCCCAGTTTGCTTTTATGGAGGCATATCTGGTGTGGGACATGGGACGCGGGGTGCAGGATGGAAGTATCATTGTCCAGTTGATTAAGCCCATGTCCTATAGTACATACCAGTTGTTCTATATCTTGGGCGGCAATATGTTTTATTTTATAGTAACCTTTATCCCTACCTTTATTATTGTGGAAATCATTACAGGGTGGGTGATTCCCATAGGGATGAATCTCTTGTATTATCTGGTTTCTGTCATCTTTGGTATGATGATTAACTTTGCCGTGGACTATTTTGTGGGCACGATATGCCTGTATACCCAGTCTATCTGGGGTATTAATATTATGAAGCAGATACTTGTCACTTTCTTGTCCGGCGCCACGGTGCCGCTGGCGTTTTTCCCGGAAATACTGTACCGGCTTGTGATGTTTCTGCCCTTTCACGCGATTTACAATACACCGCTTACACTGCTTATACATAATGATTTGCCGGCTGCAAGAATAGCAAATATGCTCCTTACCCAGTTTATATGGGTGCTGGTGGTGTTTGCGCTGGCAAGAGTGTTCTGGAAAGTGTCAGAGAAAGTGATAACGGTAAATGGCGGTTAGCGTGAGAAGAACTTCTAACTGCCTTTGGCAGTTTTCGCTTGCAGCAAAGGC
>CAJTMB010000052.1 GCA_910577105.1 uncultured Lachnospiraceae bacterium | reverse complement strand
CTTCCTTTTCTGGAATTTTCAGGGCTGCATTGCTGTTTAGTTGTCAAGGTGCTTTTGTTTGCTGCTTTGGGTTGTCCAAACGGCTTTCCTCCGCAACGAATTTGAGTATATCACTCGTTTTGCCTATTGTCAACACTAAAATACATTTTTATGCAAAATTCAATTTTATACCCCGCATATCACAAATTCACCAGCGATACCGCAGCGTTGAAAGCCAATTCCATTGCCACGGAAAAAGTATCTTCTCCCCAATTTCTTTTATCATGCTTCTCCACATTTGCAAGAGAATCCGCTGTAAAAAGTAACTGTCCGAAAACTATGCCTCTCATTTTTGCACACGCCGCCAAGGACGCGCACTCCATTTCTACAACAGAACAGCCTTCACTCTTACGGTAAAGTACCATATCCTTTGTTTCACGGAACAAACCATCCGTGGTCCAGGTTTTGCACCTTCGATAAGAAAATCCTTCTTTTTTCAATGCATCTTCTATTGCCATGACGGCCTCTTCGCACAATTCCACTTCCCTGTCCGGCGGCAGATATTGATAGGAAACGCCTTCCTGTCGAAGAGCTGTAACGGGAATGAAAAAATCGCCTTCCTTATCATCCTCCAATGCCCCGCAGCACCCTGCCGCTATTATCTTTTTAACACCCCCTGCAATCAAGTACTCCATTATCTCCACTGCTGCCGCACCGCCGACCAGAGCCTGAACAAACGTAAGCTCCTGTCCCCGATATTCGGTTTTATATATGTAGAAATTTCCTGACACACATATAAATTCATCTACTATTTTACAGTCGTGCGCTTTTACATAGTCCTCTATCTCCTGTTTCATAAAAAGCATCACCGCTTTTTCAGTAAATATATGAGGTGAATCCACGGAAGGCATCAGTACCGCTTTCCATTCCGTATCATATTCCAATATCGGTATGTTATTTTTTATCAAAGCCAAAGCAATTTCCCCCTGTTACTGCAATACTACTGAAGCTTCCCCGATATCTGTTGTCACATGCAATTCGAGATTTTCCACACTGGTAATACCGCCGTCAATCTCCGCAACCAGAACAAGGGGGATTTCCTCTCCGCTGGACAACATACCTATATAAGTGCTTAAATCATTTAGAAGCATGGTGGACATTGTCCTTACCCTTTCCGTATTATTCAACACTACAGTAAATCTGGGAGCGCCGGAAAAAATATCCATCTCCACTGCTTCCCCCGTCGTATTACATATAGCGAATTCCATCACCAGAAATTGTTTCCCGTCTGATGCATCCAATGCAAAATAAGGCTCCTCGCCTTCCTCCTCAGGATAAGAAACCGTCATATGGCAGCCGGTATAAACAGCTGTAACGCCTGCCGGGAGCAATACTTCCTCCAATGTCTTCGGACTTGCCTCTTCACTTACATCCACGGTATCCGTATCCGCAACGGCATCCATTTTACCTGTTTCGTCCTCCTCTTTGTCTTCCTGCTCTGTTTCTTGGGGAGGCGTACTGTATAAAGACAAATCAACCAGTCTGCTGTCATAGTCATTGACATGCCGCATAATTGCATTTGCCGCATACTCAACAATCCGGTCCTCCTGCTCTTTTGACATTTCCGGAAATTTGGCGCCGCAGCCTGCACATAAGGCCATCCCCAATAACAGAATAAAGCATGTATATTTTTGTCTTTTCATCATTTCCCTCATTTCTGCCGCTTTTGCGGCACAATACTTTGTATATAGATTACACTATTTTTTTCTCTAATGCAATGTACATACCTGAAATTGCAAGTACAATTATTCCTGCAATCAAGAATAACAACATTTTTTCCAGTGTGGCAGCACCGGCAAAATCAAATATCACAATCTTCCCACACACAAGCATGGCAAGTACCAGACCGCTGATGCGCAGTTTCTTTTCCTTTCCGGCAAAACCGGCCACCACTGCCCCAATTGCCGCAAACATAATTAATATACTTTTTATGACAGGGACAGGAATATCCCAAATCAATACCATATAACACAGATAACCCAGCAATATAAGGTTTTTGAATCTGAAATTCATTCCATATTCATCCCTGAAGGTTAAAAACATAAATGCTGTTCCAAGCACCAGCAATATTCCGATGGACAGGAAACTGTTATAAAACAATGCGGACAGACATAAACATGCCATGAATCCCAAATTAACATAATTGAATATCTTATTGTATCTGCCTTTAAAAAGATTAATATTGTGAAAACCTAATACCCCCAAAAACAGGACGGCAAACATAACGGAGATTGTCAGTTCATTTTGTAAAAATGCCAGCATAAAAGCTTCTATGACAAAAAGAAAAATTCCTTCATAGATTTCCTTCCAATGGTGTAAGCCCGCCATAGAAACAAAAAACGCCGCCAGATAACATAAAGAGGACAGCCAGTCTTTCTGAACAAAAGCCGTCGTTGCTGAAAAGGCAGTCAGTATGGTAATGACAATATCACTTATCCACAACAGCTTAATCCGGGATAAAAATCTGGATATCAGGAAAACCCCTATCGAAACGCCGACACACCACCAGTATAATCCTTCTTCCCGTCCACCGGCCCGAAAACGGTTATATACCACAATTGCCGTAAAACCATACAACCAAAACTGTATCCACTTAAGACTGCTTTTTCTAAACAGATAAAACAGAACCGCACAGACCAAAAGAAAGCACCCCATAGCTACATGAATATGCCATTTTGCACTGACAAACAAACTTTCCCAGAATAAGACCAGAATCAATACTACATTTGTTGCAGCATAAAGAGCAATGACCCCGACCATTTTTTCCCAATCTTTATTTGTTTTTTCTTTACCGGGTTCTGTCAGGAAACAGAATAACAGACCCTGAACAAAAAGGGACGATATTAAATAGAATACAACATAATCCGCTCCGCCCTCAAAGGCTCCCAAAAACGTATAAAAAATAGTAAAAAGCGCATTAGCAGACATTTGAAGGACACGTATTGCCATACGATGTTTCTTAACCGTCAAAAAAGCGGTCATAAGGTTGACAGAAAACAAAGCTGCGGCTGTTACCAGAAAACGTCCCCCTGCAAAACCTTCCTCCGTACCGTCTGCAATCCACCTGAATGGTGCGCTTCCCAGCAGATATATGCTGATATAGCAGCCGAGAAAACTGATGCCGTTTATCGCGCCGGAATCCTTCTTTTTACTGATAAATGCCGCCAGCAGAGAAACCATCACAGTAGCCGCCACAGCCAACCAGCCATCAAAATTTTGCAGGTACAGGCAGTTTAAAATATTGGTAAAATACAGGCCGCAGATTCCAAGCCCTGTTATGCCCACAGACAGATAGTGCATTTTTCTGTTAATGACCAGTTCCGAAACCAGAAGCATGGCCAAAACAATTCCATACAGGCACAATCCTTTCATCTGCCTGTTCATATAGGTCTGTCCCAGCATTATAAATGAAGTCAGGATAAGCAGAATCCCTATCACGCTAAACACACCTATACCTATGGAAATTTCGACATTCTTTCTGTTTCGGGCTTTTTTCTCCCGTTTTGTATATTGCGGCTGTGTTTTATACTGTGCCTGCTGCATATATTGCGGTTGCGGTACATATTGCGGTTGCGTATATTGCTGCTGCGGTACATATTGCAGTTGCGTATATTGCTGCTGCTGCACATATTGCGGTTGCATACTTTGCATCTGCTGTGCATACCTTTGCTGCTGCATATCATATGCCTGTACCCTTTGCACATACATCTGATAGGTGCGGTTCAGTTCAAACGAAACATATTCCACAGTCACATTCTGCTGCCTGAGCTGGAACAAAAGCATTTGCAGATATTCTGTATAACGGGCATCCCTAGAATTACTTATTAAATACTGTATCTGCCCTTCCAGGACCATTCTTCTACTATCCATACTTTCCTTTCCGTGCTTATGGCAGGAATCCTTTCCTGTTTAAGCCTTTTATGCATCCTTTACCGCGTATGCCAAAAAACGGTTTTTATCGCTCTGATGACAGTTTACCACCAAATGTACTCCGTCTTCAACGTAATTCTGCGCCAAAACCTCTGCATTCTCACAAAGATAAGAAACAATCCACCCTTCATCATATGGAATTAAAAACGAGGTTTCTTCATTGGCTGCATACAAGGTATCCGTTATCAGCTTCACAAGTTCCTCTATTCCCTCACCTGATTTTGCCGACAAGTAAATCCTGTTATCTGTTATGACAGGAAGGGACTGCATACTCATTTCTGCCTTGTTATACACATAAATAACAGGTATGCTTCCCGCACCGATTTCCCTTAAGGTTTCCTCCGTCACCTCAATATGCTTTTTATATTGTTCATCCGAAAAGTCTATCACCTGTATTAATAAATCTGCATTTTTTACTTCTTCCAATGTGGAACGGAAGGCCTTGACAAGACCATGCGGCAGTTTATGGATGAAACCTACCGTATCTGCCAGATAAAACGGCCTCTTTCTTTCAGTTTCTATCCGTCGTACCGTTGTTTCCAGCGTGGCGAACAGCATATCCTTTTCCAGAACCCGCTTGTTGTCATCCTGTATATAGGCATCCACCATTGCATTCAGCAATGTAGATTTTCCGGCATTGGTATATCCCACCAAAGATACCTGCGGTATTTTGGACTTCTGCCTCTTTTGACGCTGCACTTTTCTTTCCTTGCTCACCTCTTCCAGTTCTTTGGATAGTTCCGCAATCCGGCGCTCAATTTTACGTCTGTCCAGCTCCAATTTCTTTTCACCCGCACCTTTGCTGCTCATACTGCCGCTGGCGCCGCCCTGACGGCTTAGCGCTTCATGCATTCCTACCAGTCTGGGCAGCAGGTACTTTAATCTTGCCGTTTCCACCTGCAGTTTTGCCTCCCGGGTCTTAGCCCTGGTGGCAAAAATATCCAAAATTAAATTTGTCCTGTCCATCACGGCAATTCCAAGTTCTTCCTGCAGGTTCCTTAGCTGTGAGGGACTCAGTGTATCTTCAAAAATTATCAATTCAGCCTCACAATCTTTTGCAAAGGAAAGAACCTCCGCCACCTTTCCTTTTCCAATATAAAGGGCCTTATTGATAACATCCATTTTCTGGGTAATCATTCCTGCCACCTGCATATTACATGCATCTGCAAGGCTTTTTAATTCCTGCATGCAGCAGTCATAATCCTCTTCTTTTCCGGTGTCCACACCCACCAGAAGCACTCGTTCTTTTTCTACTTCAATCATTAATTCTTTTTCCATTCGGTCATTTATTCCTTTCCCACCGTTTCCAGTTCAAACCAGAAGCAGACACCGTTCTCATAATTTTCCACACCATACTTTTGGTTCATGGAATCCATAATGGCCTTCACTATGGAAAGACCAACTCCGCTTCCCCCATATTCCCTTGTTCTGGCTTTATCAACTTTATAAAACTTTTCCCATATATGCTTCAGGCAGTCAGGAGGTATGGGGATTCCGGTATTAAACACCTGTATTCGCACTTTATTGTTATAACATTTGATACTGACATCAATAATCTTATCTTTGTCACAATGGTTTACCGCATTTGTAAAATAATTTGCAAATACCTCTTCGGTCTTAAACTCATCCGCCCACACATAAATGGGCTCATATTTCTCCATCCTGACGGAAATACCATTCTGCTTTGTCAGAATATGAACCGTCTGCAAATAATTACAAATAAGCATGACGACATCAAACCGTTCCATATTAACCACGTCATTCCCAAATTCCAACTGGTTTAAAGTCAGTAGTTTTTTAACCATCTGGTTCATCTTTGCAGCTTCATCAATAATAACGTCACAGTAAAATTCCCTGCTCTTTGCATCGTCATTGATTCCCTCATGCAGTCCTTCCGCATATCCTTGTATCAGGGCAATAGGTGTTTTTAATTCATGGGATACATTGGACAGAAACTCTTTCCGCATCTCATCTATACGGTTTTTCTTTTCAATGTCTTTTTCCAGCTCATTATTTGCTGTTTTCAATTCCCGGATAGTTTCTTCCAGCGTTTTTGACAATATATTGATATTATCACCCAGCAGTGCAATTTCATTTTTGCTGTCACCCGCATACTTTGCCTCAAAGTCAAGCCTTGTCATCCGTTCGGAAATTTCCGCCAGTTCTAAGATTGGCTTTGTAATTTTATTGGATACCAGCCAGATAACAATACTGCTGAAAGCAATCCCCGCCAGTCCTACATATATCAGAAAACGGTTGGCTATGGATACACTCTCCGTAATATTTTCTAACGGCGTACGGATATAAAAAGCCTGCCCTCCAACAAGCCATCCCACCATTTCCATATACTCCGTCCGGGTTTTCCCGTCACTGACTTTTTGCACGGTATAGCTTACATCTGCATTCAGTATCTCGGAATTTTCTATGGGCATATATAGTCTGTCCCACAAAAGCCCTTTCAGCAGTTCCATATCATTGCCAAAGGTTCCCACCACATATCCGTTCATGTCCTGGACTACTCCCATGATATTGTACCTGCCTGAAATCTTTTCCAGTTCAATGCTGAAGTCTTCAGAAGAAAGCCGCCCCTCCCGTACCGCCATATTCATAATTTCATATGTGTCCATCAACGCTTTTTCCCGTTTATCTTCATAATATCGGGGTAAAAGGGAATTGTTAATCAGCACACATATCAGAAGCGTCCCCGCCATAAGTCCTATGAATATAAAAGCAACCTGCCGTTTTATGGAATGTTTCATCTGTTATAAACCCCTCTTATTCGGCCTCCAGTTTGTAACCCATTCCCCATATCGTCTTAATCAGGTCGCCCTTCTTTCCCAGCTTACTGCGAAGCTTCTTTACATGGGTATCAATGGTTCTGGCATCTCCAAAATAGTCATAATTCCAGACATTGTTCAATATCTTTTCACGCGAAAGAGCAATGCCCCGGTTCTCCACAAAATAAACAAGAAGTTCAAATTCTTTGTAACTGAGTTCCACATCCCTTCCGTCAATTTTTACCAGATGGGCAGCCTTGTTTACCTCAAGTCCGCCTACCGTAATCACTTCTTCCTTTGCGGACAGGTTGGTTCTTCTTAAAATAGCCTCTATTCTGGCAACCAGTATTTTGGGACTGAAAGGCTTGGTGATGTATTCATCCACCCCCAGTTCAAACCCCTGCAGCTCATCTCTTTCATCCCCCTTTGCCGTGAGCATGATAATCGGTACTTTGGAATATGCCCTGATTTCCCGGCAGACCTGCCATCCATCCATTTTAGGCATCATAACATCCAACACAACCAGTGCAATATCCTTCTGTTCAAAAAAAATATCTACCGCCCGGGCGCCATCTTCCGCCTCTATGACGTCATAATAATTCTTCACAAGAAAGTCTTTCACCAGCTTACGCATCCTGCTTTCGTCATCCACCACCAGTATTTTCAGCCTCTCCATGTGTAAACCTCCCGCTTTTCAAAATGTCGCTTTCCACTATTATAGGATGAAAATATGTTTAATCTGTGAAATGTTTAGTCGGAACCGATATTCAACTCTTTTTCTTTCTCCCTAATTACTTTCTCCCGTTCGGTCAATTCCTGCTCCCATGAAGCATACCTGTTTACCAGCTGGGTTTCATAGTTTAATATATTGGGATTGTCACTTTTCATGGCAATGCCAAACATGGCGGCAACTGCAATTACCAGAACAATATTGGCAATTAACGATATCACCGGCCACTGCGCCTTTTTCTTTTCCGCCGGCTTGATATACTGTCTTGAAGGCTCATAACTTTTACGCATTTTCATTGTATAGGTGTTGTGCAATACGACGGGCGGCACATCTTCCGCGTCCACAATACCGCATCCGAGAAGATACTCCCTCATTCCTTTTAAATATTCATATCCTACCGGCGTGTGAAATAAACGCTCTACCAGCGCTTTCGTGTAAACACGCATCACATATTCCGGTATTTTATAATTCATATGTTTTTCCAGATATTCAATTTTCTTTTTTTCCTGCCTAGCCAGTTCCGCATCCTCTTCACTTAAGAAAAGGTATCCCTCTACCATTCTTCCGTTCTCTGTTGTATCCATGCTGTCACCCCGCTGTATTGCATCCGTAAGGAAATCATTCACGTTTTATATATAACAGTTACCATAGGGCATGTCAAGATTTTCATCGACTTCATTCACCCCCGGCCTTGAAATTATAGATTGGCTTTATCACTTGCATGATATCAACCGTATCACTGATATTATTTACAATATCTTCCATTCCTTTATACGCCATCGGACACTCATCCAAAGTATCCTTATTTACCGATGATGTGTAAATACCTTTCATTTGATTTTTAAATTCAGATACTGTAAATCTTTCCTTTGCCGTCGAACGGCTCATCAGCCGTCCGGCGCCATGTGGCGCCGACCGGTTCCAGTCATCATTTCCTTTCCCGATACAAATCAGGGAACCGTCCCGCATATTAATGGGAATAAGGAGTTTTTCACCCTTTTGGGCAGAAACGGCACCTTTTCTCAGAATCATCGCCTCAGTGTCAATATAATTGTGAATCGTAGTAAATTGGTCTGCCACATGAATCCCCATCCCCTTTATAATCTCATCCATCATTGCCTGTCTGTTTAATTCCGCATATTTCTGGACAATCTTCATGTCATGGATATACTGTTCAAACAATTTACCGGATACATATGCCAGCTGTCTGGGTATATTCGTTCTTTTCGCATTTTTTAATGCTGAGATACTTTTTTTAATTTCCTTTTCCCTGCCCGCTGCCTTTAATTCGGTAATTAAGTTATCAATATCCTTTTTGGTGGAACCATTTAAAGAATTGTATCCTTCTTCCTGATAATAATTCGCCACCTCCAGGCCCAGATGACGGCTGCCGGAATGCACTACAATATAAATATTTCCTTCATCATCCTTATTTGCCTCAATAAAATGGTTGCCGCCGCCCAAAGTCCCCATACTTTTTTCCGCTCTTTTAGGGTCTATAAACTTATAGCAGTATAAATCTTCCAATTTTATCTCATCAAAATATCTATGCGTCTTTTCACGAACGTTAAACCCAGACGGTATTTTCTCATAGACCAGCTTATCCAGCTTTTGTAATTCTATATGCGTCTCCTTTATTTTAATAATTTCCATGCCGCACCCGATGTCTACACCTACCAGATTAGGAACTATCTTATCGGTAATCGTCATAGTCGTTCCTATCGTACAGCCGGCCCCTGCATGAATATCGGGCATTAATCTTATCTTACTGCCGGCGGTAAACTCCTGGTTGAGTAAAAGAAGCACCTGTGCGATGGACGCATCGTCCACAACATCCGTAAAAACTTTGGCTTCATTGTATTTTCCTTTTAATTCTATCATGTATCCTCCGTACTACACTTTTTATTAAACATTAATTCTAAATATTCTTTCCGTATTCTTTTTCGCATTTTCTATCAATACATCTTCCGGAACTTTCATGTACTTGGCCAAATCACGTACAACATATTTGATGTTTTGCGGCACATTTGTCCTGTTAAGTCCCGTTACATTGCGCGGTGTTAAATACGGTGCATCCGTCTCCACCAAAATCCTGTCAAGGGGAATTATCCGTACAGCATCCCGCAGTTTTTCCCCTCTCCGTTCATCACAAATCCATCCGGTAATGCCTATCGAAAAACCCATTGATAAATACTTATCCACGGTTGCCTTATCTCCCGTAAAACAATGTACAACTGACTTTTTGCATATATCTGCATGTTTATTGAATCTCTTAATAAACTCGTCTGCTGCACTGCGCTCGTGTAAAAACAAAGGCTTATCCAGTTTTTCTGCCAGAACAATATGTTTTTCCAAGCATCTGATTTGATTCTCTTTCGCAGAAAACATCCTGTCGAAATCCAGTCCACATTCCCCTACAGCAACCACTTTGTTATTTTCAGACAATATCTGCTCTATAATCTGAAAGTCTTCCTGCCTTGCACTGTCAGCATTATGCGGATGTATTCCTGCTGTGCCGAATGCATGATGTGTTTTTACAAACTCATTAATTTTTTTATTCTCTTTTGTATCCGTTCCTGTCAGTATGCAGCATACTCCGTTTTCAGCCGCGTCCGAAATTATCCTTTCAGGTTCATGATACTGCTTACAAAACAAATTCAAACCTATATCATAATACTTTATAAAATTCATAATTTTCTCCAATCAAACCATCACGACTAATATGAACAAATATAAAAGGAATGCCGAAAACATCACATTTTCAGGCATTCCTTTTAGTGGA
>CAJTMB010000051.1 GCA_910577105.1 uncultured Lachnospiraceae bacterium | reverse complement strand
TGGTATCCCTGCTTTTTAAATATTCAGTTGTAACACATGTATTGTAATCCTACACGCCTGCTTTTTTTGAGGGGAAGATTCAATTGACAAAATAATTTGAGGTAATATATAATATCTTATATAGTGATAAAAAAGGCAGGTGTTCATTTATGAAATTAAAAAAAGTTCTTGCAGCAGGAATGATGGCAGCTGTTTTATCCGGTGTCACTCTGGAAGTATCCGCAGCAGAGACCGGTGCTAACCGTTATGCGGAAATGTTGAAAGAGGACGGAAAAGTAAATCTGATTCTGGATGTGGAAGCTTATAAGACAGCATATAAGGATTTGGAGGCGGTTTTTGGTGATGATGAAGGTGCTTATTTAGAGCATTATCTGACTTACGGCATCTATGAAGGCAGAATGGAAGGGGCGATTTTCAACCCTCTGGCTTATGCGGAAGCGTATGGTGATGTAAAGGAAGCTTTTGGAGAAGACATTGCCGCAATCGTAGACCATTATGTTACATTCGGGGTTGCGGAAAATCGTACGATGGGAACGGTTAACCATAATTCAGATACGGTTCCGGTTTTTATTACAAAAACGGAAATCGGCGGTACAGTCAGTTACGGGGGAAACGGCAGCGCATACATTTACAATGCCGGCGCCAATAGTGCGGGAAACGGCAATGGATTCCGTCACACGACTTCCATTTATGCTGATGACGGTGAGACCTTGCTGCGTGTAGAGTATTATGATGACAACAATAAATTGTACGAATATTCATCGGTTACCAATTTTGACAGCAGCACCAATTCTTATACGGAGAACATCTATTATTGGGATAAAGAAAATGAAACAAGCGTCTTGACGCGTACGGATACTTATGTGGATGGTGTCCTCTCTTCTTCTGAAAATCATTAAGAAACAGGTAATCCTTTGCCGGAAGAATCACGAATGTGGAACTTCCGGCAAATTTCAAATGGGGGTATCGTTATGATATTCAAATGTAAAAACTGCGGCGGAAATGTGGTGTATAGCCCGGAACAGCACAAAATGTACTGTCCGTTCTGTGAAAGCGTGGACAGTGAGGAAAAGAAAACAGAAAGGCAGTCCCTGTCAACCTGTATTAACTGTGGAGGAGAACTGCATGTAACAGAATTTATTTCTGCTTCAAAATGTCCGTATTGTGACAATTATATTGTGCATGATGAGAGGGTGACAGGGGTATATGAGCCCGAATTAATCATTCCCTTCATATTCAGCAAGGACATGACGAAAAAGCTTTTGCGGGATAAATTCAAATCCTGTGTGTTTGCGCCGGGAGATTTCCTGTCGGAAGTTAAGCTGGATTCCATGACAGGGTTATATGTGCCGTTCTTTCTGTATGATTACCATGCACAGGGATATTATGATGGGGAAGGTACAAAGATACGGACCTGGATAAGCGGTGACAAGGAGTTTACCGAAACCAGCGTTTACCATATTGTCAGGGATATGGAAGCGGATTTCGGCAGGATGCCGGTGGACGCGTCGGAAGCCATGCCGGATACCACCATGGATTTGATGGAACCTTTTGATTACAGGGCGCTTGAGAACTTTCAGGAAAAATACATGTCAGGTTTTTTTGCGGAGCGATTCAATCAGGTTGACAATGCATACGAGCCAAGGGCAGCAGCAAAAGCAAGGGCTGATGCGGATTCTATCCTGAAGCGCAGTATCAGCGGATACAATACTTTAAAAAGTATGCAGAACAGTCAGGTGTCGCTCAAAAGAACGGATACCAATTATGCCCTGCTTCCCGTGTGGATATATAATTACAAATACAAGGGAGAGGATTACCGTTTCCATATCAATGGACAGACGGGTAAAGTCATTGGAAGGGTGCCTGTTTCGGTAAAAAAGGTCTGGGGATACGGCGCTACGGTGTTTGCTTCTTTGTTTGCAATGTTGATGTTAATCCGTCAATTATTGCTCTTGCTGTAAACGGGAGGATTGCACGATGAAAAAATATTTTTCCTATTTTAAATTTTTATTTATCATTTTAGGCATTTTGGCAGTTGTCACCGCCGGCGCCGGCGTGGTATCAAAACTGAATAGTACATATATCAGGAAAAACAGTGAGGCGCCTGTAAGAAGGGTGTATGACTATGCAGATGTGCTGACGGAAAAAGAAGAGAATAAACTGGCGCAGCTGATATCAAAGAGGGAGCAAGAAACAGGATGTGATATTGTGCTTGTCACGCTTAATGAATCCCTCTATAAAAAATATGGCATTACGGAGGATACGGATAAAAACTGGGAAACCTGCATGATGCGGTTTGCGGATGATTTTTACGATGAAAACAATTTCGGGTTTAACAGGGTGCACGGAGACGGAGTTCTTCTTTTGCACAACTGGTATCCGTCGGAAAAAGGGAGCTGGCTTTCCACATGCGGCAGGGCGCTGGACCGATATTCCCGTTCCATGGTAAATAATATTTTGGATGATGTATATGTGAAATCCAAAAGAGACCCCTATCAGGCATACAGGTCGTATATAGAAAATGTTTACCGGGATATGTCAGGAAAGGGCAAGATAAACTTGCATCCCCTTATACTCCTTGTAATTTCCGTTGTGGCAGCGGGCATCTTTATTGGAACGCATATAAAATCCAAAGAAGGAGAAAAGACAACGGCGGCTTCTACATATGTGGAAAATAACAGTGTCAGATTCCGCATTCAGAGGGATGAACTTGTCAACAAATTTGTGACCAGCAGGATTATTCCAAGGGACACCGGAAGCGGCGGAGGAGGACACAGCGGCGGCGCAGGCGGACATGTCAGCAGCGGTGGAGTCAGCCACGGCGGTGGGGGAAGAAGAGGATAGTGTGAGAAGTACTTCTAAAACTCAGCAGCAGAGGCTGCTTCGTTAAGAAGTACTAAGTCTCATACTGGAGAATGCCTGAAATGCGGCATTCTCCGCATAGATTTGGGATTCCGCAGAGCGGAATCATGGAGGATAGCGTGAAAAAAGCACCCATATGACGGAATGGGTGCTTTTTATTCTCTTTATTACAAATTAAGCCATCTTATTGACAGCAACAGCTAAGCGGGATACTTTCCTGGAAGCATTGTTTTTGTGATATACTCCCTTGGAAGCAGCAGTATCAATTGCTTTGGTTGCGGCAACTAAAGCGGCCGAAGCAGCAGCTTTATCTCCGGAAGCTACAGCAGCATCTACTTTTTTGATTGCAGTCTTAACGCCGGATTTGATAGCTTTGTTTCTTTCAGTTTTGGTTTGCGTTACTAAAATCCTTTTCTTTGCAGATTTGATATTAGCCAAGATTTACACCTCCCGTTTTATGGTATCGTTTTAAAGAAGATGTTCCATTAAAGCCAGACACGGACGACCAATGTAAACATACGCATATTATTGTAGAATAACAATCCGTGATTGTCAATACATATTTCCTCTAATATTTGCAAAAAATATCACAAGAGTCTATATACACAGAATTTAAGAAAGGTACGGATATAAAAATGGGTTGTTTTCAGGTAAGGACAGACCTGGCTCTTGAAGCCAGAGAGAGCATCACGGAAGCAGACAGTACGCTCAGGGGTGTAAAACTGGAAGAGGAATACGACGAGGAAGAGGACATTCGGGTTACTACGGTGGAAATCACCACGAAAAACGGTGCAAAAGCCATGGGAAAGCCCATGGGAACCTATATCACCATTGAAGCGCCGGGGATGCTGGAGCCGGATGAGGGATATCACCGGGAAATTTCGGAAGTCATTGCAAAACAGCTTGTGAAAATTATTCCGGGAATCAAAGAAGAGCAGGAAATACTGGTGGTGGGACTTGGAAACCGGGAGGTGACGGCGGATGCCTTAGGCCCCCATGTGGTGGATAACCTTTATATTACAAGGCATATTGTAAAAGAATTTGGAAAAGCAGCTTATAATAAGGAAAAGATAAATATCATCAGCAGCATTGAGCCGGGTGTTATGGGAAAAACAGGCATGGAGGCAGCAGAAATCATAAGGGGAGTGGTGGAACAGACCACACCCAGGGTCATGATTGTGATTGACGCGCTGGCGGCAAGAAGCACCAAACGGTTAAACCGCACAATACAGATAACGGACACCGGTATCCATCCGGGTTCGGGTGTAGGGAACAACCGCAACGCGCTGACTGAGGAAAGCATGGGGATACCGGTAATTGCAATCGGAGTGCCTACTGTAGTGGATGCAGGTACCATAGTAGTGGATGCGCTGGAAAAAATGGTGCATGATGAAGGGGAAACGGAGAGACACCGTTATGTGGATGACTGCAGGAACGCCTTGACGGAACTGCACAATATGTATGTAGCAAGCAAAGATATCGATGCTGTCATTAAAAGAGTCAGCTATACCGTTTCGGAAGGAATTAATATAGCCTTGGAACTGGCATAGCAGCCCGAAAGAAAGCATATACTGCAAAAGATAAAAGTATATTTGGGAAGGACGGGGCTGGTGGGTTTCTTTAAAGAGCATGGTAATGGAATCAGGCGTGTGGCGGCATCTGTCATGCTGCTTTTTGTTTTGCTTTTACTGACAGGCGGCATGGGGAGCCAGAAATTTTACCTGCCGCTCTTTACATATGCTGCCAGAAGGGAGACCGGACCGGCAGTAATGTTTGGCGAAAGTCTGATGAATATGATGCCAATCTGTGCTTATAGCAGGGAAAACATGGGGGATGTGGTCTTGTTTGCCAGAGAGCAGGAGGAAGTTCTGCCTGAGGCTGGGCAGGAGGAAGCGGAAGAGGACTCTTTTCCGGCCGGGGAAGCAGAGAACATTCAATCGTTAGAAGAAGTGCCGGCAGAAGAGCAGGAAAATACGCTTACGTTGGAAGAACTGGTCGAACAGGAAAATGCCAATGCAAATCATTTTACGCCTTCGGGACAGGTTATGGAGTATGATTGGGAATCCCTGAGGGATTATGAAACGCTGTTGTCTACTTTTTATGCCATAGACAGTCAGGCTTTGGCAGGAAATGATTTGCTCAATCTGGAACAATTAATGGGAACGGATTTGACGATAGATAAAAACAGTGAGGGACCGCAGATATTGATTTACCATACGCATTCCAGGGAAGCATTTATTGATTCCGTGCCGGGAGATGCTTCCCAGACGGTTGTAGGGGTGGGAGACTTTTTGACCAAGCTTCTGACGGAAGAATACGGGTATGAGGTTCTTCACTATACGGCGGAATTTGATACTGTCCGCGATGATGCTTATGCCAATTCCCTGCCTGCCATAGAGCAGCTTCTTGCCGAGAACCCGTCTATTCAGGTGGTGATTGATTTGCACAGGGATTCCGGCAGCGCCGCAAGGGACATGGTAATGGAAATAGACGGGAGAAGGACAGCCCGTTTCATGTTCTTTAACGGAATTTCAAGAAGTAAAAAAACGGGGGACATTACCTATCTTTCCAATCCCAATCTGGCGGATAACCTTGCTTTTTCTTTCCAGATGCAGGTTGCGGCAGGTGAACATTATCCGGGACTGACAAGAAAGATATATATCAAGCAATACCGCTACAATATGCATTTCAGGGGGAGGACCTTGTTAATAGAACTGGGGGATGAAAACAATACGGTGGAGGAAGCGATGAACGCCTGTTATCCGCTTGCCCACCTGCTGGATTTGGTTCTTTCCGGCAATGAACAATAAAAATCAAAATTTGCCATACATGGCACTACTCTTTTTCGGACGCACTCCCTATAATGAAACTATTATAACGGATAACAGGAGGAAAATGGGTTGCGTTACGGACATTTTGATAACGACAAGAGAGAATATGTAATTGACAGGGTAGATTTGCCCACATCATGGACCAATTATCTGGGCGTGGAAGATACCTGTGTTGTGGTAAACCATACGGCAGGCGGATATATGTTTTACAAATCGCCGGAGTACCACAGGGTGACCAGGTTCAGGGCCAATGCGGTGCCCATGGACAGGCCCGGACACTATGTTTATATCAGGGACAATGATAAAAATGACTACTTCAGCATATCCTGGCAGCCGGTTGCAAAACCCCTTGATAAAGCCAGATATACCTGCAGGCATGGAATGTCCTATACGGTGTATGAGTGTGAGTGCGACGGATTAAAGGCTTCCCAGAAGCTTTCCGTGCCTATCGGCGATAATGTGGAGCTTTGGGATGTGACAATTAAAAATGAAGAGGATAAACCGAGAAACTTAAGTGTATTCTCCTATGCGGAACTTTCCTTCCACCATATTATGATAGACAACCAGAACTTCCAGATGAGCCTTTACTGTGCAGGTTCCTCCTATGAGGACGGCATTATCGAGCACGATTTGTTTTATGAAGAGTTTGGTTATCAGTATTTTGCCTCCAATTTTGAGCCTGACGGTTATGACTGCCTGAGGGACAAATTCCTTGGACTGTACCATACCGAGGATAATCCCGTTGCAGTGGAAAGCGGAAAGTGCTCCTCTTCACAGGAACTGGGAAACAACCATTGCGCTTCCTTGCAGAAAAACCTTGTGCTTGCTCCGGGGGAAGAAGTAAGGCTTGTATTTATGCTGGGAGAAGGCAGTCGGGAAGAAGGCAGAAAAGCGAAAGAAAAATACAGCAATCTGGAAAATGTAGACGCCGCATATCGGAAATTACACGATTTCTGGCAGGATAAATTTAACAAATTACAGATTCAAACCCCCAGTGAGGGAATGAACACTTTGATAAATACATGGACATTGTATCAGTCTGAAATCAATGTCATGTTTTCAAGATTTGCCTCCTTTATTGAAGTCGGGGGCAGGACGGGGCTTGGCTACAGGGATACCGCGCAGGATTCCATGACGATTCCCCACTCCAATCCCGATAAATGTAAACTGCGTATCATGCAGCTTTTGCAGGGACTGGTTTCCCAAGGATACGGGCTGCATCTTTTCCAACCGGAGTGGTTTGAAAAGGATGACAGCACGAAACCTTTCAAGTCTCCCACGGTGGTTCCCACTCCGGATAAGGACAGTATGATACACGGGCTGAAAGACGCCTGCTCGGATGATGCCCTCTGGCTGGTTTCCTCCGTAGTGGAATACATAAAAGAGACCGGAGAAAGCGCATTGGCAGACGAGACGGTTTCCTATGCGGACGGCGGTGAAGATACCGTGTATGACCATTTGAAGAGAATTTTGGATTTTTCCACCGAACAGGTTGGCGCAACCGGCATCTGCAAAGGACTCCGTGCAGACTGGAATGACTGTCTGAATCTGGGAGGCGGTGAAAGCGCCATGGTATCCTTCCTGCATTACTGGGCGCTGCAAAACTTTATTGAGCTGGCAGCGTACCTGGGAAGGGAAGAAGATGTGGAAAAATATACGGCTGTTGCGGCAAAAGTAAAAGAAGTGTGCAACAAGGAGCTTTGGGACGGTGAGTGGTTTATCCGCGGCATAACCCAGAATGGCAGGAAAATCGGCACCCATGAGGATGTAGAAGGCAAGGTGCATCTGGAATCCAATGCGTGGGCAGTGCTTTCGGGCGCGGCAGACGGGGAAAAGGCCATCAAAGCCATGGACAGCGTGGATAAGTACTTGTATACACCATACGGGCTGCTGCTCAATGCGCCTTCCTACACAAAGCCCGATGATGATATCGGTTTTGTGACAAGGGTTTATCCCGGATTGAAGGAAAACGGCGCTGTATTCTCCCATCCCAATCCCTGGGCGTGGGCGGCAGAGTGCAAGCTGGGAAGAGGGGACAGGGCAATGAAGTTTTATGATGCACTGTGTCCATATCTCCAGAATGACATGATTGAAACAAGGGAAGCAGAGCCTTATTCTTACTGTCAGTTTATTGTGGGCAGAGACCATACGGCATTTGGCAGGGCAAGGCATCCCTTTATGACGGGTTCGGGAGGCTGGTCGTATTTCAGTGCCACGAGATATATGCTTGGCATCAGGCCTCAGTTTGACTACCTGCTTGTTGACCCCTGTGTGCCTGCGGACTGGAAGGAGTTTAAAGCGGACAGGGTATGGAGGGGCGCGTCCTATCATATTACGGTGCAAAACCCTGACGGCGTCATGAAAGGTGTAAAGGAAATCCTTGTAGACGGAAATCCTGTAGAGAAAATCCCGGTATATCAGGCAGGTGAGAGCCATGATGTAACGGTGGTAATGGGAGGAAAAAACAATGATTAAATTTGGTACGGGCGGCTGGAGGGCCGTAATCGGAGATGACTTTACCAAGGCGAATATCCAGCTTCTGGCAAAGGGTATGTGTGACAAGATGAAAGCGGAAGGCGTGGCAGACAAGATTGTCATCGGATATGACAGGCGTTTCCTTGCAAAGGAAGCAATGCAGTGGGCAGCAGAGGTATTTGCGGCAGAAGGTATCACGGCCCTTCTGGTGAACAAATCTTCACCGACACCGCTCATCATGTTTTATACCATGGTAAATGAACTGCCTTACGGCATGATGGTGACGGCGAGCCACAATCCGGCTATTTATAACGGCATCAAGGTGTTTACAAAGGGCGGCCGTGACGCTGATGAAAAACAGACGGCCGATATAGAAGCGTATATTGAAAAAATCAATCAAGATGATGTAAAAGAAATGGATTATGACGAGGCGCTTGCAAAGGGGCTGATTCAGGAAATCTATCCGTTAAATGAGTATCTGGACAATATTATTGCTGCTGTGGACATGAAGGCAATCAGGGATGCCGGGCTGAGGGTTGCATTGGACCCCATGTACGGTGTAAGCGATACCTCCCTGAAAACCATCCTTCTGACAGCGAGATGCGACATTTATACCATACATGACAGGCATGATACTTTGTTTGGAGGAAAGCTTCCTGCGCCTACTGCCACCACGCTTCGCGGATTGCAGAACTGCGTGTTGGATAAAGGCTGTGATATCGGGCTTGCAACAGACGGTGATGCCGACCGAATCGGCGTGATTGACGATACCGGAAGGTTTTTGCATCCCAATGACATTCTGGTGCTGCTTTACTACTATCTTGTCAAGTTTAAAGGCTGGCATGGTCCGGTAGTCAGAAATCTGGCAACCACCCATATGCTTGATAAGGTGGCGGAACGCTTTGGCGAAAAATGTTATGAAGTGCCGGTAGGCTTTAAGTATATTTCTGCCAAGATGACGGAAACAGACGCTATTATCGGCGGAGAGTCTTCCGGCGGACTGACCGTAAAAGGACATATCAGCGGCAAGGACGGCGTCTATGCGGCGGCCCTTCTGGTGGAAATGATTGCGGTAACAGGCAAAAAACTTTCCGAAATCTATAAGGATATCGAGGAAGAGTGCGGCAGTATTTTCATGGAAGAAAGGGATTATAAATTCAGCCATGAGAAGAAAGCTGCCATGACAAAGACGCTGATGGAAGAAAAGAAGATACCTGAACTGCCGTTTGAAATTGACCATATCTCTTATATGGACGGCTGTAAGATATATTTCAAAAACGGCGGATGGGTTGTGACGCGTTTCTCCGGCACGGAGCCGCTGCTTCGTATCTTCTGTGAGATGCCGACGGCAGAGGAGGCAAAAACGGTCAGCGAAATATATGAAAAGTTTTTGGATTTATAATAGCGAAACGGTGAATCCATAAAAAAGGATAGGAAAAACAGTCCTGCGGTGTTACAATAACCCTAGGGCTGTTTTTTGACTGAAAATACGGAAGTATGGATTGGAGGAAGGGGCGGCGTGTCCCGAATCGGAAAGACATGGGGAAAAGAGTGAAAGAAAAAATAAAAAAACCGCTTGGATTCAGTATGGTGGGTGTGCTGGTGCTGTGCTGGCTGCTTCCATTGATGCTGATTGCATGCTGTATGTTGTATGTCGTTTCCGCCATGCTGAGCCGGCAGATTGAAAAAGCCGTAACCGGTTCCATGGATAAAGCGGTGGAAATCAGTGAAATTCATCTTGCCGATATTTTGACAGCTTCAAGGAATGCCTCTTATATGACAAATATCAAAGACAGTTATAAAGCATATCAGAGGTATGGGAGCGAACGTGAATTGTATTCCGGTGTCACCTTTTTTCTGGACCAGCAGTATAAGTATGATGTCAGTATGTCCTGTTGCATGGTGTTTTTTCTGGAAAGTCCTGACAGGCTTTTTTACTATACTTATAACAATTACGGGGAAAATAACAGACGCAACAGCGACCGCAGGGTTGATTTTTTTAGGAAAAACGTGCAGGAGGAAGTGCTGAGAATGGGAGAAACACTGGATACGGATACCAGATTATTGTTTTCCCAGGGTCACCTGTATATGGTAAGGAACCTGATGGATTCCTATTTTAAGCCGTATGCCATGATGGTCATTGAGTTGAATCCCAGAGATATTTTTGGCAGCCTTGAAAGTGTGTGGGGGATGGAACAATATCAGGTATATGTGGATGGAATGCCCATTATGGAGCAGAAACTGGGAATTGAAGTTGATTTGGATGACGGCAGATATGACAGGATGATGGCAAACAGCGCTTATGATGGCGGGGAGGGTTTGACCTACAAGGTAATCCAATGGGAAAAGCAGGAACTGGTACTTGCAGTCAAGGTAAATAATACAGGGTTGATGGATGATTTGTATATGCTTCGTTATGCCTTTTTTCTGGTGTTTGTATTTATGATTCCGCTGGTTGCCATCGTGTTCTGGTTTTTCCATGCAAAAGTATCCCAGCCTGTTAGGGGGCTGGTAAAGGCCTCGAAGAAAATTATGGGCGGGGAGTATGGTTATCAGAATGACTCTGAAGTGAACAGCCGGGAATTTGCCTACCTGAACAGAACTTTTAATGCTATGTCCCTGGAGTTAAAGTATCAGTTTGAGAGGATTTATAAAGAGGAACTGGAGCTGAAGGATGCACAGATTCTGGCCCTGCAGTCACAGATTAACCCCCACTTTTTAAACAATACGTTGGAAATCATCAACTGGGAAGCAAGGATGAATGGGGATGACAAGGTGAGCAGCATGATTGAGGCCCTTGGCACCATGCTTGGCGCAACCATGAACAGGGAGCAACGGCGTTTTGTGACGCTTTCGGAGGAACTATCCTATGTGGATGCGTATCTGCATATCATTTCCAGACGGTTTGGCAGCCGTTTCAAGGTATATCGGGAAATTGACAAAAGTCTTCTTCATCTGGAGGTTCCCATACTGATTATTCAGCCTATTGTGGAAAATGCGGTGGAACACGGAGTGGAAGCCCACAGGGAAGGTATGGTGGCCATACGCATTTATGCGGATTGGGATAAGATGGTAATTGAAGTGAAAAATAACGGCCGAATGGAAATTAAAGACAAAGAAAAAGTTGACTTTCTGCTATCCGGAGGGAAACAGGACAGTAAGGCAGGTCATGTCAGTCTGGGAATCCAGAATGTCAACAGGAGAATCCGGATAATTTATGGCTCGGAGTGCGGGCTTACTATACAAAGTGACGAAGAAAACTGCACTGTAAGCCGCATTGTTGTGAAAATGCAACATGATAGCAATAAAAGTCAATAAAGACCAAATCTGACAATTACATTTCAGGGTGATATCCGATATGATATACCTAGATACCACAGAGGAGAAACAATCAAGTTTCCAAAGGGTATCTGCCAAATTATATTATACGGGAGGTAATGAAATGAAAAAGGCAGTAGCAATGTTGCTTACATGCGCAATGGTTTTAGGCATGACCGCATGCGGTGACAAAAGTAATGACGGTGACAAGCCGGCAACAAACACTGACAATGCAGTAGTAAATACTGACAACAATGGTGGCGACGATGTAGAGGAGCCGGAAACACCGGCAGCACCTGTTGAGTTGGATGTTGTAACAAGTTTCGCTGGAACTGATGGTAATGCACAGAACTATAAGGATGCATATCAGGCATGGGAAGCAGCAACAGGAAACACTGTTGTGGATATGTCTGCAAGTTCCGATGAGTCATGGAAAACCAGAGTTCTTACCGACTTCGAAGTTGGTTCCGAGCCTGACGTATTGTTTTTCTTCAACGGTGTGGATGCTAATCCCATCATCGAAGCTAACAAAGTAGTTTCCATCGAAGAAATCGGGACTATCCCAAAGTTTGTGTAAACCTCCAAACTGATGTAAGATAAGATTACT
>CAJTMB010000050.1 GCA_910577105.1 uncultured Lachnospiraceae bacterium | reverse complement strand
ACAGGTCACAGGTGCAGTCTGCCTATTACTTTCCGACAATAAGTTTACCCTATCGGATATTACAATTTGATTGTTTTTAGAAAACAGGACTGGTATAATAAGAGTAAGAATTTATGTTATGATAAAAACCGCAGGAGGAAAGACTATGGGTGCTGTCTACGAGAAAGTACAAAACTGCTTACGCTGCGTCAGAAAGAAAACGGATTTTGTGCCAAAGGCTGCGCTGGTTCTGGGCTCGGGACTGGGAGACTTTGCCGACAACATCCGTGTGGAGGCAGAACTTGGGTATGAGGAGATAGAAGGTTTTCCGGTATCCACTGTGCCGGGACATGCAGGAAAGTTTGTTTTCGGATATTTGCAGGGTGTTCCCATTGTCTGTATGAAAGGCAGGGTACATTTCTATGAAGGTTACAGCATGGAGGATGTGGTGCTTCCCATCAGGCTGATGAAACTTATGGGAGCAGGGATTTTGTTTCTCACCAATGCGTCCGGTGGTGTGAATCCTTCTTTCCGGGCAGGGGATTTGATGCTCCTTACGGACCACATTTCCTGTTTTGTGGACAATCCTCTGATAGGTCCTAATTTGGATGAACTTGGAACACGGTTTCCGGATATGACAGCCATTTATGACGGGCAGCTGCAGGAGATTGTCAAAAGGACGGCAAAGGAAGAGGGTATTGCGTTAAAAGAAGGGGTTTATTTACAGCTTAGCGGACCTTCTTTTGAATCCCCGGCGGAAGTACGGATGGCCCGCATGCTGGGAGCGGATGCAGTGGGGATGAGCACGGCAGTAGAGGCTATAACGGCGAGGCATATGGGGATGCGGGTATGTGGCATTTCCTGTGTATGCAACCTTGCGGCAGGGATGACACCCAATCCGCTCAGCCATGAGGAAGTGCAGGAAGCGGCATCCGCGGCAGCGGCGCCTTTCACAAACCTTCTTATAAAAAGTATTTCGCAGTTGTGAGAAAATAGTATGCAGTATCGCAGACACAGCTTGCGATATGCGGGGGTATAGTCATGGAAAAGAAAGAAGCATGGAAACGGGAACTGATACAAAGTGCACTAGATGCAAGAAAACGGGCCTATGTACCTTATTCCGGTTTTTCGGTGGGAGCGGCTCTTCTGGCGGCTTCCGGTAAAATATATCAGGGGTGCAATGTGGAAAATGCTTCTTTCGGCGTTACAAACTGCGCGGAGCGTACAGCCTTTTTTAAAGCAGTCAGCGAAGGGGAAAGGGAGTTTAAGGCGATTGCCATAACAGGAGGAAAAGTTTTATCAAAACCATCCGACTTTGCTTATCCCTGCGGGGTGTGCAGGCAGGTTATGCAGGAATTCTGTGATGGAGATTTTGCAGTACTTGTAGCCAAATCAGCAGAAGAATACAAAGAGTACACGCTTTTACAGCTCTTGCCACATGGATTTGGGGGTGAAAAACTACTATGAACATCAGACTGTATAACGCCAGAATTTTAACCATGGAAAAAGGAATACCGATTTTCTTCGGGGAAGTCTGGATAAAAAACGAAAAGATTGTCTATATCGGGGAAACGGATAAAATGGAGGCATTCTGGAAGGATGTAGGGGATTATCTCCATTGGGATAAGGAAATTGACTGTGAAGGTAATTTGCTGATGCCGGGTTTCAAAAATGCACACACCCATTCCGGCATGACATTTTTACGTTCTTACGCTGATGATTTGCCTTTGCAGAAGTGGCTGAAGGAAAAAGTTTTTCCCATGGAAGCAAAAATTGCAAAAGAGGACCTTTATTATTTTGTAAAACTGGCTGTACTCGAATACCTGACAAGCGGCATTACGACAATTTTTGATATGTATCTGGCTCCGGATATTACTGCCAGGGCATGTATGGATATGGGAATGCGCTGTGTCCTGGCCAGCGGGCTTAACGATTTTACTTCTTCCATTTCGGAGATGGCAGAACAGTACAGCAGGTGGAACAGCACATCACCGCTTATACGGTATCATCTGGGGTTTCATGCGGAATACACCTGTTCCAAGCAGCTTTTAATGCAGCTGGCATCACTGGCACATCATTTACAGGCGCCGGTATATGCACACATGAATGAAACACTGGACGAAGTGAAAGAATGCAAAAGAAAGTATGGCATGACGCCGGCTGTGTTTCTGGATTCCCTGGGACTTTTCCGGTTTGGGGGAGGCGGGTATCACTGTATCCATATGTCAGAGGAGGATATGAATATCTTTATCAAGCGGGGCATGTATGTGATTACCAATCCCGCATCCAACATGAAACTGGCAAGCGGCATAGCTCCCATAAAGGACTTTTTAGACAGGTCAATCCCGGTTGCCATCGGAACGGATGGTCCGGCAAGCAATAATTGTCTGGATATGTTTAGGGAAATGTTTCTGGTGTCCGGGCTGTCAAGGCTGAAAGAGCAGGATGCTGCCGGCATAGAAGCGGGCGAGGTGCTTAAGATGGCTACGGTAAACGGAGCGCGGGCCATGCATCTTAAGGACGCGGAGGTGTTAAGGGAAGGTAAACTTGCGGATATCATTATGATAGACTTAAACCAGCCCAACATGCATCCCGTACATAATATCGGTAAAAATCTCGTATACAGCGGAAGTAAACAGAATGTTAAAATGACCATGGTTGGCGGCAGGATTTTGTATATGGACGGAAAGTTTGACGTGGGAGAGGAAATCACCGATATTTACAAAGAGTCAGAAAGGATTGTAAACCGCCTGATGCGGTAGGCAGAATTGGTACAGGAAATGGAGTATGTTGTGTTTGGCATAGTGGCGGCAGGGCTTGTGGCGCTCATGTTTGTATTCGGGATGTATGAATCCCGAAAGGAAAGGAAAAGACTGCTTTTTCGTCTGCGGAATCACTATGGGGAAGTAAGGGAAAGGGAATACAGGCCGGAGCAATACGCCTCCATTTCACGTTTTTTTTCCAAGCATTCCGAAAAAGGACAGATTGATGATATAACCTGGAATGATTTGGGTATGGATGATGTGTTTAAGCGTTTAAATGATACCTATTCATCCGCCGGGGAAGAGGTTTTGTATTACACATTAAGAACGCCCTGTTTTGATGAGGATAAGCTGGAGCATCTGGAAGACCTGGTGAGATATTTTACGGAAAACACAGAAGATAGGGTGAATTGTCAGCTTGTTTTTCACCGTCTGGGATATACAGGCAGGTTTTCCATGTATGATTATCTGGATTATCTGGGGGCACTGGGCAAAAGGAGTAATGTCAAACACTGGATTTTTAATGCAATGTTTTTGCCGGCCATTGCATTTGCCATCTTGAATCCGTCTGCCGGGATATTATGCCTGGTGGCATTGATGTTATTCAATATATTGCATTATTTTAAAGAGAAAAACGAAATTGACCCGTATATTACCAGTTTTGCCTATATTATGCGGCTGATGGCGGCTGCAGAAAAAGCAGAAAAATTACATGGAAAGGAACTGGAAGAGGAAACCACCCTGCTTGCCCGGCACAGAAAAAACCTAAGCAGGTTCCGGAGGGGTGCCTTCTGGCTGATGTCTTCGGGGAGAATGTCGGGTTCCGGCAATCCGCTTGACATTGTACTGGATTACCTGAGGATGGTATTTCATCTTGATTTGATAAAGTTTAATGCCATGCTGGAGCAGGTAAAGGACCGTTTGGAGGATGTAGATGTCTTGTTTCATACGCTGGGATATCTGGAGACGGCAGTGGCAATCGGTGCATACAGGAATTCCCTAAGTGATGGAAGCTGTATTCCCGTGTTATCCGGGGAAGAGGACGTCTGCTTAAAAGCAGTAAATCTTTATCATCCGCTGATTGCAAACCCGGTTAAAAATTCCGTGGAAACCGAAAGGGACATATTGCTTACCGGTTCCAATGCATCCGGCAAATCTACTTTTTTGAAAACTGTTGCCATCAATTCTATATTTGCGCAGACCATTCATACGGTGCTTGCAGATACCTTTGAGAGTAATTTTTTCCATATCTGTTCTTCCATGTCCCTGAGGGATGATTTGGCGGGAGGGGAAAGCTATTATATAGTGGAAATCCGTGCCATCAAACGGATATTGGATATTGCGGCGGGCAGGGAAAAAGTGCTTTGTTTTGTGGATGAGGTGCTCAGGGGAACGAATACCGTGGAACGGATTGCCGCATCCACGGAAATCTTAAAAAGCCTTGCTAAAAAAAGGGTCATGTGTTTTGCTGCCACCCATGATGTGGAACTGACAGAGTTATTGGCAGGGGAATATGACAATTATCATTTTGAGGAAGAAATCTCGGATGGTGATATCCGTTTCCCTTACAGGCTGTTAAAGGGTAAAGCAACTACCCGGAATGCCATTAAGCTGTTACAGCTTTTGGGGTATGAGGAGAGCATCATTGCAGAAGCAAACCACCGTGCGGAATCATTTATGCAGACCGGAAAGTGGAGTTGAAAGGCATAGGTATAAAAATGAAAAAGGTAACTTTGTTTACGGATGGTGCTGCAAGGGGCAATCCGGAAGGACCGGGCGGATATGGAGCGATTCTGCAGTATGTGGACGGCAGCGGTACTCTGCATGAAAGGGAGTTTTGTGCCGGGTATAAAAAAACGACAAATAACAGGATGGAGCTTTTGGCAGTGATTGTGGGATTGGAAGCGCTTACAAAGCCATGTGAGGTGGTAGTGGTGTCCGATTCCAAGTATGTGACGGATGCCTTTAACCAGAACTGGGTGGATAACTGGTTGAAAAACAGTTGGAAGACCAGCGCGAAAAAGCCGGTTAAGAATGTAGAACTCTGGATGCGCCTTCTGGAGGCAATGAAGCCGCATCAGGTTGGGTTTACGTGGGTAAAGGGGCATGACGGACATCCGGAAAATGAAAGATGCGACAGACTGGCGACTTCGGCAGCAGATGGAGATATATTGCTTGACGATGACGGAGGAGCATTGGTATAATAAAAGGAATCAGAAAGGTGGCGGATAACATGATAGCTTTTTTAAATTCATTTTTTAGTTATGTGGTGTTGTTTTTGATTATGGCTGCTATTGCAGGATTTGGTATTTTTGCCGGTATTACCATGCGGAAGAAAAAGAATGTGAAAGACGCAGCAGTCCCGGAAGGCGAAGCGTAAGCGCATCCGGGAGAAAAGATTTCGATAAGTGCCGTTCTTACGGCACTTTTTTGTGGAGGAAGAAGATGCGGTTTGATGTGGTACTTTGGGACGTGGACGGAACTCTGTTGGATTTTAAGTACTCCCAGCGGATTTCTCTTTGTAAGTGTCTGGAGGAAATCGGAATTAACCCGACTGACGAACTGGTGGAGAGGTACGACAAAATTAACATAGACTGGTGGAAGAGGCTGGAGTTGGGAGAGGTCGGCAAAGAGCAGCTTTTGACAGGGCGTTTTTATGATTTTTTTGAAAGCTGTGGATTTTCTGTTGGGGATGTACTGACATTCCAGAACCATTATGAGGAAAATCTCGGACAGGTATATCAGTACAGGGATAATTCTTTGGAAGTCTGCAACGCGTTGAAAGGAAAATGTCTGCAGTTTGTGGTGACAAACGGTGTGGCGGCAACGCAGATGCAAAAGCTGAAAGCAGCCGGATTTTTCAGTGTGATGGATAATGTGTTTATTTCGGAACAGGTAGGCGCTCCCAAACCCCAGAGGGCTTTTTTTGATAGGGTCTTTGAAGCAATACCCACGGTTGACAGGGAAAGGGTGTTGATTGTAGGGGATTCCCTAAGCAGCGACATGCGGGGAGGAAACAATGCCGGTATTGCCTGCTGCTGGTACAATCCGACAGGGGAAGTGAATCTTACGGAAGTGAAGACGGATTATGTGATAAAGCATTTAAGGGAAGTGATTCCCCTTGTGGAGGGATAGATGGCAAAGTCTGCTAACCAGAAGCTGAAACTGTTTTATATCGTAAAGATGCTGGAAGAAAATACGGATGAGGAACATGTTTTAAGTACCCAGGAGATTATTGGTAAACTTGCGGAAAACGGTATCAGTTCAGAGAGAAAGAGCATATATAATGATATAGCCTGTCTTGTGGATTACGGTTACGATATCATTCAGAAAAAAGGAAGGGTCGGGGGCGGTTATTACCTTGCCAGCAGGGAATTTGAGCTTGCGGAACTGAAACTTCTCGTGGATGCGGTACAGGCTTCCAGGTTCATGACGGTTAAAAAGTCCCGGGAACTGATTAAAAAACTGGAGAAGATGGCAAGCAGGCATCAGGCGGTACAGCTGCACCGGCAGGTGTATGTGGCAGGCCGTGTGAAAACGGAAAATGAAAGAATTTATTACAATGTGGACACTATATACAGGGCAATAGATGAAAATGTCAGAATATCCTTTATTTATCTGGAATGGGATTTGGAAAAAGAGTTAAAACCCAGAAAAGAAGGCAACCGGTATCAGGTCAGCCCATGGGCATTGATATGGGAGGATGAAAACTATTATCTTGCAGCTTTCGACGGGGAAGCAGGCCGCATCAAGCATTACCGTGTGGACAAGATGGGAGATGTGGGACTGTTAAAAGAAGCGCGTGAAGGCCGCGGGCAATTCGAAAAGATAAATCCGGCAGAGTATACCAAACAGACTTTTGGCATGTTTGGCGGTGATGAAGAGACAGTGGTCCTGCATTGTGAAAGACAACTGGTTGGAGTGGTGCTGGACCGGTTTGGAAAAGAGACCGGCATAAAAAGGACGGAAGACGGCGGATTTACAGTGCGCCTTCGGGCAGTGGTGAGCGGACAGTTTTTTGGCTGGCTGGCCGGACTTGGCAGAGGGGTAAAAATTGTTTCACCTTTGGATATAAGGGAAAAGTATAAGGAATGGCTGCGCGCTATTTTGGATAAACAGGAATAATGGAAACCAGCAGAAGAAAAAAGATACAAAAACAGAAAGATTTTTTTGTCTATATTTATTGTATGCTTTCATTGACTTTTTCTGCCGGTTTTCTTATACTGAATATACGCCACAAAATATGGATTGCAAAGAAGGGTGCCATACCATATATTGTAGGCATGTGACATAAACGTCAGAAATTGTCAGGAGGAATGGAAATGAGCATAGAGGTAGAAGAACTGGGTACGGATACCGTTGACTATGGTGAAGCATACAAAACGGCAGGCAATGTCAGGGTCATTAAAAAAGACGGCAGCCGGGAAAACTTTAATGTACAAAAGGTGGTAGACGCGGTGGGTAAGAGCGCGTACCGTGCCCTTACCAAGTTTACCGAGGAGGAAAAGCGCCATATCTGCCAGTATGTGGTGGAGAAAGTGGACGAGCTGGGACAGGAAGAAATTCCCATTCCCGTGATGCACAACATTGTGGAGAGCGCCCTGGAGCAGGTAAAGCCTATTGTTGCAAAAAGCTACAGGGATTACCGCAACTATAAACAGGATTTTGTCCGTATGCTGGATGATGTCTATAAAAAGAGCCAGTCCATCATGTACATCGGGGACAAGGAGAATGCCAATACGGATTCAGCGCTGGTATCAACGAAAAGAAGCCTTATTTTTAACCAGTTAAACAAAGAATTATATCAGAAATTTTTTATGACTACGGAGGAAATACAGGCCTGTCGTGACGGTTACATTTATGTGCATGATATGTCGGCAAGGCGGGATACCATGAATTGCTGCCTGTTTGATGTGGAGCATGTATTGTCGGGCGGTTTTGAGATGGGAAATATCTGGTACAACGAGCCAAAGTCGCTGGATGTGGCTTTTGATGTGATTGGTGACATTGTATTAAGCGCTGCCAGCCAGCAGTACGGTGGATTTACCGTACCCAGTGTGGACAATATACTGGAGCCTTATGCCGAAAAGTCTTATCAAAAATATATTGAAAAATACGAACGTCTGGGCATTGACAGCAAGACGGCTGAAAAAGAAGCTTATGATGATGTGGTGCGGGAGTATGAGCAGGGCTTCCAGGGCTGGGAATACAAATTCAATACCGTAGCCAGCAGCCGTGGGGATTATCCGTTCATTACCGTAACGGCAGGCACAGGAACGGAACGTTTTGCAAAGCTTGCCACCATTTCCATGCTGCATGTGAGAATGCGGGGACAAGGAAAAAAAGAGCACAAAAAGCCGGTGCTGTTTCCGAAGATTGTCTTCTTATATGATGAAAACCTGCACGGACCGGGAAAGCCCCTTGAGGACGTTTTTGAAGCCGGTGTGGAGTGTTCGGCAAAAACCATGTATCCCGACTGGCTGAGCCTGACCGGAAAAGGATATGTGGCGAGTATTTACAAGCAGTACGGAAAAATTATTTCTCCTATGGGCTGCAGGGCATTTTTATCTCCGTGGTATGAAAGGGGCGGTATGCATCCTGCCGATGAAAAGGATTCCCCTGTTTTTGTGGGACGCTTTAATGTAGGCGCTGTTTCCCTCCATCTGCCGATGATACTGGCAAAGGCAAGACAGGAGAGCAGGGACTTTTATGAGGTTTTGGATTATTACCTTCAATTAATCAGGCAGCTTCATATCAGGACATATGCGTATCTGGGAGAAATGCGCGCTTCCACCAATCCGCTTGCATATTGCGAGGGTGGTTTTTTGGGCGGTCATCTGAAACTTTCGGACAAAATAAAGCCGCTGTTGAAAGCAGCCACGGCAAGCTTTGGCATTACGGCGCTGAATGAGCTGCAGGAGTTGTATAACGGGAAATCCCTTGTGGAGGATGGAAAGTTTGCGGTGGAGGTAATGGAGCATATAAACGCGAAAGTCAATGAATTTAAAGAGGCTGACGGTAATTTGTATGCGATTTACGGAACTCCCGCCGAAAACCTCTGCGGATTGCAGATAAAACAGTTCAGAAATAAATACGGCATTGTGGAAGGTGTGTCGGACAGGGAATATGTAAGCAATTCTTTTCACTGCCATGTCACGGAGGATATCACTCCTATTCAAAAGCAGGATTTGGAAGAACGCTTCTGGAACCTGAGCAATGGCGGTAAGATACAATATGTGAAGTATCCCATTGACTACAATATGGAGGCAATCAAGACACTGATTAGGAGAGCCATGGACATGGGCTTTTATGAGGGAGTTAATCTGTCGCTTGCATACTGCGATGACTGTGGGCATCAGGAATTGGAAATGGATGTCTGTCCTAAGTGCGGCAGCCGCAATCTGACCAAGATTGACCGCATGAACGGATATTTGTCCTACTCCAGGGTACATGGGGATACCAGGCTGAACGATGCCAAGATGGCGGAAATCGCAGAAAGGAAAAGTATGTAAGGCATGAGATATCATAATATTACGAAGGATGACATGCTTAACGGGGACGGCCTAAGGGTAGTGCTGTGGGTGGCAGGATGTTCCCACTGCTGTGAGAAATGTCAGAATCCGATAACATGGGACCCTAACGGGGGACTCTTATTTGATGCTGCTGCGAAGCAGGAAATCTTTGACCAGCTGGATAAAAATTATATTTCCGGCATTACTTTTTCCGGCGGGGACCCTCTGCATCCGGCAAACCGTTTTGATGTCAGAAATCTGATGGAGGAGATTAAGGAAAAGTATCCGGATAAGACCATCTGGATGTATACGGGGGATTCGTGGGAGGATATCTTTGAATACCCGGTCATGAAGTATGCGGATGTGGTGGTGGACGGCGAATTTCACATTGAGGAGATGGATACCAAACTTCTTTGGAAGGGCAGTAAAAACCAGAGGGTGATAGATGTGAAAAAAACATTGGCTCCTGAAAATGAGAATCCGGCAGTCCCGGTGCTTCATGCACCAGACTATGTAAAAACGGAGATAGAGAGACAGACACAAGGGGATTGTTTATGCGAAGAATAGCACAGTTTTTTAAAGTGAGCCCGGATAATTTTATACAGGCGATGAAGGATGAGTTTCCGGAGTATACACAAGAGGACAGCAGGGATATCTATGATTCCATAGAACTTCCGAAGCGGGCAACGAAGGGAAGCGCCGGTTATGATTTTTTTGCTCCGTTTTCTTTTTCCCTGCCGCCGGGAAGCAGTATCAAAGTGCCTACCGGAATCCGTGTAAAAATGGAGGAAGGATGGGTGCTTAAGCTGTATCCCCGAAGCGGATTGGGATTTAAGTACAGGCTGCAGTTGAACAATACGGTAGGCATCATAGACAGCGATTATTTCTTTTCAGACAATGAAGGTCATATGTTTGCGAAGATAACCAATGATTCCAACGAAGGAAAAACATTGGAAATCGGCGCAGGGACAGGATTTATGCAGGGAATATTCGTTGAATACGGCATTACGGTGGATGATGAAGCAGAGAGTGTCAGAAACGGCGGTTTCGGCAGTACCACGAATTCCTGATAAGGTACCGTTTATGCATAATAAACTCCTTTTTCGGAAAACTAATTTTAGTGAATCTGGAAAAGGAGTATTTTTATGGATAAAAGTTTTACAAATAAATCGGAAAACAACGGAAGTGAAAGCAATAGCGGAAAAATGACGGCATCTTTAAAAGAAACCATGGCATATCTGAATGAAAGGCTGACGGTAGATACCTGCTTTGACATCGTTTACCGTGTGATAAAAGTCGGGGGACGGGATGCCTGCATGTATTTTATCGACGGTTTCTGCAAAGATGAACTGATGCAGAAAATGCTGCAGTATTTTATGGATTTGACAGAAGATGAAATGCCCAAGGATGCACATGAAATGAGCAAGAAGTGTGTTCCTTATGTGGAAGTGGACTTGAAAGAGGACTGGGAAGGAATCCTGTACGGTCTGCTTTCCGGTGTGTTCGTGCTGTTTATCGACGGATATACACAGGCAATCATGATAGATTCCAGGACGTATCCTGCAAGGAGTGTGGGCGAGCCGGAAAAGGATAAAGTGCTCAGGGGTTCCAAGGACGGATTTGTGGAAACCATTATTTTCAACACGGCGCTTATCCGGAGAAGAATCCGCAGCACGGACTTTCGGGTGGAAATGATGAGTGCAGGCAAAAATTCAAAGACTGATATAGCTGTCTGTTATATGGATTCCAGGGTGGACAAAAAGTTTCTGGAGAAAATAAAAAACAGAATCCGGGATATCAAGGTAGATGCCCTGACCATGAATCAGGAGAGCCTTGCGGAGTGCCTTTATGAAAGAAGATGGTACAATCCTTTTCCGAAATTTAAGTACTCAGAGAGGCCGGATACGGCTGCGGCCCAGATATTGGAAGGGAATATTGTCATTTTAGTGGATAATTCCCCTTCCGCCATGATAATGCCTACCTCGATTTTTGATGTGGTGGAAGAAGCGGATGACTATTATTTTCCGCCCATTACGGGAACTTACCTGCGTCTGTCAAGATTTTTGATTGCCATATTAACGTACCTGATGACGCCGACATTTCTTTTATTAATGAATACAAGGGAATATATTCCGGAGGCTTTCCAGTTTATCATACTGAAAGAACCGGAAAATATCCCCTTAATCTGGCAGTTCCTGATATTGGAACTGGCTATAGACGGGCTGAGGCTGGCTGCCGTAAATACGCCTAACATGCTGAGCACACCCCTTTCCGTAATGGCAGCCCTTGTGCTGGGCGAATTTTCGGTTAACAGTGGTTGGTTTAACGCGGAGGTTATGTTATACATGGCGTTTGTTGCCATAGCAAATTATACGCAGGCAAACTATGAACTGGGATATGCCTTGAAATTTATGAGAATTTTGACATTGATACTGACGGGGCTTTTTGGGATATGGGGGTATATAGGCGGTATTGCCATCTGCCTGCTGTTTGTTGTTACCAACAAAACCGTATCGGAAAAGAGTTATATTTATCCACTGCTTCCGTTGAACCTGAAAAAGCTGTGCAGCAGATTGTTCAGGCTCAGGCTGCCAGAAGCAAGAAAGTAGCCGTCTTATTAAGTTCTTTTTTAATTATGGGTGCATTTGTTTGAGCAGGTGGCGTTTGGCATCCTGCATGGATTAATGCACCTTTTTTGTCATTTTAAGAAAATGTAAGCTTGCGCATAAAAAATTATAGTTTGCGCATAAAAAATCTTTATATGCAAAAAACCGCTAAAAGGTGAAAAAAAATGAAAAACTATTTTTCGTGGGACTATCCCAAAGTTTGTGTAAACCTCCAAACTGATGTAAGATAAGATTACTC
>CAJTMB010000049.1 GCA_910577105.1 uncultured Lachnospiraceae bacterium | reverse complement strand
TAATCTTATCTTACATCAGTTTGGAGGTTTACACAAACTTTGGGATAGTCCCGGAGAAACGCAAAAATTGTTAAGCTGTTATTCGTCTTTTTCCTGTGTATTCTTTGGATACAAGTTTGAAGACACAGACTGAATCTGCCTGTTTGCTTTCGAATGTCACTTCCTTCCCTGTCTGGTGTGCGAACAGGAAAGACAGACCATTGCACTTGTCCAAATTATGCTCCAGAAAAGTCACTTTACCATAACCTATCACACTGGCATAAGCACACCCCGAACGGCAAACTTGTTCCGAAACAACGGTTTCCCCCACACAGCTTATCTCAAAACAAACCTTATTGTTCTTCCTGAGAATATCCAGCTTCTTTCCATACATAGCGCTGTGGAAATACAACTCCAGGCTGTCATCTTCGGTAAAACGGTAACCAAAGCTTAATGGAACCAGATAGGGCATTCCATCATCACACATCGCTATATGGCATACCTTGCACTTTTGAATAATCTCTTCTATTTCTCTTTTGTCCGTTACTTCCCTGTCTTTTCTTCTCATTAAAATGCAGTCCTCTTTATAAAATACTTTGAAAGCATAATCCGTATTTTATTCACACAATCTTCCAAAGCAACCGGCAACCCGGTCATTCAAATACCCTGTTTTTTTCTCTTTGCTTTCCGCTAATTCAATATCAAAACCGATGATTCCATAACGATTTTTTTCCCGAATAACAATTTGCCCCTGAGGAGAGAATGCATACGCGATGGGAATCTCTCCAATGTAATGGGAGCAGCCTATGACATGCACTTCATTTTCAATTGCTCTCGCCCTCGCCAGGGCCGTCCATTGCTCATATTGTAAATCATGGTACATTCCTGTTCCAATTAAATTTACCAAAAGCACCGGGTTATCCAATGCCATTATCCTTACCATTTATTCTTCTTCCCCTCTCCCAATCTGCCATTTCATTTCCTTACCACTAAAGAGATTATACGATGTAATCTCCTTGCAAACCTCCCCCGCAAAAGCAAAATAAACTATCCAAGGCATCCATGTGCGAATCATTTCAAACTGCAAAAAAGAAAATTCGGGCACAAAATAATGAATGACTGTACTTAATGCGGTTCCGTGGGAACCGATTACAATCCCTTTATCCTGATACTCCCGTACAACTTCTTTTAATGCGGCAATATTTCTTTCCTGGACTTGACGCAGTGATTCTCCGTCTGAAAGTTTATAATTAAAATCCTCCCATTGCTTTTTGGAAAATTCATGAAAATTATCTATCCAAAAATTATCTACTTTCCGTTCGCGAAATTCTTCTTTTATTTTTACATCATATCCATAGATATCAGCAAAATCCTTAACCGTATCTACAGCTCTTTTAAATGGACTTGAAAACACAACATCAATAGATTTTTCTTCCAGAAATGATGTTACCAGCTTTCTGTCATCCAGTCCTTTTGCCGACAACTCTCTGGCATAGTCATCATGATTATTATAATTTGGCTCTGCATGCCGTACAAAGTAAACACGTGTCATGACTTTCCTATACCCCCTTTCTCAATAGCCCCAAATCTCATATGCAGTATAAGCATGGCTGTAATGATACCCCAATTTTTCTGCTAATGCCACGGACCATAGGTTTTGTGCGTCCCAGCTCGGATACAGATTCCTGTCAAGACATTCCAACAAAAGTCTTGCACCGCAGGCGTAAGCCAGTCCTTTCCGCCTATACGGCTCTTTTGTGTCAATTTCTATTTCTATTCCTTCCTCATATCTGGAATAGGAGGAAGCGCCTGCAACCACTTCACCATCCTTCAAAATGACGACTCCCAGTCCCAGCCTGCAATAGGTGTCATAATCTTTATACTGTGATACCAAATCCCTGCACCAGTCCGTCGTTTTGCAGATACCATAAATATCCTCGTCTATCAGGCTCCACTCATAATCTTCCGGCAGTGACTCTGCCGCCCGCAAGAGCTTTTCCCTGTCAAATATATGAGGTTCCTTTTTTATGGCATACCTTGTCACCTTTTTGGCTTTCTTTCCGTAACACTGCTCAATCATATTTCCCCAGTCCGTGCTTTGCGGTACCATAATCATAAAATCCTGCTTACACCACTCAGGTTTATACATTGCTAATTCCCTGTTTGGTTTTCCTGCCAAAAAAACAAAATCTCCAAGCATTGCCATAGCCGATTGAGCCGGCCCTGCACAATCCACAAAAATATCCCCCATGACTCCCTGCAGGCAGGACCAAATCAAGGTTTCCTCCCAGTTATGAAATAAATGCGATGCCTCTTTTGTATCTGCTGCCTTTTGAATCATTTCAAACTCCACCTACATGAAGATACTGATAAATCTCCCGTTTTCCCACACCTCTGTCTTTTGCAACCTGTTTCATTGCCGTTTTGGAATCCATACCGTCCTTCTCATAAAATGCCATATGTTCTTCGATGCTCATGCCCTTCCACGCAGCAATCGCTTCCTGCTTTTTTGATTCCCTGCTTTTTCCGGCAAGCACGAGCACATATTCCCCTCTTGGCTCTTCTTCCTCATATTTTTCCAAGGCTCTATTTATAGTGGTCGGAAGCACCGTTTCAAATTTTTTGGTTAATTCCCTGCAAAGAGTTATATTCCTATCACCCAGCGTTTCCGATAACTCCCTTAATGTCTTTACAAGATGATGCGGCGCTTCGTAAAGAACAATGGTCCTTGTTTCATTAGCCAGCTCCTCCAATATCTCCCTCCGTTCCCGTTTTTCCGGGGGAAGAAAGCCTTCAAAACAAAAACGCCTTGTGGAAAGCCCTGACAATGTCAGCGCCGTTATACAGGCAGCCGGTCCGGGCAGACTGGTGACTGCAATCCCCGCCTCATGGCACATGCGCACAAGTACCTCTCCCGGGTCAGAAATAGCCGGGGTACCGGCGTCCGTAATCAGCGCAATACTTTTTCCCGCCTGCATCTGCGCAATAAGATACTCTGCCTTTTCCACCTTGTTATATTCATGATAGCTTGTCATCGGCGTGTGAATATCAAATGCTGACAGAAGACGAATACTGTTCCGGGTGTCCTCCGCCGCTATCAAATCCACCTGCTTCAATGTTTCAACGACACGTGGCGTCATGTCCTGCAAATTTCCTATTGGTGTGGCACATAGATAAAGCATTCCCACAATTTTTTCCTTCCCTTTTTCAATATCCGTAAATTTCATATATTTCCGGCATATAAACTCCCGGAGCGCTGTAAATTATCAGAGGCTTTTCTACTGTCATCCGCGGTCTGCCTCCCCGCACTCCTTCTATCAGCACCATATTGGGCTCCTTATCCACAAAAGGATAAACAAACTGCATCCGTTTCGGTTCGAGTCCGTACCCTGACATTACAGTAATAATTTCCGCAAGACGAAACGGTCTGTGTACCATAAAAAAATGACCACCCGGCTTTAACAGTTTTGCCGCCTGATAAACCACATCTTTTAAGGTGCAGAGTACTTCATGTCTGGCTATAGCCTTCGGCTCATCGGGATTTTTGAGTCCATGTTCCCCAATCATATAAGGCGGATTACTGGTAATGACATCAAAAGAAGCAGACGGAAACAAACCGTCTGCTTCCTTGATATCTCCCGTGATAATATCAATCTTTTCGGATAGCCCGTTTAAAGCCACACTTCTTCTGGCCATATCCGCACTTTCCTCCTGTATCTCCAGCCCGGTCAGATGATTTGCCCCGGTCTTTGCCTCCAAAAGAATCGGAATAATCCCTGTGCCTGTACCTAAATCCAGAACAGTTCCTCCGGGCTTAACTTTGGCAAACCCGGACAACAAAACCGCATCCATTCCAAAACAAAATTTTTCAGGATTCTGAATAATCCGATAGCCGTTTCTCTGCAATTCGTCAAGACGTTCCTTTTCTTTCAGATTGACTGCCTTCAAAATTTGTTTTCCCTTCCCTTCTGCCATATTTGAAATTATTACGGTTTCTGGAACCTCTTTGTTCACCACGCCTTGCTCCCTGCTTATCCTCACTGCGGCGGGTATCCCTTTGTCTTTTTACAGCATCATCCGAAGCATCTGCTTGCTTCTGTATATTCTCTTCCTGTTTAACCTGCCTGCCTTGATAATTCTCTCTTTTTCCTCTCCTGCTTCGTCTGTTTCCTCTGGCATCCTGCTGCTCTTCCTGCTCCTCACTTTTGCCGTTTTTATCACCCGGCCTGTCATAGCTGCGTTCCTGCTTCGCAGGTCTTCCTTGTTTCGTTTCACGCCGTGTAACACGTTCTTCCCTGATTGCGGGCTTGTCCTCCTCCATACCCTCTACATGGTCCTCTGCTTCCAATTTTTCCAATTCTTTAAGTTCTTCTGGAGACAGTTCCAATCTCTCTTTTTTGGTATGTTTTCTTTTAAAGCGCAAATCCTCTACTTTATATTCATGAATTTCTTTTTCGTCATCCACATCTACAATTACTTTTACCCGTTGTCGCAGCACATTTACGCTTTGAACTTCTCCTTTCAGTCCATCCGACGTAGTTACGGCATCCCCTACCCCGGGCAGCCTGCGGTTCAACTCCTCATAAGTATCTTCTTCATGTTTCAGGCAGCACATCAATCTGCCGCACACACCGGAAATCTTAGTAGGATTTAAAGATAAATTCTGTTCCTTAGCCATTTTTATGGATACCGGAATGAATTCGGAAAGATGAGTATGACAGCAAAGCGGTCTGCCGCAGGTACCGATGCCGCCCACTATTTTTGTTTCATCCCTCACACCAATCTGCCGCAATTCTATTCTTGTCTTGAATACGCTTGCCAAGTCTTTAACCAACTCCCGAAAATCAATTCTTCCGTCCGCGGTAAAGTAAAACAATACTTTGTTATTATCAAATGTATACTCTGCATCAATCAGTTTCATATCCAATTCATGTTTATGAATCTTCTCCAGACAAATCTTGAATGCGTCCTTTTCCTTTATCTTATTGGCAGCTTCCTGTTCCTTATCCTTTTCATTTGCGATTCTGAGTACCGGCTTAAGCGGTTGAATAACTTTGTCATCTTCCACCTCTCTGGGAGCACACACAACCGTTCCGTATTCTATTCCACGGGCAGTCTCCACAATCACATGGTCTCCCCTGTCTACCTGAAAATCCAACGGGTCAAAAAAATATACTTTTCCCGCTGTACGAAATCTGACACCAATTACCTTAATCATCTATAAACCTCCGTCAGGCTCTTCACGCCTTTTCTTTTTATTTTTTATATTAACCATTTTCCTTTATTTCCAACAGAAGAAGTTCCATTGTCAGTTCAAAGTTGACATTGGCTTCCAATCTGCTTTTTGCCCTGGATAGCGCATGGAGCACAGACTCTATCCCTTCATAGGATGTCCTGCCTGCCACCTTTCTGATGTTTCCTATTTCTTCTTTAAATACCAGACTGTTGGCATCACTCGTCGCTTTAAATAACAGAACATCCCTATACCAGATAGACAGGATATCCAGATAATCCCCCACATCCAGCTTATATTCCGATATGTTCTTAATTGCGGCAATCATTTCTGTAATGTCCATTTCATGAACATACTTTAACAGGGAAAGCGCCTCTTCCTTGACTTTTTCAAAATCCTCACTGACTGCCAGCAGTTTGGCCTTTCCTATATTCCCTCTCGCAAAAGCTACACAAACTTCAGCTTTATAATCCGGCACCTGCATCTGGGTCATCAGAAAATTTTTAACAAGTTCATCCGATACCGGCTTCATATTTAATACAACGCACCTGCTTAAGATTGTTTGGAGCAGTGAATTGACATTCGTGGTTAACAGAAGAATCACTGCATAAGCCGGCGGTTCCTCCAATGTTTTCAGCAATGCGTTCTGTGCCTGTACCGTCATTTTTTCCGCTTCATTCATTATGTATATCTTATAGCGGCTGCTATAGGGCTTTATGGCGATATCCCCGTTAATTTGGGAACGGATATCGTCCACTCCGATGGAACCTGGTTTTTCATGCGTTACACGGATAATATCCGGCTGATTGTCAGACAACGCCTGTCTGCAGGAATGACATTCCTGACAAGGCTCCCTTCCTTCGGATTCGCATTGCAATGCCATTGCAAAAGTTTTTGCAATAAACTCTTTTCCTGAAAATCGCTCCCCATTGATAATATAGGCATGTGAGATTTTTCCAGTGGAAAGTGCATTATGTAAATGATTTTTTATCTGTTCCTGTCCAATAATATCTTTGAATACTGCCATTCTTTTCTCCTTATGTAAAAATGTCCAGTAACAATCCTTTGATTTCTCCTATCTTATTTAAAATGGCCAGATTGTCCTGTTCGTCCTTTACCAGCTCTTTTGCCAAATCATCCAGGTTCTCATCTATCAGGCGGATAATGCCGTAAACTCTGTGCCGCCCTCTTCTGTCAAGAAAGTTTTCTCTGGAAAAAGAGTGTGAACGGCTGACCACTTCATTCATAAACTCTTTTATCAGGCTTCTGTAACGTTTCATATCACGTACATCCCTGCGCTTATACAGCCTGTCTCCCTGCATGGTAATCTCTTCCATAAGTCCCTGCAGTCTGGTCTGCAATTCCGATTCTTCCACATGGCTGGCAAGCGTAAACTTAAAACTGCCGTCTGTAGGATGGTTCTCTCTGGTCTGCTGTATCTGTTGGGTCTGCTGTATCTGGTCTACTTTGATTTCCATACGCTTCCCCTCCTCCCTCGTCGGAAAAACTGTTTATAACTGTTCTGAAATATATTCCTTTATCTCCTGTAAACATTTTACCAGATTTCCATTATAAAATCGTCTGGCAATTCCTGCCTTCCTTATCTTTTCTTCAGAAAAGTCCTCACTGTCAGACAAAAAACGCCTGCACATTTCTTCATACTTTGGACTGGCCTGTTTTCTCTCCCTGTCCAAGGCGCGCTGTAACCTTACCCCGTCATCCAATTCTATCAAAACAGGTATTACATTTTCATTCCCAAAATATTTTCTGGTACTTTCAAAAGATTCCAATGTACCGATACAGATGTAATTGTGTTCCTGTAAATGAAACTGTCCGTCATCTACCGTAAAATAGCGCCACAGGCCATGATATGTATGGTAGGCACGGTGTTCTATCACCTTGCCGTTTTTTAAAAGGTTCTCAAAGCCTTCTTCATCCGTAAAGAAATATTCAATCCCATCCTGTTCTTTTATGCGGATAGGCCTGGTCGTATAAGGAATGACCCTTTGCAATCCAAAACTGCTTTCCTGTAAAAGCTTTTTGTATATGGTATCCTTCCCCGTGGAACTCTTGCCCATCAGATATACGATTTTTCCCATTCCGCTATATTACCTCTACCACATGAATCATATCCGTGTTTCCTGCAACTCCCAGCGGAACTCCGGCCGTTATGACAACTGTGTCACCACTTTTAATCAGCCCTGCCTGTCTGCTTTTAAATACAGCCTCTTCGAAAAGCTCATCCGTAGTCTGTTCCTTTTCTATCATTATCGGACTGACACCCCATAACAAATTTAACTGCCTGCATACACCTTCATCCAATGTACAGCCGATTACCTGACAACCCGGTTTGTACCGTGCAATCATATTGGCCGTAAATCCTGACATTGTGACAGTAATAATCGCCGCTGCATGAAGGCTCATTGCCACATTACAGGTTGCATAAGAGATTGCAGTGGTAATATCCGGTGTATTCTCCTGTTCCTCCTGCTCTCTCTGCATTCTTGAGCGATAATTGATATCCTGCTCTGCACGTTCCGCAATGCGTGCCATTGTTTTGACTGCTTCTACCGGATACAGCCCCGCTGCACTTTCTCCGGATAACATAATTGCCGTTGTCCCATCATAAATGGCGTTGGCAATGTCTGTTGCTTCTGCTCTGGTGGGACGGGGATTTTTAATCATGGATTCAAGCATCTGCGTAGCAGTAATGACATGTTTTCCCTGTGCAACTGCCATCTTTATCATCTTTTTCTGTAAAATAGGAACCTCTTCCATGGCAACTTCCACACCCATATCTCCGCGTGCCACCATAATGCCGTCAGAAACCTCAAGAATTTCCGCCAGATTATTAATACCCTGCATATTTTCAATTTTGGCAATTATTTTCATTTTACTTCCATGGTCATCCAAAATTTTTCTGACTTCCAGTATATCCTCTTTGCATCTGGCAAAAGAAGCAGCAAGAAAATCAAAACCATGCTCAATACCAAAAAGTATATCCTCCAAATCCACTTTACTGATATATGGCATGGATAAAACACATCCCGGCACATTGACGCCTTTATGATTGGATACAAAACCGCCATTAACCACACGACATACAATATCATTGGCGGTTATTTCCTCTACTGTCATTTCTATCAATCCGTCATCAATTAAAATGGTTGTGCCCACACAGATATCATTCTTGAGGTTTTGATAAGTAATAGATGCCCTCTGGGATGTGCCCATTACGTCTTCCGTCGTCAGAATAAAGGTCTGACCTGATTTTAATTCCGCTTTTCCATCTTCAAAATCTCTCAGTCGTATTTCAGGCCCTTTCGTATCCAGTAAAGTAGCCACCGGAAGTCCGAGTTCCTCTCTTGCCCTTGATACTTTGTTATACTTATCCAACTGCACTTCATGTGTGCCATGGGAAAAATTGAAACGAGCCACATTCATCCCTGCCTGCATCAGCTCCTTTATTTTTTCCTCACTTTCACATGCCGGTCCTAAAGTACAAATAATTTTTGTTTTTCTCATTTTAATCTCCATTCCGCCGCCAAATGGCGACACAAAAAAATATAAAAAACGCTACTCTTTGAACTTCTTTTCTCCAGTGTGAGACTTAGTACTTCTTAACGAAGCATCCTCTGCTGTTGAGTTTTAGAAGTACTTCTCACACTAATCAACATGATTCCGCTTTGCGGAATCTCAAATCTGTGCGGAGAATGCCGCATTTTAGGCATTCTCTGGTGTGAGACTTAGTACTTCTTAACGAAGCAGCCTCTGCTGCTGAGTTTTAGAAGTACTTCTCACACTACCACCTTCACATAGCATTGCCCGCTATGCCAAATCACACCCTGAACATTATAACCCATGTCTATATTTCTTTTGATGATTATGCATAACTCATCCGTAAATTCTTCTCCCGGAACAATGAGCGGTATGCCGGGCGGATACAGATAGATAAACTCTCCTGCAATATATTGCGATGACTCTTCCAATAATACTTCTTTTGTTTCACTATCCCAGGCATGTTTCAAAGATAGCTTTTGTTCAGTATATAACCGTTCTGTTTTATCGGTAATCACAGAACATGCCTTTTGTCTCTGTTTATTGCCTTGTACTGTTTCTGCTTTTTTTCCGCACTCCTCGTCTATTTCCAACAACGCTTTAGTCATTCGTTCGTAAGCTTCCTGTTTATCCCCTATTGTAAACATGGCAAGTGCATATCTCCCAGATGCCATTTCCATCTGCAAATGGAAACGGTCTTGCAGCAATTTGTAAAACTGTTGCCCTGAAAGCAGTCCTGAACTGTCTCTGACAACCAGTTTACCAATATCCATACCCTTTTTCTGCAAACATTTTATCCATTTACAGCCATCCAATTCTCTCATCATAGCTTTCCAATGTCCCAAAAAAACATCAAACAATTCTTTCGACCGCGTGGAAGTAATTTCTATTGCTTCTTCCATAGATGCCATCAGAACATACGAAGGACTGCTACTCTGATAAATCTGTAAAAATCGTTTCAGTCTGTCACGGTTTACTAGCTTTCCATTCACATGGAGAATTGCCGTCTGTGTCATGGAAGGAAGTGTCTTGTGCAGGCTGTGTACTACCAAATCTGCGCCCAGCCGGCAACTGTTTTCCGGCCATGCAGGATGAAATCCAAAATGTGCCCCATGCGCTTCGTCAACAATCAGAGGAATCCCCCTTTTATGAACCGCCCTTGCAATTGCCTCGACATCGGCCACTATACCTTCATATGTCGGCGATACAATTAAAACTGCCTGTATATCATCATCATCTGAAAGTGCCTGTTCAACCTGCTCCGGTGTCACCACCAGATTACATCCATAATCCTCGTCTTCACCACTCCAAAGATATTTTACCTCCAAATCCCTCAAGTATACTGCATGAAATGCGGACTTGTGACATCCACGAACCATCAACAGCTTCCCACCCGCAGGCAGTGCTGCCGATATTGCACTTAAAATACCCGATGTGCTGCCATTAACAAGGTAAAAACTTTCCTCTGCCCCATAGGCCAATGATGCTTTATCCTGCAACCGCTTCAAAATATCCGTTGCATTGTGTAAGTTATCAAATCCTTCTATTTCTGTAATATCTATTTCTCCAACCGGCAATGCCGTTTTTCCAAGAAGACTTCTCTTATGACCCGGCATATGAAAAGGATAATAATCCATCTGCACATATTCTTTTATTTTATGGTATAATTCCCCCATCTCTAAAATTCCGTTCTGATTTTCTCTGCTCCATGCCCCTTGTGCACATGCAGGGTCTCCAGCAAAGAACACCACTTATCTGCTGTTGTTACAATCCAGGCTTCCCTGCATACAGGGGGCATCGGGGTTAATGGCCACATGTGTTTCCGAATAATGTCCTCTTCCCTGGGCGTCAGCCGATATTCCCTTCTTGCATTTCTGAGAGCTGTACCCGGATGCCTAAAACCATGTAAATTGTGAGGTTGTACATGATTGGCATCATGCCAATCATAAAGAAAATAATCATGAAGGAGTGCGCCTCTTATCAGTTCGTCTTTCTTGCATCTGATTCCCATCTTCTCCAACTTATAACTAATAAACAGACTGTATTTTGCCACATCCATACAATGTCTGTTAACAGTCATGCTTCCATGTTGAATATGTCTTTTGGTCTTTTCAAAATTCTTTGATTTTATGATATCTGAAGCACTTTGCACAATTTCCCGATGTAAAGAGCGTTGCAGTAAATAGTGCTTTTTCCACTTCTCAGCTTGTTTGAAATTACGAAGCCTGTAACGTTTCATGACTACTCCCTTCTACAAATATATAAAACTAATAATAACAAACTATCGGAAAACCCGTTGATATCTGGCTGTATATGGAGGCTGCCATGCCGAGTGGAAGATTAATACATCCATGAGAACCATTCGTCAGATAAATATCTCCTCCAAACTTCCGTCTCCAGGTTGCATCATGCATTCCCACATTCCCATTAAACGGCATCCAATAATTTACAGGCGTTTCATAGTCCCTGCCACGCAACACTGCATCGGTTGTTTTATAGGTCAGGCCAAAAACTCCTTGCGGCGTAGCATTACCCTTAGCCATATCTCCGGAAACAAAATCCGTTTCCAAGACCAAATCACCATCCTTATACAGATAGAGATGTTGATTTGTCAAATCAACTTCTACATAAGAATTACCAATATCATTTATGCCTTTTGACCATCCGCGACTGATATATTCCGGCTCTCTTTCAGTAACGGCTCCCTCCATAATCAAGTTTATTAATATATCTGTTTCTGCATCCTTATCCGTTTTCCATCCGTATGCGCCACTGGGAAGCCTGACTTCAATACCAAGTGTCGTCACAAAATCCCTCTTTTTCCCGTAGGTATCATGCTCCTTTGCTTTTTCCTCAACAAAGGCTTTTACCTGTTCTGCATCAATAGAAACTTCTTTTCCTTCCACCATAAGCCAATTATGAATCACTTCAGCGTCGACAATTTCTTCTTCTCCATTCCAATCATAAGTAATCTGTGCGCTGACCAGTTTATTCATTCTCTCAAGCTTTGTCTGTAAATCTTTATTATCTGCGGTAATTTCAGGCTGCTGATAACATCTTGTGTCTGATAAATCCAATTTTTCATCCAGATTGCTTATTGCTTTACATACAGATGTAAAAGTCAAATCCCTATCCAGTAAAGTCCCTTCCTCTTCAGGAATAATTTTATACCCTTTTATATCTTCCATATATTCACTGATATATGCATTGACAGGTTTTTTTCCGCTTTTACTGTCAAAAAGACCTGCTTTTACCAAAATCTCTTCTATTACAGCATCATCATATTCAACCGCTATACAAATCTGGTCATCTATTGTCCCTTTAGAAAAAAAATTTGCAATCCATGCGAACGCATTTTGATTTGCAAGTATCTCCTCAATCTCCTGCTTAACCGGAAATTCCAACCGAGCCTCCAATGCTGTAATTTTAAGTATTTCCACCCCTTCCCCATTTAACAAAACCAAACTGTAATTTTGACTATATTGCTCTTGTAACTGTTTTATTGTTTCCTCAGCCGTAAAATTGCCGCATTCTAATCCATTTACCTTCTGTGAAGGAAAAAAATGATATGTATAATAATACGCACCATACAGATACAACATTATCACAAGGCTGAAAAGAAGCACCGTTGCCATTACAGCAAATAAAGCTTTTTTCTTTTTCGGTTTCAGTACCTGCTTTCCGTCTTGATTTCCTTTCTCCTTTTCTTCCTTCTCAGTTCCAAAGGTTTCTTCTTTTATCTGTAGTATTTCCTTTTTGTTTCCGGCTGATTCGAGATTATTTTTTGCAGAAAAGTTCTTCCCTCGTTTTTTATGATTGTTACCTTTTGTATTTCTTTTCATAACTTTCTCCCAGTACCAAATCACAAATATTCTATTTTAGCACTTTATTATATCATTAATTGAGGCAAAAGAACAGCACCTTTAAACAAAAAAAAAGACTTAAAAGCCTTTTCTCTACAATGAAGCACGGGGGATTCGAACCCCCGACAACCTGATTAAAAGTCAGGTGCTCTACCGACTGAGCTAGTGCTCCTTATTTTTTTACAAAATGAATGCCCAGAACCGGAATCGAACCAGTGACACGAGGATTTTCAGTCCTCTGCTCT
>CAJTMB010000048.1 GCA_910577105.1 uncultured Lachnospiraceae bacterium | reverse complement strand
TCTTACCAAAAAAGAGGTATTTTTTTCCAAAAACACAAACTTTTTTACACTACCTCTCTGATACAGGCTGGTTTTTTGTTTACTTTTTCAATAACCTTCTTTTTTTCCGAAGCAATTCATCAATTCTTTTAAAATGCTCTTCATCACGCTTAATCTGTTCTGCATTTCTTTCCTCATCACGTTCTTCCTGCATTCTGAACTGGTAATCCAGTTCCTTTAATATGCTTTCTTTCATCTGACGGCAGAGATAATCATTGTTTTCCTGCAATGTTTCCCGAAACATCTGTTGGAGCAGCCACTGAAGCCTTGCTGACTTTTCTTCTCTGGTTTCCTCAGCAAGAGTACCTGTTGCAGGCTGTATGGTTTGTACCACTCCTCTTTCTTCCTCCGGAAATGCCTCCTTAGTACTTTTTTCTTCTGTCTTTGCACTTTCCGTTTCCTGTATTGCCATTTCTTCTTCTGCCGGCAGCATGTCCAGCTTTCCATTTTTTAAAACCATCCTGATTGCCTTCAACTGTAGTCCCCGCTCCTTTAAATCTTTAATTTCCTGAAATCTCTTTACATCATCCTCTGTATAGTAGCGGTGCCCAAGCTCATTGCGCTTAATCGGCAGTCCCAATTCCTCTTCCCAGTAACGTAACACATGTGCTTCCACCTTAACTTTTTTTGCAGCATCTGAAATCAAAAATACCGTACTCATTTTCTATCCTTCCTTTCTGTTTCCCCTAAAAACTTTTTAGCCATATGCAACCTTGTTATATAAAAAGAGAACGTGTATCGGGGCTTTCCCTTACCTGTTCTCTTTTGTATGCTTTATTTTGTTATCTTTTAGACTTTTATCTTTCAAGATTGGCAAACTTCGTATAATTGGGCAGCCATGCCAGTTCTATTGTACCAATCGGACCGTTTCTCTGTTTTGCAATGATAATTTCTGCAATATCCTTCCTTTCCGTGTCATGATTGTAATAATCATCCCTGTAAATGAACATTACCACATCGGCATCCTGCTCAATCGCCCCGGATTCACGAAGGTCTGAAAGCATGGGCCTGTGGTCCGGCCGCTGTTCTACGGCACGGGACAGCTGGGAAAGCGCCAGTACCGGTACGGAAAGTTCTCTTGCCAATGCCTTCAAGGAGCGTGAAATATCCGATATCTCTTGTTGTCTGGAATCTGTTCTTCCGCTTCCGGACATTAACTGCAGATAATCGATGATAATCATGGATAAATTATGCTCCAGCTTGTATTTTCTGCATTTACTCCTCAGTTCCGAAATGCTGATACCGGGCGTATCATCTATAATCAGATTGGATTTGCCTATTACCCCGGCGCTTTCAATCAGCTTTTCCCATTCCTGGTCTGAAAGCTGTCCTGTCCTGATATGCTGGGAATCTACCTTGGACTCTAAGGAAAACAGACGGTTCACCAACTGTTCTTTTGACATTTCCAGACTGAATATCGCCACTGCCTTCTTCTGTTTAAAGGCCACATGCTCCGCAATATTTAATACAAATGCCGTTTTGCCCATGGAAGGTCTGGCTGCAATCAACACCAAATCCGATGGCTGCATCCCGGCTGTCCGGTAATCCAAATCCACAAACCCTGTGGGAATCCCCGTCACCGCACCCTTGTTTCTGGACGCTCTCTCGATTGCATCCATAGCGTTCATGACAATCTGCCGGATGGGTACAAACTCACCGGAATTGCGCTTTTGCACCACTTCAAATATCCTTTTCTCAGCGTCCTCCAAAATCACTTCAAGGCTTTCCTTGCCCGCATAACAGGTATTGGCAATTTCCTCATTCAGACGTATCAGTTTTCTTAAGGTAGCCTTTTCCGCCACAATACCGGCATAATATTTGATGTTGGCAGAAGTCGGAACAGCTGTAATCAAGTCCCTGACAAATTCAAGACTGCTGACCTCCGGCGGCACATCCTTCTCCTTAAGCCTGTCCTGTAATGTCACCAAATCCACCGGCCTGCCTTCATCATTAAGCTCTACCATAGTTTCAAACAATGTCCCGTATTGCTTATTGTAAAAATCTTCTCCTGTTATGATTTCCGAAGCAATGACTATCGCTTCCCTGTCCATTATCATGGAACCTATGACAGATTGCTCCGCTTCCACGCTTTGGGGCAATATCCTCTTTAAAACGGTTTCTTCCATAAACTTACTTTCTTCTGTCGGCATCCTGCCGTCCTTTCCGGTTTAACTCTCCGATATATGTACTTTCAACTTAGCCATCACCTGCGGATGCAGTTTGACGTCTATCTCATACACACCAAAATTTTTTAAGGCTTCCGGGAGCGCTAACTTCTTTTTGTCCAGTTCAATACCGTACTGCTCCTTGCAGGCATTCACAATTTCCTTTGAAGAAACAGAGCCAAATGCCCTGCCGCCCTCTCCTGCCTTCATTTTAACTTCCACGGTTTTTTCTGCCAGCTGTCCTGCCAGCGCCTGTGCTTCTTCCAGCCGCGCTTTTGCAATCTTTGCTTCGTTAGCCTTCTGCAATTTCAAATCATTCAGGTTTTTGGCATTTGCTTCCACGCCAATCTTTTTGGGTAAAATATAATTTCTGGCATAGCCGTCACTTGCTTCAATAATATCCCCTTTTTTCCCAAGCTTCTTCTCATCCTGCAACAGTATAATTTTCATTTCTCTTCACACACCTTTCTCTCTGCCCTGCATGTCTCTCAGATATCTCCATCTTCCAGCATAATGTCTATCGTCGCTTTCAGGTTGCCGATGGCTTCCGCGATGCCGATGCCCTCCATCTGACACCCTGCAATACTCATATGGCCTCCGCCTCCCAGTCTTTCCATAATAATCTGGACGTTTACCTCATCAATGGAGCGGGCTGAAACATAGATTTTTCCTTGATAATCCGTCAATACAAAGCTTGCTTTTACGCCTCTGATATTTAACAGTTCATTAGCCGCCTGCGCCCCGATTACGGTAGGGCTTTGAATATCCTCCGTTGTGCAGACGGAAATGGCAAACGACTGCCTGTAGATTTCCGCCTGGCTGACAGCATCCGCTTTCGCCTTGTACTCAATGGCATCCTCCCTGAACATCTTCCTGACACGGGTCACATCCGCACCGTTCCGGCGCAGGAAAGCGGCCGCTTCAAAAGTTCTCACACCTGTTTTGCTCATGAAATTATTGGTGTCAATCATAATGCCGGAATACATGCAGTCAGCTTCTTCCGTACGTATCTTTATGTTATCGCTGGTATACTGCAAAATCTCGGAAACCATCTCGCAGGCGGAAGACGCATATGGCTCCACATAGGACAACGTCGCATTTTCGATTGTCTCCGACCCTTGCCTGTGGTGGTCCAAAACCACAATGGATTTACAAACCTTTAGCAAGTCGGGACACTCCGTAATCGTTGGCTTATTGACATCCACCACCACCAGCACCGCATTGTTGCCTGCCAGCTCGATAGCCTGTCCGCTGCCGACAATCATGTCATCATCATATTCCGGATTGTTTTTAAACAAATCTATCAGCGGCTGCATGGAATTGGCAACACTGTTAAGCACAATATGGGCTTTTCTGTCCAGCGTCTGTGCAATCCTGTAAATACCTACCGCCGCTCCAAAGCTGTCCACGTCTGCCAGTCTGTGCCCCATGATAATGACTTTATCCTTACCTGCAATGATTTCCTTCAGCGCATGGGCCTTCACACGGGCCTTGACGCGGGTATTTTTCTCCACCTGCTGGCTCTTACCGCCGTAATAAGTAATGCTTTCCGGCGTCTTGATAACAGCCTGGTCGCCACCGCGTCCCAATGCCAAATCTATGGCATTGCGTGCAAACTCATAATTCTGTGCGTAAGTGAGCCCGTCCAGCCCCACGCCGATACTTATGGTAACGGCCATCTCATTGCCGATATTGACTGTCTTGACGTCTTCCAGCAAATCAAAACGTGTATCCTGCAGCTGTGCAACCGACTTCTTGCGCATAATGACCAAATACTTATCTTTTTCCAGTTTCTTTACAATACCGTCCAACGCTGCAATATACTTATTTACCTTCCTGTCAATCAGGGCAATAAGCAGGGAACGCCTGACTTCTTCCACGCTTTCCAGCGCTTCCTCATAATTGTCCAAATATAAAAGCCCTACTGACAAGCTCTGGTCATCCACTTCCTGCAAGGCAATATGAAGGGCTGTTTCATCAAACAGATAGACGGCTATCAGAAAACCATCATACCCTTTTGCCAGAATCATATCGCTGTTTTCCGCCATTTCCTTGAGGGTTATCTTTTTGAACTTGGCTATGTATTCTTTTCCCTCATATGTCAGCTCATACTGTGTTTCCTCCACGCCTTCATTATCAGGCAGGCGGTCTTTCGTGATGGAAGGAAATAACGCCATAATGGACTTATTGTATCCCTTTTGCTGCCCCGTGGCATTTTCAAAAGCCTGGTTTGTCCAAATCACTTTACCGGCATCGTCTAACAGGGCATGCGGCAGTTCCAGTTCCCTTAACAGCCGTTTTTGAATCTGCCCGTACTGGGTCGCAAAGCTGACCAGTTCGTTGATAATGACCGGTTTGTTATAAAAATACAAGGTCAGGGTTACCGCAAAATAAAAGAGGGTAAAAAATCCCAGCAAAAGCCCTGCTCTGTAGTCAATCACCAATATGCCGGCATTAATCACCAGCAAAAGCACACCAAGGTAAATCGAAAACTGAAGATATGTCTTGATTCTTCCTTTTAATCTAATCCTTTTCTTCATGTACGCCCCCGTATCATCATATTCATTTGCCTATACTGGTATAGTATACCATTTTTTCTTATATCTTTCCACAATTTAATTTGTCGAAGGCTAGGAGTTTTTATCCTTTGAGGCCGGTTTATCCCGTATTCCGGCAATGAAAACATATTTGCAGAAAAATTATGGAAATAAAAATTCAATTTGAAGGCACATAATCCGGACGGATTAAGGATGAAGACGGTATTCTCCAGTATCCGCCCCCTTCATCTGCGTCATGCATACCTTCATAATAAACGGTAATTTCTTTTTCGCCGTCCCCGTCACCGTCTTCCCAGATAATATCCTTATAAGGAAGTATCAAATCCGACTCCGCAATCCGTATCAGATATGTATTTTCATCATACACACAAAGTCTTCCTTCATAATACACGCCGCCGTTACGGTTTGCTTCCTCTTTCCTGAAAATCTGCGTATACCGAAGCATATACTTTTTTCCTGTTTCCTCATCCGTTATTTCCTTTTCCCATACAAAATCCTCATCATAAGCATGGGTGATTTCATGTTGCCGCTCAATATATTCTTTCACGGAATACAGACAGTCCGAAAGCACTTCCTCTTTTCCCCCGTCATACCGTATTATTTCCACACTGATATCATTACCAATCAGGCGGCGTTCAAACTTCTTTATCATTTCATAATCCATCAGGCCTGACCACTGATACGTAATACAGGTTGCGTCAGCCCAGCCTCCCTCATCATATGTCAGACACAGCCTTCTTTTCTCCAAATCTATCTCATATTCATAATATCCCCATTCTACCGAAAGCTCTGTAAACTCTTTTTTCCCGGGATTCCATATATAGTGTTTGAAGGAGCCGTCATATCCGCTATTGTAACCCACGGTCAAATCCGGATAACCGTCCGCATTAAAATCCTCAAACACAAACGATTCCCCATATCTATCGGCGGATATTACCTGAAATTCCTGTAAAAGCTCCTTCCTGCCAACATCGTAGACCTCAATTTGGTACCTGTAATTATCAAGGTATCCCTCTGATATGCTTTCCACAAGCTTTGCCCGTAGCGCAAGCACTTGCCCGCCGCCCAAGTCCCATGTACGAAAATGGCTGCCGTCGCGGTTGTCTGACAATATGACGCTGCCGTCCTCTTCCCTGTCCCAACGTAAAAACGGAACCTGACACCTATATCCCATGTCAAAGCTTATGGCGCTTGCCATGTCCGTCCTGCCTCTGCTGATAATCTCATATGGTTGTCCGTTCCAAAGAAATACCCCACGACTTTCCTCTAATCCCCCTATGTAATAAAAAGCCTTTTCCTCATCCTCTTCTCCCGGCCCGTACCAATCCTCTCCTCTAAAACGCGCAACCAGGCAATGCATATCCGGATACTTATCCTGAAAGTAGGAAAGGATTTCCTCCCCTGTACCATATGCCGGATAAATCTCTGTCGGGCGCAGTACTGCCTCACTCGCAACAAGCTTATCTTCCACTTCTGATTCCAGCTTTATGTAAAAACCGTCTTCCTCCGCATGAAAGAGAAGAACCCTGTCTCCGATATCAAACCAATAGCCACCGTAAAAGTCCTTAAATTGCAGCCCTCGCCATATTCCCGGATGGTGGTCCTCCATTTTTATATCCAAAACAGGCCTTTTGGACCTCATCACCGGAAGACCGTTATATTTTAAATCAGCCGTATAAATAAAATCCTCAAGAAAAACCCGCCACTCTTCGGTTTCCATCTTACCGCAAAAAGCATACGCACTGTTCTGACTTCTGATAAACAGCCAATGTTCTCTCTTTGTGTCCAACTGTACAAGCTGCTCTATTGCCGCATTCCCGTTTAACAGATAATAAATACCTTCCTCTTCATATCTTTTTTCCAGTTCTCCGGCTGTGCTTTCCACAAGTGAAAAAAAGTCCTCCTCGGAAAGCGCATAGCCGTAAACCTCTATCACTCCTGCATCCTGTCCGGCACTTTCAGGAGCCTTTTCCTTTTCCCGATTATTGCCTGATACAAAATAACCGATTTTATTATCACCAAGGTTTTCTGACAACGGAAAATACATCCGCGAAAAGACCGGCTGCCATTGCAGGTTCTCTTCTATTGCAAGTTTCCTCGCGACAGCTTTGTTCCAAGTCTCTTCCCCGACTTTCTTTTTGACACATCCTGACAAAACAGCCGCAATGCCGCATATCGCCAGAACTCCAAGAAGCAGCCCTGTCATGTTTCTTTTTTGCTTTTTCTTCGCCACCCCATATTCCATCATATCAAATGTCCCTTATCATTTGAAGGTTATAAAAAAGACCAACCACCCACAAAGATGATTGGTCCGCTTTTTTAGTCCTGCACGTAAGGCATCAGCGCCACGTGACGCGCACGCTTGATGGCAACGGTAAGAGCCCTCTGGTGCTTTGCACAGTTGCCGGTGATTCTTCTGGGAAGAATCTTGCCTCTCTCGGATACATATCTTTTTAACTTGTTTACGTCTTTGTAATCAATTACATTGTCTTTGCCACAAAATACACAAACTTTTTTTCTTCTGCGCATGCCGCCTTTTTTTCTCATAGGCGCATCTGCTTTGTCTGCTTTATTAAATGCCATGTCAGTGCCTCCATTCCAAAAATATTAATTAGTTAAACGGCAGTTCTTCGTCAATGCCGTCCGGGATGTTCATAAAACCATCCCCTGCGCCGGAAGGCTCAGGTCTGGTATTACTGCCACCCATAAAACCACTGTTATCCCCGGAAGCATTTTTGCTCTCAGCAAACTCGATTTCCTCTGCTATCACACGGACGCTGTAAACCTGCTGGCCATCCCTGTTGGTGTAATTATCATTCTGGATACGGCCGGTCAGGAGTATCTTGGTTCCCTTATGCAGATAACGCTCTACAAACTCTGCCTGTCTGCCAAATGCAGTGCAGTTGAAAAAGTCTGCATCAGGTTCTCCATCCCTCTTAAACCGCCTGTCCACTGCAACGGAAAATCTTGCAACAGCTGTCTGGCTGCTTCCTTGAGAATATCTCACTTCAGGATCTCTGGTTAATCTTCCCATAAGAATTACTTTATTCATATTAAGTCCCTCTTTCCGGTACACCAGGAATCCTCCGGATACCCGGTATGCCTCTTATGCGTCCTGTTTAACAATCAGGAATCTGATAACGTTGTCCATAATGCGCACACGGCTCTCGATTTCAGCGGGAGCTTTGCTGTCTGCCTCGAACTGGATGAAATAATAGAACGCTTCCTTCATCTTCTGAACTTCGTAAGCCAGTCTTCTCTTACCCCATTCATCAACGTTGGTGATGGTTCCGCCGAATCTCTCAACCAGTGCCTTGCACTTGTCAATCACGGCTGCTCTTTCATCATCTTCGATTCTAGCATTAACAACAACTGTCAATTCATATTTGTTCATGCTTTTTTACCTCCTTATGGTCTCTGGCCCCTGTATACAGGAGCAAGGAATATTATATCACGGAGATTTATGATACCACATTATTCCCATGTTTTCAAGGCTTTTTGCGGATTTCCCGAATGTTTTTTTCTACAAGTTTACGGGCAATCATAATCTGATGCCCGCATCCCGTACATTTTAACCTGAAATCTGCCCCAATCCTGAGCACTTCCCACTCCCTGCTGCCACAGGGATGCTGTTTTTTTAACTTAACGATATCTCCTACCTGAATATCCATGAATGTCTCCTGCTATGCCTGTCATTATAATTTGTTGAATATTTCCCCGATGCTTCCCTGTATGACAAGGTCTGCCATATTATCCCTCGGGGTAGGCGCCTTATTTACCAGCACCAGATATTTCCCCTTGAAATAGTCAATCAGTCCGGCAGCCGGATAAACCGCCAGGGAAGTCCCACCAATTATCAGCATGTCCGCATGTCGGATTGCTTTTACCGCTTCATTGATGGTATGCTGGTTAAGTCCCTCTTCGTACAGCACCACATCCGGTTTTACGGAGCCGCCGCATTTCCCGCACAGAGGAATTCCTTCTGCTTCTTTCACATAATGCACATCATAAAAAGCGCCGCATTCCTCACAATAATTTCTAAGTACGCTTCCGTGCAGCTCCCACACTGCCTTGCTGCCGGCTGCCTGATGCAGTCCGTCTATGTTCTGAGTAATCACGGCTGTCAGTTTCCCTTCCTTTTCCCATTCGGCAAGTTTTTTGTGGGCGGCATTGGGCTTCGCGTCCAGAAACAACATTTTATTCTTATAAAACCGATAAAACTCTTCCGGGTTCTGTCTGTAAAAGGTATGGCTCAAAATGGTCTCGGGAGGATACTCATACTGCTGGTGATACAGACCATCCACACTCCTGAAGTCCGGTATACCGCTTTCCGTGGATACGCCTGCCCCGCCAAAAAATACCACCCTGCTGCTTTCTGAAAGCATTTTCCTTAACTTTTCTACTTTTTCTTCCATACTCTCCATGGCCATCCACCTTTCTGTTTTAGTTTCCATTGTATTATCACATTCATCAGGTATTTTTCATCAAGCCATATTGCCTGCAAGAAAATCCTTTACAATTCCAAAAAATTCACGCAGCATATTGTTTGGCAAAAAACCGGGATGAGAACCTGCCGCTATTCCGCATACCTTTTCGTAACCGGAAGCCTTTGCCAGATGCAGGGCGCGAAATACATGAAAATTGCTGGTTACAATTCCCACACTGTCTGTTTTGGGGTCTATCAGGGCGCTGCTAAAACGAATATTTTCATTGGTGTTTTTGGACAAATCCTCCAGCAGGATTCTTTCCGGCGCTATTCCCTTACCTACCAGATAGTCATACATGCCCTGTGCTTCCGTATCCGGCTCATTACTCCCCTGCCCGCCGGACACTATGACTTTTGTATCCTCGTTCTCTATCAGGTAATCGTATGCTTCATCCAGACGAAGCTGCAAAACATAACTGGGACCGCTTTCTTTCAGTTGCGCGCCAAGAACCAGAATATAGTCAAGGTTCTTTGAACCCCCGGCAAAAAAGCCACTGATTATCATACCCTCCACAATCACAAACAGGACAATTCCCGTTAATACCAGACAGGCAAATATCTTTTTTAATACCGGCGGCATATGCGTCAAAAATCGTTTCCCGTATTTTCCCCACAGGATGCTCAATACCCCAAAAACTCCCCATACCAGAAAAAATTTAGTGCCGTAACCCGCAAACAAAATGCATAAGCAGTATATTATGCAAACAATACCCAGAATCACAAAAAATGCCGTCATGCCTTCTACTCCCTCAGTTAAGATTCTTTTTCTTTCGTATTTGTTAATTATACCACAAAATATCAAATATATAAACGACTAATCCAACCGTCGTTTTCCTATTTTGCATGGCGGCAGCCCCGGTGTGCATTTGTTCCAACAGGACACGCTCTCGCTCGGGTAAAAACACAACGGCACATAGGAGGTTAAAATACAACCTCTCATGCCTTGCCTGCAAGGCATTGGGCCGGTGTTTTTACACGGTCCTTTATGGAATCAAATGCACACCGGGGCTGCCGCCATGCAAAATATACGGAAATTGAACCTAATCCGCAGTTTCATTCAAATATAACTGCACCCTGCTATTTGCTGTATCCAAAGCCTGCTGTGCCGACTTTCCTTCCTGCCGGAAGCTTTTGAGTTCTTCCTCCACAATATTCATCACCTGATTTAATTTACGTTCTGACGGTCTTGCCGTCTCCATAATCTCCCTTAACTTTTCTATGCTTTCATCGGAAAGAGGTTTTTCTTCATATTCCACTCCTCCGACCATATTCGGTCCCGCAGGCTCACTTTCGTCTTGCTGTAAATAATCATACATCAATTCCATAGCGTCCTTTCTCACAGGAAAACCGTAAGTAACTCCTTTGGCAATGTCCGACTGTTTTTCTTCTGACAGCAGGAATTTCAAAAAAGCAATCGCTCCATCTTTGCAGGGACTATTCTGATTCACCACCAAGTCGGAAACATAAATGATATGGCCGCTTTCTCCGTTTACTGTCGGAAACCCGATATATGCCTCATTATCCTTGAAAATGGCCGCTGCCACCCTCATATCATCGGGACTTCCCATATAAAGAAGAACGGTCATTGCCTTTCCGGATTCTGCCTGCGCATATTCTTTGCCCGGCTCACATTCATTATCCGCATACTGCGTGGCAAGCTCCAACAATTGCACCGCCTCTTCACTGTTTAACCTGCTGGTTTTGTTTTGCCAGTCAATAAGCCCGCTGCCGGAACCCGCCCGTAGTCCCAGATTGAAAAACAGTTCTGCTTCCCCTGCCCCCGCCATAAAATATGGCGCGCCGCTGTCCTCCATAAACCGAATGGCTTCGTCCAGCGTCCAGCATGTCTGGTTATTTACAAGCCTTCCGTCCGCAACAACCGTACTTATGCTACAGGAATACGGCACACTGTAACGATGTCCGTTTAACGTTCCTGTTTCCCACACAGAGGGAAGAATATCCGTTTCGTATTCCGCAAATTCTTCTGTCAAATCCAATATAAAACCTTTTTTTGCACCGGCTTCGATATCTATAACACTTCCTGCTCCCATTATATCGGGACCCGCCCCGGCTGACAATTCTGCCTGTATTCTGGTGCGGAAGTCTTCAAAATCTTCACCTTCACTCGGAGTGCGAAGCACAATTTTATAATTATCATTCTGCATGTTAAATTCATATACAGCTTCTTCCATAGTAGTGTTGGAAATGGTAAGCGCCAGTTCCACTTCCTGTTTTTCTTCATCCGAAGAGGAATCCTTTTCTTCTCCTTTCAGCATTGTCCATATCTGATATGTTCCGTCAGCGCCTGCGACAAGAAGTACATGAGAGCCGTCCTCTCTGGCAAATCCGCCCAATATGCCGTTTACTATCTGCATATACACAAGCGGCTTACGTGCATTGTACATCTTATTATAATAATCCTTATTATTTTGGAAATCATATAACCACTTTATTTCCCCTGTATCCAAAGAAAACCCGGCAATCCAATACGAGCTATAGAGATATCCTTCTGTCTTTGAAACAAAGCAAATATCGTCATCTTGACCTAAGTGTATATCCGCTGATTCTACAAATATTTTTTCTTCCTCATTAAATATCTTGATACCGCTTCTTACATAAGAAGAATATTCCGATTTATAATAAAAATCTGCGGGACCAAACAGATATAATTTATCTTCATAAGGATTTTCCCATAACCCACTTACCCAATTTCCGCTATCCCTTACTAATTTCTCCTTTACCGTAAAGTTTTCATCCATGTGAATGTATTCCTCTTCAGAGTATAAATAATAGGATTTATCTTTGCCTATCCACCATTGCAATTGGGTTAATGAATTATCCTTAAAATATTTTTCCGAAAACAGGTCGCTTTCTATCCTTTTGAACGACGGACCCTTTTCCTCTGTCCACTGTCCTATATACTCTCCCTGCTTACCCTTCAACAACACATACAAACCGTCGTCTGTTAAAATATAAGAACTCCTTCCATAAAACCATGGTTGGCAATTCTCTCCCTCCACCCATTCCGTAGGCGCAATAAAATAATTTATCCATTCCGTATAGGGAGCCTCTAATTTTTGAACAAAACATCCTTTATAAAATTCTTTCTCCGATGCCGTTTCGTCTTCATTGGTACATGTCACAATCCTGTAAACCGTTTCATTTTGCAAATACCAAGCGTCGGAAAATATTATGCTTTCCGCAGGAAGCTCATTGATAAGCGCCTCATCAGCGTTCGGCAGAACCTGTTCCTCTATCACCCAGTTAATTTCTTTTTCTTCCTCTATTTCCTTTATCTCCTCCGGCTTTGTTTCTTCCTCCCACCCTTCTGTCTGTAATGGATTCTCCTCCTGTTTTTGCCCGCAAGCCGCTATTATAATACAAAAAAACATAAGAAATGCAATCGCCTTTTGTTTCATAGTCCCTTCTCCTTTCATATTACCTGAATATTCCCGTATTTTTTTATATTATCATTTCTATCTTACAAACATAGTATAAAATTTCTTACAAGTTCCTTACATTACAAATATCGGTTTATTTTTGGCAACAAAAAAACCCCGAAACTTTCGTTTCGAGGTTTCAGCGAGGCGACAACCAGATTTGAACTGGTGATCAGGGTGTTGCAGACCCATGCCTTACCACTTGGCTATGTCGCCGGACTCCCCGAGTAGGGCTCGAACCTACAACCCCGCGGTTAACAGCCGCGTGCTCTACCATTGAGCTATCGAGGATGACTCCAACGGGAATCGAACCCGTGTTACCGCCGTGAAAGGGCGATGTCTTAACCGCTTGACCATGGAGCCGGACACTTTCTATTTTATTATATTCATTCTTAGGATATTTTATACCCCTTACAGGAGAAAGTACCCTGAAAACCGAACACACAAACTCCTCATGCCATCCATTCCCTGCCCA
>CAJTMB010000047.1 GCA_910577105.1 uncultured Lachnospiraceae bacterium | reverse complement strand
TGGGCAGGGAATGGATGGCATGAGGAGTTTGTGTGTTCGGTTTTCAGGGTACTTTTTATGAAAACTAGGAAGAGTAGCGTGTCTACTCTTTTTTTGTGTGTTATACTATACGGGAAATTAACGATGACGCTGCAAAGGGGAATGAAACATGAGGATACTGTTGGTGGAAGATAACGAAGCTATTGTGCTTGGGCTTACTTATCTTTTTAAGGAAGAAGGATTTGCATGCACAGCTGCGGGTACCTGCAAGGACGCGTTGAGGGAATATGGAGAGGGGTATTTTGACATGGTGGTACTTGACGTTTCCCTGCCGGACGGGGACGGGTTTGCATTGTGTTCCCAGTTCAAAAAAATACAGGAAGTCCCGGTAATATTTCTGACGGCAAAAGAGGAAGAGCAGGATGTCGTAAAAGGATTTGATTTGGGGGCGGATGATTATATCATCAAACCTTTTCGTAACAGGGAACTGATATCCAGAATCCATAATATATTGCGGAGAAACGGTCAGGGCAAAGAGGTTCTGCACTGCCGTTTTCTTAAGCTGGACACCAGAACGGGCAAATGCTACAGCAATGGAAAAGAGGTTGCACTGACTAAACTGGAATATAAAATATTGCTGATTATGATGAATTATCAGGGAAAGCTGTTTACCAGGGATGAAATTTTGTCTGCCATATGGGATGCGTCAGGTAATTTTGTGAATGATAATACGCTTTCCGTGACAATAAAAAGAATACGGGAAAAAATAGACGACAAAGAAGGAGCTATTATAAAAACAGTGAGGGGAATGGGATATCGGATTGAAAAGGAATAAAAGTCTTAAAACTTATGTACTAATTATAACGCTGATAATGCTGACAGGGATTTTAATATGCAATTTACTGGCTGTTTTTGTGCTGCGTAAGATGTCAGAGGAAGAGTATACGGTTATCGCTTCTTTATTGGGCAGTGTTCGGGAGCAGTATCCGGAGGTATCGGAAGAAGAGTGGATAAAGCTTTTGAACAATCAAAAAGAATATGAAGAGGGAAAACAAATTCTGGAAAGGTACGGTATTTTTCAGGATAGCATCAAAAGCATAAAACAGCAAAAGTTATGCCGGGGACTGTTTGCGGTGTTAAATGTTTCTTGGGTATTGCTTTGCGGGGGAATGCTTGTATCAGCCTTTTTTTCCTGTAAAAGGCGGCAGAAAGAAGTGGAACTGCTTACCGCCTATACAAAGAAGGTGGCTCGTGGGGAATATGCCCTGGACATGCCGGATAATACGGAGGATGAATTGAGTATCCTGAAAAATGAACTTTATAAAGTGACGGTACTCTTAAAAGAAAGCGCTGAACTTGCAAAGAGCCAGAAAAGAGCTTTAGCGGATTCTGTGTCGGATATCTCCCATCAACTGAAAACCCCATTGACTTCGGTGACAATTTTGCTTGACAATTTGTTAGAAAGCAGTTATATGGATGAAATTACAAGGAAAAAGTTTTTGAGGGAGATTTCCCGACAGATTTCCAATATGAACTGGTTGATTGCAGCATTGTTAAAGCTTTCAAGGCTGGATGCAGGCGTAGTTGAATTTTCAAAGGTTCGGTTTGATTTAGATAAGCTTTTGGAAGAAGTGACGGGAAAACTGGAAATTATGGCGGAGTGGAAACAAATTGTTATAAAGAGGGACGGGGAAATGGGAATACGGCTTACAGGAGATTATTACTGGACAGGGGAAGCTGTTATGAATATTGTTAAAAATGCCATTGAACATAGTCCTGAAGAATCGGAAATACTGATTTTGACGGAGGAAAATGCGGTCTATACTTTGATTACGGTAAAAGATTATGGGACGGGGCTTACCGGGGAAGAGCAAAAGCACATTTTCGAGAGGTTTTACCGAAGCGGCGGTGCAAAAGAAGACAGCGTGGGAATCGGACTGTCCCTTGCAAAAGAAATTGTGGAGCAGCAGAACGGTTATCTGACAGTATCCTCTGTGCAGGGTGAGGGCACAGAATTTATGATTAAATTTTTAAAAAGTTAAGTTTGTCACGAGATTGTCATTTTTCTTTGTTAAAGTTAAGACAGACAAAGAAAATGAAAGGAAACTATGATATGGAAATACTGAGGACAGAGCGTTTGACAAAAGTGTACGGTACGGGTGAAAACCGGGTAGTGGCAGTATCAGATGTAAGCCTGTCGGTGGCCCGGGGAGAATTTGTAGCAATAGTGGGCAGTTCCGGAAGCGGAAAATCAACGTTGATGCATATGCTGGGAGGAGTTGACAGGCCGACCGGGGGGCGTGTGCTGATAGAGGATGAGGATATTTATAAGCTGAATGATGACAAGCTTGCTATGTTCCGCAGAAGACAGGTAGGACTGATATATCAATTTTATAACCTGATTCCTGTATTGAATGTGGAAGAAAATATGACGCTGCCCTGTGAACTGGATGGGAAAAAACCAGACAGGGAATTTTTGATGGAGCTTGTGGAGGTCTTGGGCTTGAAAAATCGTATGCAGCATCTTCCCAATGAATTGTCGGGAGGACAGCAGCAGCGGGTAGCCATCGGCAGGGCCATGATGAACAGGCCGGCTATTTTGCTTGCGGATGAACCTACCGGAAATCTGGATTCCCGTGCGGGCAATGAGATTGTGGAGCTGCTGAAAACTTCCAATCGGAGATATAAACAGACCATTGTAATGATTACGCATAATCTGGAAATAGCTAAACAGGCCGACAGGGTGCTTACCATGGAAGACGGAAAAGTAACAGCCGACAGGGAAGGTGGGAACTGATATGGAAATCATAAGAAAAATCACCTTTCGCAGCCTATTAAAAAATAAGAAACGCACGGTTGTTACCATTGTGGGCATTATTCTGGCAACTTCCCTGATTACGGCCATTGCCGGTATGGCGGAAAGCTTCCGTGCGAGCATGATAGCTTATGAAAAAGAAAACAGTGGGGATTTTCATTATTGTTTTACGGAAGTGAACCGGGAGGACAAAAAGTATTTTGAAAATAACCGTTATATGGAAAGGCTCGGTTATGAAGCGGATTTGGGATATGCACTGCTTGAGGAAAGCGTAAATCCGGATAAACCGTACCTGTTTGTTATGGCATTGGATGAAAATGCTATGGCGGCGGTTCCCATTAAGCTTCTTAGCGGCAGACTGCCTGAAAATGACGGTGAAGTACTGATTTCCGGTCATGTCAAATCCAACGGCGGCGTTCTGATAGAAGTGGATGAGCAGATAAGTCTGACGTTAGGGTATCGGGATGACGGGGACGGCGGCGTGCTGACCCAGAAAAATCCTTTTTCATATGAGAAGGAAACCTTTGTGCCAAGAGAAGAAAAAAATTACACTGTGGTAGGGATTATGGAGCGCCCGGATTATCAAACGGAAGATTATTCGGCGCCGGGATATACCGTTATCACTTATTTGAAAGAAACAGATTCGGCAGATACGGTTACAGTGTTTGCCACATATACAAAGGAGGCCGTGGAAAAGCGTAAAGAAGTGACGGAAAGTTTATCGGAGGTCTGTAAAAATGTCTATTGCAATCTGGATTTGATGAGGTGGGAAATGCTCATTTTTTCTGACAATACCATGAAAATGCTGTATGGAATGGCTGCAATTGCCGTTGCAATCATCATGGCGACAAGCGTATTTTGCATTCACAACAGTTTCCAGATATCCCTGACTGAAAAAATGAAACTTTACGGTATGCTTTCTTCTGTGGGAACCACAAAAAAACAGCGCAAGAAAATGGTTTATACGGAAGCGGTATTTTTGGGCATTATCGGTATTCCCTTAGGCATTGCAAGCGGAATCCTGGCTGATTATATTATTGTAAAAGTAACCAGCGGATTATCATTGTTGAGCCTGGGGCTGGAATTGGTTTTTGTGGTATCCTTTCCGGCCATCCTTATAGGAGTGATTTTGTCTTTGGTGACGTTAATCCTCTCAGCAGGCAGGGCAGCCAGAAAGGCGGGAAAAGTATCTCCCATCAGCGCTATCAGGGGGAATGATACTGTTAAGATGAGCGCAAAAAGCCTGCGTTGTCCTAAAATGGTTTGTACTTTATTTGGCATAGGCGGGCAGGTTGCATGGAAAAATCTGCGCAGGGCAAGAACGAAGTATCGTACGACGGTTATTTCCATTGTGATAAGCGTGACGGTGTTTATTGCCATGTCGGCTTTTATCCGCATGAGTTTTAAAGCGTCCATGGTATATTATGAGGAGGCGGGGTATCAGCTTTGTGTCAGATTATACGATAGGGAGCAGGAGGAAAGGGCTTTAGAAATTGCAAACCTTGCAGGGGTGGAGTATGCGGAGATATTGAACGGAAGGATATGGCTGCAAGTGGACACGGATACAATTTTATATAATAAGACATATCTGGAGGAAGTAGAACACAACAGCAGTGACAGCGCAGCCATAGGCTTGGAAATTATTTCCCTGGGACAGGATGCTTATGCCGGGTATTGTGAAGATGTGGGGGTTTCTGTGGAAGAAGCCCGGGATAAAGGCATATTGATAGCAGGTTATAATGCAGCCATTTTGGATGAAAAGGGAAACAGCAGACGTGTTACGGGAATGAAGTACGATTATCATCCCAAGGATATCATAACAGGAATAGTAAATGGTTTTGAAGGGGACGCAATAGTTTCTGAGGAAACTCTATCCATAGAGCTGATTGCCCAGACGGATATCAATCCAATCAGCATGATAGGTTATGGGGGAAACGGAAGTATTGTAGTCAGTGATGCGTGGATGGAAGCACACAAGGAGTATCGGCAGGGAGATATTGCTCTGTATATCAGGTGTGATGATGCCAACGCCATGGAATCCGCTATTCGGGAAAAATTTGCAACGGGCATTTCCATTTATAATGAAGACAGGGAATATCAGAGTCAGAAATCTCTTTATCTTTTAATCTGCATTTTCCTGTATGGATTTATTGTCGTGATTGCCCTGATTGGCATTACCAATATTTTCAATACCATTACGACGAATATGGAGCTTCGGGCAAGGGAATTTGCCATGTTGAAATCCATTGGCATGACAAAACGGGAATTTACCAGAATGATAAGGCTGGAAAGTATTTTCTACGGGGCAAAGGCATTGCTTATCGGTATTCCGCTGGGTATCCTGCTTTCCATTTACTTTCATAGGACGCTTGCGGTTGGGGTGATAATGGATTACCGTCTGCCATATGAAGGGATTTTGTTTTCCATTGCGGCAGTTGCATTGTTGTTGTTTGGCATTATGCGTTATTCCATGGGAAAAATCAACCGGAAAAATATCATCGATACCATACAAAATGAAAATATCTAATCAGAAAAAGCCAAAATGCTTCAGTGCTTTTGCAATGCCGTCCTCGCTGGCTTTTGCAGTGACATGGGAAACCAGTGTAAAAAGAGAGGCAGGGGCGGCATTGCCCATGGCTATGCTGTTTGGCAGACAGGAAAACATGGGTAAATCATTGTTACTGTCGCCAAATGCAAAGGCGTGTTCTTTGGGAATGCCGTAATGGTCCAGCACATATTCCATACCGGTGGCTTTGGAGTAGCCGTGGGGCACAAATTCCCTAAAGGTGTCTCCGCGGTCGATACAGTCAAAATATTTGTCGCTGACCGTACGGAAATCGGAAAGCTGCTTGGGATGCTCGTACCAGATAACAAATTTATCGCAGAAAAAGTTGGGATTGTCCAGCCACTCCGGCATGGTATACCCTAATTTTTCAAAGATGCGGTATTGTCTGAGGGCATGGGGATGCCTTAAGGGGCGTGACAAGTCAAAGCATACCATGCTGCGGGATTCAAAAAGGATGTCTACATTGGTTTTCCTTGCCTGCTGCAGGATATTTCCGGTGACTTCATGGGTCTGTGGCATGTAAAACACATCCTGCCCTCCACAGTAGATATTGGTGCCGCAGCCGCAGATATATCCGTCAAAACCGATGTCCCGGAATCTCTGCTCCACATTTTGAAAACAGCGTCCCGTATTAATAAACATGAGGTTGCCGTTTTGACGGGATTGGCGGATGGCTTCCATCGCGCTTTCCGGGATGCTACCGTCTATCTCGGAAGTGAGAGTGCCGTCGATATCAAAAAAGGCTATTTTTATCATGTAAAGGCTCCTTTTAACTAAATCTTTTTCTAACCAGTGGATATTATAGAAGAATCCCGATAAATTGTCAAAAAAATATAATTATTTAGTGTTCAACTTTCCATTCCTGTGGTATAATGCCATTATAAGTAGTTTTTACCATAAGACGGATAATTTTATGCGAGGTGGAAGGATGGATTCAAAGATTTTATTGGAAAACGGAACCAATGAGCTGGAGGTTTTGGAGTTTACCCTGGGAGATAATTCTTATGGCATCAATGTAGCCAAAATTAAGGAAATTATAAATTACCAGCCTGTGACGCCTGTACCTAACTCACATCCCAGTGTTGAAGGGATTTTTATGCCGCGTGACAGAATGATTACGGCTATCGACCTGAAGAATTGTCTGCAGAAAGGCCTTTCGGAACCGGGAGGGCTGTTTGTGGTAACCAATTTCAATAAATTGGATATTGCTTTTCATGTGGATAACGTAGTGGGAATTCACCGGTTATCCTGGGCAGATATCATAAAGCCGGACTCCACTGTTTCAGCAGACAGTACCGCGTTAGGAATTATCAGGGTCAATGGGAAATTGATTATTATTCTTGATTTTGAAAAGATTATTTCAGACATCAGTCCCGAAACCGGACTCCGTACCACTCAGTTAGAAGCATTGGGAGAGAGAAAGGAAAGATGTGATGTTCCCATTCTGATTGCGGAGGATTCCGTCCTTTTGAACCGTCTGATTGTTGACGCTTTACATAAGTCCGGATATGTGAATTTGATTCACACGGCGAACGGACAGGAAGCCTATGATATTATTACCGACTTTAAAAAGCAGGGAACTTTGGACGAACATGTAAAGTGTGTTATTACGGATATAGAAATGCCTATGATGGACGGACATCGTCTGACAAAGCTGATAAAATCCGATGATGAAACCGCAAATATGCCGGTAGTGATTTTCTCGTCCCTGGTTAATGATGAAATGCGTCTCAAGGGAGAAGCGCTCGGGGCAGATGCGCAGCTTTCCAAGCCCGAAATAGGAGAATTAGTTAGAGTTTTGGACGGTTTACTGCTGGATAAGTAAATGGATTATGAAGGATTGAAAGCCGGGAGATTTCCCGGCTTTTCTATCTTTGCAGAATTTTTTGTATTGGAAAAGAGTAGAACGGGAGGTCAGTGTGGGGAAGGAAGAGGATAAAATAACAGCAATGAAAAAGATGCTGGAAGAAGCGGATATGGTTCTGGTCGGAATCGGCGAAGATTTTGAAGAAGCATCCTGTTTAAGCAGCCAGGCGGCATATAGGGAGGCATGTGGGAAGATAGCTGATGCAAATGCACAGTGGGTAATGCCCTATGTAAATCATATCTTTCTGAAACAGGATAAAAAGCTTTTAAGGGCATACCATAATCTGGCAGGGATGCTTAAAGATAAAAACTATTATGTTATTTCAGTCAGTACAAACGGTTTTCTATCCGATGCCCCGCTGAAGGAAGACAGAATTGTGGAACCATGCGGTTCTTACCACAAAATGCAGTGCCGTAACGGGTGTCCGCACAGTGTGGAACCGATTCATACTATGCTTCTGGAAGAAGTGGAGCAGTGCTGTAAGGGAGAAAAAGAATGGAAAGAAATCAGCGGACCGGTGTGCGGTTTTTGTAACGCGCCCATGGAATATAACAGCTTGTATGCGGAGCATTATCTGGAGGAAGGATATCGGGAAAGATGGGATGCTTATACAGGATGGCTGCAGAAAACAGTGAATAAAAAGCTGTGCATTTTGGAATTGGGGGCAGGGATGATGTTTGCCGGTGTGCTTCGTTTTCGCTTTGAAAAGATAATGGAGCTTAACCGGAAGGCAGGAATGGTTCGGATTCATCAGAATTTATATCAGTTTCCGGAAGAAATCGGAAACAGAGGATTAGGAATTTCACAAAATGCTGTAGATTTTATGGCAGGATTCTGAAAAATATGATAAACTATCTATGTTTCAGAAAATGATAAGTTAAAATAACTGAAAATGAGGGTTGTTACATGGGTTCAAATGAAGAATATCTGGATAATTTATTAAAATCAATGAGTGATGATAAGGATAAGGAAGACTCCTTTATGTCTTCAGACGAAATAGAGGCAATGTTTGCCGCGGCGGAAAGAGTGGCAAGTGGGGGAAGCCTCGAGGAAGAATTGGAGATGCTGGATGAGGCGGTGCCGGAACCTTTGGCAGAAAGTATTGTTCCGGAGAGCCCTGTACTGGATAATGCAGTTTTGGAAAGTGCAACGGCAAAAGAGGAGGAAAGTTTTCCCGAGCCGGATACTCAGCAGGCTTCTGAACCGGCAGAAGAATCCGATGCGGATAATGAGGATTTGCTGTCTTTGCTGGGAAGTCTGAACGAAGATGAAGAGTTGAACGAAATCAGTGAACTGCTGCAAAAGTCGGATAATAATGAACCGGTTGATGAAGCAATATTTGAGGAGCCGGAAAGCAAGGACATTGAGGATTTGCTGGCGGAAGCACCGGCAGCGCCTGCGGTGGAACCGAAAAATACAGACAGTCCTGACAATACAGAAAGTAAAAAGGAAAAAAGGAAGCGGAAAAAGGAAAAGCCTAAGAAAGAAAAAGGGGAAAAGGAAGTTTCCGAAGGAAAAGAGGGTAAAAAGAATGGCTTCTTCTCAAAACTGATGACACTTTTGACGGAGGAAGAGGAAGAAGAAAATAACGAGAACCAGGCTATTTTGCAGGAACTCGACAAAGAGGACAAGGAAGCTGCCCAAAAGAAGAAAAAACTGAAAAAAGGAAAGCTTCCCGGCGGAAAGAAAGGAAAAGGCGCGTCAGAGGCTGACGAAGAGGAAGAGGGCGGAAAGCCGTCAAAGAAAGAAAAGAAGCCTAAAAAGGAAAAGAAACCCAAGAAGGTAAAGGAGCCTAAAGAAAAGGTTGCTGCAATAGAAGAAAAGCCGCAAAGGAAGATAGCAAAGAAAAGCATTGTTGTTGTGGTATTGTTTGCCGCTACCATTTTTGCCGTTATTTTCTTTGCCGGCACTTTCCTGTCAGGGGAAATACAACGCCGAAGCGCAAAAGATGCATATGACAGGATGGATTATGCTTCCTACTATGAAAAGATGTATGGAATGAAGCTTTCCGAGGAAGAAAAAAATATGTTTGAACATGCGGAAATCGTATTGAAAATGCAGAGAAGAATTTCCGTGTATGAAAAATATCTGGCGGATGACAAAGAGTTGGAAGCTCTGGATTCTTTGATGCGGGTTATAGAAGGGTATGATGACATTTATGCCCAGGCACAGACTTATGGTGCTGCTGCCGAAGTTGCCGCCATCTATGACAAAATATTGGAGATACTGGAAAGCCGTTACGGGTTGACGGAGGCAGAGGCAAGGGCTATTGCATTTACCGACAGCAATGTGGAATATACGAGGTATCTGACGGCATTGACAAACGGAGAATCGCTTTCTGTCGGCGGCGGGGATATTCCTGCCATGCCGGAAGAAGAAAACGAGGATATTCTGCCGGCGGAAGAGGAATTAGAAACACCTGATTTTGCCGAATAGAAGGAGAAAGATACATGATAGCAATCATAGATTATGATGCAGGCAATATCAAGAGTGTTGAGAAAGCGTTGCAGTATCTGGGAGAGGATGTGCAGCTTACGAGGGATGCAGACATGATACTGAGCGCCCAAAAGGTTATACTGCCCGGTGTCGGTTCCTTTGGGGATGCCATGCAGAAACTGCAACGGTATGAACTTGTTTCCGTTATCAGGGAGGTTGTGGAAAGAAAGACGCCTTTTCTGGGAATCTGTCTGGGACTGCAGCTCTTGTTTGAAAGCAGCGAAGAGAGTCCCGGAGTGGAAGGGCTTGGTATTTTACAGGGAAAAGTGCTTAGGATTCCCGAAAAAGGAATTAAGGTGCCGCATATCGGGTGGAATTCCCTTTCTTACCCCAATCCCGGCAGATTGTTTGCAGGAATAGAGGAGGGCGCATTTGTCTATTTTGTCCATTCCTATTATCTGGAAGCCAAAGAATCCAAAATAGTTACCGCGGCGGCAGAGTACGGAACCTGCATTCATGCTTCCGTGGAAAGCGGCAATGTATTTGCCTGTCAGTTCCATCCCGAGAAGAGTTCCGATACGGGATTGCATATCCTGCAGAACTTTGTGAATATAGGGAGGGGGAAAGACTGATGCATACAAAAAGAATTATCCCGTGCCTGGATGTAATGAACGGAAGGGTGGTAAAGGGAATCAGTTTTGTGAATCTGCGTGATGCAGGAGACCCCGTGGAAGTGGCTGCGGCTTATGACAAAGCAGGCGCCGATGAGGTCGTGTTTCTGGATATTACCGCTTCCAGTGATAACCGTGCCATAGCGGTGGATATGGTAAGACGTGTTGCCGCAAAGGTGTTTATCCCGTTTACGGTAGGCGGCGGCATCAGGACCGTGGAAGATTTTAAGATGCTTTTACGGGAGGGGGCAGACAAGGTTGCCGTAAATTCGGCTGCCATCATGGAGCCCGAGCTGATAGCAAGGGCAGCTGATAAGTTTGGCAGCCAGTGTGTTGTGGTAGCGATAGATGCAAAACGGCGGCCGGACGGCAGTTTTCATATATTTAAAAACGGCGGCAGGGTGGACATGGGTATTGATGCCGTAGAATGGGCAGTCAAAGCGGAAAGCCTTGGAGCAGGTGAGATTTTACTTACCAGCATGGATTGTGACGGAACCAAAGCAGGGTATGATATTGAGTTGACGAAAGCAATATCAAGCGCAGTGAAGATTCCGGTAATTGCATCAGGCGGAGCAGGGAACGTGGAACATTTTTATGAGGCGCTCAGCGAAGGCGGTGCGGAGGCGGCACTGGCGGCTTCGCTGTTTCACTATAAGGAACTGGAGATAAAAGAAGTAAAGGAATACCTGCTAAAAAAAGGGATTCCTGTGAGAACGTAGAGGAGAAAAACTATGGGTATGCTTACTGGTGATTGGCTTACGGAACTTTCGCCGGAGTTTAAAAAGCCGTACTATGCCGAGTTATTCCGGTTTGTGAAAAAAGAATATGATACGAAGCAGATATTTCCCCCGGCGGATGATATTTTCAATGCTTTCCATCTGACACCCCTGAAGGAGGTAAAGGTGGTGATTTTTGGGCAGGACCCATACCACAATGAGGGGCAGGCGCACGGATTATGCTTTTCCGTGAAGCCAAATGTGGACATTCCCCCTTCCCTGGTCAATATTTATCAGGAGCTGCATGACGACCTTGGATGCTATATTCCCAACAACGGTTATCTGGTAAAGTGGGCGAAGCAGGGAGTGCTTTTGCTCAATACGGTCCTTACCGTGCAGGCACATGCGGCATTTTCACACAGGAACATGGGTTGGGAGAAATTTACGGACGCCGCCATAGAAGTTCTGAATAAAGAGGACAGGCCGATGGTGTTTATTCTGTGGGGAAAACCGGCACAGATGAAAAAATCGATGCTTACCAACAAAAACCATTTGATTCTGGAGGCTCCCCATCCCAGTCCGTTATCAGCATACAGGGGATTTTTCGGAAGCAAGCCATTCAGCAAAACAAATGATTTTCTGGTAAAGAACGGACTTGAGCCGATAGACTGGCAGATAGAAAACAGATAGAAGAGGGATGAAAATGAAAAAACCATTTGTTACAAAGGAAATGATAGAGGAGATTATTAAGACCTATCCGACGCCTTTCCATATTTACGATGAAAAAGGAATCCGGGAAAATGCAAAAGCATTGAAAGAAGCTTTTGCATGGAATAAAGGCTACAAAGAATACTTCGCTGTGAAAGCTACTCCCAATCCTTTTCTGATACAGATTTTGAGGGAATACGGCTGTGGCTGTGACTGTTCTTCCCTGACGGAACTGATGTTAAGTGACGCGTTGGACATTAGGGGGGAGGACATCATGTTTTCTTCCAATGACACACCGGCAGAAGAATTTGCCTATGCGGCAAAGCTGGGAGCCATCATCAATCTGGATGATTTCACCCATATAGACTTTTTGGAAAAGACGCTGGGATACATTCCTAAGACGATAAGCTGCCGTTACAATCCGGGGGGATATTTTTCCATTGCAAACAGCATTATGGATAATCCCGGGGATGCAAAATACGGTTTTACCACGGAGCAGATTTTTGAGGGCTTTAAGGTTCTCAAGGAAAAAGGTGCGGAGAATTTCGGCATACATGCATTTTTAGCCAGCAATACCGTAACAAACGAGTATTATCCTGTGCTGGCAAAATCTTTGTTTGAACTTGCGGTAAAGCTTCAGAAGGAAACAGGCGCCCATATCAGCTTTATCAATTTATCCGGCGGCATCGGTATTCCGTACAAGCCGGAGGATGCCCCCAATGATATCAGGGAGATTGGCGAGGGAGTGAGAAAGGTCTATGAGGAAATCCTTGTTCCCGCCGGTATGGGGGATGTGGCAATTTATACGGAACTGGGACGTTTTATGATGGCGCCTTACGGCCATCTGGTGACCCGCGCCATTCATGAAAAGCATACTTACAAGGAGTACATCGGTGTGGATGCCTGTGCGGTAAACCTGATGCGTCCTGCCATGTATGGGGCTTACCACCATATCACGGTGCTGGGCAAAGAAGACGCCCCTTGTGATTACAAGTATGATATAGCAGGTGCTTTGTGTGAAAACAACGACAAGTTTGCCATTGACAGGATGTTGCCCCGGATTGAAAAGGGAGATTATCTGGTGGTTCATGACACCGGCGCACACGGATTTTCGATGGGCTATAATTACAACGGGAAGTTAAAATCCGCGGAACTGCTCTTGAAAGAGGACGGCGGTGTGCAGCTTATCAGAAGGGCGGAAACGCCAAAAGATTATTTTGCTACCTTTGACTGCTTTCCGGTTTATGAAAAAATGAAATTGTAAAATATATCCGTGCGTAAAAAAGGTGTATGAGCTTAAAAAATGAAAAGGCTCTACACCTTTATTTATGTTTACATATATTTCATTGAGTTCAGGAAGTTCCAGAGGCTGAAAGTCCGTCATATGGTTTATCTATTGGCATGGAATCAATAAAATTCCTAATCTTTTATGAAAAAATACTTGTCAAAGGCGGTCTGATATGATAACATAATACACGGCTGTTAAAACAGTCATAATTGCCGGCGTGTCGGAATGGCAGACGAGGCAGACTCAAAATCTGTTGTGGGCAACCA
>CAJTMB010000046.1 GCA_910577105.1 uncultured Lachnospiraceae bacterium | reverse complement strand
CTTTCGCCTGCGAGTACCAAAAATCCTATGGCATCATTTGGAAATAGCCGCCTGTGCCGCTGCCAGTCTTGCGATAGGTACACGGAAAGGAGAACAGGAAACGTAATCCAGACCAATCTTGTGGCAGAACTCTACGGAAGAAGGGTCTCCGCCATGCTCACCACAAATACCTACATGCAGCTTAGGATTAACAGGCTTGCCCAACTTGATGGACATTTCCATCAGCTTGCCGACGCCAGTCTGGTCCAGTTTTGCAAACGGGTCATTCTCGAAAATCTTGGTGTCATAGTAAGCATTCAGGAACTTACCTGCGTCATCGCGGGAGAATCCGAAAGCCATCTGGGTCAGGTCGTTTGTACCGAAGCAGAAGAAGTCAGCTTCCTTAGCAATCTCGTCAGCAGTCAGCGCTGCACGGGGAATTTCAATCATGGTACCTACTTCATATTCCATAGAGATTCCGGCTGCTGCAATTTCAGCGTCAGCGGTCTCAACTACTACCTTCTTAACAAACTTAAGTTCCTTAACCTCACAAATCAGAGGAATCATGATTTCAGGCTTAATGTTCCAGTCGGAATGAGCCTTCTTCACATTGATGGCTGCACGGATAACTGCCCTGGTCTGCATCTTAGCGATTTCAGGATAGGTAACAGCAAGACGGCATCCTCTGTGTCCCATCATAGGGTTAAACTCATGCAGGGAAGTGATGATGTTCTTGATGGTCTCAACAGACTTACCCTGTGCCTGAGCCAGCTTCTCAATGTCAGCTTCCTCGGTAGGAACAAACTCATGAAGAGGCGGGTCCAGGAAACGGATGGTAACAGGACATCCCTCAAGAGCCTCATATAATTTTTCAAAGTCGCTCTGCTGATAAGGAAGAATCTTATCCAGGGCAGCTTCTCTCTCTTCTACGGTGTCAGAGCAAATCATCTCGCGGAAAGCAGCAATTCTGTCTTCCTCAAAGAACATATGCTCTGTACGGCAAAGACCAATACCCTCAGCACCCAGCTCGCGTGCTTTCTTAGCATCTGCGGGTGTGTCTGCATTGGTACGAACCTTCAGGGTTCTGTACTTGTCAGCCCAAGCCATTACGCGGCCAAATTCACCGGCAATAGTAGCATCAACCGTCTTAATCTGTCCTGCGTAAATGTTGCCGGTAGTACCATCAATGGAGATGTAATCTCCCTCGTGGAATTCCTGTCCGCCCAGAGTAAACTTCTTGTTAGCTTCGTCCATAGCAATGTCGCCACAGCCGGATACACAGCAGGTACCCATACCACGAGCTACTACAGCTGCGTGAGAAGTCATGCCGCCACGAACAGTCAGGATACCCTGCGCAACCTTCATACCGGTAATATCTTCAGGAGATGTCTCCAGACGAACCAGCACGACCTTCTCGCCTTTTGCATCCCATGCTTCAGCATCCTCGGCAGTAAATACTGCCTTACCGCATGCAGCTCCGGGAGAAGCGCCAAGACCCTTGCCCAGAGGCGTAGCTGCCTTCAATGCATCTGCGTCGAACTGCGGATGAAGCAGTGTATCCAGATTACGAGGGTCAATCATGGCAACTGCCTCTGCCTCTGTCTTATGTCCCTCATCAACCAAATCACATGCAATCTTCAAAGCTGCCTGAGCAGTTCTTTTACCGTTACGGCACTGCAGCATGTACAGCTTTTTGTTCTCCACGGTAAACTCCATATCCTGCATATCATGGTAATGATTCTCCAGAGTTTCGCAAACCTTAATGAACTCATCATACGCCTCAGGGAACTCCTGTTCCATCTGTGCGATAGGCATAGGTGTACGAACACCTGCTACCACGTCCTCGCCCTGTGCATTCTTTAAGAACTCGCCCATCAGCTTCTTCTCGCCGGTTGCAGGGTCACGGGTAAATGCAACGCCGGTACCGGACTCATTATTCAAGTTACCGAATACCATAGGCATTACGTTTACAGCGGTACCCCAGGAATAAGGAATATCATTGTCACGACGATATACATTTGCACGAGGGTTGTCCCAAGAACGGAACACAGCCTCGATAGCCAGCTTCAACTGTTCTACAGGGTCTGCGGGGAAATCCTTGCCAAGCTGGTTCTTATACTCAGCCTTGAACTGTTCAGCCAGGGTCTTCAAATCGGCAGCGGTCAATTCAACGTCAAACTGAACGCCCTTCTCTTCTTTCATTTTGTCGATAAGCTGCTCAAAGTATTTCTTACCAACTTCCATAACCACATCGGAGAACATCTGGATAAAACGTCTGTAGGAGTCGTAAACGAAACGCTCAAAAGCAGGGTCGGGGTTGCCGGCAATCATTGCCGCAACAACTTCGTCATTCAGACCCAGATTCAAAATGGTATCCATCATACCGGGCATGGAAGCGCGGGCACCGGAACGAACGGAAACAAGTAAGGGATTCTTCAGGTCCCCAAACTTCTTACCGTTGATTTTCTCCATTTCAGCTACATACTCCATAATCTGACCCATGATTTCATCATTAATCTTACGGCCATCCTCATAATACTGCGTACAAGCCTCTGTAGTAATGGTAAAGCCCTGAGGAACAGGCAGACCAATACTTGTCATCTCAGCCAAGTTAGCACCCTTACCACCCAGAAGGTTACGCATGCTCATGTCACCTTCGCTGAATAAGTACACCCATTTTTTCATGTTTGTGTTTCTTCCTTTCAATTTAGATTTTTAAACAACCGAAAGCTGCCCGGCTGTTCATAACATAATAAGTCGAACTATAAACTCAATGCCTATTTATTTTAACAATCCGTCAAAAAAATAGCAAGGCGTTTGGGACAATTATTCAACGCCAAAAACACTTTTGTCTATTATATCCAAAAATATCCATTTTATTTCATGCATTTTAACTATTTTTACTTTTCTTGTCCTCCACCTCTCCCGGTCTCTCCGGGTTCTGGTATTCCCTCAGTTTTTCATTCATGAGAGCCGCCATGCGTTTTGCATCCTTCCAGACGACATATGACACCAGTACAAAAATAAACAATATCATGACTACCATACCGATTACCATAGCCGGATTGTCAATATAGAACCATTCAAACCAGATTCCGCACCCAAGCACCACTGCATTCACTTCCAGATAATGCAGAAACACCAGCAACAAGGTTTTCTTTCCCTCCACCTCACGTTCGGGATAGATAAAAATGCCCATGCTGCACAAAAAAGACACCAGCAAAATCTGCCATAAAATTTCCGTTCCCAAAACCGCCTGCGGCCAGAACACAGTGGTAAAACAGGCCGTTGCAAAGACCACGCAGGTGGTCACGCATACAAATGTGAAAAGCAGGCTTTTTATCTGCTTCATAAGCCATCCCTCCTTACAGTCCCAGTTTTTCTTTCAGCGCCGCCACATATTGTCTTGATATCATGATTTTTTCCCCGTTTTTCATATCCGCCTCAAAACGCCCCCCAAAGGACGGACTGATATCCTTTACTTTCGCCAGGTTCAAAATAACTGACTTGGACACGCGGAGAAAATCCGTACCGGCAAAACGCTTTTCCAATTCATATAATTTCAGTTTTATTTCATACACTTCCGTTTCCAGATACAAAAAAACTTTGTTATCCACCGCCTCAAAATAATAGACGCTTCCCGGTGCAATCTGGAAGAACTTGCCGTCCCGCACTGCCGTCAGTTTCTCCTGTCCCGCTTTCAGGGCATACACCAGCTTCAAAAGCTGCTCGTCCACATGCCGGCACCGGATGATGATTTCATCCTCTTTTCCGTCCTCCCAATCCATGATTGTTATTTTCATATTGTCAGTTTCCCTTTCACAATCCACTGTCTAGCAATTCCGCATCCTGCGCCTTCTGGTAACAAAAAATGCCAGTCCTGCCGCCATTATACCACAAAACAGGAGAAATAAAACCTGCTGCCACAACGAAACTGCCCTGCCGTCTATGATTATGGAAATTCCCATCTGCTCCCGAAAGGAATCCCCCGCTATTTCCGGCAGTCCCGCAAAAGTTTTTGCAATGGCGTCCCCGGTACATACTTCCCGCATCATGGCCGCCCCGTGCAGCATGGGCAGGCACTTTAATACTTTTGCCACACCTTTTGGCAGCATGGACATAGGGAGATAAATAGCCCCCACAAAGCCAATCAGTGTTCCAATAACGGTAAGCAGGCCGCTCCACGCACCCGCACTGTGCACAAACAAAGCAAGCAGATATGCCATGCACGCATACACAAATACATTCAGGACAACCATAAAAAATAACTTCAGCCAGTCTGTAGGCGAAAGCAGAGGATGATGACATAAAAGCATGTAAATTTCCCCCACAACAAGGGTCAGCATACACATGAAAACACCGATAAACCATGCTGAAAAAATATACCCGAGGGAAATTTTGATGCGGCTGATGGGTGCCGTATAAAAACTGGCAAGCCTGTTCTTTATTTCATCCTCCACCATGTTGCCCATGACCGTCAGCGTCACCGTAACGGCATTGACCAGCAGAATGCCCGAAAGCGTCCACACCTGTATCAGATACGACGCATTCTTTTTATCGGTGAGGGTATCACGCTCCCCGCCAAACTCTGCCAGCATGTCAACCAGGTTTTCACTGTTCATGCTGCCAAGGAAAACCACCATAAGCGCCAGTACGATGAGCATGGAGAGCACCGAAAAGAACACTGCTCCATAATCCCTCACAAACAACCGCACATTTCTCTTTACCAAATAAAAAATTTCTCTCATAAAAATCCTCCCTGCCGCAGCCCTCCTGCAGCCCATAATCCCACAAAAGCAAAATACAGATAAAAAATGCCGCCCTTTAAGCATTTTTCCAGTGTGAGATTAGAACTTCTTTGCGAAATGCCCTCTGGCATGAGCAATTAGAAGTTCTTCTCACACTCCCCCCTTACAGTCAGAAAAACATCATCCATAGTGCCCTGCAGCATTTCATATCCCGCAAGCATCTCCTCAGTTTCTTTTAGTATAGGAAGCGACTCTAAGCTGTCTTTTACCAGAACCGTAAAACCGCTTTCCTTTTTTTGAGCGTTCACCTGCATGGCTGCCAGCTTCTTTTCCAAATCCTGCCATGCCTCCTTTTTGGGTATCAGCCTCAGCTTATCCCTTGCGTACGTTTCCTTAAGTGCAAACGGCGTACCGTATTCTTTTATCTTTCCTCCGTCTATTATGGAAATATGGGCAGCCCGTGCTGCTTCCTCCATATAATGGGTGGTCAGAAAAACCGTCATATTTTCTTCCTTCTGGAGAAAGCGCAGACATTCCCATACTTTTTTTCTGGCGGCGGGGTCCAGCCCGGTAGTGGGTTCATCCAGAAACATAATCCGGGGCGTGTTCAAAAGCGCCCTCGCCATTTCACACCGTCTTTTCTGCCCTCCGGAAAGAACCGCGAACCTTCTGTTATAGACATCTCCAAGCTCTAACATGTCACATACCTTGTGAACGTTTTCAATTAACCTGCTTTTTTTCTTTTCGTATAGCGCTCCTCTTGTAAACAAATTTTCTTTTACCGTAAGCCTGTCATCCAGACAGTTATTCTGATAAACCACGCCAATCCTCTTCCTGATTTCATCATCCTCTTTTCCCACCGGAAAACCACAGACCTCCAGTTTTCCCGCCGTAGGTTTTAAAAGCGTGCAAAGCATGCTTATGGTGGTGGATTTACCGGCTCCGTTTACCCCCAGAAAGCCAAACAGTTCTCCCTCCTTTACATCGAGGACAATATCATCCACCGCCTTTACCTCTCCAAAATACTTTTTCAGCCCTTCAGCCTTTATCACAGATTGCATACCGTGCCACATCCTTTCGCTCATCCGTCTTTTATGGAAAAAGCTTAATAAAAAAAAGAACCGGATGCAAGACATCCCACCGTAAGAGGAATAAACGGGCAGGTAAGATGGCTAATCCGGAACGCAGGATGCAGGCTTATCTATAATAAGTTTAACAAAAACAAAATGGCTCCAACTCTTCTTCCACTTGATGCTGTAAAATATGTCCATTGCTGAACTCCTATTTTGTATCCCTTTTACACAACACATGAATACAGTCATCAAACAAAAAAGGCTGAAGCCATTTCTTATTTTCTATCCTACCACGCTTCCCCTTAAGTCTCCATAACATATCTGGCACTACATGATTTTTCATCGTCAAAAAGGCAGCTTACCGCAATTTATACGGCGTGCTGCCTTTTCTTCAGAAGTGGCTTCAATCAGCTTTTGCTTACGTGTTTATGTGTCTGTTATCGCGTCAATACCCCTATTACACTTATCCAGTCTATCCATAAATGATGCAGTTATGTAGGCAAAAGTATCTTAAAACCACTTCCTTTTCATAAGTTACCACTCCCCACCCGTCTTTCCCATAGCAAACCTGGCACAAGAAAGATTATGACATATCTTTACTATAAACCGGTTTTCCTCACTCTGCACCCGGCAGCCATAGCGTGCATTTGTTCCGGCAGGATACCTCCCCTCCCGGGTAAACACAGCGGCAAATAGGATACTGCAAAAACCAGCACACGCAAAAGGGACAGGTGCCGTCGACATCGGCTACACTGTCCCTTTTGGTTACTGAGGTATAATGGGAATACCCAAAATAAAATAGGGGGAGAAACGACTCCATATAGTATGGAATTCATTTCCTACAGATAAGTTAACACCGTTACAAACTTTTTCCCATAACAAATCTGGCACACTTTCCATTTATGACATATTTTTACTAAAGAAGCCTTTTTTCTCCCCTACCAAATAACAAAACCCGGCACATTTGTATTGAATTTTCAGAAAGTTTGTCTTATTTTCAGTAAAATGTGCCAGTTTTGTTATTGTAGTATAGTCAATTTCACTATAGAATCTGCTTGTAGCAAAAACAATCAACAATTTTGGAGGAAAAATATATGAAATTAAAATTGAAAAAAACTATTATCATCGCCGTTTTCAGTCTTTTCGCCATTCAGGCCGTTTCCAGCGTGGTTGCCGCAACTGTTCAGGATTCCGGCGTGATGATTTGCTCGGATATTAAAGATACCACATTTAAGATTTAGCATCCGAACCATAATATGTTTCTATGTGATTTTTAATAAATTCTATAGTACTATTATTTCCAATAATCAGACTCAATGCAAAGGAAGCTTTCACATAGGGAAAGCTTTCCTTTTTTGTATATTTACCACTTATCCAAAGTTGCTCCATATCCCATCCGGTATCATATAAAGCAAGTTTTAGCACAGCCCCCCGGCCAGCCTGTAATCCCGCAAGGATACTTTTCCTCGCCGCCTCTATGGCCTCCTCATACTGTCCTACATTGCCCAACACATTCCCAAGACTGCGCATTGTGAGTTCATACCCTGCCACATAATGGGACAAATCAAAGGGCTTATTCTCATACTGCTTCTGCACAATCCGCAAAAGCCGGATGCTCTCTTCTTCCCTGTGGTCTGCACCACAGGAATAAGACAGGGCATGGATGATGCCTACCTCCTGGCTGGTGAAAGTCCAGTCCGCCAGCTTATCCAGGTCAACCTTTGGCAACGTCAAGTACAGTGCTTCCTCCTGCCTTGCTGTGTGGGTTCTCTCGTCTATCTTTCCCTGATTAAACAGAGCCAGCGCTTTTACACTTAACAGGTACTGTTTGGCAGAAATATTGTTCAGCTTCATTTTCTTTTCCAACTCCGTAATCAGTACTTCCGCTTCCTCTCCTCTGGAATGGCTTAACAGCACCGCTATCCTGACTGCCAATTCCGAAAGTTCCGGCCGTTCCACCTGTACCAATGCCTCAAAACTTCCGCCTGATAAGCCCACGCGCTCCATCAGCATCTGGAATATCCGTTTTTTGGGCGATACCTTCCCACATTCAATTCGGGAAATGGTCACCGGGTCACAGATATTTTCGGAAAGCCCCTCCTGCGTATAACCGAGTACTTTCCGCCTTGACCTGATAAGGCGCCCGCACAGTTCCACTTCCGACATGCCGAAAGGAATATTCCAGACCCACATCTGTTCATCCACGCCAAACTCCCGGTATATCCACCGGATGGAATCACAAATCTGCGCAATTTCCCGCTTTTCCTTAGGCGTCTTGTCCCCATGGGCGGCGATAACCTCCAGAAACTGTCTCAGACAAAACAGCCTGCCCCTGACCTTTAACATGGCAATGCCATCCTCTGCCAGTTCCGCCGCTCTTTTTTCTTCGTGCTTTTCCAGATACAGCTCTACCAGCCTGTAGGCAATCTGCGGATACAGCTTCACACGGTCTTCCTCATCCGTATACCCTTCCAGATGGTGCAGAAGCTTTTCATAACCTGCAATGGCAAAGTCTTTGCTCTCACACTGCTCCTTGATGCGATAATACATCACCACAATCATAAACTCCGTCAGCGTAAGGTTTTCCTGTTCAAACCTTTCTATGGGAATATCCTCCATGGATATCTCCCACGCGTCCTGCAACAGTTTTAGCATAGTGGAACAGTCACTGCCGATATTAAATTCCAGCATGACCTGCAGAAATCCCATAAACTGATAGTGCAGCCTGCTCTTTTTTACCGCCATCGTCTGATACTGCTTCATCAGGAAAGCTGCTTTCTTTTCCTGCCCGTTTTCCACAGTCTCTATCAGATTTTTCCGTAATACAAGCCAATCCTGCTCGTCCGGATTAATCATATAGACAAATTTGTCCGCAGAAACACCCACCCTCTGCAAAAGGGCATCCGCCAGAATTTTTTCACATGCCCGCTCCCCGTTTTCTACGCGCACCAGAAATGTGCGTGAGCAGAGCCCCCTGCTTAGCTGGGTTATTGTCAGTTTCGCATTACTTCTTTCATGACTTATCATTTTCCCTATCTGATTCTTTTCTTTCATAACATCATTCCTATTATCTTACGTGTTGTCCCTTTCCTTTTACTTTCTCAGGACTCAGGCACAAAGCTGTCAAATATGAATAAGTCAAAGTCCATCTTTCGCCCTGCGAGTTCCTCTTTGCTTTTTATGGTCCATGCAACCGCCAGACAGCGATACAGATATCTGCAGAGCCACCTGGATAAATCCTTGTAACACCTATGATTGTAAGCTATAAAGTCCGGTTTTGTCAAAAAATTAAATAACATGTTATGCAGGGCAAAGTATAGCAGCGGGGAAAACTCTGTTTCTCCCGACTTTAAAAAATTGTCGCTAAGCTGTCCCCGCATGATATCTTTCCTGTTCTGCCTGTACCAGAGAAGTCCAAGCGGATTAAACGATTCGATACAATAGCTTCCCCTATATGACGCCAGAATGGAATCGGCTATGGGACATACTTCCGTCAGCCCACCCGGAATTTTATACTCTACAATCAACGGTACCTTCCCGTCCACAAGATTTAATACGTCTTCCAGCTTCGGTATTTTTTGGGAAGATGTAAAAAGCGAAAAACCCTGCAGTTCCTCGTAGGTATAATCCGCCACCCTTCCTTCTGCCCCGCACACCCTTTTTAAGGTGAAATCATGAAAAACCACCGGAATTTTATCCTTGGAAAGCTGCACATCCAGTTCAATGCCGTATCCTTTCTCAACCGCTTTTTTAAATGCCGCCATGGAATTTTCCGGCGCTTCACCGGCATTGTCATGAAGTCCCCTGTGTGCATACAAAACTCCCTCAAAAGGTTTTCTGTCCGGCCTGTGAAGCATCCGCGGCATAATCATCAGCAGATACAGAACTGCAATAACAGCCAAAAAACAGATTACAATCAAAACGACTGTCTTCATTTTAAACCATACCTTTCCCTCTTTAGTCTTCCACGTCAAAGTTTTCCAGCAGCGTTTTCTTCTTTAGCGGCTTTACGTCACCATGCCTCACCTGCGTCATTGTCACAAAAGCTGCCAGGGAAAAGAAAAGCGCGTAAGGAAACAAAGTGCCGTAGGAAACCTTTTCCAGCAAGAATCCCGACAATATGGGAGTCACAATCTGCGCCGCCATGGAAAATGTGTAGTAGGTTCCCGTAAATTTGCCGATATCCGCCCCTTCACTCATCGCCACAATCATAGGGTAGGAGTTGACATTGATGGCTGCCCATGCCACGCCAATCAAAGCAAATGCCACATTGATAACCGGCGTGTACTCCCTTACAAAAACAGCCGTAAAGTAACATGCCGCCATCAGAAGCACTCCCCCATTATTGTCTTTTTCCGCCCAAACCGGCTGGATATCTGCCCGATGGGAATATAACTGATAATCGCGGCAACGGTAGCCACCATCAGGCAATCCGCAAAGCCTCCGCCCTCCAGCTTCCAAACCTCCATCGTATATCTGGAAAAAGCGGTTGTCACAGCATTGTATGCCATAAACCAAAGGAAGATGGAAAACAACATATAAATCATGCTTCGCTTTACTTCGGGCGCAAGTACCGTAACCCTTCCTGCTTCCATGGGTTTTGCTTCTTCTTTGCCCGGATTCTCTTCCTGCTGTAAAAATTCTTCCTCTGCCTTTACCTGCGCCGCAATTTTCTTTTCCCTGACGGTTAACACCAGCACCAGCACTGCCAGCCCCATGACTGCGGCAATGCTTAAGAACAGCGGTTCATAATTGGGACGAAGTCCCTTTCCAACCAACAGTTTTATCATGATGAGGGAATACACGCCGCCCACTGCCCCTAACAGGTTTATCACTGCATTGGCCTTGCTCCTGAGCCTGTTAGGCGTTAAATCCGGCATCAGCGCCACCGCCGGAGAACGGTACAGCCCCATGGATATCAGCACACCAAACAGAGCGCCTACAAAAAGCGGCAGGTTGACTGCCATATCAGCAGCCGGCAAAAGCAGCATAAAAATAATTGCCAGCACGGTCCCGACAATAATAAACGGAGTCCGCTTTCCCAGTTTTGTGTCTATTTTGTCGGAAATTGCCCCAAAAACCGGCAGCAGCACAATGGCAAGCACATTGTCCAGCGCCATCACCACGCCGGTAACGGTTTCCCCCAGTTCAAAGGTGTTTTTCAAAATCAACGGGATAATGTTGTCATACACCTGCCAAAAGCTGGAGATAGACATAAACGCCAGCCCGATTAAAAAGGTTCGTCTGTAATTCAGTTTTTTACCCATATTTTTCCCTTCCCTTATGTAACTAAATTATGTTACTGTTAATACATTTTATCATTAATTATTCGGAAATACAATGGAGTATTGCAATTTTTTCCACTCCCTTCCATTTTACTCTATTGTACCATGTAATACGGCGGCTGTAACTGCATTTATTTCACAAAACACTTATTTTTAAGGTCCTTTATGAAATCAAATACAGCTACAGCCGCCGTTCTGTCAAATATTAATAACCGCTAATCCATCTCATCCAGATACAATTGAATCCTGCTCTGTAAAATGCCGCATACCTCTTCTGCAGGCTTGCCTCCCGAAAAATACGCCGGTGTTTCTTCCAGAATAATATCGGAAATTTCATCAGTCCGGTGCGTCTGCGGTTCTGCACTCTGCAATAGTTTCCGTATTTTTTGTATGCTTTCCATACTTAAAGGCCTTTCCATATAGTCATATCCCATAAAGTTTGCCGGACTTTCCAAAACATCTTCACTTTCAGCCAGTTCCTCCACATTCCGAAACATGCTTTCCAGACTCGAAGAGGTAACCGGAAAACCGCTTACGCCATGACCACAGGCGTCCATCGCCAACTTTTCCTGCATTTCTTCTCCCAGCAGATACCCGATAAATTCGACAGCGCCCTCCGGGTGTTCACACGCCCGGTTGACAGAAAGCGTATCGCCCACCATGATATTTCCGTTTCCACCGTTTTCAGCAGGCAGACCGATATAGGCTTCCTGCCCCTCAAACAGTGCCTCCATACCTTGCACAAACATGAAACCGGGCAATGACATATACAGGGAAAGGACTTCTCCTTTTGCAATCCTTATGCCCATTTCTTCCCCCTGTCCGTCATCACCGTATTCATTTGCAAATTCCAACAGAAAAACGGCTTTTTCACCGTCTAACTCACATCTGTTGTTTTCCCAGTCTATCAGATTCCCCCTGCTTACCAGAATATCAAACAGCTTTGGGCCGTCCAGGTTGGAAACCGCCGCTTTGGCCCCGCTTTCCCTGACGCACTGCATCATTTCTTCAGGCGTCCAGCTTTCCCTCTCCCCCACGACATTCATGGAAGTCACAAAAGTGCTCACGGAAAAGCTGTACGGAACCGCATAACGCCTCCCGTCAACCTGTCCAAGCAGCCGCGCATTTGCAGAAATTTTCTCTTCCAGCCCTGCAAAATCTTCTGTTAAATCCCGCAAGGCTTCTTTTTCCACGGCGTTTTCCAAATCCATCACATCATCGGAAAAAAGTGCAGGACCTCCTCCACTGTTGATTTCAGCCTGCAGCCTTGTCTGAAAATCCGAACGGCTTTCCCCATCAGCAGGCTCACGCAGCACAATATGATACTCATTGCTCTGTCTGTTAAAGGCTATAATTGCTTGTTTTAAAAATGCACTGGGGTACATTGCCGCCAGCTCCAGTTCTATTATATCTGATGCCTCCGTCTCCTGGTTCCCTGTTTCCTGCCTGCTCCCGTATCTTAACAGCAATGGCTCCCCGCCGGAAACTGCCGCTACTAGCAATGCACCGTCCCGGCCGATACCCGCCGCGCGGACTTTGCTCAAAACATAACCTTCCTCTGTCAGGGAAATTATCTTTTCCATTTGTCCGTCCGTCATCTGAAACTGCCAGATGCCCTCCGTCGTACATAAAAATCCCTTTCCTTCCTCGGAAAAAGCAACTTTTCCTATCGCAGCCCCTGCCGCTTCCTCTGTTTTAAACACTACTTTCCCCGATACTGTCTGTATGCAAAAACCGCCTCCGTCTACATTTACGCACACATAAACCTGTTCCTCCAAGTCGGGAGCAGCCGTCACCTGCCAAATATATCCGGCCGTGTCCAGCTCTTTTTTGCCGGCATCACCGCCTTCAAAATAATAGAGTTTTCTGTCTGTTGCAAAATAAACGGCATCCTGCATATCTGCATAAAATACGCCGCCCGCCAGCAATTCCTCACCGGGACAATCATCCGGCAGTTTTTCCGCCGAACAACCATCCTGTTCGCTCCACAGCGCCTTGTAATAACTTTGTGTTCCATCTGCATGGATTCCCTGCAGCAGCAGACAGATGCTGCCATCCTGCCGCAGCGCTGCACTCTTTACATAGCAATACACACCCTCCATCCAGCTTTCTGCCGGTATCAGCGTATTTTCCCATGCAAGATAGGGACTCTCCAGTTTTTGTATGCAAATTCCCCCTGTTTCCAGCCCTTCGCCATACGCCCATACAACCCGGTATATGGCATCGCCCGCCATATCATACAGCAGTTCCGTCTGACCGCCATCACTTCCCGCAAGCAAATCCGCCAAAGCAGCGTCCGCGTCAGGCAGCAATACTTCTTTCATCTCCCATCCCTGTTGTTCCGTAACCGCAGTGCCTTGCCCGGGAATATTTTCCGGTTCTTTTTCCTGCACCTGCCTTTTGCAGGCACAAAGCAATAATATCAGTGCGAGGGAAACTGCCGTTAATCTTTTATGCATGACCGTTTTCCTCCCCTGCAAGCAAGTGGAAATATAACACTTTCCCCTGTAATTCCAAGCTTCCAAACCGTACGACGTTTTTTCCCTCTTCCTCTACAAGGCAAAGTCCATACAGATTTTCTCCGTCCGTATACCATTCTATAACCCCATACATCCCCTCAGCAGTCAGAGTCATTTCCTCCCCGCTCTGCAAATCCAGAGTGCACAAATCATCAAAATATACCTTTCCGTCAAATACAATGAAATTTCCCTGCTCCTTTGATGCAAGGGCAAATCTGTCCTCTTCCATGGACGATGTATGGTATACTGCAAATTCCGATTGGCTTTCCTGATTGTCCAGATAATAAATTACCTGCCCGGCAGCAATAAACCGAAATGTCAGAAGATTATCCAGAACACGCCCCTCCTGCATATTTCTGTCGCCTAATTTCATTCCCACGCTCATTGTAATGTCTCCTCCGCCTGCCAGCCGAAGAAGTTCTTCATCATCCCCCTCATAGGGTTCCACTACATAAAAGAGAAAATCCTGTCCGCACCTGAACATTGTCCTGTCCAGCCCGTCCATTTCCTTCAGTTCTTCCACACTGCTATCTGCAAATTTGTAGTACTCCAACGTTCTGTCAACAATCGAATGGATTCCATCCGCGGCTTCCTGCTTTTCCTCTATCGCATAGTAAATGCCATCCTGATAAACAATCATCGAAGATGCCTGTTTCGTAACCAATGTCTGTACCTGCCCTGAAACCGGGTCATATTGCAGAATATTTCCATTCTCCAATCCGTCCGGTATGTTCCTGCCATAAGATTCCACCATAAAATAAAGCTTTCCTTCCCTGCAAAACAAACGCTTTGCCGGGACTTCAGCCACTTTTTCCGTCCTGCCTTCCCTGCACGCATAAATGCAGTAATCCGCACCATAATTAACATAGTACAAAATATTATAAAAAGAATCATAGCACATGGGTATTACGCCGTCCAAGCCGTTTATATTGACCGGCTGATTGCAATATACTTCGTCATCCTGTCCTTTTTGCGGCATTGTCCCCCACGCATATCCGTCAACCATAATGGCTGTCTCTCCATTGTTTTCTCTCTTATTACCAAATGTACAGGCTGTCAGCATAAAAATCAGACAAGATGTTAAAGCGTAAACATATTTTTTCATAATTCCCTCCGATAACATTTATTCATCTATAATCAACAAAATGGGGACAATTATCAATTATATTTAATGGGATATAGAATGATTTACTACTGTCTGCGTATAAGTTGACATTTGCATGCCGCATACGCCACAGTATACTCCATGTGTAATATACACGGTTGTTATGTTACATTTTTGAGTTATCGGCTTTCCATCAACATAATACCCCGTTTCTACATAATGACTGGAAAAATTGGGTGAAGAAGAACTAATTACACGGTCCTTGTAATCGCCATGCACATTACAAGCCGCATTTACTTCCTGTACCGGACCCAGCAATCCAAAGATAAAAGCCATTACAGACACTACCGCAACCATTTTAAACTTTCGCATAGAAACCCTCCGTTTCTTTGTTATTGTCCCCATTTTATCGACGTCTCCGCCTATTTATGTTATTCATTATACAGATTATAGCCGTCGCTATGCTATAACAGAACTGGCACGCTTCCGGTTCCTGAAATCCCGGAGGCTGCGCCATGCCTTATGCTAATGCATGAAAAGAAACATTTGTAGGTTTGTCAAACATATGTTACACTGACCGCAGATAATCCTTTAACACCT
>CAJTMB010000045.1 GCA_910577105.1 uncultured Lachnospiraceae bacterium | reverse complement strand
GGAATCAGGTGCTTTCTATTTATTTTATTTTCCTACAAAAACTTTACCCTAGCAAATGCATAAACAAGCCCCTTTCATCCGACTGCTCATCCGACAAAGGGGGCCTGTTCCTGACTATTAAACTATTGCATTATATTTACGGATTTGCAGGCTGCGGATTGACAAGTACAAACTCCCACTGCTGGTTTGCCTGACTGTCTCCCAACTGCCACTGGATAATATTTCCTCCCGGTGTTGTTGACCAATCGTCACCGTCCAGAGAAAGCCCGCTCAGCTTGTTTACAATTGTCTTGTAAGCGCCTCCCGCAGTTCCAATCTGCCATTTCTGATTGTCGCCGCCTACATATTCCCAGATATGCACATTTCCGCCATTTGCGGTGGAAAGGTCCGCAACATCAATTGCCTTTTCATGCATTACGCTTATGATTTTGTAGCAGCCGCCCTCTACCGGAATCACTTTCCACTGCTGGTGTTCCCCCTGATTCAAAGTATTCTGAATCAGGTTTGTGCCATTATCCCTGCCGGCATTTGCTACTTCCAATACCAGACCGCTGTGCTTATTATAAATGTAGTAAGACGCTTCTTCTATAATGAAGGAAGTAATCTTGTCATTCCATTCATCTCCCACATAGGAACTGTCGGCGTCAAATACTTTGCTTTCACCTGCAAAATGGATGTCGGAAAATACAGTCAGTTTATAACCGAGCGGCACCTTAATGGAAGAAATCGTATCATTGGCAATGCCTGCCTGAACCATATCCGCCATATCATATCTGCCGACTCCAAAGGATGCAGCGCTTCCTCCATAGTTCAAATCATCATACATTGTTACCTGTCCGCTCTGTACGGTTCCGCCGCTTCCGCCGTCATCACCGCCGCCTCCCTGTGTGCCGCCTGACAAGGTATAGGTCATCCATGCCGTATCCAGCGCGCCGTTGCCCGGATTGTAGGTAAAAGAGTATTCTATTGTATCCCCGTCATTCAATCCGGATAGCGTATAAGTAAAGTTGCCTTTTCCGTCATTTACCATACCTACATTCATCTGACCGCCATTATTTACTTTATAATGGAGGTCGGCAAATTCCGCACCGTTCACATAAAACTCCACTGTGCCGCCTTCTCTGTTCAGTCCTACCGTTCCATCACCTACATGGTCTTTATCGGGCGTTGTCACCGTTTCAATATTTACCGTCACAGTACAGGTATCCGAATAACTGCCGTCCTTGGTGGTTGCCGTAATCACTGCCGTACCGTTTTGGTGCGCCGTGACGATTCCGTCAGAAACGCTTGCCACATCAGGATTGGAGGATGTCCATGTCACGCTTTTGTTTGTGGCATTGGCCGGTTTCACCGTATGGGATACGGATGCCGTCTGCCCTGCCTGTGTCAAAGAAACTTCCTTTGGATTTACGGAAATGCCTGTTACAGATACAGAAGGCTGTTCCTGATTGCCGTTTAAAGTAAAGGTAGCTTTGGTATCTCCTTCAGGCCTGTAAACGCGTACATAATCTACCTGCATTGTTGCGGGAATATCCCCGGGTCCCGGTGTGATATTGTTGTCAAACCATCCGCCCACTGCCAGATTCATGATTATGTAAAATTCCTGGTCAAACGGCGCATTCGGGTCATTTGATGCCGTTGTAAACCACTGGTCGCTGGTTGCATAGAAGAACATTTCCCCGTCAACAAACCATGCAAGCAGTCCTTCCTCCCATACCAGACTGTAAATATGATAGTCGGAATCTATCGTCTGTCCATCCGAAAACGCATAACTGCCGTCAAGATATGTGTTATTGGGCCATTGGCCTCCAAAATGGATTGCACCGCTGCTGGCTCCCGGAACACGGCCTCTTGCCTCCATAACATCAATCTCCCCGGAAGCAGCCCATGTGCCGTAGGTATCATCATTCGGAAGAAGCCAGAGCGCCGGCCACAATCCGTTTCCTACAGGAAGTTTTGCCCTGAAGTCAATACGTCCGTACTTAAAGGAGAATGTGTCCTGTGTGGTGATTTTGCCGGAAGAGTACTGCGCATAACGGCCAGGGTCCTGCGGAAACGACTTCGGCTCCTCATATGCCGTAAGGTTTAATGTTCCGCCGGATACATTAACGTTTCTTTCCGAATCCGTGTAATGCTCCAACTCATTGTTGCCCCAGCCCCAGGTGCCCGGGTCGTCATTGATATAATATCCCGTGACATAATTCCACATTCCGGTATTCAAAGAGCTTCCCGTAAACTCATCATGGTATGTCAGTTCATACCCTTCCAGATAAGGGTCGTTCGGGTCACCGGGTATGAATGGTATAATCGGCGGCACAGGCACTTCCGCATTGGGATTGCCAATCAATGTATAATATACATAGTTGTTATTTACCGCCCCACCTTTTTCCCCGTTTTCAGGATAACCGATACGAAGTTCATAGTCTTCCAGAACCGGCTGGAACCAGAGCCCGTAAATGTAGTCCACCCAGTAACCCCACTGCGTTTTAGTGGACATTTTATTGTAACCGTTTGCGGAATACTGGAAACCGCTTTTACTGAAATCACCCAGTTCCACCCAGTTTCCATTTATCTTAACCTCATACACAAATTTATCCAAATCAGCCTGGTAAGCCGGATTACCGTCTATTTTGGGAAGCGCAAACCCGATTGCCCCTTTAGAATCTGCTTCATATGTAGTCTTGTCCTCAAAGGGACTAAGCGTATAGGAATTTCTTTCAGGCTTCTGATAATTTAAGGTATAAACCAGGGAAGCGCCGGAGGATTTGGATTCCAGTTTTACGTTGATGGATTCCGTAAGCACAAACCAGTAACCGCCAGGGCCGTCCGTAAACTGTCCGAAATTATTGTCATAAATCCATCCGCTTGCCGCATTGTTGTCAATATCAATCCATTCGGAAGAATTGACCGTCTTTACATAAACTTTCAAGTCTTCTTTGACAGCATCGTACAAAATGCTGGAATCCCCATTGAAGGTGGGATAGGTAAAGCCGATGCTGCCGGTCGGTCCCGCCGTAAGAACCGGTCCGTCTGTTGCCGTCATGGAAGTAATATTCGTCTTATTCTGCTTAATAAACTCCAGCGTGTAATCCAGCGTAACACCGGTAGTTTTGGAGTAAAGCTGCAGATACGTCGTCTCCGATACCTTGAACCAGTAGCCGACAAATCCGTTGTCATTAAAATGTCCCCAGTTCTGGTTGTATACAAAACTGCTGACGCTGTCAATGTCAACATAAGCGCCGTCAACCTTTACCTTTACTGACAAATCACCCACAACATCCTGCCAGGTTGAAGCACCGCCGTTAAAAATTGGCATTACAAATCCATAATCAGCCGATTCCACTCCTGTATGACTTATCACCGGTCCGTCAGTGGACGAATAATAACTCATGGAGTTAATGACTGATTCTGCTGCCCAAGCAACCTGCACATTGGTTTTCAAGGACACACCAAGGCTTCCAAGCACCATGAATGCCGCAAGTAAGACAGCTAACCCTCTTTTACACAATTTGTTTTTTTGAATTCCTTTCATTGTAACCTCCTCTTAGATTTTTTCCTGACTTTCCCCAATCACGATATAAACATTCTACATAGACAAGTTAATAGAGAAAGTGGAAATTTTTTCTAAAAGGTGTATTTTTTTCACTTTTTTGTGTGATATGTCTGTCACTTCACCCTTTCGTACTATTTTTTTGTGCGTTATTTTATGTTTGTCAGCTCTGTATCTGTTATTTTACCGTTATTTTGTATGCTTTCAAAATTATATGCTGTCTTTTATTGTGCAAAACAGGCAAATAATAAAAAATTTAATTGACAGTGGTGAGCCAAATAACTACACTTTAAATATACTTATAAATTGGAGGAAATCATATGGATGTAAAAACTTACCCGGAAGACATTATCAGTAATAACTTTAATGAAGTAATTTCCCAGATAAAAAAGGAAGACACTGCAACCAGATTCATACAGATAATTCCCGAAGGGATTATTGAAAAGATGGCCAAAAAAAGAGAATTGGGACCTGCCTTTTATAAGATAAAAAAGATTGTAAAAGAATATGAATCCTTCTCGAAACAGATGTGCCCCAATGAAAATATACCCCAGCTGATACTAAAGCAGGCAAAGTATCTGCGGGAAAATCCACAATTCACACAGAGTGTGGATGAAAAATACGGACAGGGCATGTACGAATTTTTTGTGCAGGCAGTAGAAGCATACTATCAATCTTAATAATTTTCCTTTTCCGGCAGTTTCCACCTGCCTGAAAGGACAGGCAAAATGCCGCAAAGATGCACTGTTGCTAACATTCCCACTGATATTTTTTGATGTCTACATGTTCTTCGTCTTTAAATTCAACACCCTCCAGCATAAGCAGCGCCGCTTTTTTGTCCACGCCGCCCGCATACCCCATCAGGCTGCCGCCTGCACCGATTACCCTGTGGCATGGAACCAAGATGGAAACCGGATTGTGTCCCACCGCATTGCCCACCGCCTGCGCCGACATGCGGGATTTGCCCATCTTTTCCGCAGCCAAAAACGAAATTTCACCGTAGGTCATTGTGTTTCCGTAAGGAATCCTTTTTAAAATGTCCCATACCATCATCCGAAAGGGGGAACCCGACAAATGCAGGGGTGGCATAAACTCCGGTTCCCTCCCCGAAAAATAAATATCCAGCCAGCGCTTTGCATCTTTTAAAATGGGAGTTTCCATTTCTTTATACTCTGCCCCAAGCGTGTCAGCAAAATATTTACCGCCCTTCATCCACAACCCCGTAAGCCCGGTTTCATCCCCTGCAAGCAGAAGGCTGCCGATAGGCGCTTTATATGTTAACGTATACTGCATTTTATACAATCCCTTCTTTCCGTTTCGGCAAAAAACTATGCCAGCGCCATGCCAATCGTTCCCGCCACCATAAGTAAAAGACCTGCCAGTGCCTTTTTACCAATCTTTTCTTTCAGAACGATTCCCGAAAACATAACCGTCACCACAATACTCAGTTTATCAATCGGCACCACCACGCTCACAATACCGTTCTGGATTGCATAATAATAGCAGAGCCAGGAAGCACCCGTCGCAACTCCCGAAAGAAACAGAAATAGCAGTTCTTTTTTATCCACCGTACTGACAGACTTTTGTTTTCCTTTCATCAGGACTACCACCCATGCCATCACCAGCACGATGCCGGTACGGATTGCCGTTCCGAGATTAGAGTCTATGCCGGTCATGCCGACCTTGGCAAGAATGGAAGTAAGCGCTGCAAATACTGCGGATAACACTGCATAAACCAGCCACCTGCCACCCGTATTTTCTTCATCCTGACGCCTCTTTTCCACCATCAGGAAAATCCCTGCTGCCAAAAGCGCCGTGCAAAACAGCCGAAATGCCAAATGCCTTGTTTCCTGAAACAGAACAATGGCAATAAGCACGGACAGGACAGTGCTTGACTTGTCAACCGGTACAACCTTATTGACATTCCCTATGGACAATGCCTTGAAATAACAAATCCAGGACGCACCTGTTGCAAGACCGGACAGGACGAGAAGCAAAAACTGTTTAGGAGTAACATCCCGGACGCCGGATGCCGCGCCCGTCAAAAACACCATAATCCATGAAAATACCAATACCACGATTGTGCGGAGGGCAGTCGCCACATCCGAATCCGTTTTATGAATGCCGCACTTTGCAAGGATTGAAGTAATCCCCGCAAAAAATGCAGAAAGAAGAGCCATAAAAATCCACATTTCTTTTCCTTTCGTCCTAAAGCATATAGGAAAGCGTTCCATGCACCGCTGCATTTTCCAGCCGCCCTGCAATTCCTCTGACAGCGCCGCTACAACCGGCATCAGTTCTTCCATTTCATATCGGAAACTAATTATAGCATTTTGCGCATCCGGCTTACAAGCCTTGTATTCCAGCCATTTTCCCGAAAATTACCCTGTGAAACATATTAAGACATCCTACTTTGTTTTATCATGCCTTAATATGTCCGACACCTCGCAATCCAATATATAGCAAAGCGTATCTAACGTTTCCGTGGTAAAAGGGAGTCCTTTTTTTATCCGATGTATCGTATTGGCAGACATCCCCTGCTTATATATCAGATTATACTCTGTAATGCCTTTCTTTTGCATAGTCTCGAATAACGGTTCATAAGAAATCAAAGCTTCTACCTCCATTTCCAAATTTACATTAACATGCTTAATGACTTGACTATGCTTAATGGTTTGATTATACTCAATATATTAAGTATGACGTGCGTGGCAAACAGACAAACAAGGGACTACTTGGACCTGAAGAGGCAAAACAAGGAGAAAAATAAACAAAATGAACAAAAACAGCTTATTTCAAAGCAACTTTATAAAAAGGATAAAAGATTCCAAACAGGCAGCATACAGCCTTCTGGCCTTTTTACTGCCTGTACTGGTCATGATGCTTATTTGCAGGGCAAGGGGCATGTATCCTTTTGGGAACGAAAGCTGGCTTATCTGCGATATGGATAACCAGTACGTGTCCTATTTTTTCTACTTTACATCCGCTGTAAAAGAGCATGGGTTCTTTTATACATTTTCCAAAACCTTGGGAGGGGATATGCTGGGCTTTACGGCATATTACCTGATGAGTCCTTTTAATTTTTTGTTTTTACTGTTTGGCATAAAAGAAATCCCGGGCTTGGTCGCGTGGATTTCCATGGCAAAACTGGGCCTGTGCGGGCTTTCCTTTTACACTCTGGCAAATTATGAGGGAAAACGGTTCGGCAATCTGATTTTTTCCTCCGCATATGCGCTGATGTCTTATACACTTTTTTACATTTCCAACATTATGTGGTTTGATGCCATTTACGCCCTGCCTATCGTGATACTTGGCATAAAGAAACTAATCAATGAAAAAAAGCCCTTTTTATACATTGCTTCACTGGCTTACACATTACTTACCAGTTATTACATCGGTTATATGATTTGCATTTTCTGCGTTCTCTATTATCTTTATTACCTTCTTTGCGTAAACGGGGAAAAGCTGCGGAGTAAATGGAAAAACGCCCTTATCTTTTCTGTTTCTTCCCTGTTGGCAGGCGGAATGAACATGTGGCTGCTTCTCCCCACAAAATATTCTTTGGAGGGCGTCAAAAATCCTTTTCGCTGGAGCGACCTTTTGATGGAACCGAATTTTTTCTGGAATGACATTCTTGTCAAATTGCTTCCCAAAAGCTCGGAAAGCCTTATGACGGGGATGCCAAATATCTATTGCGGTATATTGATTTTATTTTTTGCGGGCGTCTTTTTTCTGAACAGCAAAATACCGCTAAAAAGAAAAGCAGGAACCCTGCTTTTATACATTATCTTTTTCTTTTCCTTTTACCTGAAGGGCATTGATTTGATGTGGCATGGCTTTTCCACACCCATGTGGTTTCCTTTCCGCTACAGCTTTCTATTTTGCTTTCTGCTTATCTGTACCGCAAAGGAAGGTTTTGCCTCCTGTCAGGAAATGGGGACAAAGAACCGGATAACCGCGTCATTGCTGACACTGCTCGCCATATGCGCCGTCATTGCGCTTATGTATCGGAAACCTTTTTCCTTCATGACAAAAGATGCATATACCGACGGTTTTATTTTTGCTTTGGCTTCCCTGATTGTTTTTCTCTTAAACAGGAAAAAGACCGCCCGTATTGCAGCGCTTTCGGGCTTGGCGCTCATTCTCTTAGAGCTTGGCGATAACGGTGCCGACATCTACGAAAATCCCGAGGGAATGCCTGCCGTTTATTACAATCTGTATGCAGACCAGGCCGGACCGCAGACAGACCTGATATCACGCCTTGACCAAGGCTTTTACCGCATGGAGAAAAATTTTTACAGAACCATGAATGACGCCATGTGGCTTAATTATGCCGGACTGGGGCACTACAGCTCCACCGAAAAGCCGCAGATTAAAAGTTTTATGCAGGCGGCAGGTTACCGGAACAACGGAAACTGGGTTCTCTACAACAGGGGCTCGACGCTGTCCATGGACAGTTTTCTGGGTGTTAAATATCTCCTCTCCGGCAGTGAACTCGAAGCGCCCTATGTATTTGTGGACAAGATTGACTGCACCGGCATATATGAAAATCCGTACGCTTTTTCCATGGCTTTCTTGACTGACGGAAATCTGGCAGACATTTCCACAGACTATAACAGCGATAAATTTGCACTGCAAAACGAACTGTTGGGAGCTGCCTGCTGTGAAGATGATATCTTTATCAGGCAGCAGGATTATGATGTTTCAACACAAAACCTGGAAATGATTGACCCCCGGGGCGTGTACCAGAAGATTGATTTTGGGGCAGAAGCATATATCGAATATTCCTTTACCGTTTCCTCTGAAAACCCACTTTATCTGTACCTGAATACCGACAACATGAAAATGGCCCATATTTATCTCAACGGTGTAGACGCCGGATTATATTTCCATACAAGACAATACGACATCCTTTCCCTTGACGATTATATCCGTTTAAATCCGGGAGAAATGCTGACAATCCGGGTGGAACTTTGCGAGAACACCATAAGCATTACAGATGTGCAAATCTATTATGAGGATACGGCGGCTCTGGAAGCGTGTTACGAATACCAAAAAGAAGGAGCCATCCGTTTAGAGAAATTCACAGACTCTCATTTGGAAGCCTCCTTTGAAAACCCGGAAGGGCGGAGCCATATTTTCTTTTCCATCCCCTATGATACGGGTTGGCAAATATACCTGGACGGGAAAAAGACCGCCGCCTCTGTCAGGGCAGGCATCTTTTTGACGGTTTCGGATGTGTCCGCCGGAGAACACACCATAGAGCTGAGATTTGTGCCACGCGGATTTGTTCCCGGATTTGTCATATCTTTGATTTGCCTTATTGCGGTTCTGACATGGTATATCTTTCTTTGCAGAAAGAACAATGACAGGCTAAACGTAAAAAATACTGTAAAATGCGGTCTCATCACAGTTGCCGTATGTATCATTTACCTGATATGCCTTTTATTTTTAAAAAAAGCGCATGATGTCAGGACAAAAGACACTTCTGCACCATACAATCCGGAAGCAGACTGCCGGGAAACCTTTTTTATGGGACAATTTGAGCAGGATAATCATCCGGAGAACGGGACGGAACCGATTGAGTGGGTGGTATTGGCCGTGGAAGACCAAAAGGCTCTGGTCATCAGCAGATATGCGCTGGCCTACCTGCCGTATGCTTCCGGCAGCCCGACTGCCACATGGGATACCTCCTATGTCAGGGAATGGCTGAACCATGATTTTTATGAGAATGCATTTTCAGACGAGGAAAAACGGCAGATACTATTAAGCTTTCTGGACAATACGCCTGACGCTTCTAAATACATTGACGCCGGAAGCAACACCGAAGATTATATCTTCCTTCCCGACCGGGACGATATTATCCGGTATTATCACATCAGTGCCGAAATGGGTGAAAACCAGTTTTACAGCGAACAGGCAATATGCGAGCCTACGGCAGGCGCAGCGGCGCTTTGCAAAAGCAGCTATACCCTCACGCGACAGATGTATGATGCCGTCTACCAAGGTTATGGCTATCATGAGGATATTGTGGGCACAAACGGTGGCGAATGGTGGATACGCAATCCGGGTCTGTACACCCCCATGAATGCCTTAACAGTCGGTGGAAACGGCAGTGTATATGACTTAGGAAACAATGTCAGCCATTATGCGTTTGTGCGGCCCGCCATGTGGATTTTGCTGGAGGATGGAGATATCCCTAAAAATGAGGATATTCTTGAAAACAATATCCCCTGAAGCACCGTCATTCTATCACATACTCACGCGAGTTGATAACCAGACAATTTTCATTCTTCCAATAAATTTCCATATCTTCAAATTCACCCCAATTGCCCCAATATACTCTTTGGGGCTTTTTGGCAACCTGAAAGAAAAAAGCATCAAAGCCTTTGTTTTCATAGACATCCACAAGAGTGTCCCCGCCAAGCGCACCCTGGTCGCTGTCGATTACCTCTGCCCGATAAGTACTGTCAGGTGATTCTACGGACCGGACCACCGTGTTTTGTCCGATATTCCCAAACACCAGCGCGATAAGCGCAAAAAGCCCGATGGGCAGCGCCATCAGACCGGACAACACTAACGTCACTATTTTTAATGCCAAAGGCTTTGCATATCTTGCCGTCAAATAACAACAGCAGCAGAAACAAATAAGCATACCTGCCGCTGCCGGGATGCTGCCGGATTTGCACAGGTAAAACACAGTATTTATCAACGATAACGGCATCGTCAAAGCAAGCAGCACAGCAACAGGCCCGTTTTCCGAAATACCTTTATCTACAGCGCAGAAGACGGCGGTTCCTATTGCTGCCAAAGCAGTCAATACAGAAAAAAACGAATAACCTGCCAGTGCAAATGTATATCCAAAACAGGCCGCTGATGTAACGCCAACCGGCAGCAAAATCATGAGAAAAATAAATATACACCCAACCGCTAATCCTGTTTGTTTCATTTCCGTCTTCCTTCCTGCATTAACCGGATGTTTCCGGATTCTGCTTTTCCATCTGATTATACCGAATCCCCAGCTCTTCCAGTTCCATATATAAGTTCTTCATCGCATCTTCCGTTTCCTTATCTGCATCCGTCAGGGAAATGGTCTTAAATATGTACGTCATCATAATGTAAAATTTGGCATATATCGAACTGTACCATGTAAAAGGCATGATTTTGGAAACAATATCCTGACTGTGTATGAAAGAACTGGCGTTTTGAAAATCAATGTATAGATTTTCTTCCCCTAAAAATTCACAGGCATCCCTGAATGTAATCCTTTTCTTATTGATTACCGATGCCAGCCAGCTGTTTTCATTTCCCTTGGTATATTGATTATATGCTTGCTGAAAATCAATCTCTTCATGCTTACAAAACGCTTTTATACTGTTATATAGTTCCCCGTTTTCCTTATGGGTATTGCGCTTCAGCTTTGCAAGCGTACTGCACAGAAACCATTGTTCCAATAATTTGCCGCTTTTTTCTTTTTTAATGATACCAAGATACACATAGCTTTCCATCAAAGCCCTTGTCATTGCCGTGGTTGTAATCAGATTGCCGTAAATAAATGCATCAAACAGTTCATTGATAACATCTTTTATGTAATCGTACCACAAAAACAGTAATCTGTCATGCTCATCCATCTTCTGCCCTATTACTTTTCTGTTATCATGCTTATGGTTGTATTTTACCAGAAAAGAAGAGACTTTCTTCAGATATGCATAGACATCTTTTTCAGACATAAACTCCGTGTTGCTGTAATTTTCTATGTACAACTCGTCCAGACCGGTATCTTTCCTGTTTCTCTTATTTTCTATGACCAGTTCCTCCGGAATGTCGTTATTCCGCCCCTTTGTGTTTTTCAGGGAAATCAGCGGAAAATATACCTCCGTAAAATACGGAAGCAAAAAACCGATTCCAAACTCCTTTTGCAGCTCCAGCATGTCCTCATCAAAACCGCCCTCTGCATTGCGGTGTCCATCTATATCAAGATATAAAATCCTTGCTTTATCAGGATACGCCTCCTGTGCATTTCGCAACAAATGAAATAAATCATTTGCTGCCGTTTCAAAATTTTCTCTTCTCATAATCCTGTGGTACAGGCAGATGCCCTTCTCTTTCATTGTAAGTTCCCCTTATCCTGGTGGTAAATTGCCAAAAATGATGTGATTTCCCGTACGGATACTCCCCGTCAGTCAAACCAAATTCCGGGGCGTAAATATGGATACGGCACAAAATTTTTCTTTGAAATGCCGTATTTCTTTCGACATGTTTCACTCCGTAAAAAGGTTGAAGTAAAAGTTCCATTCAAAAACCCCTGCTAAAAAGCTTATCATGAGGAGAAAAAAGAAGCAAGCTTCAAGCCCAAAACTTCAGAAAACGCATTGTAAATAACAGGCTTTTACTCTATAATTAAAGATACAAATCTGTTTCACGCTAACCTCCATGATTCCACTCTGCGGAATCCCATAATCCCACGGAACTAAAGTTCCAAGCGTGAAAAATGTCTGCTACGCAGACATAGTACTTCTTAACGAAATGCCCACTGGCATGAGCTATTAGAAGTACTTTTCACGCTAATGGCTCGAATGTCCAATGACGTGCCAAAAATGATGGATAAAAGGAGACACAAATATGTATCTTAGGGAAAATCGAATAAAATTTATAAAAATAAAAAATGTAGTGTTTACCGTATTCGGAATCTTTTTTGTCGCCTCCTCCCTATATGTGTTGATTTCATTGGTCACATATTATCATGACAATTTGAAAACCGTCTTGGAAGCAAAAGCAACGCCGGAATGCGTTGTAAGCATCATCATCGGCATAATCCTTTTGTTGATAGCCGGCATATCAAGTCGCCTGATTGGGAATGCCAATTTCTATTCCGGATATTTTGAGGGCGATTTAAGCGGTTACATTCAGTATCGCGATTTGGCGGAAGTTATGGGAAAGAGTTCCGGCATTGTAAGACTGCAATTACATATTTTTCGCAAAATATACATGAAGGGGTATGAGCTGACCAAGATAAATCACACGGAACAAATTGTTTTAAACAGCAAAATTTGTATCTGCGAATGCAGGTATTGCGGCGCGTCAATTGAAAAGCGAGTTTATTATACCGGTATCTGTCCTTATTGTGATAATTCGGATTTGTATGCAAGGGTGCTGACCGATAACCGGTTTTACAGTATTGAAAGCCATGTATCGGAAGGAATAAATCATCCGGACTTCTATACCACGCAAAAGCTTGCCCAGAAAAGAATGCGGTTTCTGCTCTATCTGATTCTGGGAATATCCGTAATTGTTATCGCAACATTCTTTTGTATAGATAATGTTTCTCATTACCATAACAAAGAGTATCTGACGGAATTGCTGCTATCGGGTAACAGTCCATATTCTTCATTTGCCCTGATTAAGGCGGAAATCATGGATAACATACTTTTTGGCGCCGTTTTTGCTTTGGCATTTATCCCCGTAACCATTCAAAGAGGTAAAAAGATAAAATATATTGATACGGCGGACAACTGTTCCCAATATTTTGCCAAATGCAAGACACCGTTTGTGGATGCCGCTAATCTGACAATCCTGACAGGAAATTCTGTCAAAAACCTTAAATCAGTCAGGGGCGCGCTCCGGCTGCGTTATCTTTTGAATTGTACGCTGGAAAAACATGAAAATACATTGAAGGTAGCGCTTGCCAGAAAGATTGTCAAGGATAAATGTCCATCCTGCGGAGGCGCGATTGTGGGAGCCGTTGACGAACACTACAGGTGCAGATACTGCGACAACATCATCATGGGCGTTATCCGTAAAAAATAAAATCGGGAAAAGTATTGACTCCCACGTAACGTGATACTGTATTCTTTTCTCATAGGAGTTGAGATGAATGCGAACTATAAGTCAGATTGCGGAATTGACAGGCATTAGCACCCGCACATTACAATACTATGATGAGATTGGACCGTTAAAGCCAAGCCGGCTGACACAGTCCGGCTATCGCTTCTATGATGACGAAGCCATGCAAAAGCTTCAGCAAATTCTGTTTTTTAAGGAATTGGGATTTCGCCATTACTTGCTAATAAGGAAAAAGAAACAGGCATAAAGCAAGCCTTTCAAGAACTGTCACCTATAAATCCTTTGTGTCAATCAAACTTTCCTGCCCGTAATTCATTCTCTAAAAACTGCATTATATATGGATTGTTTTCCTCACTCAGGGTAGGCTGAAACGCTATGTAACGGCACTTCTGATACGACTCACCATCCAACGTAAAGGTATATCCCATTATACATTTCGGATTACAGGCATCGGGATGGATGAGTCGTTTACATGCGGATGCTTTCTTGATATCCTTTTTTACCTTTTCGGGCAGTGAATCCAGAAAGTCCTGGTATTCCTGTATATGCTCGGGATAAATGCGGAGCTTCATTCCCGTTTTTCGGCATACGAATGTTGCCAAAGTCCTTTTACTGCTGTTTAGTACATAGGACACAACATAGCCGCTTTTTTGCAATTTTATGTCGCACTTACAGCCGTTCCCTGTCAGATACTCGTTGATTTGGCTTACAAAGCTACGGAAACATCCGTCAACCGTTTCCATAAACATATTAAACTTCCCGTCCATAAATCCCTCCGTTATCCCTTTTTCTTTACCACGGGTATCCATACTTCATATTGTGCGTTCTGTGGGTCCGGATTCAAGTAAACCTCAATATCGGGCGCATTTGCATATTCATATCCGGAGGCCGGAAGCCACTCTGTTATAATCCGCTGCTCCAATTCCTGTATCGACTGATTTGTTCCCGTTCCGGAAAAGATTGCCCAGGTAGATGCAGGCACGGTGTATTCTTCAAACTCACTGCTTGTTTTGGTACTGGAAACGGCAATAAAATATTTCCATTGTTCTTCATCATTGCAGGCACTCACGCCTAAAAGTCCCATTGGCTGCGCATCCATCATTCCTGCTAATTTCTGTACTGTTCCATTTTCAGATGCCTCCTGCCACATCGTTGGCACAACCATAAAGTTATTTTCAATTTCCTTGTCAAGCGGTGCAGATACACCAATAATACGGAATGCTTCTTTTGTTTCCATTCTATAATTCATTTCTGTCGCTCCTTTTACGGCAATATTAAACAAAATGGGGGAAAAAGACTTCACCGATACGCCCTCATCTCTCACGGACGAGGGTGCTATCCCATGAAAAGACTGGAACGCCCTGTTAAATGCAGTCGGAGAACGGTAGCCGTACTTCTCTGCAATATCAATAATCCGTTCATTCCCACCCTGCAAGTCTACCGCTGCTAAAGACATTTTTCTTCTTCGGATATACTCTGCCAGAGTGATTCCCGCCATATAAGTAAACATCCTCTGGTAATGATAGGCGGAGCAGCAGGCAATCCTCCCAAGCTGCTCATAATCAATTTCTCCTTTCAAATGTTCCTCAATATAATTCATGCTTTGGTTTAATCTGTGAACCCATTCCATGAGATACCTCCTTGTCCAAACATATTTTGCTTTTTGGACATAGACTTTTCTTTATTATTATAAAGCTTATTTTTACATTTTTCCTCTCAATTCTTGCACAAAAAAGAGAAGTTGCCACATAACCGTCTATTTTTTATAAAAATGCGGCAATCCGCTTGATACTGCGAATTGCCACATTACTGCCTTCCTTTATTTGCATTAACTCACATAGCGCCAGCACCATGTTCAAATCATTACTAAGAAAAAAGTCTTACCAATTATTTCAAATCCTCAATCCGGCCTGCCTGAATCGCCGCAATGTTTTTTTGAATCCTGTTTTCAGACCAGTTCCACCATTGCAGTTTCAGTAATTCAGAAATCACATCGTCCGAAAACCGTTTTCGTATTGGTTTTGCGGGAACACCTCCCACAATGGTATAAGGCGGTACATCTTTCGTAACAACTGCACGTGCACCGATAACTGCTCCATCACCAATCGTGACTCCGGATAGAATAACCGCTTCAAAGCCAATCCAGACATCATTGCCGATTACAATACCGCCTTTATTGTCCCATGCGCTTGTAATCTCTTTTACGTCCAATCCCCATTCCTCAAAAAATATTGGAAACGGATATGTTGAAAGTGAAGACATTGCATGATTTGCACTGGTAAACA
>CAJTMB010000044.1 GCA_910577105.1 uncultured Lachnospiraceae bacterium | reverse complement strand
GTTAAAGGATTATCTGCGGTCAGTGTAACATATGTTTGACAAACCTACAAAAATAAAGAGCATGACAACCGCCCAATGTCATAATGCTGGGGTAGAGGTATTTCCGTCAAAATATATCCCGAAAATGATTAAGAAAAATTTTTAACAAAAAGTATTGACTTTCACGTAACGTAATACTGTAATCTTTTCTCATAGGAGCAGAAAAGATTACGCCGGCAATCTCTGTCTTGCCTTTTCACAAATTTAAGGAGCTGATAAGAATGCGAACCATAAGCCAAGTTGCAGAATTAACAGGCATAAGCACCCGAACACTACAATATTATGACGAGATTGGATTGTTAAAGCCAAGCGAATTGACCGAATCCGGCTATCGCCTATATGATGATGAAGCCTTGCAAAAGCTACAACAAATCCTGTTTTTTAAGGAATTGGGATTTAAGCTGAAAGAGATTAAAGAAATTCTGCAAAAACCCGACTTTGACAAAATCAAGGCTTTCAAAAGGCAAAAAGAACTGCTTATGCTGAAACGCAATCGGACAGACAGACTTATACAGCTTCTTAGCCGCTTAGAGAAAGGAGAGCAATGTATGAGTTTTAAAGAATTTGACCTGTCTGATTACATTACCGCATTAGAGGATTTTAAAAATAACAGCACTGATGATGTTATCAAGCACTGGGGAAGTATTGAAAATTTTGATATGTTTATTCAAAAAATCAAAGATGATGAAGTCGAGGTAGCTAAACTCGCCATTCAGCAATTCGGCAGTATTGAAAAATACACCGAAGCCATGAAACATAATTTAGAGCATTTCTCTGAACTCATGGAAATGCTAATCAACGCATATTCAAGCGATTATATTAAAAGCATGACTGATAGCAAATATGGAAAAGGGGCTTCTGATTATATTGTAAAAGCATTTCGTTATTACTCGGAGAATAACTCTTACGAAAACAAGTAGAGGCAACAGGCACTCTCCTATAAAAAATATATCCCGACAATTAACCATTCTCACTATGCCAAAAAATATTTTGCCACGCTTTAGAGAGCCTTAGTGACATCAGGATTTTCTAAATTCCAAAGTGCTTCATCCAATTTTCAATATCTTCAGGTACGCCATAAAACAACCGCATGACTCTACTCCTTTTAACTCGATTTTCCCTTTTTTCCCTATGAGGTGGTTTAATTATAAAAGATACACCTGCCCTCCGCAATACATATTTATGGTTCAATTTCTGAATCAACCTGCAGAATATCAAATGCGGAAACTCTATTGGCAATCGTTCTTGTTAATCTTTTCCCCCCATGATATACTCAGAAAAACAGATATTGATTTACGGTATTGGTGATTGGAGAAAATCAGCTGAACAGAAATAGGAGGAATAGGAAATGCTTGAACAATGGTTACAACAAGAAAAAGCAATCATTAAATCGCGCTTTGGAAATGTACGCATCTTTTGCGTATTTCTTGCATGCCTGACGGTTCCCGCTATCCTGATACAGTTGGTTTTGCTATTGGACGGTGGTGGGATAGGACAGGTCTTTGCCATCATTTTTTTCATATTTGTTATTTTTTTCGCACTTACTATGAGCAGTTATAAGAAACGGTTCGTAAAGCCCCTTCTGACCTCCATCCAACAGGAACTTCTTACGGAAGAGGCCCGGCGGGAATTTGTACAGCAGATGCAGGAACAGGCGGTTTGCATCTCTTACCAGCCGCTTCCCCAAATAAAGTCCTGTGACATCATGGTGGCGAACGACTACTGCTATATGAGGCAGCCCGGAAAAAGTCGTATCATCCGGAACAAAGAAATTCGCAGGGCAGTCCTTACCCAGGAGAACTATAACACAGGCAATCGGGGACACGTGCGCCAGTGTTATGCTTTGGCACTATATGCTGCTGACAATGAAAAGCCTGTTTGGAAAGGATATTTCATGAATAAAGAGGAGGTTTCTCAGGCATTTCTGCGATTTAAAGCAATCCTGCCGCCAGATGCGGACATTCAGGATTATGCAGCCAATCCGGAAAAGGTTTCCCGAAAGCCCCTGTGGAAGACCTTGCTTGAATGGGCGCTATGTATCCTCTTCCTTGCTGCAATGATATATTTTGCAAAATATTTCGGAAATTAACCATGTATGACCTTTACCTGCCTCTTGTGCAGAACCCCGATGCTGCCGCAGTCATCCAAGTTGAAAAGATTACCGGTCCTATTTTGCTGATTTCCTCTAAAGCAAATATCATGTGGCCATCAGACCTTGCGGCAGAGCAGGTAATGAAACGATTGCAGGAACATAGTTTTCCATACTTCTACCGACATTTGAGTTATGATTACGGCGGACATCTGTTTGTTCCGATGGAGTTGCGGATGACAAAGTTTTTTAAGGGTGAACGGGGCGCAAATAAAGAACCGGGGCGCAAAGCCCGGATGGATTCCCTTATAAAAACACTGGAATTTGTTTCCCAATGGTAAAGAGGTACGTTTCCCGGTATTGTCGCCCCCGAAAAAGTGGTAAGAAAAGCATTACGGGGCCGGAAAGGGCAGGGATATGTCAGTCTTTTCTTTCTATGTAAAATGCCAGCACTTAAACGTAAAACTTTTTCCGCAAAAACTGACAATGAATATATGGCTGCAAGGCAAAATGCGGAAACTTCCTTTATTATTCATATCCCCACATATTTTTAATCTGATAGCGCAGCGTGTCATAGCTCCACTGTCTGCCGCTTCTCTCCCTGCTGTTGGGGTCGTTCACCATAAATCCATTTTTATCATAACCGTATATAACGATAAAGTGTCCGGTAGTGGTAAAGTCACCGGGAAACATGGAGCATATTATCATGCCGCCCCTGTCCAGCTTATATTTCATTGCATCTTCATCCATCCCCATTTCCTGAACTGAGATGCCGTACTGCCACACTGCGTCCGTCATCAAGGACCATGCAGTGCCGGCCCCTGCCACATAATGTCCATTTTCCATACTAAAATCCGCCAGCACATCCGGCGTGGCGCTCTCGTCCCCCCTCAAGGATAATATTACCATGGACAGACAGGTAGGGCCGCAGCCGGCAATACCGATATTGCTGCTGCCATAAGGATAATACCCCCATCTTTCATCCCACTGTATAAGCAGGGGATGCTCTTCGCTTAGTTCCTCTTCATTAAACTCTCCTGTCACGGTCTTGTCCGCCGTTAAATATCCCTTTACAAATTCCGTCATCTCCGAATTATTTACCAATGCCGCCAGCAGTTCTTCGGGATAAAAAATTCTTTTTGTATAAATCTCCGCCAAATCATTATCCGCCTGTGCCAGCTCTGCCAGCGCTTCTTCTACTTCTGCATCCTTCAAGATATGTTTACCATCCGGTATTGCACTTACCGGAACCTCTTTGCCCTCCTGTGTTGCATCCGCATCCGTATTTACATCCCTATTTGCGTCTGTATGCGGCACGCTTATCTGTTGTACATCCTTTTCTCCGGTATTTACATAAGAAAAAAGCCATGTACTGCATTTTATGAAGATAAATGAAAATACAAAAAGCAACAGCACATTTCTGATTAACCGGATTCTGTTTTGGATTTTTCTTTTCCTCTCCCGTTCCTGCCTAATCCGCCGCATACGTTCCCTGTCCGCACGGCTTCCTGCACTGCCGTTTTGCCGTGCGGCGGTTTGTCTGTTTCCTTCCGACCTTCTGTTTTCACCATGTTTTCTGTTTTGGACTTGCGTTCCGTTTCCGCCCTGCCTTCTGTACTCTCCTTGCCGTCCTCTTGTGCTTTCCATCCCTTATCCCTCCAAAAAATGTAAAAAAAATACAGATATTGATAAAAAGTATAATCAGTATCTGTTTCTTTTTTATTTCGAAAGGATTAAGTTATAATTGACACTTTCTTAATTATTTATGATGGCGCTGTCTCACCACTCCTTTACGCGATAAAGATAATTCTTTCCTTCCTTTCCGGTTCGCTCCACACAATCCAGATAAGTCAGTATATGAAGTACCGTTCTGGCAAGGGGGCTCTTAATATGTGCCGCTTTTGCAAACTGCGCAGAGGTAAAAGGTTCTTCCAAATCATACGGAATAAACTGCATATAATCCCTGGGACAATCTACGCTAATCTCTTCCACAAGGCGTAAGGGTATCCTGTCATACCGGCGCGAACCCCTTTTTTTATCCCGGCTCCAGCCGTTTAAAAGCCTGTATTCCTCCATATCCAGCAGGACAAATTTAAAATGCAGGTTTGGCTCCTTCAAAAACATCTTTATTTTATAAAGCTCTGCAAAGGCCATATAGGCGCTTCCCTTCACAGGGGATTTGTGGGGATTCGACAGTTCGCCGCTCTCCTCGTCAATCCATATCAGCCACTTTTCCCGCGGTATGGGATACACCACCGTGACCGGATATTGTTTCAAAAATACGGCTAGCTTTTCCCGCATTTTGTCAAACTGCCTTGTCTGAATCTCCACAATTTCCTTTCCCGTATAAATATCAGCCACAAAATTTTCAATGGGAATCTCATGCATGTCCTCATCCGGGGCATAGTACAGCTTCAATATGGCATGTACCGTCTTCTCCGACAGGGTGCCGATTCCCTGTCGTTTTCTTTCTATCCCTATAATTTGGTTTTTTGCCCGTTCAAACAAAGGATTTACAGGTATTGCTTCCTGCGGGGTTTTTTTCCTTGGCATGATTTCCTCATTTCCGTATTCCGTGCTACATATTTTCTACCTATTCTTCCTTATAATTTACCACCTTTGCCTCCACTTTGTCTACAAATGCCTTATCATGCTCCACTAAAAGCATGGTCGGCCTGAACTTGCATATCAATTCTTCAAGCTGCATCCGGGAATAAACATCAATAAAATTCAAAGGCTCATCCCATATATACAGGTGGGCATTTTCACAAAGGCTGGCAGCCAAAAGTACTTTTTTCTTTTGTCCGCCGCTGTAATTCTCCATTTTTTTGTCAAACTGCTCCCGGGAGAAATCCAGTTTCCGCAGAATGGCAAGAAACAAAGTTTCATCCAGCTTTCTGTCCCGTATAAAATCCTTCAGCTTTCCCTGTAAAAAACGGGTTTCCTGCGACACATAAGATATACGGAGTCCGCTTGCCGTTTCCAGATTACCCGTGTATGTGCAGGCGCTTTCCTGTTCCCCGAGCAAAAGCTTAAGAAAACTGGATTTGCCGCAGCCGTTTTTACCGCACAATACCACCTGTTCCCCGTTTTCAATGGTAAAACTGACAGGGGGCAGAAACCTCTCCCCGTAAGAAATCCGCACCTCCTCGGCCCTGATTAATACCTGCTTGTGGTGGCGCAGAGAAAACAGCTTTAAGTCCTCCGCTGTTTCCAGATTTTTTAACAATCCTTCCTTTTCCTCAATCTCTTTTATCTGCCGGTGCTCCAGATTCTTCCTGCGCATCTGCATCCGTCGGGATTTCTCTCCAATATAAGCGCGCGTATCTATGGATTTTTCCTGTTTTTCGGATTTTCTTCCTATCTTTGTGGCTTCCACCTTATCCGCCCATTCATGCGCCTGTCTGGCAGCTTCCTTTAATCTGTGGATATCTTTCTTCAGCCGTTCATTTTCCGACGCTTCAAAGGCATCCTGCCGCTTTTTGTTTTCCCACCATGTGCTGAAATTACCCTGACATACCTCTATATTGGTCCTGTTGATGACCAGCACATGGTCTATGCAGGCATCCAGCAGGTTCCTGTCATGGGATACCAGAATAAAACCCTTTTTGGTCTTCAGATAATCTCCCAATAGCTTTCTTGTGGGCATATCCAGATGGTTTGTGGGCTCATCCAGAAGCAGAAAATGGTTTTCCATGGAAAAAAGCATGGCCAGCATTACCTTTGTCTGCTCCCCGTTGCTTAATGTGGAAAACGGTCTGAACAAAACCTCCGACGAAACCTGCAAAAGAGAAAGCTCCCGGCACACCTTCCAGAACTCGTAATCCGGATAGATACCCTCCAAGACGCTTACCGTATCCTGTGACATATCTGTCACTTCAAAAGGAAAATAGTCAAACGGTTCATTGGCCTGTATGCTTCCCCTGTACTCATATTTTCCCATCAAAAGATTCAGAAAAGTAGTCTTTCCCCTGCCGTTTCTTGCGATAAATCCAAGCTTCCAGTCCGTATCAATCTGAAAAGACACATCTTCAAAAATATTATCGACACCATTGTCATAATAGAAAGTTAAATGATTTACATTGATTAAGGACATGTTATCCCTCCTTTATAATCCTGCTTGCAGGATAAGGTGTCCCGGATTTTCATACGTCAAAAAAGGACGCAGAAAAGATTTCTGCATCCTAAAAAAACCGTGTATGATAATGAAATATCAGAATGCCTATTTCCTGCCAAGCGCAATCAAACAGGGATACTGTTCGTATTCTCCTGTTTTATATGCCACTATTCATTTTCTTAGCAAGAAATAATCCGCATCCTTCCACTCCTCCTGATTTTACTTAAACATTGCCTACTGTTGCAGTTTACCACAAACTGCGTTTACTATTCAAGTGTTTTTATAATTCAGTACTTTTGTTACTGTCAAGTAAGTGTTAAAATATAATTCTACAAGAAAAATCAAGTACTTATATATTTTTTAAAGTATAATGTCAGACATGAGGGGTGATTCTATGTCAGTTAAAACAATAAGAACCATGCTCGATTGGGTTGAGGATAATTTAGAAAATGAGCCAAGCTTATCACTGATGGCAGATTATGTCGGTTATTCGGAATACTATTGCTCAACTAAATTTCATGAATATGTGGGTGTTCCGTTTAAGGAATATGTGTTTAAAAGAAAATTAAGCTGCGCTGTCAACGAACTTATTAATACTGACCATCGTATTATTGAAATTGCAATGCAATGCTTTTCATCACATGAGGCTTTTGCAAGGTCTTTTAAAAGGCTGTATGGGTACTCACCATGTCAATGCAGGAAACAGCGACCGGATATTTCTGTATTTGAAAGAGCATATCTTGAAGAATAACACTCCTCTTATTTTGTGGAAGGAGTGTTATTTTTATGAAGTTCGGAAGAAACGATGCCTGTTGGTTTCGACAGTTGGCGAGGGCAACAGGGCTACTACTTCGCACAAATGCAAGAAAATAATAGAAAAATTATATTCAGGAGTTATAATAGAATATAGAGCGGCAAATTGGAATTTGTAGGTGATATTTATGAGTCGAAATAAAGCAATTGCTCTTTATTTGATAGGAACTTTAGGGCAAATATGGATGATATGTATTATAGTTTTTATGATGCGTAATATGGGTATAGTTGTAGATTATACGACACCTGTTGGAATGATTGCTATTGGAATTGGTGGGGGTTCATCTGCACTATGGGGAACTATTATCGCAGTTAAGTACAAAAATTATGATATAAAGAAAATACCGAAAGATTTTTTTGATGTTAGGCAAAAATATAGCAGTTATTTATTGGTGATATTGTTTTTGTGCTTGGATTTCTGCTATGTTGCATTTAATGGAAAATTAGTGTTAAGTGCGTGGTATATTCCTATTATCTTATTTTTTAAGGCAATCATATTTGGTGGGATTGAAGAAGTGGGATGGAGATATATTTTTCAACCAGTTTTGCAGGAACGCCGTAATTATATCACTTCAACGATAATTACTTTTGTTGCATGGGGAATATGGCATTTTTCTTATTTCTACATTGAAGGAACATTACCACAAGTACAGGCGTTTGAATTTTTACGTGGATTGTTGGCAAATTGCTTTATTTTATCGGCTTTATTTATAAAGACAAAGAGTTTGTGGATATGTGTGATGACACATTCCTTAATCAATGTTTTCTCGCAGTTAACAATAGGTGGTAATCAGTATGTATCATATGGTTGCAAAATAATTATTATTGTAATGGCTGTTGCTCTTTCATGTAGAGAATAAATTAAAAAAAGAAACTGATGTGTCAGTTCTTGAGAGAGCAACAATTTCCAGTTTGGTGTGGATTTGGAATATTCTCAACAAGCACAAAGCTCTCTTTCAGTTGTAGACGGAAACGAATGGTTTTTACGGAAAGGATAATCCAAAAAGATGGCAGTTTGCTTGAAATGTTAATGGCGCCCGGAATGTGTTTTACTATAGAACCTATGATTAATATGGGCAGCGCTGATATTCAAATTGATAATAGCAATGGCTGGACTGTCCGCACAGCGGACGGAAAGCCATCTGCACAATGGGAGATACAGGTTTTGGTTACTGAAGATGGTTACGAAATATTGTCATGGTAATTGAATTATGAGGTATCTGAAACACATCGTTTTCTACCCATATTAAAAGCTTATTGTGTGGCAAGTCAATGTACGGCTTATACTCCATGTCTGCCGGAAAAACGAAAGAGATATCACAATCCGTTTATCAAAGCGACTGATTTGATGATAGACAGGCAATATATTGCATCAAAATCCGATACAACGCCCTAGTATTATGGTATAATGACCTTATTATCAAACTAACCAACATGATTCCGCTTTGCGGAATCCCATAATCCCACGGAACTAAAGTTCCAAGCGTGAAAAATGTCTGCTGCGCAGACATGGTACTTCTTAGCGAAATGCCCTTTGGCATGAGCTATTAGAAGTACTTTTCACGATACTTATAACAGAAAGAGGCTTATGAAAAGCAGAAATTGGAACCGACTTGCAAGAAAAATACTCCTTATCATAATGGTGCTATGCCTGATTCCCGTCGGACGCTCATATTACCTTTCCTTAAAGCATCAGGCCCAGCAGGAAAAACTGACAGACTTGCTGTCGCTGGAAAAAAAACATTTTGAACGTGAGGCGGATGCGGAATCCCCGGAAACACCCATAGAAATTCCTGAAGAAACACAACAGGAAATGCCTGAAGTACAGGAACCCGTCATGCTTTCCCGATACAGCGCCCTTTATGAAGAAAATAATGATTTGATTGGATGGCTTTCCATTGAAGGGATGAAAATAGATTACCCCGTCATGCAGTGCGAAGATAACGAATATTATCTACACCACAGTTTTTACGGCGAAGAAGATAAATACGGCTGTCTTTTTGTAAAAGACATTGCCGATGTGGACACCCCGGGGACAAACTTTATTATATACGGACACAACATGAAAGACGGCTCCATGTTCGGCGACCTTGATTTTTACAAAAAAGAAGCTTTTTACAAGGAGCATCCCGTCATTTCCTTTGATACCCTGTACGAGCAGCGCACCTATGAGGTAATGGCGGTATTTACCTCACAGGTGTATGGACAAAATGACGACGTTTTTAAATATTACAACTTCTATGAAGCCAAAACTCCCGAAGAATTTTCCGCCTTTTATGAGACGGTAAAGGTGCTTTCATTCTATGATACCGGGGTGGAAGCCGAATACGGGGACACCTTCCTCACCCTGTCCACCTGCGCCTACCACGTAAAGGACGGCCGTTTGGTTCTGGTAGCAAAACGGGTAACCGAGTAAGCTAATAAGTATCCAGCTCTGCAAGTATTTCCAAATTGTGCCGTTCCGTCTCATTAAAGACGCTGTCGTCAAATTCCTCGGCAGTGTACTGTGGCGTATACCAGAGCAGACCCCTGAAATAATTGTCCAAATCTTCATCCTTGAAAATATAACCGTGCATGGCATATATCTGATTCTTCAGGACATGTATCATTAGGGGAGGAAAATCTGCAAAGTCTTCCTTTTCCATGGCTACCATATCCAAGCCAAACAGCGGTTCCACAAGACCGGAAATATCCGTGATTTCCAAAACGGTTTCCAGATACTGATTTACATCTCCATAAAAGGAGCAATTATCATGGTAAACCGCCCTGTTGTTCAGTTCCGCCATCATTTCGTCCTCATCCTCCCAAACGGCGTAATATCTCTCATAATACACCGTATACCAGTCAATCTCTTCTTCCGGCTCTGTCTCCACGCCATCCGGCGGGTTTGTATTCAGGTCCTCAGCCGGGTTTGCAGCCAGACTTCCTTCCTGCGTTTCCACTCCCGGATTGGCATCCGGCGTTCCCGTTTTTGCACAGGCTGCCAGACCAACTGTCACTGCAAGTAAAAAAACAATAACCAATCTTTTTTTCATATTGTCCTCCTCCATTTCTCAAACAGTCTTTTCAGGCTATTTATCTCCTCTACTGATATCCGTTACCCTATAATAGCAATCTTCCCACAACTCCAATTCTACATGAAAATATTCATACGAAGCTTTCTCATCCGCCAGTACAACCGCCGTTACCGAGATAATATCCCCGTCCATATTGCTGACATTATACTGGATTTCCACAACCTGAATATCTCTTCTGTCTTCATAAGATACATTTGCTTCTTTCAGCTTCTCTTTTCCGGCATAATAATCCATTACCGCGTCTGTGACGACGCTTTCCAAATTCGGATGCCTGCAAAAAGGAGTGCCCAGCGCAAACACGCCGTTTCCCTGATAATATACGGCGGCGCTAATGGTATTGCCGTTTGTGAAGCTGATTGCGGCAAAATCATCCATCCAAAATTCCAGTCCTGCATCTATGGTAATTTGACCTTCCTGCATGGCAAAGTAAATCTGTTGTCCCACACTTACATATGAAGATGGACCCCATTTCCATTCTTCTTCGTCCGGCAGCGCCCTCCCGGCTTTTTCACCGTCCACATAAGCCTGCATTCCGTCTTTTGTCCTGTCATAGGATAAATGCGGCCCAAGCTGTGCCAGATAATCCTCATCCAGAAATTCATAGACGGTAAGCTCACCGTTTTCGTCTTCATCCGCCATCAGGAAAGTATCCACATACACTCCCGTGCCATGGTGAATCTGAAGCAGGATGGCAAGTTCAGTGTTTCCATCCCCGTCATAGTCAGACTCTTCTATTTCCACGGGTATCATGTAGTTGGAGATAAACGGATAGGAAATCAGGGCATACTGCCCGTCGCAGCCTAGCAGCATGGACTGATAATCTCCCTTTCCGAAAAGGGTATATTCGTCACTTTGCGCAAGCAGGAGGGTGTCGTTTTCCGTTCCCGGCTCCGGCTCAAACGGCAGGTTTTCAAAATCAGTTCTTACATCTGTTATATTTACCAAATCCCAGCCCTCAGAGGAAGGGTCGCAGGGCACTCCCGCCTTGCGCCTGTCAGCAGGGGATTCCTCTGTTCCCCAATCTATATTCCAGACCTGGGAAAAGGAGCCGTCTGCTTTTATCCAGATATATTCTTCCCTGACAAGACTGTCCCGCCAGCCTTCATTGCCCCTGTATCCCCATTGTTCTGCTTTTGTATAAATGGATTCTTCCATAATACTCAGTTCGGCAAATTGAATTTTATCATTTTCCTCCATTTCCCAGCCCAAATCCTGGGCGGTAAAAAGAAGCTGTTCCCCGCTACCGTCCATGGAAACGCGAACCAAATTGCTCATAAAGCTGTTTTGCCCTGCCGGTTTTGCAGCCAGCAGGGTATTGGTCTTTTCATCGTAAGCCAGATATGTCAAAGATTCGCCTATTTTTTCCTCTTCTTCAAATGCAAAATCCATCCGGCACAACTCATTGGCGCCTTCACCTTGATTATCATATTTCTGATAATATACATAACCGTCTGCGGCATGGAAGGATGCGTCATCCGTAACATGGATTTCCGTAAGGGATTTTAATGAACGGTTGTAGGAATAAAACGTGCCGGTCCACATTCCCATGCTCCCTTCGTACTCCCCTGCGGAAAACAGTATGTAATGCTCATCCGCGTAGAAACTTGCAATCTGCCCTGCCTCCAATCCCTTCGCCAGCAAATCCTGCTCCACCGTCCCGTCCTCTTCCGTTACTCCATCAATATAGAGAAGACCGCCGTCCTTCCTTGCGATATACAAAATACCGCTATACTTTCCCAGATACGATATCTCCACGCCCTCTGCGGCCGGATACATTACCTTTGATACCCCTGTCGCCGTATTGTATGCAAGCAGTCCGCTGTTTCCCTTTTCGTCCTCACTACTCTCGTAATACAGGATATCCCCGGTCTGATTGCAATCCACAATCGCACCGTCAAACAGCTTCGAAAATCCTTTGCCATCCAGATTATATCGAAATACCTCCTGCGGATAAACGTCTGTGTTGGTGGCATACAGATAACTCCCGTCAGAGTAAAGACGCCGGTTATCCATATAATAGGGAACTCCGTTTACTTTGATAAAACTTCCGCCGTTGTTATAAACAGATTGTGTATTTTCCTCTTCCCCCACGGACCCGCTGCCTTCCCCTGCCGCAGGCCTGAGCGCCAGACCCAGCGCTACGCCCAGGACACAGACAAACGCCGCTGCCGAAATCCAAACCTTCTTTTTTTGAAAGCGAAGTACATTTTTTATCCTGGCTTTTACGGAAGGTTCCCCAAATGTCAGCGGCGACATAACATAGCCGTTTTGTTTGGCCGCATACCGCAAAAGGCTTTCCGCATAATTCTTTTTGATATCTTTGCCTATGCGGGCAAGCACGGCTTCATCACAGGAAATCTCCATATCCCGGCAAAACAAAGCATACGCCAGCCAGACAAGGGGGTTAAACCAGTGCAGCGTTGTAATGATAAAAACAATCATTTTTACTATATGGTCTTTCCGCTGCCTGTGATAATTTTCATGGGCAGTCACATATCTTTTCTCTTCCTTCTCCATACCCGCCGGCAGATAAATCATCGGTTTCAGGATGCCCCACAAAAACGGCGTATCCAGACCATCCATTTCCACAATCCGTCTTTTCTCATTCCGGTCCGTTTCCCTTCCCAGAACAATCCGTCTTTGCAGCCGCTTTATGCCAATCAGCTGAAACAGTATAATAATCAAAATGCCCATAAGCCAAACTGTTTGGGCAGCCGCCTTTACATTGCGTGCAGTATTTACAGACACCACAGGCGCCGTACCCGTTTCTTTTCTTTCCGTCGAAAGTATTGTGCCGGTTTTTGGCATTTCCTGCATAATCATGCCGCTTCCCGTCAGTACGTGAACCGCTTCGGGATATCCGCCCAAGACGTCCGTACTTGTAACAGGCTGCATCCCCATACCGTCCGCCGTCAAATTCTCATTATTTACGCCACTGACCCCGGTTTTTGTATCTTCTTCCCCCGTCAGGGTAAACTCTGCTACCGGCCTTGGTATCAAGCTGAAAATGCTTTGAAAGGATATGGGAATGCACAGATTAAAAAATACAATAAACCAGAGATAATAAGAGTACTTTCTGTCGCATTTAAAAAGCAGCATCCTGACAAGCAATACCACTGCAATGCAATAGGAGCCGATAAGACTCATTTCCAAAATCTTTTCAAATATTACTGCCTGCATACACTTCTACCCTTTCACGAAAATATTACAATAAAACACTTTCCATGACCTAATCCGTCTAATCAATGGGAAAATCCCGGCGGATAAGGCCCATATATACTTGCCACGGCATTAATGTCCCTATCCAGCTGGACTTCATAAAAAGAACCGTCCGCCAGCATAACCTTTATCAGTTCCGGCTCTGATTCAAACAAAAGCTCAGTCCCTGCAATCTCTTCCTGCCCATATATGGCACTGCGCTGCAAAAACCAGACCGCCAGTTCCCCGTTATCCATTTCCTCTATATTATTCGGTATATCCAACTGCTGGACATCCGAGTACCATACCCTTCTGGCGCTGGTAATCCACATGGAAGGAATGCTTAAGGAAGAATACCCTTCCTCTTCCCCAAAACTTCGGTTATAAAAATCCCTGCTGTGTTCTAAATCTTCCTCTGTGTTGCCAAAATAGAAACTGCCGTTATCCGTGTAGGTGTAGCAGCAGGAATCCACCTGATAGCCCGTTAAATCATACAGTTCACGGAGCGCCCTCTGTGCCAGCGCTTCCTGCACTTTTGCATCCCACAAATCCGGATGCAGGTACATGTCTTCCTCCCCGACAAAGGTAAGCTTTGCTTCTTTATAGCCTTCACGGTGCTCCGGTTCATAGGAAAAAACTTTAACAACAGTTTCTTCAGACGACTCTGCTTCCAAAGCTTCCTCCTCTCTTTCATTGTCCGTTATGAAATCTTCGGGAAAGTCCTCCACCCTGGGCCGTCCCTTCACAACAGAGTTTCTGATTCCGCTGATACCATGGGCTTGTGCCGGGAATACAAACAATCCCAGCATAGCAACGGACATACAAAGAAATCCGATAACGGAAAAAACCATCTTTCTTTTCTTAAACCGCAAAACATTTTTTATCCTGCATTTCACGGACGGCTCACCAAAGCTCAGCGGCATCATTACATAGCCGTTCTGTCTTGCCGCAAATTTTAACAGACTTTCCGCATACGGTCTTTTGATATTTGCCTCCGCCCTTTTCAGTACCGTTTCATCACAGGAAGTTTCCATATCCCGGCAAAACAAAATATATGCCAGCCAGACAAGAGGATTGAACCAATGAACCGCCACAATAAGGGAAACCACAATTTTTACCAGATAATCTTTTCGTTTTCTGTGACAGCCTTCATGGGAAATCACATAAATTTTTTCTTTATTCTCCATTCCCGCCGGAAGATAAATTACCGGGCACAGAACGCCCCACAAAAAAGGGGTATCAATACTGTCCAGCTCCGCAATTCGTTCTGTCTCATCCCAATAAAGCATTCGTCCTGCCGCTATCCGCCTTTTCAGTTTTATCATACTGATAACATGAAAAAGCACAATGATTATCACTCCCAAAAGCCAGATAACTTTTACGGTATCCACTGCTATATGCGCAATGCTGCCGGACCGTGCGGCTGTATTTTCCTTTTGGATTTCACCCATAACTGACCGGGAATCATCAGGAATGCCCTGATTGATAAGCTGACCGGACTTTGACAGGATATTTATCATTTCAGGGGATTCCGCCGCCGCAATATCCGCTGCAAAGACTTCCTCCTCATGGGCTATGACATTGTCCGCCACGGAAAACCGCGCCACCTGTTTTGGTATCAGGCTGAAATTCCCCCTGAAAGAACCGGGCAATACCAGATTGATAAAAACGATTAACCATAGATAATAGGCATATTTTCTGTCAAACTTTATCAAAAGAAGCCGCACTGCCAATACCACTGCAATGGTATAACAGCCGATAAAACTCATATCCAGAACTTTTCCAAATAAATCCGCCAGCATAAAACCACCCTAATTTTCCTTGTACTCTTCAATCAGCTTTGACAATTCTTCTATCTCTTTTTTGCTCAGTTTTTTGCGCTTTAAAAATGCCGCCACGAACCCCGGAAGGGAACCGTTGTAATTTTCCGCAAGATACCGTTCCCCCTTTTTTCTGGCGTACTCTTCACTGCTCATCAGGGAAGTGACTACCGCGTCTTTATTTTGAAAAATATCATTCTCGCAAATCTTTCTGAGCACTGTATACGTTGTGGATTTCTTCCAGTTTAAACGCTCGGCTGCCAGCTTGACCAGCTCCCCGCTGGGCAGCGGCTCCCTCTCCCATATAATCTGTGCCAGCTGCATCTCCGCCTCCGTCATTACATATATAACCATCCTGACCTCCATTCCGCAGAAACGCTGCGGCAAAATAAAGAAAATGGTTTAAAAACCATAGACCTTATATTAAGTCTATAATTTTTAAACCAATTTGTCAACATTATTTTACAAGATTCGGATAACAAAATTCCGTTGTCGGGTTGTATAACTATCCCTTCAGTCCTCTGGACTGTCTGTCCATATCCTCTATTACTATATCGTAAATTTCACCAATGGAAGCGCAATACTCCAATACCTTCCACGGCTCATTCGTATGGAAATGAATCTTTATCAGCTCTTCGTCCCCTACCGCCAGCAGGCAGTCCCCTTTAAAATTTTCCGTAAAATAATCGCTGATAACGTCCTCATCCAAGTCTTCTCCTTCAATTAATAGCTGGGTATCATACTTAAATTCTAACATGTGCTGTTCTCCTTTTTCCAATACAGAATATTCTACAGTTATTATGACACCGGATTACCGAAAATGCAACCTGCACAATATCCCTGATAGGGTAAACTTATTGTCGGAAAGTAATAGGCAGACTGCACCTGTGACCTGT
>CAJTMB010000043.1 GCA_910577105.1 uncultured Lachnospiraceae bacterium | reverse complement strand
GGAATCAGGTGCTTTCTATTTATTTTATTTTCCTACAAAAACTTTACCCTAGCGTAATATCCGTTTTATTATAATTATTTAAGCAAAAAGCAGACTCCGAAGAATCTGCTTTTCAAGGCTCTTGAATTATGTTCATCAAAGTGCAGTTTAAATAATGATACACACCATTCCACCGTTCATGTCATTTACAATTTTCTGCATGGTTTCCTGCAATTTGACCTGACTTTCATCTCCTATCATGGCAATTTTGCCGGTAATGCCGTCACCTACAAGCTGTTCCACCGTTTTTCCGAAAATATTGGTTTCCCAGATACCGTTTTCCGTATCCTCTGCTTCTGCAATATACCGGATTAAATCCTGGGCCTGCTGCTCTGTTCCCACAATAGGCGCTATCTCCGTTTCAATATTGGCGCGAATCATATGTATGGACGGACTTTCTGCCTTAATCTTAACCCCGAATTTATTGCCGTGCCTGATAATTTCCGGTTTCGCAAGGTTGATTTCACTTCTTTCCGGTGTCACAACGCCATATCCTTTATACCGCACCGCCTGTACCGCATGTAATACCTTGGAATATTCTTTTTTCATGGCGGACAATTCTTTCAGTTTTGATATCAGCTGGTATTCACCGTTGATTTCATCCCCGACAAGTTCGCTGAGCATCTCATAATAATAAGAATTATCCACATCCATCTGCATCTTTATACTGCCGTCTGACAGGTTTACGCCATCCACTTTTAAGCGCCGTACATATTCGCTTGTAATGGGAATCTGTCCTTCTATCTGCATTTTACGCAAATCTTTTACAGTATTTAAATCTTTCATCATTTCTTTTACCGCAGATACCATATCTGTTTTCATCCTGTTGTCGCCCGGCAACATTTCCACCCACTTTGGCATGTAAAATTCCATGCGGGAAATAGGAAATTCATAAAGCACCTGCTCCATAATGGCATGAATATCCTCTTTCTTCAACTGCTCACAGTTTACGGGCATCACTGCCACCTGATACTTTTCCTCAATTTCCTCTGCCAGACGCTTTGTTTCTTCTGCAAGGGGCCTTTCCGAGTTAAGCAGCACCAGAAAAGGTTTCCGCAGCTTTTTGAGCGCCATAATGGTCTTGTTTTCCGCCTCGAGATAGCTGTTGCGCGGTAATTCCCCAAAACTGCCGTCCGTGGTGATGACAAGACCGATGGTGGAATGGTCATTGATTACCTTATCCGTCCCGATGCCCGCTGCCTGTGTAAAGGGTATTTCCTGCTGGGACCACGGCGTCTTTACCATGCGCTCTGCATTCTCTTCCATATGGCCGACTGCGCCTTCCACCATATAACCTACGCAGTCAATCAGACGGACTTTTGCCTCAATATCACCTCCCAAAAACACTCTTGCCGCTTCTTTGGGTATGAATTTCGGTTCCGTAGTAGTAATGGTTTTCCCCCCCGCACTCTGGGGTAGTTCATCTTTTGCCCTTTCTTTCTCGTGTTCATCCTCCATGAAAGGCAGAACCATGACATCCATGAACCTTTTGATAAACGTGGATTTTCCGGTCCGCACAGGACCTACCACTCCTATGTATATCTCGCCACCTGTTCGGTGCTGTATGTCTTTGTATAAGTCGTAGGTGTTTATTGCAAAATTATCCATAAAAAAACCTCCTGCATATACTGTTATATGTATATGTGGGAGGTTTGCAATGCATACCTTTGTAACTTATTTTTATCCAAATATCACGCGCCTGAAATTTTTCTTTCCGCGTTTTACCACAATTCCTTCTCCTGAAAAACTTTCTTTTGTATAAGATGTCTTAATGTCCGTCACTTTTTCTCCCTCCACGGTGACACCACCCTGTTCCACGGCACGCCTTGCCTCGGAGCGGGAAGCTGTCAGTCCTGCCTGTGTCAGGACTCCAAGAATATCGATAACACCGTCACGGAAGTCTTCCTCCTGCAATGCATGCGTGGGCATGTTTTCCGCATTACCGGTGCCAAAGAGTGACCTTGCGCTCTCCTTTGCCTTCACAGCTTCTTCTTCCCCATGAATCATTTTTGTCAGTTCAAACGCCAGAATTTCTTTTGCTTCGTTTAACTGGCTTCCCTCCCATTTATCCATCTCATCAATCTGCTCTAACGGCAGGAAGGTCAGCATCCGCAGGCATTTCAGGACATCCGCATCCGCAACGTTTCTCCAGTACTGGTAGAATTCAAAGGGCGAGGTCTTGTCTGCATCCAGCCACACTGCACCTTTCTGTGTCTTGCCCATCTTCTTTCCTTCGGAATTTAAGAGCAGGGTAATCGTCATGGCATAGGCGTCCTTGCCCAGCTTTCTGCGAATCAGTTCCGTACCGCCAAGCATGTTGCTCCACTGGTCATCCCCGCCAAACTGCATATTGCAGCCATATCTCTCGTACAGGGAAAGGAAATCGTAACTCTGCATAATCATATAGTTAAATTCCAGAAAACTTAATCCTTTTTCCATACGCTGTTTATAGCATTCTGCTGTAAGCATTCGGTTGACGCTGAAATGGGCGCCCACCTCACGGAGGAACCCGATATAATTCAAGTCTAACAGCCAGTCGGCATTGTTGACCATCATGGCCTTGCCTTCCGAAAAATCAATAAACCGGCTCATCTGCTTTTTAAAGCATTCACAGTTGTGTTCTATGGTTTCTTTTGTCATCATGGAACGCATATCGCTTCTGCCGGAGGGGTCTCCAATCATGGCCGTACCGCCCCCAATCAATGCAATAGGCTTATTGCCTGCCATCTGCAGCCTTTTCATCAGGCACAACGCCATAAAATGACCCACATGCAGGCTGTCCGCGGTAGGGTCAAAACCAATATAAAAGGTTGCCTTGCCATTGTTAATCAAGTCTTTTATTTCTTCTTCATCTGTCAGCTGCGCCAGCAGCCCCCTTGCCTTTAACTCATCAAAAACCGTCATTTCTTCCTCATTTCCGCGGCTTCCCGCTGTTTCTACATATCCATTATTTGTTAACCATCAATTTCACCATGGCCTGATTTAATCCGTCCACCGTCAGCTTATACATGGGAAAAAGACCTTTCACGGCAGTTTCCGCTTCCCTCCACGGCGCATGTCCCGGCGCCATCTTCGGATTGAGCCAGACTATCTTTTTATAGTGCTTCTTGACCAGATTCAGCCATTCCCAGCCCGACAGCCCGCCGTTTGGTCCCCTGTAATTTCCGGTATCGGAATACAGCTCCTCCGGCGCCATGGCGGCATCTCCCACAATAATCACTTTATAATCACTGTCTAAGTTCCGAAACATCCAGTCCGTATCCACCCAGTCCCCGTTCTCACACTCCGGCGTTTTATATAACTTACTGTAGATACAGTTATGAAAATAGTAGGTCTTGACATCCTTGTAGTGATTTGACTTATGCACTGCCTGAAACAAATCATTTAACAGGGAGCTGAACGGTATCATGGTGCCGCCGGAATCCATCAGTAAAAGCAGCTTCACCGCATTTTTTCTCGGTTTCTGCATCACAATCTGCAGACAGCCTCCATTGTTGCAGGTTTTGTCCACCGTACCGTTAATGTCCAGTTCCGTTTCCGGGATATCCAGCCTTGATGAAAACTGGCGCAGTTTCCGAAACGCCATCTGGAACTGCCGGTTGTCCAGAACCCTGTCATCCCGAAAGTCCCGGTACCTTCGCTCCCCGATTACCGCAAATGCGGATTGGTGTCCGGTCTTTCCGCCCACACGCAGTCCGCCCACATTGCCGCCGCTGTTGCCGAAAGTGGTCTTACCCATACTGCCTATCCAGAAACTTCCGCCATTGTGCTCATTGTCCTGGTCCCTGAGCCGTTCCCTGAATTTTTGCTCTATTTCTTCCTTATCCATGTGTATCTGCAAATCTTCCAGTTCATTTAACTGTGACCTCGCCTCAGCGTCCGCCAGTTCCTGCAAATCGGATTTGTCCAGCCAGCGCATCATTTGGGAAGTGAGTTCCCTCTCATTGGACACGGCTTTGAAACACTCGTCAAAAGCCATGTCAAACTTATCAAAATCCGTCTCACTTTTTACCAGAATCATCCGCGCCACATAATAAAACCGTGTCAGGCTGTTTTCGCACAAATCTTTCCGGAGCGCTTCCTGCAAAGTTAAAAATTCACCCAGCGTCACATGGAGGCCCTTCGCCCGAAGGCTGTGAAAAAACTGAATAAACATACCCTCTCCTATAACTGGTTGGCGTTGTGCCTTACCGTTTCCAAATCCTCATCCTTTTTCACTACCACACCGATAAACGGAAGGGCGCTCTTTATCTTTTCAGCCGGAATACCTCCCAGCTGCAATGCATTAATCCAGTCAATCAACTCAGAGGTACTCGGTTTCTTGCGGATGTCCCTCAAAGCACGGATATTGTAAAATACTTCCATAGCGCTCTTTAACAGGGTTTCCTCCACATCCGGATAATGTACCTTTACAATTTCTTCCATCAATGCATCATCCGGGAAGTCAATATAATGAAAAATGCATCTCCTTAAGAATGCATCCGGCAGTTCCTTTTCGGCATTGGACGTAATAATCACAATAGGCCTGTGCTTTGCCTTGACTGTCCGCTTGGTTTCGTTGATGTAAAACTCCATCTGGTCAAGCTCCCACAAAAGGTCATTGGGAAATTCCAAATCCGCCTTGTCAATCTCATCAATCAAAAGCACCACCTGTTCGTCGCTGTCAAAGGCTTCGCCCAGCTTTCCCAGCTTGATATACCTTGCAACGTCATCCACGCCTTCTTCCCCAAACTGACCGTCATAAAGACGCTGTATGGTGTCATATACATAAAGTCCTTCCTGTGCCTTGGTGGTGGACTTGATATTCCAGATAATCAGCCTTTTATCCAATGCCTTGGCAACCGCTTCTGCCAGCATGGTCTTTCCCGTTCCGGGCTCTCCCTTGATAAGAAGCGGCTTCTTTAATGCAATCGCCACATTGACGCTTGCCATAAGCTCCTCACTCGCAACATATTCGCTGCTTCCGGCAAATCCTGTTTCCTTGAACTGTTCACTCATATTAAAATCCTTCCTGAATCTTACCTTTTCGGTTTCCTTGTTTTCCGTATTTTGGATGGCGGCAGCCGGCGCGTGCATTTGATTCCATAAAGGACCGTGTAAAAACGCCGGCCCTTGGAGGTTGTCTTTTAACCTCCTAGTGCCGCTGCGTTTTTACCCGAGCGGGAGCGTGTCCTGTTGGAACAAATGCACGCGCCGGCTGCCGCCATTCAAAATACGGAAACACAAATACCGATTTCAATTGAAAATTGTCCATTAACATGTTACGATATTCCTGTTATAAAATCAAGCAGATTATGGAGAAAACAACATGATTAAAGATTTATTTCATACAAAAAAACCGACTCTTTCTTTTGAGGTATTCCCTCCCAAAAAAGACTCTGACTTTCACACTGCCTACGACACACTGGATGCGTTGAGCCGCCTGAATCCGGATTTTATCAGCGTCACCTATGGAGCAGGGGGCAGCAAATCAAAAAAGACACTGGAAATTGCGTCCTATATTCAAAACACCCTGCATATCGAAGCCCTCGCACACCTGACCTGTGTGGGAAGCCAAAAAGAGGACATCCTTTCCATTGCCGGGCAGTTAGAGGAACACCATATCAGCCAGGTGCTGGCGCTGCGCGGTGACCGTCCAAAGGATATGTCCGATGAGCAGTTTGCTTCCAGAGAGTTTTCTTACGCATCCGATTTGATTGCTTTCCTGAAAAAAGAAACCAATCTGCAATGTGCAGGTGCATGTTACCCGGAAAAACATTTTGAATGCTTCAGCCGGGAAACCGACCTGGCAAACCTGAAGCTGAAGCAGGAAGCTGGAGCCGTTTTTTTTATCTCCCAGCTTTTCTTTGACAATGATTTCTTTTATGACTTTATGGAACGTGCAGAAAAAAAGGGTATCAACATACCCATCTGTGCAGGCATTATGCCCGTTACCACGGCTAATCAGCTTGGCACAACCGTTTCCCTGTCCGGTTCCTCCATTCCAAAGGCTTTCTCCGACATGGTTGCCACTTATGGGGAAAATCCGGAAGACATGCGGAAAGCCGGGATTGACTATGCCATCCGGCAGATTTTGGACTTAAAGGCAAACGGTGTAAGCGGCATTCACCTCTATACCATGAATAAATCCAAAATGGCAGCCGAAATTGTCAAAAATATTATATAAAAAACTATAAGTTTTCTGACAAATCTCTCCGAAATATATGATAACAAAGAATCTTCACTGTTGAAATACGCATCCAAGGAGGGATAGTCGCAGAAAACGGAATTAGAAGTATTTTCATGGTGCAATCGGTATTGGCAGCTCCCATGATTGGTAAACTAAAGCGGGAGGAACAGAGGCTTCCCTATTCCCGCCCCAGGGAAGAAGAATCGGAAGGACTCTTTTCCCGGCTTTTGGAAGAGGCCACCCAAAAACTGGAATCCGCTCCAAGAGCCTGCCATACTACCCTGTATGGACGCGACAGCAGATTACAAAATTTCCATTACCTTTCAAAGGAATACCATTACTGATACAAAAAGTCAGTTCGGATAAAACAGGAGGCAGGTACATTACCTGCCCCCTGTTTTTTTACATTAACCTCCATGTCGGAGAATGCCGCATTTTAGGCATTCTCCAGCGTGAGACATAGAACTTCTTCGCGAAGCAGCCTTTGCTGCAAGCGTTAGAAGTTCTTCTCACGCTATTCCCATTGTGCATCGGATATTTCAATCTTTTTATCCCTGAGCATCAAATCCTTTACCGCCTCTGCGGCAGGCTTATCGGCAAACAGCACCTGGTTCACCTGCTCAATGATAGGGAGCTGTACCTGATACTTTGCAGCAAGCCCCATTGCCGCTTTTGCAGAATAGACCCCTTCCACTACCATTTTTACTTCATCCATTGCCTCCTGCATGGTTTTACCCTGCCCAATCAGGATGCCGGCACGACGGTTCCTGGAGTGCATGGACGCGCAGGTTACAATCAAATCCCCAATTCCCGTAAGGCCGCAGAAAGTTTCAAATTTTGCCCCCATTGCGGTTCCAAGTCTTGCAATTTCAGTGATACCCCTGGTAATCAACGCTGCTTTTGTATTATCCCCATAGCCCAATCCATCCGCTATGCCCGCTGCAAGCGCCACCACATTTTTTAACGCACCTCCCAGTTCAATTCCCAAGACATCTGAACTGGTATAAACACGGAATACATCGTTCATAAAGAGATTTTGAAGATATTCCGCCGTATCTTTCTTTTTCGCCCCTACCACTATTGTTGTGGGAATTCCCTTTCCCACTTCTTCCGCATGGGATGGCCCGGACAGCACCGCCACAACAGACTGCGGCACTTCCTCTTCAATGATGTCCGACAGGGTTTTTAAGCTGTGTTCTTCGATTCCCTTTGCCACATTGACAATAATCTGTCCTTCTTTTGTTACTTCCCGCAACAACTTTGCCGTACTTCTGGTAAAGGGAGACGGCACTGCAAGTACGAGCACATCCTTTTCATTTGCAGCCTCTCTTAAATCCGTCGTAAACACCATATCTTCCGGAAGCTTTACTCCCGGCAGTTTATCTTTCTGCTCATGCTCCCTTTTCAGCATGGCAACCTCTTCTTCCAAAATGGACCAAAGAGTAACCTCATGTCCGTTTTTGTGAAGCAGCAGGGCCAACGCCGTCCCCCAGCTCCCTGCTCCGATAACTCCTGCTCTTGCCATAAAACCCTCATTTCCGCTGCAGATGACAGCCTCTTATTTTTCCTGCTCTTTTGCCTCTTCGGTTTTCTTTTTCTTAATCAGATATGTCTTGTTCTCCTGTCCCTTAAGCAGACGGACAATATTGGCACGGTGCTTCCAGTAAGCCATTGCTGTCAGGATTGCTGAAATTACATACATTTCAATCAACTGAGCCTGTGATGTGCCGGCAAATATTCCGGCCTGACCGCAGATTACTATTTCCACCATAAATCCCGCATATACCAGCAGGGAGCCCAGCGAAACATAATGGGTAATCAGAAATGCCCCAAAAAACAGGATGATGCCCATGGGAATAAAATAAGGATGGAATGCCAGCACCAGTCCGGCAGTCGCCGCAATGCCCTTCCCGCCTTTAAATTTCATGTAAAAAGGAAAATTATGTCCCAAAATGACACCGGCCGCCGTATAAAGCGCCAGCAGGTATATGCTCTCCGCATGGCTGTTTCCAAATAAAACCCTGGTAAGCACAACCGCCAGAATACATTTAAGGCAGTCTCCCGCAAACACAATCAGTCCTGCTTTCGTCCCCAAAACACGCAGTGCATTTGTCGTGCCGGAATTGCCGCTTCCGTGCTGCCTGATGTCAATGCCATGTGCCTTTCCGTAAAAGTATGCTGTCTGAAAAAGCCCGAATGCATAACCGATGGCAAGGCATAGTGTTCTTTCCAAAATCATTGTTCCTTCCCCTTTCTTTCCCTGATGATAAAGCGCAAGGGCGTTCCCTTGAAGCCAAAGGTCTGCCTGATTTGATTTTCAATATATCTTGTGTAGGAAAAATGCATCAGCTCCTTGTCGTTGACAAAGATGACAAACGTGGGCGGCTTTACGGATGCCTGCGTAATATAATACAGTTTCAGACGTTTGCCTTTATCTGACGGAGGCTGCTGCATGGCAACCGCCTCCGACATAATTTCATTTAACACACCGGTCTGCACACGCATGGCATGGTTTTCACTGACCATGTCAATGGTCTCAAACAGCTTTGGCAGTCTCTGGCCAGTCTTTGCGGATATAAACAGAAGTTCCGCATACTGCATAAAAGAAAGCACATTCCGTATTTTTTCCGAGAACTTGTAAATAGTCTTATCATCCTTTTCCACGGCATCCCATTTATTGACGGCGATAATAACCGCCTTTCCCCTGTCATGTGCAATGCCGGCTATCTTGGCATCCTGTTCGGTAACGCCTTCTTTTGCATCAATCACCAGAATCACCACATCCGCACGCTCCACGGCGCTTACTGCACGGATAATCATATAATGCTCTAAATCTTCCTTAATTTTATTTTTCCTGCGGATGCCTGCTGTATCTATAAACACATACTCCCTGCCGTTGTGTGTAATTTCTGTGTCCACCGCGTCCCTTGTCGTCCCGGCGATATCGGACACTATCAGCCTGTTTTCCCCCAGCATCTTATTGATGATGGAAGATTTGCCTACATTAGGCTTTCCGACTATGGCAACCCGGATTCTCTCGTCTTCCTCCTCTTCTTTTGAATCCTTTGGGAAATGGGAAATCACCTCATCCAGCATCTCCCCAAGCCCAAGTTTATTTGCCGAGGAAATGGGATGCGGTTCTCCTATGCCGAGATTATAAAACTCATAGACATCATTATTATACTTATCAAAATTATCCACTTTATTGACTATCAGGATAACGGGTTTGTGGGAACGCCTAAGCAAATCCGCCACTTTTGCATCTGCATCCAGAAGCCCTTGTTTTACATCTACCATAAACAGTATGACATCAGCCGTTGCAATAGCCATCTGCGCCTGTTCCCGCATCTGGGACAGAATAATATCCTTGCTGTCCGGCTCAATACCGCCGGTATCTATCAGGGTAAAAGATTTATCCAGCCATGAAACATCCGCATATATGCGGTCCCTTGTAATCCCCGGCGTATCCTTTACAATGGATATCCTTTCTCCGGCCAGCGCATTGAACAAGGTGGATTTACCTACATTCGGTCTTCCTACTACCGCCACAATCGGTTTCGATTTTTTAGTGCCCATCATCAATCCTCCTCAAATACTTTCAAAATGCCGGCTGCAAAATCATAACCACTTGATTTTACAATATCTGCCTTTACTTGTAAAGTCCTTTCCAGTTCCCCTAAAGTATAATCATCCAGAAAAACATCCTCCCCGCTGCGCAGAACATTCTGCGGAAGCAAAAGGCGCTTCCCCAATTCTTTTCCCTTTAACTGGGCTAAAATATCCTGCCCTGTCAAAAGCCCGGAAACGGTAATCTGTTCGCCGAAAAAATTATTTCGGATTTCATACACCAATATCCTTATCCCCGGAAATGCCTCCTGTACCCTGTCGGCCATGCCGCGTATAAAAGGATACGCCAGTTTTCCGGTTGCCATGGACACTGTTCCCTGAAAACCTTCATCCGGAAGCTTTCTATTTTTTTCCATTTCTTCCATACACGCCGAAAACTCCTCCAGCATAAGACGCAGCATTCCGACGCCGTTTTCCAGCTGTAAATATCCATCATAACGGGCTTCTTCAGGTAAATCTCTTTCGGCCAGGATATACCACTCGTCACTGGCATGTACAAAATGGATCCCGTACTCCTCATACAGCTTTTTCTGCCAGCCTTCAATCAAATCTATCACTGTTTCTGCATCTTCTTTTGCAAACGGCTCAAGGGGAAAAAGCCCCTCCCTGTATCTGGAAAGCCCTACCGGCACCACAGACACACTCTTTAGATGAGGAAGGTATTCCGCCAGCTTTTTAATACTGTAATCCAGTTCAACTGAGTCATTGATTCCCTTGCAAAGCACAATCTGACCGTTCATGGCAATTCCCGCCCGGTACAGGGTGTCCACCTTTTGCAGGGCATCTCCGGCAAACCGGTTATTTAACATTTTACACCTGAGTGCGGGATTCATCGTATGAAAAGAAATATTGATGGGGGAAAGCCTGTATCTGACAATCCTTTCAATATCATGCTCTGACATGTTGGTAAGCGTCACATAGTTGCCCTGCAGGAAGGATAGACGGGAATCATCATCCTTAAAGTACAAAGTTTTGCGCATTCCCTTCGGCATCTGGTCAATAAAGCAGAAAATACATTTGTTATGGCAATGACGATACTCATCCATCAGACCATTTTCAAACTCTATGCCCAAATCCTCATCAAAATCCTTGTCAATCTCAAGGAGACACTCTTCGCCTCCCTTTGCTTTTACCAGTACCTCTATATACGCATCCTGTGACAGATACTGGTAATCAAAAATATCCTCTATTTTTTCTCCGTTTATGGAAATCACGCTGTCGCCGGGTTCAAGTCCCATTTCCTCTGCAATGCTGCCCGCTTCCACCCTTTTTATAATATGTCCGTTCTGCTTTTTCATCCTGCCATGCCGCTCCTTTAAAACATAACTCTATTCTACTAGAAATTCCTTGACGTGTCACTAGCAGAATGATATAAAATAATTGATGGAATTACCCTTACACAGGAGGATATTATGCCCAATTTACAAGAACTTGAAAATGCAATGCCGGTAGCACCTTTAAAATTAGTTGCCATGCCGTCCGCAAAAGGGCTTGCGCGCAATGTCAACGACTATCTGATTGGCTATAGAAAAAGCGTCAACAATAAAGTGAAAAACGACCCTGCTTTTCACGGTTACATCGAAAGCAGTTATCTGACTGACTTTGAATGTCCGCGCTTTGGGAGCGGTGAAGGAAAAGCTGTTTTTTACGAATCCATCCGCGGCAAGGACTTGTTTATCCTGACAGATGTCTGCAACCACAGCATTACATACAGTATGAACGGCTACAGTAACCATATGTCCCCTGATGACCATTATCAGGATTTAAAACGTGTCATCGCCGCATGTAACGGCAAAGCACACCGCATTAACGTCATTATGCCTTTCCTCTACGAAGGAAGGCAGCATAAAAGAAGCGGCCGCGAGTCCCTTGACTGTGCTTTTGCTTTGGACGAGCTCTGTTCCATGGGTGTGTCAAATTTTATCACATTTGATGCACATGACCCCAGGGTACAAAATGCAACCCCTTTGAATGGTTTTGACAATTTTACGCCGCCGTATCAGTTCATCAAGGCGCTGCTCTCCGCTGAAGAGGATTTGCTGGTGGACAAAGAACATCTTGTGGTTATCAGTCCTGACGAAGGTGCATTGGACCGTGCCATATACTTTGCCACGGTTTTGGGCGTGGATACCGGTATGTTTTATAAAAGACGCGACTACTCTGTCGTCGTAAACGGCAAAAATCCCATTGTGGCACATGAATTTTTGGGTGATAAGATTGAAGATAAGGACGTCATCATTATCGATGACATGATTTCTTCCGGCGAAAGCATGTTAGACACGGCAAGACAGTTAAAAGAAATGCACGCCAGACGTGTCTTTGTCTGCTGTACCTTCGGGCTCTTCACCAACGGCCTGAAAGCTTTCGACGAAGCCTATGAAAAGTGCTATTTTGATAAAGTGGTTACCACCAACCTGACATACCTCCCCCGTGAGCTTTACAGCAAACCTTATTTTGTAGAGGCAGATATGAGCAAGTTTCTGGCATCCATCATTGATTTTATGAACCATGACGTATCGCTTGCCAATACCCTGGCAACCACCGAAAAAATCCATAATATTCTTGACGCATATAACAGGCGCGTCCCGTATGACTTAAACTGAGCGCCTTACTCGCTGATTACGGGAAATGTCAGGGTAACCTTAAACAAATCCCCGTCGAGGTAAATGTCAAACCTGCCGTTTTGAAGCTGGGTCAGGTTTTTTGCTATGGATAAACCAAGCCCGCTTCCTTCCGTGCTTCTGGACACATCCCCCCTGATAAATCGTTCTGTAAGTTCCTCTGCCTGGATGTTCAAAGACTGGGCAGAGATATTTTTTATGGACAAGACTACGCTTTTTTCCTCCTCCGACATTTCCATGTCTATATAAACCCTTGTCCCTTCCAGCGCATACTTATAAATATTTCCGAACAAATTTTCCACTACACGCCAGATTCTCCTGCTGTCCGCTTCAATATTCACGGCTTCGGTAGAAAATCCCTGTATTACGGACAATCTTTTCTCCTCAAACTTCTCGGAAAATTCTCCCAAAGACTGGTTCAGCAGCTCCGTTAGATTAATTTTTTCCATAATTAGGGTTATATTGCCTGATGATATTTTGGATGCCTCCACCAAATCATCCGTCAGCTGCTTAAGCCTCTGGGACTTGGCATCCAAAACTTCAATATATCCTTTCACCGGTTCTGTCTCTATCTTTTCCCTCTTCATCAAATCCACATAATTGATAATGGAAGTAAGCGGTGTCTTGATATCATGGGACACATTGGTAATCAGGTCCGCCTTCAGTCTCTCATCTTTCATGGAAGTCTCCACAGCCGTCTTGATACCCTCTCCGATGCTGTTGACCGCCTGCGCCAACTTCAGGTTTTCCCCATGCATTCCCTCAGTGCTAACCTGATATGTCACCTCACCATCCCTGATTTTGGCAATGCCATCCACGATTCTTTTTCGTTTCAGGCTGTCTGTAAACCAGATAGCAATAATAACGCCATTCACCAGCACCATCACCAGAAGCACGACTGCCAAATACCAGAGTCTCCAATAAAACCATGCCCTGAAAAATACCCAGCCCAATATAAAGTTCGTAACTATGATGCCTGTTGCCGGAAGCATGCACTGAATAAAAGTGGAACTATTGTCGTATACCTTTAAAAAAGGCTTTTTCACGGTTGCTGCCGCCTTAAGGAATACACCGTTCCAAAGCATCCCGAGAAGGCTGCTCTTCCAGATGGTATGTCCTTTTATCCGTCTTATCAGGCTATACCAGAACAGGGAAAACACTGCACTTGCAAACATGACATAAATGCCGCTGAGAAAAGAAACCTTCATTCGGTTTGCTGTCGTGTAAATCAGTATATTTCCGCCGATATCCATTATTATCAATACAGTATAAAACATTCCGACGGCAGATGCCCCTCCCAGCAGCAAACCTATTTCCGTCGGAATGGCATCAAACCAGTTCAAGGTCAGCTCCGCATTCTTTTCTCCTTTTTCTACACGATACCCGGTCATAACGCTCAAATACAAAAACAGCACAAGCCATACTACCAGACTGCAAACTCCCAGGATAAGCAAAATATATGCCGCAGGATGCAGAAAACGGTATGCTGCATCTGCCTGTGCAAACTGGTCATTCACCGGATATGCGGTATCCACAGCCAGCCAGATTTCCGCTGTTTCCGGATATGCATACTCGTAACTGGAAAAAGCATTAAAGACTTCTTCCTCTGTAAGTCCGGTATTGGTCTCAAAAGTCATGGTCTCGGGATGATAAACCAGATACCTGCCATAGTGGGTTTTGAAATAGCTGTCCACTCCACGCCAGGGAGTAGTTGCCATGTTGCTCACCCTAACCTCCTCACCCATCATAAACATCTCAAAAGTATAGGCAATATTGGTGGCTCCTTCCCCGAAACGCTCTTTAAATCCCAGATATTCATTATAATTATAAGACAAATCCTCTATTGTTTCCTGTAAGACAAGAACGAGCTTCCAATACTCTGCCCAGCCAACCGCAATATCCGTCAACCAAGCTTCGTCTACGGTCTTGTATCTTTCCTGCAGTATATAAGCCGATACCATGATATCTCCTCTTTCAGTATCGATATATACATCCGCTACCCCCAATCCCTCCAGTAGTAAATCCGCTAAATACGCATAGAGTTCAGGGCGATATATATGATTCAGGTAATCTACTTTGTTTTCCTGTTCCCCATCATCTACTTCTGAATAAGTAAACACTTTGGAACTGGTTCCTGATTCATCATAAACAGACTCCATATAATATAAGCCACCTGCATCATCATAATAAATATCATATCCATAGACTTCGCAGGAGCGAAACAAAAGGGAGAAGGTAGATTCCCCCAAAAATTTGCTCAATACATTGATTTGTTTCTTTGACACGTATCCGGGCGAAATCTGCATATCTTGCTGACCAAAATAGGTGATGAAACTTTCCATAGGCATTACCTGAAGTTCCAGATTAAACCCGTATTTATTCCATTTTATCAAATCTTCCAATGCATACTTCGCTTCTGATTTTTTTTCAGGCGACAGGTCGTCTTTCCTGTTGGCAAATGCCTGGATATCTATGATTTTGCTGCCGTCAAACTGACCGTTCACCTCCAGCTGGCTCTTTGCCACATTATATCGTATAATTTCCTGAAGGGAATTCATCAGCATTGCATCAAAGGTAGTCGTCTCATCAAAATTATTTTCTCTGGAAAACAGATTCCAGTCATAGGTTACTCTTCCTGAAGGATAATTGGGATTGCTTATCGCAAAGCTGGCAAAGGAATGAGCTATCAGCATCACAACGCACATGCCGGCAAGAAACGCAGCAAACTGCTGCATTCCATGAAGCAACACACTTTTTCCCTTTGTCAATCCCCTGTGATTTTTCATATTTCGCTCCATCCTACTGTTTCTCCACTTTGTATCCTACTCCCCATACCACTTTCAAATATCTCGGTTCCTTGGGGTTAATCTCTATTTTTTCCCGTATATGCCTGATATGGACAGCCACCGTATTATCTGCGCCTATGGCTTCCTCATTCCAGATATTTTCATAAATCTGGTCAATGGAAAATACCCTTCCCGGATTTTTCACCAATAACAGCAATATGCTGTATTCAATGGGAGTCAGCCGCACCGGCTCTTCATCCACGGTCACTTCCTTGGTATCGTCATTCATGCACAGGCCGCCAATCCTATATACTGCATTGTCCTCTACATTCAGACTGCCAAGCTTGGTATACCGGCGCAGGTTGGACTTTACCCTGGCTATCAGTTCCAGCGGATTAAAAGGCTTTGTCACATAATCATCCGCTCCCACGTTTAATCCCAGAATTTTATCCATATCCTCGGATTTTGCAGACAGAATAATGATGGGAATGCTGCTGTATTCCCTGATTTTCAAGGTCGCGCGTATCCCGTCCAGCTTTGGCATCATCACATCCATAATTAAAAGGTGAATATCCTCTTTATTTAATATCTTGATGGCTTCCTCTCCGTCATATGCCTTATATATCTCATAACCTTCCTGCTTCAGATATATTTCAATCGCTTCCACAATTTGTCTGTCATCGTCACATACCAGTATATTCGCCATATTATCCCTCCATATTGCTATTGCGGACAAACAATAAATGCGCCGAGATTTCCTCTCTTGCCCAGACTTGCCCTGTGTGAAAATAAGAGTCTGTCATTGCAGCAGGTACAAATATCCGTGACTGTAATCTGCGGTGAAAGCATTCCTGCCTGCAAAAGCACCATTTCATTCGCCTTCCACAAATCAAGCTGGTACTTGTCCGGCTCTTTTCCTTCCCTGAGTACCAAATCGCCAAACTCTTCCCGGAACCTTCCTGCCACATCCCCTGAAACCTCATAACAGTCCCTGCATATGGACGGGCCGATAGCTGCCAGGATATCCCTTTTGTTACAACCATATTCTTTTTCCATGGCTTCCAGCATTTTACCGCCCATACGTCCTATGGTTCCCCGCCAGCCGGAATGAGCCAGCCCGATAACCTGTCTTTTGGTGTCCACAAAATACAATGGCACACAATCTGCATAAAAAGTGGCAAGCACAATGCCTTTTTCATTTGTGACAAGACCGTCAATATCCTGATAATCCCGCTGCCTTGTCACACCTTTCCCCGCATCCGCCCTCGTCACTTTCCGTATATTGGTGGTATGGGTCTGGTCCGAACAGACAAAGTCCTCCATCTCACAGCCCAGCGCCCGTGCAATCCGCCTGAAATTTTCATCCACCGCTTCTTTCTTATCACCTCTGGTATAACTTAAATTCATGGTGGAAAAACATCCCTCACTGACACCGCCCATGCGGGTGGAAAACAAATGCTTTACCACGCCTGTTTTTGTCAGTGCCGGAAATGTCAGATAGGTGACGCCTTCCTTCTCCTCCACCTGCATAACCGGTTCTTTTCCCGTCTGCTTTCTCACAAAATCCATCTTTCCCCGTCCTTTCCGACACAGTGGCATTTTATTGCCCTATCTCCTATGTATATGTGGAAACGCATTCCGAATCCATACCGTTTCCTTCCCCAGAATACCAACCACATCATATCTGACAGGTGTGTCAGAAGAAAATTGCATTTTATAGCGGTAATAATCTGCAACCCTGCATATTTTCTGTTGTTTTCTCCTATCCACAGCGGCAAGCGGATTGTCAAACTCCCTGCTGCTCCTGTACTTGACCTCCACAAACACCAGATACTGCCCGTCCATGCCTATAATGTCAATTTCCCCCTGCCTGCATGAAAAATTTCTTTCCAGAATCAATAATCCATTTCGGGCAAGATAAGCGGCGGCTTCGTTTTCTTTTTCGTTTCCTGTTTTTCTGGTGTTTCTTTCTGCCAAATTTTCTCTCCCGGTTTCTTTTTTTTCACTTCTTTATCATATTATATATTGCGTAAAAATGCCAGAAAAACTTGAGTTTCCGCATTTTGCATAGCGGCCGCCCCAGCGTGCATTTGATTCCATAAAGGACCGTGTAAAAACGCTGGTACTTAGAGGTTGTA
>CAJTMB010000042.1 GCA_910577105.1 uncultured Lachnospiraceae bacterium | reverse complement strand
CTAGTTTGCAAGAGTAGTTGCAAGCAAAAACAAGCAGTTAAAAATTCATTTTTAGAATCTCTTTCACATAATACTGTCCAAGAGGAAGGTCACTTACAAATATACACTTACCGTCTGTACCTGTCACAGCCTTTTCCACAAGGGTATCTTTAGCAACGATAATTTTACCGTCTGCATTTACAATATCCTCTGCCGCATAAAGACCAAAAATTGCTCCTTCAAGCGTATTTTTAGTCTCTGCATCTGTCTTGATTACAGTTACCTGTACCTTCTGTCTTTCATTGGTTACTTCCATACCTGCATAAACCACTTCGGTATGCTGATCCACATAAGATAAGTCAGCCATGATAGGCTCGCTGTCTAATACAAAGCCTTCCAAAGTCTTTGTTTCAACAAGATAATACTTACCTAATGGAAGATTCTCAATGCTTGCAATCCCCTTATCATTTGTTACGATTTCTGCAACAAGGGTATCCTTTGCATAGTAAACTGTATTAAGTCCGTCAGGACTTACAATATCCTCTGCTGCGTAAACCTCAAAGGTTACACCTGCAAGAGACTTCTTGAAGAAATCAAACACAAAATCATACCAATGTCCCTTAATGAGATTGATGTCTGTTAAGAACTCTCCGTCCTTATTGATTACAATAGTTCCGGCTGGTACTTCATCCTGCATTTCCACATACTGCACATCTTCTGTATCAGAAATGGTAAACTGGATTTCCTCTGCCTGCAAATATCCATAAGGAGCAAATTCTTCACGAAGTGTATAAACCTCTCCTACATGGAGTCTCTTGATTACATGTGCTTCTCCTGCTACGGAAGTCCATGTATCAACCACATTTCCCTTGCTGTCAGTTACAGTAAGAGTTGCACCGGATAATTCGGCTTCGCTTGTAATGTCTGTCTTTGTGATTTCCACCGTAGTAGGTGTATTTACAAATTCAGACTCCAGCTTAACGACTTTTACATCCTGTCCCTGATAAGCTGCATTGTAATCCACGATTTCCTCAGAAGATACATAGCCAAGAGGGGCTTTGATTTCCTTTGCGTAGTAAGAGCCAAGAGGATAATCCTTAACAAACTCTACATTTCCGTCTGTTCCAGATACTGCCACTTCAAGTAAAGTGTCCTTTTCAATGATGATTTCTCCGTCCACATTGAAAATATCCTCTTTTGTGTACAAACCAAACTCAGCACCCGCAATAGGAAGTTCTGTTTCCTTATCCATCTTCACAACAGATAAATCAACCTTCTGTCTGTCATTTGCAAAAGTTACACTCTCATAAATCACAGGAGTCTTGTCATCCACATAAGCAAATGTCACTACCTGCTCCTCTTTGTTTAATACATATCCATAAGGTGCTTCTACTTCCACAACCCTATAACTTCCTAATGGTAAGTCAGAAAGAGTTGCCTTTCCATCTTCCCCGGTAACAATGGTTGCCACCAAATCACCTGCGGAATAATACTTTGTTCTGTTTCCGTTTTCATCTACCTGCATATCGGCTGTGAAAATATCCTCTGCCGCATATACTTCAAACTTTGCACCTGCAAGGGAGCCTTCTCTGTAAACAAATTCCTTTTCTTCGGAATCTGCAAACAAACCACCCTTGTATGCGTCTAATACTTCGCCCTTCTTTTCCACAGTAAGCTCACCAACAGCAGGCTCATCCACATAGTCTACTGTAATGATTGCTTCGTAAGTGTCAGGATCAATTTCATAGAAAGTATCTGTATCTACCATTACAGTTACATACTCGTCATTGATTACATAACCATAAGGGGCTGCCACTTCCTCAATACGGTAATTGCCAAGAGGTAATACATCCGGTAAAATCAAATCTCCATCACCATCGGTAAAGAATGAAGTGTGTGTTTCCTTTGAAGGATAGGTTGTAATCATTTCTACATACTCATTGGTATCCATATTGAAAATCTTAAACTCTGTATTCGGAATAAGAACTGTCATTCCGGTATCTGCATCCTTCTTAATAACACGGAGCTTTGCAGTAAACTCACGGTCAAGGAACACTCTCCAAATCTGAGGTGTTGTAGGATTATTCTCTGTAATCTTTACCTCAAAAGGCTTGATTGTTTCCATGTTATGAGGTGTTGTAGATTCAATCACCACATAAGTTCTATAAGGAATTGCAATGGATACAACATGACCTTTTTCATCAGAGAAAATCTCTGTTTTTCCGTCTGCACCGATGATAACAGGTGTTGCAGACTCAAAATCATAGCTTCCATCTTCCTTTACGGATAATGAAGATTTGAGGTAGGCTGTAAATCCTGCCCCTGAAAGCAAAGGTGCTTCGGTATCCTCTCCATTGTCAGAAACCTTGATTAACTGGAAAGGCTGCTTGATTACCTGCTCCATAGAAGTTGTACTTCTGGAAACCTCTGCAACCATGTCGCCCTCATAATCACATACTAAGTCATGCTCCTCCTCATCCAAGAGATAACCCTCAGAAGGAGTAATTTCTTTCACATAATAATTTCCGAGATAAAGGTTATCTACCTCTGCCTCACCATACTTGTCTGTGGTAAGTGTGGCAATTAAATCCCCTGCCTTAAATACCACGCCTGTTGCTCCGTCAGGATGAACAATGTCATTGCGGGCATACAAGCCATATACAGCACCCTCTAAAGACGCATCGCCCTGTGGAATGGCTACACAGGTTTCCTTATCCATCTTGAAAATATGGATTTTTGCTGTGGTACGGTCATTCTCAAAAGTATGGGCAAAGGTTGCCTTTGGTGTTGTTTCAGAAAGGTAATTGAAGTTGAAACTGTAAACATCACTACTGTTTCTGATATATCCGTAAGGAGCCTGTGTCTCGGAAATATAGTAGCTGTTTGCAATCGGTAAATCCAATGTGTAAGCTGCTTTTCCATCTTCTCCTGTTGTTACGGTCTGTAATGCAGTACCCTTTGTCACGATGACCTGTCCTGCATAATTCTTAATGTCATTTCCGGCATAAAGAGTGTATTTACCTCCATCAAGAGGATTTTCTGTCTCAGAATCCTTCTTTACAACGGATACTTCCGCTTTCTGTCTTGCATTCTGAATGGTAGTTGCTTCGTACTGCACATTTACAGTCTGATCCTTGTACTCAATCTTTACGGTCTGAGGCGTAGTATTGATAGTATAACCGTCAATACTCTTCGTCTCTGTAACCACATAAGTTCCTAAGTGAAGGTCCGTAAGCACCACCTGTCCGTCGGTTCCGGTCACAAGGTTTTCTGCAATCACATCGCCCTTGTTATACACTTTAGTACCGTCTGCCTTATAAATATCTGCACCTGCTGTTACCATAAAAGTTGCTCCCGGCAGTTTTTTCATCTCATAAGTGAAATTCGTACCATTCCAACCTGAAAGCACTTCTCCCTCTTTGTAAATGGTAATGGCTCCAAGCTGTTCCTTGTCCGTAGCAGTAAAGGAAGTAGTCTGTCCCGCCTTTACAGTTAAGGTATGAATCTTGTCACTAAGCACATAACCCTTTGGAGCAGTAATCTCCTTCACATAGTAAGTGCCTGCTACAAGAGCCTTTGATTTCGCCTTACCATCTGAGCCTGTTGTCAACTTATCTACAAGATTTGTGCAGCTACTGTCGGAATAGATACCGTAAACTGCACCGGATAACTTCACACCGCTTTCCTCATCCTGCTTTGTAATCTGTCCATAACCGATATTCTCAGTTTTAACCTTGAAATACGCATGAACCGGATCAGCTTGTGGTCTTTCAGAAACAAATTCCTGATAACCGGATTTGTCTGTAAGCCAAAACACACAGCTTGTTGTAGTCTCAACTGCCCCGATTGTGGAATCCATTGTTGCTGTGGTTGCATTTGTATTTACTGATGTGCTGGAAATAGTAACGCTGTTGCCACTCTTTTCAACAGAATATCCACTAAGGGAAATCGAGAAGTTTCCAAGCACTCCGTTACTGTCTGTTAAGGTTGTTTCAAATCTCTGATTTGCTTCATTCCATTTCAGCTCATAAGTCGGAGCCTTACTCTGTCTTGTGGCTGAAAAGCTCGGTACTGTCACATAATAAGACGCATTGATGCTGTTCTTTAATGATGTGTAGTAATTATATGAGCTTGTAGGGTTCGGTGCTGTATTACAGAGCTTCTGAGCCGCAGAATCCGCACTCGAAGTACCATAAATATTTGCAACGATTACCCATACCATTGCCTGTGTTGCAATGAACTGGTCACACTGGTCATTGGACGGAGCTGTTGCACTATTTGTGCCGTAGCCATAATATAGACAGTAGCTTAACAACTTCTCCTGCTCTGCACTCATGCTTGTGCTTGAGTTCTCATAACTGTTCATAAGCTGTCCACCGTCAGCCGCAAGACCGAAATTCATACAATAGGCTGCATTTCCATCAATGACTGCATATAGGATTTTTCCATGATTATAACCCGGCTTTAATTCGCTTACCTCCCCGGAATCCTTTGTGGAAGCGTGCCAGAATGAAATATTTGCACTCGGACTTGCTGCAAAGGCTGTTGTTCCGTTGGTAAACAAAGTTGTAAATACCGTCAGCATGGCTAAGAATCCTGCCATAAATCGCTTCAATCTCTGTTTCACTTTTTATTCCTCCTCAAAATCGGGCAAAAAAATAACAGGCTACATATCAGCCTGCTATTTTTACCTCATATTTAGTTTTGTTTATGCACGATAACATCTGAACTCATAGAAGTCTGTACCGTTTAAGGAGTGAACACCTGCATACTCTATGTAGAAATAAGGACCTGTCTCAAGGGAAAGCATTTCTGCAATATAGCTTGCTATTCCATCTACCGAACCAAGCTTCCTGCCTGATGTGGTAGCTGCCTGATTCAAATCTGTTTCTACAAATACGCTGTAATATCCTGCTCCATCGTAAGGATAGTATTCATCATACTCCTCTTTGGTTATCTCACCGTTTGCGAGCATATTGTCTAAATCCTCCGGTATGGAAATCTTACCATAAGCCTTCGTCTTAGCTGTTGCAAGGGAAACCACTTCGTAAGGATCATACGCTACTGTTTCCACTTCTGCCGGAGCTTCGGTAGGTTGTTCCTTTGGTTGTTCCGGTTCTATCGGAGCCGGTGTAGGAGCTTCTGTGCTTACAGGTGGTTCCGGTTCCGGATTTTCCTCTTGTGACGGAGTAGTTTCTTTCGGCTTACTCTGTTCTGCCTCCTGCTGTGGCTTTTCCGGCTCCGTTGTAGGCTCCGGTTCTACCTTGCTCTCCTCTGCATCTGCCTGTACACTTTCCTCTGTACTTTCCACTTCTGCAATATCTACATCTTCGGTTTCCACACTCTCCGTACTCTCGGTTTCTTCCACTTGTGAAGTCGTCTCCACACTCTGACTTTCTGTTATCGGCTGTTTTTTCTGACCGCTACATCCTGCCAAAATCAGGGTACAAACGGTTAAAAGGATTAATAATCTTCTCATAATATCACCTGTCCTCTCTCCCATGAGGGACAGGCTTATTGTTCCATAAACTGCCCTGCTACATTTTTGTGACATTTCCCTCAATGGGTACTGTATTTATTTGACTGTTTACGGAACTCCCATTATTAGGGCTGATCCCGTATTCTGTTCATATCTTCCTCCTGATATTTTACTACATTCTGTTCATGTACGCCATAAGTCTCTTAGCTCTGGCATTGTTCTTGTGTGCCATAAAAAACTTATATCTCCACATAACTGACACCTCCCTTCCTTAATCATGTGCAGCTATCCCAACCAAAGACAACAGCACCCTTACAACGAAAGCAAGCAACAGCAGGAACAACTTCAAGCCACCAAATAACAGTTTCAAAATCATTAACGCTACATGAAGCATTCCCTTCAATATGATAAGTAATACCATGTCTGTCTTTCTTAAAATCATTCCTGCCATAACAGTTCCTCCTTTCCATTATCCCCATGATGAAACAAGTCCCATTGTTGTTTCATTCGCACTTACATCTTCTGTCTCCTTCGGTGTTACACCCTCCCTAACAGCCATGATTTCCGGCATCTGAATTACTTTTCCGGTAATAAGAGCCGAACCCAATATGCTTATCATCTCCTTTTGCAGTTCATCCTTAATCTTCCTGCGTAATTCCTCTAAATCATCCTTTGTGATATAACGGACTTCCTCCTTCTTTGGTACATCTTCATAAGTCAGGTCACTACCTTCTAACCTACTGATATAAGCATCTGCCGCTTCCACCAAGAATTGGTTGATTGATTTATGCACATCCAGATTCAAGCCTGCTAAAACCTTTTCCACTCGCCTATGCTGTTCATTATCGAGATTAAGCCTCAAACTATGATTTGCAACATTTGACCTAGCCATTTACATCACCCCAATCCAAACTCTTTTTTATGTGTAGATAAATAGAGCCTGCCAAGATATTCATATCCTTTCGCATTTGCTTTGACATCTTCAATATACTGAATATTATTTCCGTCATAGTTTCCAAAACGCTTTACTACATTTGCACCACCGCCAACAAATACAATTTCTGTGACTTCAAGGTTATATCCATGCTCTAAAAGAATGTTATAAACCTTATCAACATAAGCTCTCAGACAATCTTCCACAATAGTCAGATACTTCTGGGGAAGTTTCTCGTGCTTTCCAGTTCTCATAATCTCCTGAATATCTTCCTCTGAAAGTTCCTTACCATACTGCCTCATACATTCCTCATTAATTGTCCTCATGCACTTAATCAAACCTTCCCTGATAGTGATACATTCTGCTTCGTTCGGTGCGGAATCTTCAATCGGCATAATGTCAATGGTCCAACTTCCAATATCCACCACCACAACCCTTTTCGGGAGAATCTTCATTCTGTCGGCAACTGCCGCATAGCATTGAGGGAACACCGACACCCTTGCGAGTTTGATACGATACTGCTCGTTATCAAATCTGAAGGTCACTTCCTTTTCCTTTGATAAGTAGTCGATGAAGTCCTGCTTCTCTGCTCCAAATCTTGTAAGAGGCAACCCTACGGATAAGAGAATATTTGCATTTCTCATTCCTCGTCTGTTTAACTCTTTCGCAACTGCCGCCAATGTAAGAATGTAGAAGTTATCATTTTCTACTTTTAAATCCCTTACTTCAAGCCGCTTACCGCCTACCTTGTAATAAGTACCATTGAACTCTACTACATTGTTGTAAAAAGCAGGTTCTGTTGTAATTTCCTTAACTCCGGTTGTAAACACCTGACTAACTGTTTTCATTCCGGACCAGCCGTGATCCACACCGACAACCTCAATATGTCTATCCATAAATATCTCCTTCCTTAATATCAATTCTTTAATCCTAATCTGCGAACCAGTACACTTCCAACTGCATTCCTTACATCATCCTCGCTGTAATGCGGATAATTGTCATATTTTTTAATTTCTTCACTAACCTCTCCATAAATGGCATCTATAATTTCTTTCACATAATCTCCCACTATCACCTTTTCAAGCTGACATCCGATATTTCCCCACAAGGTACACTCCCATTTTGCTTCTCGGATTGCTTCTTTCTTATCTTGCATTATCAGCGATTTCAGATATGCACCACTTTTTCCATTTTTCTCAAACCAATTTCGTGCTTCCATATCCGTATTCGGATTAAACTGTAATGTGAATCTTAATACTTTCTTTCGGTATTCCTCCGATTTTTCATATCTTCGCTGCTTTCTCTCTTCTACTGTTAGCTTAGACCTTGCCATGTCAACCACCTCCATAATTCTTTTCTCAAGTTAGTCCAAGCAATTCCTTCATACAAGGGAAACAATAACCTTCTATATATGGGTATGGACACCCAAAACATTTACTTTGCTTTTCTTCCTCCGTTATTTCCGGCTGTTTCAAATCTTCCTTAACACATTTCTTTGCTATGCATTGGCGATTGTTACCATGAAAGTATCTACATCGCATACAACTTTTTAAATCACGCTCCAACCTTGCCTCTGCTGTTACAACTTTGCTAGGTTTTGGAGACTTTTGTACCTTTACATTAATTCCCACAGACAACACCCGCCTCTCGCTCGGCGGAAAGCCTCTGTATTTCTTCCAATCTTCTGTCTGCCGTACCTGCTGCTTTAACAAGTGCAAAGAATGTAATCCACACTAACGCAACTCCGATACCTATAATCGCTTTTATCATCTGCCTTTCCCCCATTTCTGCTCTGCTTTCTTTCTCTGTTCCTCCTCCATGCGTCTGACATACTCCTTAATGTCAATCAAATCATCTAAGTCATAGATTTTGGAACTCATTGCTCTTTCCACATTTTCCGGGGTACACTCACCACACTCTGTTAATGCAGCTATTACCTTTGCCTTGATTTCTTCCTGTATCAAATCCGGCATTGCCGCTATATAGTAAGGTGGCAGTTCTGCAATTTCCGTCTGAACCTCCTTTTCGTACTCATAACTTCTCTCAAAGTCATTGATAAACTTTTCCTTAACCAAGATTGCTCTCGACTTGTTTTCCTCGCTGGCTAGCTCTACCAACTCATCCATGAACTTAATAAGCTCTTTCTTAGTGATTGCCATTTAGCTCCTCCTTTTCCGGGCAAAAAAAGTAGGACCTATTCAGCTACCAGAGAAATAAATCACAAGGTTAGAGCTAATTAAGTCCTACTTAAAATTCATATTACATTGTTGCTAAATACGCATAGCTATTCTATTATAAGGGCAACCCTCCTTATGTTACATAATTGCTACACGTTTGATTTTTATTCATTTATTAGATTACAAACAGGCCTGTCCTAATCAAAATTCTGAATAAAATCAGCATTTTTATATAGGACTGAATTAGCGGAATCCCTTTGTTTATGGGCTTCTTACTAACTTAACCTTATTATAACGCCATCCCCCCACTGCATCAGAAGCGCCGCTGAACCTGTCACAAAGGGAGTCGCAAAAGAAGTGCCTGTAAACTGTCCATAACCTCCAAAAACATCCGGCGCGGTGATGTTTACACCCGGCGCCACAATATCCGGTTTGATGGCCCCTGCCGCCACAAGGCCGACTGTCCTTTCCGGGTAGACATAGCCACGCCCGGAAAAATCAGCGTAGGATTCAAAGGCGCTGTTATAAGCCCCCACTGTGATAACCTTTTGCGCCGTGGAGGGAATCGTTAGCGTAATCTGCGGGCTTGGGGTGAAAAAGCGGGTATTCCTGCTACGGACAGCCTCGCTCGGCAGATAAAAATAGTATTGCCCCGTGACGCTTTGCAGGCTTTCTATCTGAAAGGTCCACACCCCTCTTGTCACATACGATTCCGCCGGAATAAAATCAAAATAGATTTCCTGATTTACGGCGTAGGGCGCCGGTTCCCCGATATATACCAGAATATCCGTCTGTTCCATCCTAAAGGTTATTTTTCCTGCCCTGTCAATCGGCACAACCTGTTCCTCCCCACGGGGTGAGCGTAGCGTAATCCTGTAACGGTCAACATAGTTTTTCCAAAGCTGTACGCTGAGCGCCGTTTCATAATCGCCCACTCCCAACTCTACCCCGACGCTTCTTCCTGCCGGGATTTCTCCGCCTCCCACGTCCAGATTTCCCTGCACATGCCCTGCGGAAGCTCCCTCGTTTCCGCTTCCCACACTGATTACCGTCCTTCCCACTTCCGCGGCATTGTCCAGAAACCGTTCCAGCAGGGAAGCGCCGTCATGCGCACCGTAAGTATTGCCGAAGCTTAAATTGACGGAAACCGGCATGGATAACTGCTGTGCTTTCCTTGTGACATATGTTATAGCGCGCATCAGCTCTGTTGTCCTTGGAAAAGACTGCACGTCGGGCACTCCCAGTTTTACCACGATAAGGCTGCTCTTTGGCGCAACGCCTTCATAAATGCCGTCCCCTCCCCCTGCCGCAATGCCTGCCACCGCCGTTCCGTGTCCGCTGACGTCACGGCTCGGCACCAGACGGTAGCTTTCCTCCATGGTTTCGGCAAAAAGCGCCTCGTCTATCTGTTCTTTTGTAAACTCCGTCCCCTGGGCAAAACCTTCGGGCGCCCTTCTGCCCAGTGCTTCATTTGGCAGAATCGTCTGGTCCCAGAGATATAAAATCCTGCTGCTTCCGTCTGCATTGCGAAAATGTCTGTTGGAAAAATCTATGCCGGAGTCAATCACTGCCACGATAACGCCCTCTCCGTCCAGATACGGTTCCCTGACAGTGACCGGCGTGATGCAGGAAGCTTCTTTTCCGTTTAAAACAGAAAAAAAAAGCCGCTTGGGCTTTTCCACATATTCTATTTCCGGCTGCTCTGCCACCTCTTCCACCAGCCCTTCCGGAACTGTCAGGATGGCATAGCCTGCCAGAAGCTCTTCCACCGTAATTCCCATTGCGGCAAGTCTTTCTAATGACCCGTTGTACTTTACGATTAATTCCCATGTGCGGGTATCCGGTTCAAACCCCACATTTAAGTTTAAAGACTTCTCTCTGACATATTCCGGTGTTTCCAGTGCCAGATTCAATAAATTCTCCAGCTTTTGATTTTCCATACCGGCCTCCCTATCGCAGTTTCTCTATAACCCATATCTCACACTAACCTCCATGATTCCACTCTGCGGAATCTCATATCTGTGCGGAGAATGCCGCATTTTAGGCATTCTTCAGTGTGAGACTTAGTACTTCTTAACGAAGCAGCCTCTGCTGCTGAGTTTTAGAAGTACTTCTCACACTATTACTTTATGTTGCGCCGGCATGTATCATTCTGTCTTTCATACAAAACTTCTTCTTATGCAAAAAACCTCTTCATCATCCTGATGGCATATGCCGTATCCCTGCTTCCCGCCGTCTCCACCGCGGAATGCATGGCAAGCTGCGCCAGCCCGATGTCCGCGGAAGGAATGGATACATGCGCTGTGGAGATATTGCCTAAGGTAGAGCCCCCTGCAATATCCGAGCGGTTGGTATAAGCCTGTACGGGCACATCGGCTTCCCTGCAAAGCTCTTTTATACGGGCTGCCGTCAGGGAATCGGTGGTATACTTCTGGCTGCCGTGGTATTTGATGACAATGCCGCCGTTTAAGCAGGGCTTATTGACAGGGTCCGCCTTTTCGGGATGTCCCGGATGAACTGCATGGGCATTGTCCGCCGAAATCAGAAATCCCCGCGCAATATTCCTCCGAAGCCAGGAATCAGGCTTGCCAAACGCTTCCTGTATCCGCCCCAGTACATCCGCCAGAAACGTGGAGTCCGCTCCCTGCCTTGTGCCGCTTCCCACCTCTTCGTTGTCAAACACGGCGCAGATATTGATGCCGGAAGCCGGGCTGCTCTCTGTCAGGGCAGTCATCGCCGAAAACGCGCACTGTAAATCGTCCAGTCTGGGGGAGAGGATAAATTCCCCGTCCTTTCCTATCCTTCTTCCTTTCTCCCTCACATACAGGAACAAATCATGTGCCAGGATTTCCTCCGCTTTTACGCCTGCGGCTTTTGCCACCGTCCCTAAAAAGCTGTTCTCTTCCTCCGTCAGGGCGTAAAGGGGCAGCATGTCAATCTGAGGATTGAACTCCGCACCCTTGTCCGTTCCCCTGCTCATATGGATGGCAAGACTTGGAATCACCAGCAAATCCTTATCCACATTCACAAGCCGGGTAACAATTTTTTCGCCCTCTTTTACGGCAATCCTGCCCGCCACCGAAAGAGGCCTGTCAAACCATGTGTGAAGCAGCATACCGCCGTATTTTTCCGTATTCAGCTTCACATACTGCCCTTCCGCCTTTATCTCCGGATTTTCTTTCACCTTAAAGGCAGGGGAATCACTGTGTGCCGCCACGATATGAAAACCTGCTCCGTCACCGTTTTCTTTTCCCAAATCCGCCGGGATGCAAAATGCCGCTATGGAAGAATCGTTCCTCGTCACAAAATACTTCCCGCCCGCAAGAAGCGTCCATTCCTCCTCTTCCCGTAGTTCTCCGTATCCTGCCGCCATAGCCATCTTCTTCAAATTCTCCACCGCATGAAAAGCGCTGGGGCTCTCCCCGATAAACCGCAGCATCTCATCCGTCCTTCTCCCAAACTCCATCTTCCATTTCTCCTCTCCAAAATAATCATAATTTTGTAATTGCAAAACTTCCTTCTTCTGTTCCGAATTGCGGATATTGTATATTCCAGAAGCGAAAGCGGGTCTGTGTTGGAATATACAATGTCCACAATGACAACTTCCAAAAACCTAACTTTTGCAATCCACCTGATACCGAAGCGGCAGTTCAAGCCCGTTTTCCTCCAGCAGCTTCCTGTCCGTAAGGATTTCCTCCGTCCTGCCGTCTTTTATGATTTCACCGCCGCAAATCAGGATGCACCGCTTACAGGTGTCCAATACCATGTCCAAGTCATGCGTTGCTATCAGCTTTAAGTGGGAAAACTCATTGAGAATCCGTATCAGGTTCCTTCTGTTTTTCGGGTCCAGCGTCACGCTCGGCTCGTCCAGCAAAAGGATGTCCGGCGTCATGGAAAGCACCGTTGCTATGGACACCAGCTTTTTCTCGCCGCCCGAAAGCCTGTAAATCTGCTTGTCCTTTAAGTGGGATATCCCTGTTTCCTCAAGGGCTTTTTTTACCCTGCGCGCCACTTCCTCTTCGGAAAATCCGTAGTTACGCGGGGCAAACGCCACGTCCTCCCCCACTGTCGTCATAAATAACTGACTGTCCGCATCCTGAAACACATACCCTATTCTCTCCCTGATTCTCATCAGCATGGATTTTTCCACAGGCATGTCTTCTATCCTTATGCTTCCCGAAAAATCAGTGTGCAATCCCACCATAAGCTTTAACAAAGTGGATTTTCCCGCCCCGTTGCTTCCGATAATGCCTATAGACTCCGTTTCCCCTGCCTCGAAGCTGAAATGGTTTAAAACCGGTTTCCCTTTTTCGTAGCCGAAAGAAACGTCGCTGACAGATATATGTATATGACTCATTTTATCACAAACCTCCCTGCCATTTCAAATATGGGATAAATCCGCAGCAGCGCAATGCCGCTCCCGAAAAAAAACAGCCAGAGAAAATCCCGCCCCGCAAATTTCCCGGCATTTACCCCGGCAAAACAGGCGCCCCTCCTGCTGCCGTCAAACCCTCTCAAGCACATGCTTTCATAGACCTCCCCCGCCCTGTCCATGCTGCGAAGCAAAAGCCGTCCGGCAAGGGAACCCCACACCTTACAATGGACGCCTTTTTGTTTGGGGGCGCGCAGGGCATACGCCTTGGTCATGCAGTCTGCTTCTCTTAGCAGCACCGCAATATACCGGTAAATAAACAAAACCGTCGTCACCATTACCTGCGGCACATGCAGCATACGCAGGGCAGCGCAAATTTTTCCGATGCTTGCAGTGGCAATAAGCAAGTATCCCGCAAGAATGGTAAAAATGCCTTTTATCAACAACGTCAGAAAAGATAACGTGCCGCCGGATATGGAAATCGTTCCCCAGAGCAAAAGGGGCGTCCTGTCAAAGAAGGGATTCCAAATTCCCACAAAAAGAAGCAACGGCAGAATCACCGCCGTCCTTCTTACACATTTCACAAAGGAAATGTCAAACACGATAAATAAAACCAGGGGATACAAAACCATCCCCAAAAGACCTGCAAGGTCATACTTGTCAAAAGAAACCACAAGCAGGATGTAAAGCACGGTTACAAGCAGCTTGCTCAGAGGATGCACCCTATTTATAAACTTTTCTTCTTCCGCCTGCTCCTCCAGGAGCAAAAACTCCCGAAGCGCTGTATCCATTTTACTCATGTATCACTTTCCTTCTGAAAAACTTAAAAAGATAACAGCATCCCACGCACAACGCCACCACTGCCAATCCGCCCACAATGCCTGAAAACGATGTCCCTGCCGGAGAATCCTCATTTTTAAAGCCATAATCCGGCAGCAGTGCGGTATGCTCCTGTATGGAAGCCGCCGTATCAAAAATGCCGTCCGCCGCCTCCGGTTCCGTGCTGCCTGTCAGTTTTTCCACAGACCATTCCAATCCGTCCGGGAAAGAAGAGGCCGCAAGGGAAAGTGCACCGCCGGTTAACACCGTTGCCACCACAAGCGCAGCCAACGTTTTTCCAAAGGACAGCCTTGCTTTTTTCTGCTCCTCTTCTTTCGTCCCCCACAAAAGCTCCGGTCTTGCCTCATAAACGAACAGCAGCACAGCCGCCGTAATCAGCCCTTCCACTAAACCGATTGCCAGATGGATGGGCTGCATAAAGGAAAGGAACGCCCCAAACGGCAACTGCGTCACACCGGACAGAAGCGTTTCAAAGGTCACGGAAAATGCCCCCATCTGCAAAGTAACCACGCAGCCCAAAACGGAAGCCGCCCAGATTTTTTTCCGGGATATCCCGCCCTTCATCATGTTTTTCCATATCAGAAGCGCCCCGACAAAGCACCCGTAAAATGCCATGTTCCAGATATTACACCCCAACGCCAAAATCCCTCCGTCCGCAAACAGCAGGCATTGTATGACAAGGACACCTATCATGGCCAGAAATCCCGCAAAGGGACCGAGAATGGCCGAGAGCAGCATACCTCCGCACAAATGCCCGGAAGAACCCGTCCCCGGAATGGTGAAATTAATCATCTGGGCGGCAAACACAAACGCTCCCATCACCCCCATAACCGGTATCTTTTTTGAATCGTTTTCCAGTTTCACTTTTTTTATGGAATATCCTGCCGCCGCAGCGGAACAAAGATACATGGTTCCCGCCACTGCCGGCGCCACCAGCGCATCCGCCATATGCATAATTTTATTCCTCCTCTATCCGGGCTTTGATATCCCTTATGGACATACCTGTTCTGTCCGCTATGCTTTTTATATCCTCATACTCCGCTTTCCGCTTTTTTACGCCAAACCCGCTGCTTTCCTTGATGCGGACTTTTCCAAAAGCGGTATCCACTGTTTTTTCCTCTCTCGCAAGCGTCATCCTGTTGCAGGCATACTCCCGTATGCCGATTGTGGTAGTGTGCTTAAAAATCAACTCCGCAAAATGCTGTCGGTCGCAGGTTCTGCACATCACCGTCAGAAGTATGCCGGGGCGGTCTTTTTTCATGCCGATTGGGACAGTATAAGCATCCAGCGCTCCCTGTTTCCTGAAAATCTCCAGCGCATAGCCCACCTCTTCCGGCGTCATGTCATCCAGATTGCAGCAGAGTTCTGAAATCTCCTCCGTCTTTTCCCCGCACTCTCCCAGAATGGCACGCACACAGTTTGCCGCGGCAAAGTCCTTTTTCCCCATACCGTAACCAATCTTTTTTATCTGCATGGGCGGCATGGTGCGGTATTCATCGGTAATATGGCGTATCAGGGCAGCGCCGGTCGGCGTGCAGAGTTCCCCTTCCACCGTTCCCGCATAGCAGGGCACCTCCGAAAGCAGCAGGGCCGTGGCAGGCGCAGGCACCGGCAGGATGCCGTGGGCACAGCGAACCTGCCCGAATCCCACATTGATGGGGGAAGTAACCACTTTGTCCACACGCAGTTGACGCAGCAGCAGGATGCATCCGGTAATATCCGCTATCGCATCCGCCATCCCCACCTCATGAAAATGGATTTCGGTTACTTCTTTTCCGTGTACCTTTCCTTCCGCTTCCGCAATGCTTTTATATACTATTTTTACCTCTTCTTTTACGGTGTCGGAAACCTCTAAGGCATCAATGATATGAAAAATATCTGCCAGTCCCGCATGGTGATGCGCGTGTGTATGAACATGCCCATGCGCTTCCCCGCATCCATGCACAGGCTCATGCTTTTCCTCATGCCCATGCGCGGCTGCCTCCCGTTCAGGGCCTGCATCGCTGCTTTCTTCCTCCGTACCGTGTATCCTGACACTCACGCTGTTTCCCGTAATCCCGCATTTGACGGCCTGCGCGCAGGCAACTTCCACACCGGGTATGCCAATCCCGTTCAGGGTGTCAAAGAATGCTTCCTTGTCCGGCAACAAATCCGCAAGCGCTCCCATCAGCATATCCCCTGCCACTCCCATGTTACATTCCAGATATAAAATCCTCATATCTCTGTCCTCGTTACTATCCCAATCAAGTGCTAAATATGGTTTATCATGCTTGCCAGATATCCGGCGCCGAAACCGTTGTCTATGTTCACCACACTGACACCGCTGGCGCAGGAATTGAGCATGGACAACAGCGCCGACAGTCCGCCGAAGCTGGCCCCGTATCCCACGCTGGTAGGCACCGCTATCACGGGACAGTCCGCAAGGCCTCCGATAACACTGGCAAGCGCCCCTTCCATGCCTGCCGCGGCAACTATTACCCTTGCTCCCATGATATCTTCTATATGGTCCATCAGCCGGTGCAGACCCGCCACACCTACATCATAAAGCCTGCAAACCTCATTGCCGTAAACTTCAGCCGTAAGGGAGGCTTCCTCCGCAACCGGCATGTCGCTGGTTCCCCCTGTGGCTACCACAATTCTGCCTTTGCCGTCTTTCGGAGGCATTTCCCCCACAATGCCAATCCGTGACAATGCATCATATCGCAAATCCATTTGTTTTGCTACAAACTCCGCCGCTTCCTCCCCCATACGGGTAATCAGTATGGTCTTTTCCTTTTCCGCCGCCATGGTCTGTGCAATCTGTAATATCTGCTCCTTCGTCTTTCCCGCGCCGTAAATAACCTCCGGCATCCCCTGCCGGATGCCCCTGTGGGTATCCAGCTTGGCAAATCCCAAATCCTTATACGGCTCTGTTTTTATCTGTAATACAGCTTCTTCCGGCTTTGTCTCGCCCGACGCCACCCGGTTCAGCAACAGTTCCAGTTCCTTTTTATCCATATCCATCCTCCATGATTCCGCTTCGCGGAATTTCAAACCTGTGCGGAGAATGCCCGGTTTTTGGGCATTCTCCTGTGTGAGACTTAGTACTTCTTCGCGAAGCAGCCTCTGCTGCTGAGTTTTAGAAGTACTTCTCACACTAACCTCCATGATTCCGCTTCGCGGAATTTCAAACCTGTGCGGAGAATGCCCGGTTTTTGGGCATTCTCCTGTGTGAGACTTAGTACTTCTTCGCGAAGCAGCCTCTGCTGCTGAGTTTTAGAAGTACTTCTCACACTAACCTCCATGATTCCGCTTCGCGGAATTTCAAACCTGTGCGGAGAATGCCCGGTTTTTGGGCATTCTCCTGTGTGAGACTTAGAACTTCTTCGCGAAGCAGCCCTTGCTGCAAGCGAAAACTGCCAAAGGCAGTTAGAAGTTCTTCTCACACTAACGCTCCACCAGAATGTCCAGAAATACCTCCGAAAAAAACGGCTGCAATGCTTTGGCAATTTCCCTGCGTTTTTCGGAAAATATCTGCCATTCTTCCCCGCAAATCTGCAATCTCGCCGCCCCATGGTATACCCTTACCCGAAAATCTTTGAATCCCATTGCAAACAACGCCCTTTCGCTTTCTTCAACCCTGTTAAGCATATCCGCCGTTATCGGTGTTCCAACGGGTATCCTGGTTGCCAGACAGGCATAGGCGGGCTTCGCATGGGTAAAAATGCCTTCTTCTTTTGCCTGTTTCCTGATTTCTGCCTTGCCCATCCCACATTCCCTTAAAGGAAAATACACCCCGAGTGCCCGAAGAGCGCGCATCCCGGGTCTGTCGTCTTCGTCGTCGGAGGCGTTGGTTCCTTCCAAAAGAATGGTATAACCATCCTCTCCCGCTGCCTTTATCATCGCTTCAAAGAGCGCTTTTTTGCAGTAGTAACACCTGTCGGCGGAATTGTCCGCAATCCGCCTGTCCCCCAGCACATCCACCTTGATTACGCAAAGCTTTACACCTGCTTTTTCGCAGCATTTCCTTGCGTCCTCCAGTTCAAAACCCGGCTGAAAAGCAGACTGCACAAAATATGCCTTCACATCCTTTGCATACTTTTTTGCCTGCACCATCAGAAACGTGGAATCCACACCGCCGGAACAGGCAACCGCCACCCGCGGATGCTTATTAAAAAAATCCCGTAAGTCCATGTTTATATCCTTCCTGTCCGCTTTCCCGTCAAAACGGCTTTCCATAATCCGGAAAAATCTACACACAAAAATGCCACAAAGGCAGACTTATCCTGAAATACCGCACTTCAGTACGAACCTGCCTTCATGGCATTTTTTCCTTTCTATTCCCATCCGGATTTTTCCGGCGTGAGAAAAGTCCGCTGCGCAGACTTAATATTTTTCCAAAATACTCTGCTGTGAACAAAACTACCACGAAAGTTAGAAATTCTTCTCACATTCCTGTCCGTCAAAATACTTTTGCAACAGCCTTACGGCCTCCTCCACCACATCCCCGATTGGCATGGGGGAAACTCCCGCAACCTGAATGTCGCATTTGTTCATGGGAACCAGAATCTTCCTCGCCCGGCTTTTTCCTATGGCTTCAGCCATAGCCGGCGTTACCTCCCCCAAAAGGGCGTCCGCCACCACTATACCAAGCGGTCCCATAATCACATCCGCATACCTGCATGCGGCAACAACGGGGTTTTCTCCGGTAGCTGCATTTTCCGCCCCACCTTTTATCATGCCGGCGGTAGCTATGCTGTTGGTCCCTACGGCAATAATCTTGATTGGCAAATCCAAAGCCTTCATTTTCTCAATCAGCAGCCTGCCGATTCTGCCGCCCTGCCCATCTACCACAAGTACTGTCTTTTCCACCATCCGTACCCTCTTCTTTGCTGTCACCTGCTGTATGTTTTTTATTTTACAATATAAGCGTTTTTTTCGCAAGACCCCTTCTCTCTTGAGACAGTTTCCGCATTTTGCATTGCGGCAGCCCCGGCGTGCATTTGTTCCAACAGGACACGCTCC
>CAJTMB010000041.1 GCA_910577105.1 uncultured Lachnospiraceae bacterium | reverse complement strand
TAAGACATCGCCCTTTCACGGCGGTAACACGGGTTCGATTCCCGTCGGAGTCATTACGATAGCACTAATGTATTTGCCGATGTGGCTCAATTGGCAGAGCAGCTGATTTGTAATCAGCAGGTTATCGGTTCGAGTCCGATCATCGGCTTGTGTCCGTAAGGGTTTATGGACCTTTAGCTCAGTTGGTTAGAGCAACCGGCTCATAACCGGTCGGTCCTGGGTTCGAGTCCCCGAAGGTCCATTTTATTAATTAAATATGTTTTTGGCCTAGTGGCTCAGTTGGTTAGAGCGCCGCCCTGTCACGGCGGAGGTCGTCGGTTCGAGTCCGATCTGGGTCGTTTGGGGTCTTAGCTCAGCTGGGAGAGCATCTGCCTTACAAGCAGAGGGTCACAGGTTCGAGCCCTGTAGGCCCCATGATTTTATTATCTGTCTAGCTGGTGTGGCGGAATAGGCAGACGCAAGGGACTTAAAATCCCTCGGTGGCAACATCGTGCCGGTTCAAGTCCGGCCACCAGCATTATATGTTTGAAACAGAACCCGATTTTAGCCTGTGGCTGGTGCGGGTTCTGTTTCTATTTATGCTTATTAAAAGTCCGGGATTAATTATGGCGGTACGAGAAATTATTTATGAAGGTAAAATCACAAAACCTTCCGCAGGGACCTCATTTCCAGCCTTCTCTTATAATAGCGCAGCAGTCCGGCAGCTTTGTTAAAAAACCAGAAGGAATAGACAAGAACTTTGTTGAAAGAGCCAATGCGTTCCCTTGTAGTTCCATGGTAGTAATTTCCGCCGCAACTGACAGGCTTACCGGAACGGATATAGTTTACCAAATCTGTTTCTGTCATGATGCCGTCGGGAATATCCGTATATGCAAAACCTACACAGTCCGGTTTGTGGGCATCGCTTCCTCCGAAGCCGGGAAGGTTATTTTGTCTGGCCAGACTTGCGGCAGCTACATTTGCTTCAGGGGGTTCGCAGGCATTAAAAGTTTCCATAAAATCAAAGTTTTTTATGATATCCGGTGTTTTGCGGAAGCGCCTGGTGTTGCAGAGGCTTAGGTATTTTTCACCGCAGGGATGGGCAGGACCCAAAATACCACCGAAAAAGTGTACGATTTCTATAAGAAGGGTAACAGGAAGCCCGCGCAGTTCCAAAATGGGTAATTTGATATATTCCGGCATAATTACCAGAATATGTCCGGCATCTATGGTATCATACTCTATGCCTTTTAATACCACAAAATCTTTAAAAGCAGGTTCCTCCCTGTGTTTTTTGTAATAGCGGTAAGCGTCGTAGGAATTGTGGTCGCTGATTAACATGCCATGATATCCTTTTTGTTTTAACAGGGAAACATATTCATCCAGATTAATCTTGCCATCCAAAGAACCTTCCCTGGTGTGGCAGTGCATATCAAACCGCATGTCTTTACTCCTTGTCTAATTCTTGAAAATAGTATATACTTACTATATTTCTTCTTGCCTTTTTTATGCATTCGTTACAAAAGAATCCCGGTTGTGTAAAATTTCGGAAAATAAAAAGGTCACCCTGCAGTGACAAACTAAAACAGAGTGACGATAAAAAAGGAAACGTGCGTTAGAGGATTCGAACCCCCGACCTTTTGGTCCGTAGCCAAACGCTCTATCCAGCTGAGCTAAACGCACATCATATACAGGGAAATAATAGTCATACCTGCAACATTAAGTATTTTACAGGGTTATTTTTAAAATGTCAAGCGGTTTTATAAAAAAACCGAAAACACCAGAAAAATAAGGAGATACAGCGTGAAAAAATTTTTGAAAGTATTTTTTAAAATTGTATTTAGCAGAACTTGGATTATTTTACTGTCATTACTTCTTCAGGTGGCAATCCTGGTAAGCAGTTTTATCTGGCTTAGGAATTATAGTACATATATTTTTGGCGCCATGATTTTTTTAGGTGCGCTTGCTATTATATATTTGATAAACAAAGACGATTTGCCCGAATTCAGAATGGCATGGATTATTCCCATCTGCATATTTCCTGTTTTCGGAATCGTTTTTTTCGTTCTGGTGGATAGAAACTGGGGCAGCAGAAGCCTGAAAAAGGAAATGAATAAAGTGTTTGAAAAAACAAGGCATTACCTGTCCCAGGATTCGGATTCGCTTGTGGTAATACAGAGCTGTGATGATGCGGCGGGGCAGGTGGCTTTTTATTTGAACAGAGAAGGCGGATACCCTGTTTATTGGGGAGAAGAGGCGGTTTATTTCAGACTGGGCGAAGATAAGTGGCAGGATATGCTGAAAGAGCTTAAAAAGGCGGAAAAGTTTATTTTTTTGGAATACTTTATTGTAGAGCCCGGTATTATGTGGGATTCTATATTGGAAATATTGCAGGAAAAGGTGAAAGAAGGCGTGGAGGTCCGCTTCATGTATGACGGCATGTGCTCTCTTTTACTTCTTCCGTACAATTATCCTGAAAAAATGAAGAAGTTAGGTATAAAGACCAAAGCGTTTGCACCGATTATGCCGCTTTTGTCAACCCATCAGAACAATCGTGACCATAGGAAGATACTGGTTATTGACGGCAAAATTGCCTATACGGGAGGCGTGAATCTGGCGGATGAATATATCAACAAAAAAGAGCGTTTCGGACACTGGAAAGATGTTGCGGTAAAAATATCGGGGGACGCAGTGGACAGCTTTACAATGATGTTTTTAAGAACTTGGGATATTCTGGAGAAGCCCAGTGATTATAAGAGGTATCTGCACCAATGTGCAGGGGGGAAAAAAGAAGGGTTTGTAATTCCTTATGGAGACGGACCAAACAAAAAGGAAAATATGGCAGAGAAAGTTTATCTGGATTTGCTGAATACATCAACCTGCTATGTGCATATCATGACGCCGTATTTCATTGTGGACAGTACCATGCTGATGATGTTAAAGTATGCAGCCAAACGAGGAGTGGAGGTGCAGATTATTCTGCCGCACATTCCCGATAAAAAATACGCTTTTGCCATTGCCAGAACGTATTATCCGTCTTTGTTGGAGGCCGGTGTACAGATTTATGAATATACCCCCGGTTTTGTTCATGCAAAGATGTTTGTGTCGGATGACTGCAAGGCGGTTGTGGGTACCGTGAATCTGGATTACAGAAGTCTTTACCATCATTTTGAATGCGGGGTATATTTTTATAGGACGGCTGTTGTCAGAGAAGCAGAGCGTGATTTTCAGGACACACTTAATCAGTGCATCAAGGTGACGCCCGCATACTATAAGAAGATACCTGTGTTATCTAGAATCTGGGGACATGTGTGCAATCTGATAGCGCCCCTTATGTAACATAGGGTATACGTTTTTTTATAAAAAGTTTAGATTCCCTTTTCTTTCCATTTATTTACGGATTACAGCGGACATGCTATAATTGGCAGGAGAAATAAGGTGTGTTTCAAATCCTGTATTAATGGAAGAGGAAGGCAAGTACTTCGGAATGGAAGGATGTTATGACAAAACAAGAATTTCTGGATAATTTACGAATGGCTCTTTCAGGAAGGGCAAGTGCTTATACGGTAGAAGAAAATGTAAGGTATTATGAGGATTATATCCGTACGCAGGTACGAATGGGCAGAAGTGAAGAAGAGGTTCTGAAAGAACTCGGAGACCCCAGACTGTTGGCAAGAAGCATTGCAGAGGCCGGCAGACATGCGGAAACGGGGCAGGCGCGTGATGCGCAATATGTTTCAGGGGATAACTTCGGTGAAGACAACGGCTATGGTTATGACCGGGGATATCGCGGCAAGGTGTATCGGATGCCGGGCTGGCTCATTGCATTTTTGGTGGTGTTTGTCATTATTATTATTCTATCGGCTGTATTTTCCGTGCTTTCGTTTTTGGCGCCCATATTACTGCCGGTTCTGATTATTATGATGGTGATAAAAGTGCTCCGGCGTCATTAAACGGATGATGAGCTGCCAGGGGGGCTGGCAGCTCATCGAGGGGAGTATAAATAATTAATATATAAGGGTTCACAAAGGAAATAATGAAGGGTTATGTTCCTTTGCTGATTTTATTATATAATACTTTAGTACTAATTGCAAGAGAAAAATAGTAAAAAAGTCCTATAAATATAAAGTATATTTTTTGATTGTTGCAGAAATAATATTTGTGTAACTAAAAACAAACAGGAGGAGTTTCACATGTCTAATAACAATCAGAACAATGAAAACCAGAACAAGTACAACAACTGTTCAGACAGTACCAAGAACAGTACACAGAACAACAACCAGAACAACAATCAGAATAAGCAGAACAAGCAGAATAACAACCAGAATAACTTCTAAGTTTTTCTGAGTGGCAAGGGGCGTTTCGGCGCCCCTTTTTGCGTGCGGAATATGGAAATTACTTATTGAAGCTGTGGTATACAATGTTCGATTTTGTGCGCAAAAAACTGTTGGAAGCTGGAAAAAAGAATGGTATACTATTAAGGATAACCGCTAAAGGATTAAAAAACGGCTTGGTGTGAATGGAGAAAAGGGAATGCGGAAATTTGAATTGATAGCCCCCTGCCATTTTGGTATGGAAGCAGTCATAAAAAAAGAAATCATCGAACTGGGGTATGATGTGACGGAAGTGGCTGATGGCAGAGTTACGTTTTTAGGAGATGAAGAAGCCATTTGCCGGGCCAACATATTTTTACGGACGGCGGAGAGGATTCTGATTAAAGTGGGAAGCTTCCACGCGGAAACTTTTGAGGAACTTTTTCAGGGAACCCGCAGTCTTCCATGGGAAGACTATATTCCGGCTGACGGTAAGTTCTGGGTCGCCAAGGCGGGAAGCGTAAAGAGTAAGCTCTTCAGTCCTTCGGATATCCAGTCCATCATGAAAAAGGCCATGGTAGACAGGCTGAAAGGGATTTACCATATTAACTGGTTTGATGAAACAGGAGAAAGCTTTCCAATCAGGGTCTTTTTAATGAAGGATGAAGTGATGGTAGGGCTTGACAGCACGGGAGAGTCTTTGCACAAGAGGGGATACAGGAAACTGACAGCGAAAGCGCCTATTGCGGAAAATCTCGCGGCGGCCTTGATTATGCTGACCCCATGGAATGAAAATCGTATTCTGGTAGACCCTTTTTGCGGCAGCGGTACCATTCCCATAGAAGCTGCCATGATGGCAGCGCATATTGCACCCGGTATGAACCGGGAGTTTACGGCTATGAAATGGGAAAATATAATCGGAAAGAAGTGCTGGTATGAGGCATTTGACGAAGCTGCTGCACTGGTAAAAATGCCAGCCGATACGGATATACAGGGATATGACATTGATGACAAAATGGTGGGGATATCCAGGGAAAATGCAAGGCTTGCCGGGGTGGAAGGGTTGATTCATTTTCAGCGGCGCGGTGTGGATGTGTTGAGCCATGCCAAAAAGTATGGCTTTATTATTACCAATCCGCCTTATGGGGAAAGACTGGAGGAGAAAAGCGCTTTATCTGCGCTTTACAGGACAATAGGAGAGAGGTTTGCGGGACTGGACGCATGGAGCATGTACCTGATAACCGCTTATGAACAGGCAGAGCGGGATATCGGGAGAAAGGCGGATAAAAACAGAAAACTTTATAATGGCATGATAAAGGCATATTATTATCAGTTTATGGGTCCCAGACCACCAAAGGAGAAGCGGCCTGACAGGAAAAGAGGATTATGCGTACAGGATTGAGGATACGGACATTTATATATGCATTGTTATATTGCGTTGCAGCCATGGGCGGCATGATATACTATGCTGACCACAAGATTATTATGATTGATAATGTTGCGCAGGACCAGGTGGCCGGGGGTGTGCAGGATGGTGAGGATGCAGGTTTGGGCAGACAGCTTCGGTTTAAACAGGGGGAAGAGAGCGACGATTATTTGTGGATTCCGTTGGAAGCAGGTGTAAAAGCAGAAGATGTGACCATGGAGAATCACTACATGGACAGGGAAATCTGGATTTACATACGCGGCACGACAGAAAATTATTATGATAAAGAAGCTGTTTTCGGCAATATTTCCCAGGTGGAATCCGGCACATATGATTATGTCCGGGATACCGTGCTGTTAAAATTCAGACTGCTTGATGTGTATGAGTGCAGAAGTTTTATTGAAGAAAACTATCTACATATAGAGTTTGTCCCTCCCAGGGAAATGTTTGACAAAATTGTGGTAATTGATGCAGGATGCGGCGGAAAGGATGAAGGGATTTCAGCATACGGGGTAACGGAAAAAGAGTTTACGCTGGATATCGTGAAACGTTTGAAGCTGTTATTGGAACAGACAGACATAAAAGCATATTATACAAGGACGGAGGATGCGGACATTTCAGAGGAAAGCAGGGTGTATCTTGCCAATGCTGTCTGCGCGGATATGTTTATCAGCATCCGCCTCAATGAAAGTGAGGATACTTCCGTTTACGGTACGGAAACTTTTTACAATAAGGATTATTTTATCCCCGGTTTTGGCAGTGTGCAACTTGCCGATATGGTGGAGAGGAATGTGGTTACCGAAATCAGCGGCCGCGGAAACGGGTTGTTTCCGGCAAAAGAAGATGATATGATATTGCAGGAAGTTAGGATTCCGGCAGCAGTGCTTTGCGCAGGATATGCCACTAACGGAAAGGAAGCCGGTTTACTGCAGGAAGAAACATACAGAGAGCGTATTGCCGAAGGATTGTATCAGGCGATTCTTGAAGCATATGAGTAGTACGGATTTAACGGGGAAAAGGAGGAAAGTATGGCGGACAGGATTGTATTTGCAACGGGAAATGCAGGTAAAATAAAAGAAATCAAAGGGATATTGGGGGATTTAAACATGGAAGTGGTATCCATGAAGGATGCCGGCATCCAGACGGAAATAGAGGAGAACGGGTCTACATATGAGGAAAATGCATTGATAAAGGCAAGGGCTGTGGCAGCAGGAGCAGAAAAGGGTGATATCGTCATGGCGGATGACTCCGGGCTTGAGATAGACTATCTGAACAAAGAGCCGGGTATTTTTTCCGCCCGTTATCTGGGGGAGGAAACATCATACAGGATAAAAAACAACAGCCTGATTGAGCGCCTTGAAGGCGTACCCGAGGAAAAAAGGACAGCACGGTTTGTCTGTGCCATTGCAGCAGTTTTTCCCGATGGAAGGGAATGCACCGTGAGGGGGGTCATAGAGGGCAGAATCGGACATGAGGAAAAAGGTAGCGGCGGATTTGGATATGACCCTATTTTTTATGTCCCTGAACTGGGAAAGACAACTGCGGAACTGACCGGAGAAGAAAAAAATGCAGTCAGTCACAGGGGACGGGCGCTTCAGGCCATGAAGGAAGAATTGCTAAAAAACGGGTGATGGGGACGTAAGATGAAAGTTCTGATTGTTAGTGACACACATAAAAAAAATGAAAATTTTTTTAAAGTGCTGAAAATGGTCTCACCGGTAGACATGGTGATTCACTGCGGTGATTTGGAAGGAAGCGAGTATGCCATATCGGCAGCACCGGACTGTGTTGTGGAAATGGTGGCAGGTAACAATGATTTCTTTTCCCAGCTTCCCATGGAGCGGGAGTTTGAAATAGGAAAATACCAGATATGGGTAACCCATGGACACAATTATTATGTCTCGATGGGAAATGAGCGATTAAAACAGGAAGCAAAAACAAGGGGGGTGGATATTGTATTTTACGGACACACACACAGGCCGGTGATTGACCTAAACGGAGATGTCGTTGCCATCAACCCCGGCAGTCTTTCTTATCCGAGACAGGACGGGCGGAAACCATCCTATGTCCTGATGGATATAGACAGATTTGGGGAAGCGCATTTTACATTGAAATACTTATAATAGGAAGGAGAATGATAAAATGAAATATTCAGACACAGCCAGAGTAAACAAGAGTACGATTTTATGTCATGGAATCATTGACGGCATCACTGCATTGGCGTATTTTGTTGAAGTATTGAAAGGGAGCAGGGATTTACCTTATTTTTTTATGATTGCGGCTCTTTGTATTGTTCCGGTTATCATAGAGGCATGGATTTACCACAGGAATCAGGACAGTCTTTTTATCAGGAAGCTGGTGGCGTGGAGTTATGCGCTTTTGTATGCCGTTGCCGTATTCACTACAAACAGCACGCTTACCTTTACATATGTTATCCCCATGCTGGTGGCAATTACCCCTTATTCGGACCAGAAGTACTGTGTTAAAATCGGAATCGGCGCCATGATTGTCAATGTGGCGGATGTTGTTTATAGGGCAATGACATTCGGATATGCCAAGGAGCAGATTCCCGATTTGGAAATCAGGATTCTGCTTACCCTGCTTATCTGTATTTTTGTTGTGATAACAACAAGGCTGTCAAAGCAAATCAATGAAGACAAGAGGCTGGAACTGGAAACGGAAAAAGAAAAGATTGAAAAGCTGTTACGGGAAGTAATGCGGCTTTCCGGTGAAATGTCGGAAGGGATTGAGCAGATAGACCGGCATATGAGCAAGCTGGATGGCTCTTCCAATGAGATGGGAATTGCCATGGAGGAAGTCAGCACAGGGACCATGGAAGCCGCAGAATCTGTGCAGAACCAGTTGGTGCGCACGGAGGATATCCAGAAGCTGATAGAGGATGTGCGTGAGGTCAGTGCCAATATAGCAAATGGAATGCGTACGGCGGCCGAGGAAGTAGAAACGGGACTTATCACCATGAATGAACTGAAAAGTCAGGCTGTCAAGTCCAAAGAAGCCAATACCACGGTGGTTGATTTGACGGACCAGCTACAGGGTCAGGCGGATAAGATGAACGAAATTATTGCACTGATTACCAGTGTGGCAAACCGTACGGGTATGCTGGCGTTAAATGCAAGCATTGAGGCAGCGCGTGCCGGGGATGCAGGCCGGGGATTTGCGGTTGTGGCAACGCAGGTTTCCGATTTGTCCGAGCAGACCAAATCAGCGGCTGTGAGCATTACGGATTTGATACAGACGGTGGTAAAGGAATTGACAGAGGTAACGGAGGCAGTTGCCATATTACAGGAGAATACCATTGCGCAGGAAGAAATGGCAGTAAAGCTGGGCAATAATTTACAGGTCATTACGGAAATGACGGAGGATATTACCCAAAAGACACAGGGCATGGAAAACATGATAACGGATTTGGCGGAGGCCAATGAGGACATTGTGAAAAATATCCAGACCATATCTGCCATTACAGAAGAAGTAACGGCTCATTCCGGTGAGACGGTGGGAACCTGTCAGGAAAACAGACGGATTGTAAGCGAAGTGAATGAAATTGCAGTAAGACTGAGCAACAATGCGCAGGGATTGAAGGAAATACAGCAGTAATAAAAAGCACCGGCACATAGGATGTCAAAGAACGACATCCAAATGCCGGTGTTTTTACAGGAGTAGCGGTTGACAACCTTTGGCAGGTATTATATAATAAGTTTCGCGTTACAAAAAAGAAAGCATATGTTTTTTGTCGGGGTGTGGCTCAGCTTGGCTAGAGCGCCTGGTTTGGGACCAGGAGGTCGCAGGTTCGAATCCTGTCACCCCGATTTTTTATAGCTACGAGCCGGGCGGGGCCGGCAACGGGAACGGCTGTGGGGAGCTTGCTCACCAACAGCCGTTTTCGTTGTTGGACACATGCGGCAACAGCCGCAAAGCGAGGAAAGCCGCAGGCTTTTCGAGCGTGCCCGGCGGCTGTACGCCCCTTTTTTATTCAGTACTTATGGAGATATGTTTCATGCTTTCATTACAGGAATATGTGAATGACCCATGTGGTACACTAAGCATCCCATATTGGAAATCAAAAGGACTTATTGTGCCAGAAAATATGAAAATCATTCATGATAGAGATTATTTTGGCGGAATGCTTAGTGACTATAATGATGAGGTATACTTTCGGTTATTTCATAATCTAAAAAATATCAGTCAGGTAAATTTGTCTGACATGGAAATAGTATCCGGAGTGTCCGATATTGACAAATTTGTTCGACTTATAAATGCAAGTTATAGTGATTTAAGCGTTACCAAGGAGCAAATGGAAAGTTATCGCAACACTCCTGTTTATTGTTCTGACTTATGGATTCTATTGAAAGAAAAAAATTCAGATACGGTTGTCGCAGGTGGAATAGCTGACTATGATAGAGAAACGAAGGAATTGATTTTAGAGTGGATACAGGTACTTCCTGATTACCGAAAGAAGGGTTATGGACAGTTAGTAGTGAAAAGTCTGTTGTCAAAAATGCAGAATATAGCTGAATTTGCAACTGTTTCAGGAAAAGTAAGTAATCTGACTAATCCACAAGGGTTATATAGAAAATGCGGATTTACCGGTAATGATGTTTGGCATGTCCTTACTCAAAAATAATGTTTAAATTTCACTTTGAAGAATTGTCAGGTTAAGCAGTGGGAACACTGTTTCGAAAAGTGAGTATGGAAAAGATGAGATATTCTTATGACAAAAATTTCATGGGAATTTTATTGTAAACAGGAGAAGCTTTTTGTATAATGAAAATATCCTATAGAAAGAGTGAATATGGAAGAGAGCCGCTTGAAAGGAAAGGAGTTGATATCTATGCCTACAAGCGAAATCCGGGAATTGACAAACCATTTTGTTGAGTAGCTTTTACCTGTCCGAATTTATTTGTTTGGCTCCTTTGCAGACAGCACTTATACTGAGGAAAGCGATTTTGACTTCTATATCATAGTACATGATACTGTATCAGATATTCCCGCAGAAACTACAAAAGCATACAAATCAATTTGCAAAGTGAAGCGGCGTCCTGTGGATATTGTTGTAGGAACCGTAAGCCGTTTTGAGTCCAGGAAAGAAATTCCATCCATGGAAAACGAGGTGTACAGAAAAGGAGTGCTTTTGTATGACGAAAGAAGTCAGAGAATGGTATGAAATGGCGGCTGAAAAGGCGATAAAAGCGCTGATTATGTAAGATATCCAAATGATTTGTTTCTGGAGGAAAGACATGTGAAAGAAGCGTTTGCCGAGTATTTTCCGGCGATGCTGCGGTGACACTTTTTGTAAGGATAAAATCAGCAAATCGCTTCTCAGACTGGACTTCCGGGGGGATAAAGCCGCGTAAAAATGCTTGAAAAAGCCGGGAAATACAAGAAAGGTGTACGTAAGCTGAAATGAGGGAGAAAAAAATTTATTATGTAGAAATATTGCGTCTTACAGCAATCTTTTTTGTGGTTTTCAATCATACAAGGAATTTAGGTTATTCGCTTTATCAAGAAGCAGGACATGGCTTTTCTTATTATGCGTCATTGTCTATGTCAATCTTATGCAAAATTGCTGTTCCTATTTTCTTTATGATTTCAGGTGGACTTCTTCTGGGCAGGAAGGAAACGTTAAAGGATTTGTTTTTAAAGCGAGTTCTTCGGTATACTGTAGTAATTCTGCTCTTTACTTTTTTGCAGTATCTGAGGATTGTACGGGTGCATCCGGAAGAAGGCTTTCACCCGTTGACCTGGCTGTTGTATTGCTATTCCGGTAATATTATAGAGCCTTACTGGTTTTTAAAGTCTTATTTTTCCATGCTGCTGATTCTTCCCTTTCTACGGCTTTTGGTATCTGTCATGAACAAGCGTGATTACATGCTGTTAATAGGTATGAAAGCAATCATGACTATCATTTCCCTCATATACATTTATACGGGTTATGCTGCCAACTTCATCTTCCCTTTTCATGCAGATATCATTTTTTATCCTTTGATTGGTTATTTTCTGATGAATGTGCCGGAACAGGATGAATACAAATTTTTGAACGGCAAAATTCTTTCCGCATCTCTTCTGGCATTTTTAGCCTTGGCTGTTTTTCAGGCCAGAATCTATTTTTTACATCATGGAACATATTCAGAAAATTTCCATTCTTTATATGTATGGATTTTAGCAATGCTGACAGTATTGCTTATAAAGAAAATAAAAGTCAAAACACCTGTAATACAGAGAATTATCTGTGCAATGGGCAGCTGTGTTTTTGGCGTGTATCTAATCGAGGATGTTGTACGAAATCAAGTACAGCGCATTGTTCCTTTTATATCGCCATTTTTGGGCAAATTCTGGGCCGGTATGGTATTTACCTTACTAAGCGTTCTGGTATCAATGTCAATCATTTATTTAGTAAAAAAGATACCTGTAATCTCAAAAATAATCTAGCGCGAATCTGAATCAGTACAGGATATGGTAAAGGAGCGTGAAAAATGATTTTTACAGCAAAAATAGAACAGACAATGGATTATCCAAAACGGATGAAATATATTGCACAGACCGATTCATTTATTGAGCAAAACTGTTACAGCCTTTCTTATGTGAGAAGTGTTTCACAACCCTATGGATGGATAAAAGAATCCGGCACGCCGCCGGGTGAGCATCTTGACGTCATCATCATGACGGATAAGAAATACAGGCTTGGAGATGAGGAACGGGTAAAGATAATAGGAGTCTTTTGCCGCAATGACGGTGACAATAAGCTTGTGGGAGTTCTCGAAAACAGCGATGTGGAGGATTTTTCGGAGCTGTCTGAAAAAGAAAAAGCAGATTTGCACCGTCTTTACCCCAGAGAAGATGCAGGTGAGGGCTGGTTTGACCGGACAATTGCCGAAAAAATAATAAAAGAGTTTTTTGCATTCCATGCTTAGGGGATTTAGCTTCCGGGATATTGCACATTTTGGGTTTATCGGCTTCGGCGGGGCAGTTTCCGAGTTTTCCATGGAACCCCAAAGAAAAGTCATTGCCGATTACATAAACCATCGGATTTGATTCGGATTCAAACCGGAAATAAAGGAGAAACCATGATTACAGACGAGATAAGAAAAGAACTGTTTTTGCTACAGGATGAAAAATATAGGGACTTTCAAATCAAACTGATTCCTACCGTAAATGAAGAATCCATAATCGGAGTGAGGACGCCTGCACTCAGAAATCTGGCGTAGCAGTTTGCGGCAAAAGAAGGAATTGATACTTTTCTTGCCGGATTGCCGCATATGTATTTTGATGAAAACCAGCTTCACGCCTTTATCATTGTTCTCATTATCAAAAAGTGGATATGCTCCGATAAGACTTATACGGTACGTTTTGTCATCGGTATGCTGATGGAGCATTTTCTGAATGATGACTTTGATTCGGCGTATTTGGACATGGTGGCAGATGTGCAGTCAGGGGAGTATTACATTAATATGATGAGGGCATGGTATTTTGCGACGGCGCTGGCAAAGCAGTATGATACGGCTGTGAAGGTAATCGAAAAAAGGGCGCTTGATTCATGGACCCATAATAAATCGATTCAGAAGGCAGCGGAAAGCTACCGTATTACGCCTGAGCAGAAAGAATACCTGAAATCCATGAAAGTTTCGCTTAAATAGCAGCACAGAAGCGAGGAGAATATGTCAAGAACAAAAAAGATGTCCGAGGGGAATCCCGCAGGATTAATTATTACCTTTGCGCTTCCCCTGATGCTGGGAAATGTTTTTCAACAGCTATATACCGTGGTGGACACCATGGTGGTGGGAAAGTATCTGGGAGTGGACGCGCTTGCAGCGTTGGGGGCGTCCGACTGGATGAACTGGATGATGCTGGGCATTGTGCAGGGATTTACACAGGGTTTTGCCATTCTGATGGCGCGTGAGTTTGGCGCAGGACGGTTTGACCGGCTGAAAAACGTGATTGGCAATGCCGGTATTCTCTCTGTCCTTTTTTCGCTGCTTCTGGTTTTGGCGGGTCAGGCAGCGGCACATCCGGTGCTGATGCTGTTACAGACGCCGAAGGATATCCTTCCCAACGCACTGCTTTATTTAAGGATTCTGTTTTTGGGGCTTCCGATTGTCATGGCATATAATTTATTTGCCTGCATACTGCGCTCCATGGGTGACGGCAAAACACCCCTTCAGGCAATGGTGGTTGCCTCCATTACCAATATCGTGCTGGACTTGGTATTTGTGCTGGTGTTTCAATGGGGTATTGCAGGCGCTGCCGTGGCAACGCTGATTGCCCAGCTTGTATCAGGACTTTTTTGTCTGTACCACATCGGGAAACTGGAATTTCTCCGTTTTACAAAAGCGGATTTCAGGATGCAGCCCAAAATGTTTGCAGAGTTATTGAAAATGGGTTCTCCCATGGCTTTTCAAAACTGTATCATCGCTATCGGCGGTATGATTGTGCAGTTTGTAATCAACGGCTTTGGCGTTATATTCATTGCGGGATTTACTGCCAGCAATAAACTGTACGGCATTCTGGAGATTGCCGCCACTTCCTACGGATATGCCATGATTACTTATGTAGGGCAGAATCTGGGAGCGGGAAAATATAAGCGAATCCGGCAGGGAATGCGCGCCGCAGTCCGGATTGCCATTGCCACCTCCGTAGTGATTGCAGCGGTGATGCTTCTGTTTGGAAAAGTTATCCTGGGCTGGTTTATTTCCGGCACGCCAACGGAGGTGGAACAGACGCTGCGGGTTGCCTATTTTTATCTGGCCGTCATGAGCGTATGCCTGCCCGTGCTTTATATCCTTCATGTGGTGCGTTCCGCCATTCAGGGTATGGGAAATACGGTACTGCCCATGGTATCCGGCATTGTGGAGTTTGTCATGCGTACAGCAACAGTCTTGCTGCTGCCGCTTGCAGTGGGGGAGGCAGGCGTCTTTTTTGCGGAGACATCCGCGTGGGTGGGCGCGGATGTGGTGCTTTTAACCAGCTATTTTATCCTGGCGGGAAAGCTTCCTGTCCGGGATGCAGAATAAACGCAAATATTTGCAGAAAGAAGGATAAATGGTGGAAGGACACAAAATTAAAATGAGGCTTTTTTTTGCCGTGGCGGTTTTGGCACTGGGGATGAACACCGCGTGCGGGATGGAAAGAAATGCGGAAAACAGGGAAACAATAGTACCGGAAAGCATTTCTCCCCCAAAGCAGACCGAAGAGGCAAACGAACCGGAGGTTTCCTTGGAAACAAAAGACAATCCGCCGGATAATTTGCAGACGGACGCATTTAAGGAAATGTTCGGACAGGACTGTATTTCGGAGCAGACATTTGAGGTGGAATTAAGCGAATATGAGGGAAAAGTCTATTTTGTTCCTTTGGCGCCGTCAGAGAAGAACGGGGATTTCCGTATGCAGATAATACAGGAAGGGGAAGTTTTAAGGGAAATAAACGGTTATGTTCCCGAGAGTCTTTCGGGAGAAGCTTTTACCAGTCTGGACGCGGTTTCCTTTTATGATGTCAACTATGACGGTCACACGGATATCGTGTTGGTGGAAACATACGGCAGCACAAGCTTTGCCGCTGTTTATTACGGTTATGATGATGATGGTGGTGAATACGGCATTTCGGCTTGGTTTATGGTACAGGAACGTCTGAGTGAAAATATTACTGCCCGGCTGGAGGAAGTTACCGTCTCGGAGATTCGTAATTTGCTTGGAGGCGGAAAGAAAAACGGGGAGTTTGCGGATTACCGGGAAGCGTATGATGCGGTAAGCACTCTTTTTGCACTGGAGGCCGGGGAAGAAAGCGGATTTAACCTTATCTATGTGGATGGGGATGACATACCGGAATTAATCACAGGCCAAACAGGGTATTATGTCAGTATGTACACCTACGACAACGGAAACGTATATCTGCTCATGGACCACTGGGGATACGGCGCAATGGGAAATGCAGGATACGAATACGCTTCGGGGAAAAACAGCCTGAGAAATTACAATTCCGATTATGCAGGGGCAATTTTGTATACAACTTATATGACAGTAGGCAGCGGGCATACGATAGAAACTGTTGCGGAAATCAAGGAAGTCAGTTTTGACGATGCGAACGGAAACGGATGTCTCGACGAAGAAGAGTATGATTCCATAGGTAAATACAGCGTAACTTATATCAATGGCAAAGAAGCGACACAAGAGGAATGTGTAGTCTACGACATGGGACCGTACGAATATATTGAGCCTTCCATGAGTCTGGAGGAATTGAGGACAAAGCTGAATGAAAGGTAATTTGACAAATGAAGAAACATCGCAGAAAATAGGATTCATAAGAAATCAGCGTTTGTGGGTATACTATAGAAATGATACAGCTGCGGGGTTTGTGTCTGCGCGCTGCCTGCACAAACCCATGAGCCTTGTGGCTTTGCGCAACAATGCAGCGCAGAAATGAGGAGAAAAATGAATATTTTATTTTTTGGTACGAAAAGCTATGATAAGCAGTTTTTTGAAGAGTTGTTAAAGAGCGGCGGTTATCATGATTTGGAGATAACTTTTATTGAGCCGAATCTTTCACCGGAAACGGCAAGGCTTGCGGACGGGTTTGAAGCAGTCTGTGCTTTCGTCAATATGGATTTGTCGGAAAAGACCATTCGGACACTGCATAAGTGCGGGGTAAAACTGATTCTGATGCGTTGTGCGGGATTTAACAACGTAGATTTGGATGTGGCAAAAGAATGCGGCATGAAAATCATGCGTGTGCCGGGCTATTCACCGGAAGCGGTTGCAGAACATGCCATGGCGCTGGTATTGACAGCCGACAGGCATATGCATAAAGCGTATATCAAATGCCGGGAAAATAACTTTAACCTAGCCGGTCTTATGGGGGTGAACCTGTACGGAAAGACGGCGGGTATCGTGGGTACCGGCAAAATCGGCGCTGCGATGGCGCGTATCTGTCACGGATTCGGTATGCGTGTCATCGGATATGACATGTATCCCAATAAGAGTCTGGATTTTATGGAATATGTGGATTTTGACCATCTGCTGGCGGAGTCGGATTTGATTTCCCTGCACTGTCCGCTTACGGAAGAAAATTACCATCTGATTAACAAGGATACCATCAGCAAGATGAAGGACGGCGTCATGCTGGTGAATACCTCCAGGGGAGCGCTTATCAAAACCGACGATTTGATTCAGGGCATTAGGGACGGCAAGTTTTTTGCAGTCGGACTGGATGTGTATGAAGAGGAAACCGGGACGGTATACGAGGATATGTCCGACAGGATACTGGAACATTCCACTATGGCAAGACTGCTTTCTTTCCCCAATGTCATGGTAACCTCACATCAGGGATTTTTTACGGTGGAAGCGCTGGAGGCAATCAGCCGGACCACGCTTGACAATGCGCTGGCCTATGTGGAGGGCAGGGAGAGCGGCAACGAATTATAAAAATGATAGGAAATGGGGGATTAAAATGAAAAGTGCGGAAGATTTGCGGGCGCTTCTGGACAGAATAGACAGAAGGGGATACCCGGCGTATAAAGATACAAAAGGAGCGTATTCTTTTGGAAAATATATTTTAGGAATAGACCATGTGCAGGGGGACCCTTTTGCGGCCCCCTCCAAAGTCAGCGTGCGCCTTGCCGGAAAAACAGCCGGTTTTTTGCCGGAGTTATACAAAGAAAAGCATAGGCGGATTGCCATGCAGGATTACCTTTTAAGGCAGTTTGGAAAGAGGATAGAAGACTACTCCTTTAAGGCAAGGGGGTCAGGCAAAAGCGGCCTCATGGGCGTCAGCCGTCCGGGACAGGAGATTTTGGAGAGAAGCGCCTGCCTTGTGGACGCAGAAACGGGCGATGTGGCTGTACATATGGAGATTGGATTTCCGGCAAACGGGAGGACCGTAAATGCCGGAGAGTTAAAGAAAATCCTGTTTGGATTTCTCCCAGAGTGTGTGGAAAAATCCCTCCTTTATAAATCGCTTCCAGCAGACAAACTGAAAGAAAACGCCGATTTGGCGGATGACCAGCATTTTATAAGGGAAAAGATGACGGAAGAAGGTCTTGTGGTGTTTGTGGCAAACGGCGCTATACTGCCAAGACAGTCCGGTGTGTCGGACAAGCCGATGAAAGGGGCCGTGGCATTTTCTTCGCCTGAAAGCCTGGAGGTGGCATTTGATTTGCCGCATAAGGGCATGTTAAAAGGGATGGGTATCAGAAAAGGGGTCACCATGATTGCCGGTGGCGGATACCATGGGAAGTCGACCCTTCTGGAAGCCATTGAACGCGGCGTATACAACCATATTGCTGGGGACGGAAGAGAGTACGTTATCACGCAGGATACCGCCATGAAGATTCGGGCGGAGGATGGCAGGAGCGTGAAAAACGTGGATATTTCCATGTTTATCCGGGATTTGCCAAACGGTAAGGACACGAAGGCATTTTATTCAGAGGATGCCAGCGGCAGCACTTCCCAGGCGGCGGGCGTGGTGGAGGCCATGGAGGCAGGGGCAGGTGCGCTTCTGATTGACGAGGACACCAGCGCAACCAACTTCATGATACGGGACGAACTGATGCAGAGGGTGGTAAGCCGGAACAAGGAGCCTATCATTCCGTTTATAGACCGGGTAAGGGAGCTGTATGAAAAGGAAGGGCTGTCCACCATACTTGTGGCGGGAAGCTCCGGCTCTTATTTCCGAAAGGCGGACTGCATCATCCAGATGGACTGCTACCGTCCTGTGGACATCACGGATTTTGCCAGGGAGGAAGCAGCAAGGTTTCCGGCATCCGGCAGTGACGCGCCGTCGTATGTGCGCCCGTCTTTTGCAAGATGTGTGAAAAGCGACAAGGCAGTGTGGGAGAATGAGCGCCTGAAAATCAAGACGATGGGGCTTGACGGCATTTTGTTGAATAAGGAAACCATAGATATGCGTTATGTGGAACAGCTTGTGGACACGGAGCAGTTAAATGCACTGGGCTATCTGTTAAAATATGCGGGAGCGCATCTCTTTGACGGCAGGAAGACAGTAAGGGAGGCAGCAGACGCGCTTGTGGGGCTGATGGAAGAGAAAGGGTTGGAAGCAGTGTGTGGCGGCGCATATCTGCCGGTTAACCTGGCCATGCCGCGCAGGCAGGAAATTTTTGCCTGCTTAAACCGTTACAGGGGGCTTAAGCTTTAGCAAAAAGCGGCAGGAAAGTCAAATTTATGCATTTCTGTGCGGATATGGCGAAAATGGTGTTGACAATCCTCTCTTGATAGGATAAAATAGCATTCGTCGGTGCTGTTTGCACCGCATGTGTTCGTAGCTCAGCTGGATAGAGCAACGGCCTTCTAAGCCGTGGGTCGGGGGTTCGAATCCCTTCGAGCACATTTGGGATATTTTATATCCTGTATGGTGGGTATAGCGCAGTTGGTTAGCGCGCCAGATTGTGGCTCTGGAGGCCAA
>CAJTMB010000040.1 GCA_910577105.1 uncultured Lachnospiraceae bacterium | reverse complement strand
TGGTATCCCTGCTTTTTAAATATTCAGTTGTAACACATGTATTGTAATCCTACACACGCTGTCTGCACGCACCCATAAGGGGATTGACAGATAATCGTGATGTTCCTGTCTCCACACACCGCCGGATATAGTTTCCCCGGTCAGGTAATTGACCCATGTTCCTTTTGGCAGATAATAGCGGGCAGTGCCATCCTCACAAAAGATTGGCGCCACAAGCAGGCTGTCACCTTGCATATACTGTTTATCCAGATAATGGCAGTTACAATCCTCTTCAAATTCCAGCGCCATACTGCGCATCATGGGAATGCCTGTTTGGGAAGCTGCTACGGCTGCGCTGTAAAGGTAGGGCATAAGCTCCAGCTTCAGCCTTGTAAAAAACCGCAGTACATCCACAGCCTCTTCATCATAAACCCAGGGCACCCGGTAGGAAGTGCTGCCGTGCAGACGGCTGTGCGTGGATAACAGGCCGAAGGCCGCCCACCTTTTATAGACATCCGGGGTGGAAGTATGCTCAAAACCACCTATGTCGTGGCTCCAGAAAGCAAAGCCGCTGCTTGTCAGGGACAGACCGCCCCGCAGGCTTTCCGCCATGGATTCATAGTCCGACCAGCAGTCGCCGCCCCAGTGTACCGGAAACTTCTGTCCCCCTGCGGTTGCGGAACGGGCAAAGAGAACGGCCTCCTCTTTTCCGCGTTTCTTCTCCAGTACTTCATAAACAGTCTTATTGTAAAGATAGGTATAAAAGTTATGCATTTTCATCGGGTCGGCGCCGTTATAGTAGCAGACATCCGTAGGAATCCTTTCACCGAAATCCGTCTTAAAGCAGTCTACGCCCATATCCAGAAGCATCTCCAGTTTTTCCTGATACCACAGGCAGGCTTCGGGATTGGTAAAATCTACAATGGCCAGTCCCGGCTGCCACATATCCCATTGCCATACGTCCCCATTGGGCCGCTTTAAGAAATATCCCTTTTCCATGCCTTCCTCAAACAGCACGGATTCCTGTCCTACATAGGAATTAATCCAGACACAGATTTTGATTCCTTTTTCTTTGATTCGCCTAAGCATCCCGGCAGGGTCCGGAAAAACACGCTCGTCCCATACAAAGTCGGTCCAGTGGAACTCCCTCATCCAGCAACAGTCAAAATGGAACACGGATAGCGGAATCCCCCGCCCCAGCATACCGTCGATAAAACCCATCACGGTTTTCTCGTCATAATCGGTGGTAAAAGAGGTGGAAAGCCACAGACCGAAGGACCACTGTGCGGGCAGGGAAGGTTTGCCCGTCAAATCGGTATAGCGCACCAGCACTTCCTTCATGGAAGGACCGTTTATCAGAAAATAATCCAGATTTTCCCCTTCCACGGAAAATCCCACCTTGCTCACCTGCTCTGTTGCCACTTCAAACTCCACCCTTTCAGGATGGTTTACAAATATGCCGTATCCCCGGTTAGACAAATAGAAGGGAATATTTTTATAGGACTGCTCCGTGCCTGTTCCGCCGTCTTCATTCCAGATTGTCACAGACTGTCCGTTTTTTACAAACGGCGTAAAGCGCTCACCCAGACCATAAATCAATTCATCGACGGAAAGCCCTAACTGCTGGCACATGTAAGCATTGCCGGGCTTATCGTAAGCGGCCCCCTTCCAGTCGGTCTTCAAATAAGCCAAATCCCCCGGACCGCTTTTTGTCAACAGCCTGCCATCCCTCTCGTAACGCATGGACCAATGCTCCATATCGATTACCAGACTTAAATGCCCGTTTTGAACCGTAAGAATTCCGTTTTCTTCTGTTGCGGTAAGTTCCGAATCCTCCATGCAAAGTGCAAACTCCGGCTCTTTTTTCCGCACGCCTTTATGGTGGACGACCTGTACCCGTATTACCTCCGGCAGGGGCGCGCTAATCCGCACAGTCAGGTTGACTCCGCCCAGGGTGTCACCCTTCCTCCCGATTCTCGAGGCAGGGGCGCAAAGCACCACTTCCTTTTTCATTTTCCTCACTTCGTAAACTTGCTGCGGCGCAAAACTACAGCATCCTTCTTTTAACAGCCAGCATCCGTTATGATACTTCATATTGCTTCCTCCTCCTATTTTTCCATATACCTGACAGACCTGCAAGAGAGCACACAGCCAAAGTCAGCACAAAACTGCCGATACCAATAAAAATTACCTGCATTGCCGTACCAATTTCCATTTGCACGACATAGTACGCAAGGGCGACCAGAATGGATTGATGTAAAATATAAACCTGATAAGACATCTTTTGAAAGCAGTCCGTAAGCTTTGTATTTACATTAAAATATTTCCTTCCCCATATAAGCAGCGCCAGAATCGAAATCCAGCCGATAAAGTTTACCCATAAATCGCCGTAATAAGAAAACCGGTAATACAGTACCACCAAAGCTATTGTTCCCACCGCACACAGCGCCAAAATCCACTTGCTGTTTTTAGCAAGCCTTTCTGTCACCGCATCATTGCCCAGCACATAATATCCGGTCAGATATAATGCAAAATACTTTCCAATGCTGTATCCTCCGAAATTACCCGGATAATACATAAGCCATATAGGGATAAACAGACAAACCACCCCCGCTGCGGCATTTTTTCCACTTTTGCATCCAGCTTTTCATATGGCAGAAAGCGAAACAAAAGAAGCGCCGCCATGGATATGATAAACAAAAACAAAATAAACCACAGATGCCCCGGCGTAAACGCCCCGTCATAGCCGCTTAAATCCGTAAAATGCGTAAAAAAATACTTCCAGTTATCTAAAATTCCGCCTTCATAACCATAGAAATACTTTCTGGCAAAAAAAGTCTGAAAAGGCACAAGAAAAACCATACCTGTTACAAATGGAAGCAGCAGTTTATGTATCCGCTGCCGGACAAATTCCCTGACGGTTCTTTTTTCCAACGCATACCGCGCACTCATCCCCGCCAATACAAAAAGCAGGGGCATAAACCACGGATTCACCAGCACGATAAGCGTGCTTAACAATTTATTTTCCCCAACCCAGATATAAAATCCGCTGCCAAAATCATTCCAAACCATAAACGTATGCACCGGAAACAATAATAAAATAGCCAGACTCCTCAAATTGTCAATATAATGCTTCCGCATACCCTTCCCCATCAACACCATCCTTTTTCCATAAAATTTTTTAGTGCTTTATAATATCAATATACTTGATTTCCTATACTCCCGCAATACTCTGTTACCCGCAAATTTCCGCATTATGCATGGCGGCAGCCGGGGCGTGCATTTGATTCCATAAAGGGGGCCTGTAAAAACACCGGTCCTTAGAGGTTGTTTTACAACCTCTTATGTACCGCTGTGTTTTTACCGGAGTGAGAACGTCCCCCTGTTGGAACAAATGCACGCCCCGGCTGCCGCCATGCATAATGCGGAAATACCAAGTTTTTCACCTTGACAAGTAAAATTGATTCTGTTATTTTAATCATAATAATATAAGAAAAGCCATGACGGAAAAGAGTAGTTTGCAGGGAATCATCCAGAGAGGGCGGCGCAGGGTGGAAGCCGCTTATGAGGAACGCAGACGAAAACCATTCCCGAGCCGTAACGCTGAAAGCAAAACTAAGCGTTGCCGTATGCCTGCGTTAAAGGATAGGATTTGATGGAATCTGAAGTGAAAAGTTAAGGTGGAACCGTGCAGATGCACCCTTAAGGCTGTCAGCAGTCTTTTGGGTGCTTTTCTTATGTTGTTGCAGACTGAAAACGGCAGAATGCCAACACTATGAAAGGAGCACGGAAATGAAAGTGTTACTGAAAAACGGCGAAACCAAAGAAATTGCATTTGAAGAAAAGGAGGGAAGAAAAGCGTTCTGGCATACCAGCGCCCATGTGCTGGCACAGGCGGTAAAACGTCTGTATCCGGATACAAAGTGTGGGATTGGACCGGCAACGGAAAACGGATTCTATTACGACTTTGCATTTTCTTTTCCTTTTTTGGAAGAGCATTTACAGGCAGTGGAAAAAGAAATGAAAGCGATTGTAAAGGAGTCCTTATCCCTCCAGGTAAAAGAAGTATCCAAGGCGGAAGCATACGCCTTTATGGAAGCGCAAAAAGAAGATTTTAAACTGGAGCTGATTAGGCAGCTTCCGGAATCCGAAGACATTTTCTTTTACAGGCAGGGAGATTACACGGAGTTGTGCGCCGGCCCCCATATTTCCAATACCAGCAGGATAAAGGCACTGAAACTTCTATCCGTGGCGGGCGCTTATTGGAAGGGCGATGAAGGAAATCAGATGCTCACCAGAATATACGGCATTTCTTTTCCCAAAGCGTCCGAACTGGATGCCTATCTTCAAACGCTGGAGGAAGCAAAGGCCAGAGACCACAGAAAGCTGGGCAGGGAGCTTGGTCTGTTTGCCTTTATGGACGAAGGACCGGGATTTCCGTTTTTCCTTCCCAAGGGACTTCTTCTCAAAAATCTTCTTATAGAATATTGGCGAAAAATTCATACGGAAGAAGGCTATGTTGAAATTGCAACACCGGTGATGCTTAACCGTAAGTTGTGGGAAATCTCCGGCCACTGGGAGCATTACCATGAAAATATGTGTACATCAGTAATTGATGGCAGCGACTATGCACTCAAGCCCATGAACTGTCCGGGCGGAATGCTGGTTTACAAATCACAGCCCCGCTCCTACAAGGAACTTCCTCTGAGGGTCGGGGAACTTGGACTGGTACACCGTTTTGAAAAATCGGGACAGCTCCACGGGCTGATGCGGACCCGCTGCTTCACACAGGATGACGCCCATATTTTTATGACAAAAGAGCAGGTACAGGACGAAATCTGCGGGGTTATGAAATTGATAGATAAGGTATATGCCCGCTTCGGTTTTTCCTATGAAATAGAATTGTCCACCAGACCCGAAAATTCCATTGGCAGCGACGAGGAATGGGAATTGGCAACCCATGCATTGCAGGCAGCGGCGCAAAACATGGGAAAAGCTTATATTGTAAATGAAGGTGACGGAGCATTTTACGGCCCGAAACTGGATTTTCATTTAAAAGACTCCATCGGAAGAACCTGGCAATGCGGAACCATTCAGCTTGATTTTCAGCTTCCCAAAAGATTCGGCGTGGAATATATGGGCGCAGACGGCCAGAAACACCGGCCGATTATGCTGCACCGTGTAGTATTTGGCTCAATAGAGCGGTTTATCGGCATATTGATTGAACATTTCACAGGGAATTTTCCGGTATGGCTTTCACCGGTGCAGGTCCGGGTGCTTTTCGTATCGGATAAATATTTGCCTTATGCGCAGAATATCTTACAAGAATTAAAGGGCAGCGGCATTCGCGTTGAGATTGATGAAAGGGACGAGAAACTCGGCTACAAAATCCGGGAAGCAAGGATGGATAAAGTGCCGTATATGGTTATTGTCGGGGAAAAAGAGCAAAAGCAGCATACCGTATCGGTAAGACAGAGGGATGCAGAACCCCAAAAACAGGATATGGGAGAAATGGCGCCTGCCCGTCTTATCAGTCTAATCCATGAGAAAGGAGAAAGGAAATCATGAAAGCAACGATTGTATTGATTGCCGATTTGGAAGCCGAAAATTACGGCAGAAAACTGATGCTTAGAGCCCACCGCCTTGGCGAAACGGGCTTTGAAATGGCAAGACTGCCGCAGCACATTTCGCTGAAGCAGCCCTTTACCATACCGAATCTGGAAGATATGGAGGCGTTTTTTGATGCATTTGCAAAAGAACTGCATCCGGTTACAGCCACATTTGAACAGTTGGATATCCATCCGTCAAACGTTATCGGCGGCATTCCTTCCGGCTGCATGAGCATTCGCGTAAAAAAGTCAGAGGAACTGGAGCGTATGCAGCAGTTGCTTTTCCGGAAACTGGAAAACCGGTTCGGTCCATGCCCGGCAGCTTACGACAATGACTATATTTTCCACATGACCATTGCCATCGGCAAAGCGCCCTTTGAAAATTATCAAAAAGCCTATGAACAAATGGCAAAAGAACTTAAAAAGCAGTCTTACCGTTTTTCCCGTCTCGGCCTCTTATACTATGACGACGACAATATACTGCCGGGCACTTATTTTTGCTATAAGATATTGCCCTTATAAATTAACTTGAAGTTACACGCATACCAACCGCCATGATTCCGCTTTGCGGAATCTCAAATCTGTGCGGAGAATGCCGCATTTTAGGCATTCCTCAAGCGTGAAACTTAGTACTTCTTAGCGAAATGCCCCTTGGCATGAGCTATTAGAAGTACTTTTCACGCTAACCAACATGATTCCACTCTGCAGAATCCCAAATTGAGATGAAAAATGCCGCATTTTAGGCATTTCTCAAGCGTGAAACTTAGTACTTCTTAGCGAAATGCCCCTTGGCATGAGCTATTAGAAGTACTTTTCACGCTAATTTCCAGAAGCGTTTCCGAAATCTTCTGCACCTCGTCAAAGGCTGCCTGCATAACCGCAGCCAGTTCCACCTGTTTTTCGATTGCCTCGCTAATTGCCTTTACCTGTTCCAGCGATTGGCTGGTGGTGTCATTCATATCCTCCGTCATGGCAACCACCTGCTTCTGATGATTCAGTCCGGCTTCCAGATTTTCCTCCACTTCCTTCACCTTCCTGATAGACGCCATCTGTGCATCCAACAGCTTATCGGCTTCCTCCTTCGCCGTATGAATCTTTTGGATGCCTGCTAAAACCACTTCGCCGTTTTCATTTACAGATACGTGCGCATCCTCCACATTCGCATTCATTTCCTGAATCTGGGCGGTAATGTTTAAAGTCGCCTTCTTACACTGCTCTGCCAATATGCCTACTTTGGAAGCGACAACCGCAAAGCTTTTGCCCTGTTCTCCGGCGCGTGCCGCTTCAATGGAAGCATTGATAGCCAAAATGTTCGTCTGATTGGCGATTCCTTCAATAACATCCACAACGGAAGCAATCTCACCCGCACAACTTCCTACCCGTGAAATTTTTTCCCGAAGACTATCGCTGGAAACTTCAATTTGGTGTATGGAATCCGCCGCCTGATTCATAAAACCAATATAATTTTCAATTTTGCGGTAAGCGTCCGCGGAAATTTCGGACATTTCTTCCGTCTGTCGGCTGATTAAACGCATATTCTCTTCCATTTCACCAATACTGCTGTCAGTCTGCCGTACCTGTTCCAGATTTTCCTCACAACCGATTTTTGTCATATCCGCTTCATGACAGATTTTCTGATTATTGTCAACCGTATCACGAATAGCTGTCTTTAAGCCTCCAAGCAGATTCGACAGCATCGCGGACGCAGAGCCGCAGTTGTCTAAAATTTCCTTTACTACCTCTGTATTATGCAGGTTCTCAAGCAGCCTTCTCGCACGTCCGGAGAGCGAGATAAATACAGCCGACATTGCAATATACTCAATTGTAAATCCCATACCATATCCGATAAACCACTTCATTCGGGTATCCCCCGGCCACAGCAACACATTTCCCGAACGAAAATAAACTGCGGTTATCATGCCGATAAACCCGATTATGGCGGTGCGGACAGTAAACTTTTTATCAAAATAGAGACAGCTTAAAGCAAGCGCAAGCACATATGTCATATAAATACCCAGATGGGAATTGCTCGCCATCAAAGCAATGACAATTGCCAGAGCTATAATACTGTAATTTTTAATAAACCGGATAGAAACCCCGCATTTCAGAAGTATAACAGGGGACAAGGTACAGACTACTCCGAATGCACTTATCGGTATCAATTCCTTAATCGAAACCTGAAAAATGTGTAATATCGAGCATAGAAACAACGTAGGAAACACCGCTGTCATCCCAAGCAGTATCTTACAAATAGTCCTGCATACCTCTTCCTCGTTCCGTTCAAAAAAATCCTTATTATCCGTTGTTCCTTCCATGTTTACCCTCCTCATGTCAATTCGCACGCTGCTTATGTATTTAAAAATCAACTACTTTCATTATGAAAAAATATCCGCTAAAAGTCAAGACCGGTCTGTTCCTGTAGATTTCCGTTTTATACATTGCAGGGACCCCTGCAATGTAAAATGCGGAAGCTCCACCTTATAAATTATTTAACATAAAACAGTATTTCTGATAGTATGATTTTGATAGTAGACGTTAGTCTTATCCACGCTTGTCAGGGAAAATTTTATCTGACAGGCGTTTTATTAGGAGGAGGTATCCCATGATATGTATAGATACAAAGAGAAATGACCCTTTTCATTCCTGACCTGAGGATGAAAAGAGCCATTCTCTGAAATACCATTCCATTACCTTTTACTTGATTTCCGCCGTCTTATACAAAAACCTTACGCTGCCGTCCATTTCTACCGTGCTGTCCGCATAGGAATGACAGTCTTGGGAAACTTCCACCGCGGCCTGCATACGGCTTACCAGTTCTTTCAGGTCGCCTTCAAAGGCTGCTGCCAGTTTTTCTATACCTTCTTCATTGAAGGTAATCATTCCGTCCCTGAGCTGCATTGCGCCATCCTTTAAGCGGGCCACCCCGTCTATCAATGCATCGCTGCCGTCTGCAAGGGCGTCTGTCCCTTCTTTTAAAGTCGAAGCGCCTGCCGCAAGGGTATCGGCTCCTGCTGCAAGCTGTCCCGCGCCGCTGCTTAACTGTCCGGCTCCCGCACTGGCCTGGGTTACTCCCGCCGTATAGGAACGGACTCCCTGATAGAAAGTGTTGTAGCTGTCAAGCTGTGCCTTCAATCCCGCAATCTGTGCCGCACCGCTTTCTGCGGCGGACATGTTTTCCGTTACCTTCTGCGTAATCAAATCGGTAATCTGCTGGGAACTCATCTGTGCGTTGACATTTGCGGCAATCAACTGTTCTTCTTGGGAAGCTGCTGCTGCCGCAATCTGCTGCTGTACGCCTTCGCTTTGCATTTGTGCTGCGACACTGGCATCTATGGCGTCTGCTGCCGCATCCCCGGCGCTTTTAAGCGCCTGATACTCGTCTTCCGTCATTCCTGCCACACTCAGAACCCCCGCCCTGACCTGTGCTTCCACCGCCTGCGTCACCTGCGCCAGAATGGCGCTTTCATTTGCCTTTACCTCAGCTTCGACCTGCGCTTTCACGGCGTCATACACCTGCGCATATACCTGCTGATATACACCGTCCTGCCCCATGGACGCCAGTATTCCGTCTAAAACAGAGGCATAATTGTCAATGGTCAGGGTCGGCACGCTCAAACCGTTTGCCGCAAGCTGGCTGTTTGCCGTTGCAAGCAAGGACCGGAATACCTGTGCCGCGCCATTGTTTAATTCGCTGCTTTTTGCACTCAGGGTTCCCAGACCGGCACACAGGCTGTCTGCACCCGCCTGCAATTCTTTTGCGCCTGCATTTAACTCTGCCGCGCCGCCGGAAAGCTGTCCTGCGCCGTCTGCCAGCGCATATACGCCTTCCTTCAAATCACCCGATTTTTTATACAGCGTTTCCAGTCCATCATATAAGTCGGAAGAACCGTTTACCAGCGCGTCCGCCGCGTCCGTCAGTTCACCCATGGATGCCTTTAAATCTTCCAGACTGTTCACACCTTCCAGATTCAGTCCGTTAAATATCTCATTTATGGCAACTGTATAACTACCTTCCATGGAAAAGCCGGTGACATCCGCCTCCACTTCAATATATGCAGGCAGAACCTCCTTCTCCATATCCAAGTTTTCCGCCATTCCCGGAAAAGCAATCCCAGCTACAATAGTTCTGCTGCCGTCGTTAATGATTTTGCCGGAAGATACGGTTATATTGCAAAACCGGGTATTGTCCAATACCATTCCGGTTACTGTGACGAACGGTGCATATATTTTTTCCCGGCTGTTGTTTATCTCCTTCATTTCATACTGATTACTGCAAAAATCAAAACGCATAACCACATGCCCGCTTTTTCCGGCAAGCTCTTCCGGGGCTATTTTTTCTCCGTCCAGGGTATAGCTTACCCTCATGGAAACCGGCAGTTCTTTTTCGGAAGTTCCTTGATAATACAGTCCGCTTTCATCATTTTTGATTGCATACGCATCTGCAAGACCCGTTTTTGTTTCGTCAAATCCCTCCGGCGCATTTTGCAGCCAATCGCTTACTATAATTTCATTTGCAGAACCGTCCGCTGACGCCAGCACATACACGGTTTCCTCCTTGTAAGCCTCTCCGTCACCGTGCTGCGTCTGCCAGAGGTTTTCCGCCATCTCCTTTATTTCCGTTTCCGCATTTGTATTTTCCGCTGTTTTTGTCTCCTCCGTCCCGGTATTTTCATCCATGCTTTTTGCATGTGCCTGCACACCTGCAACGCCTGCCAGAACCATACCTGCCAAAACTGCACCTGCAATACATATAATACCCGTCTTAAATACTTTATTCTTTTCTTTTAACATGGCTGCAATTCCTTCCCTTCTTTTTTCTTTTTTTCATGAAAACCAATACTGGTTGCGCAGATTACTTTATCAAAAACCATAAACATGGCGGGAAGCACCAGGATTACGCTGAACATGCTGACGACTGCTCCCCTTGCCATCAGACTGCACAGGGAACTGATTATGTCCACATCGGAATAAATTGCTACCCCGAAGGTTGCGGAAAACAGTCCCATGGCGCTCACCACTATGGAGGGGATGGATACCCTCAGTGCATTGCCGACCGCCGTTTTTTTGTCCTTCCCCTCATACCTCTCACTCTTGTATCGGGTTGTCATGAGGATTGCATAGTCAACGGTGGCGCCCAATTGAATGGTGCTGATACAGATAGGCGCGATAAACGGAAGGGATACCCCCGTATAATGTGCCAGTCCCAGATTGATAAAGATGGAAAACTCAATGACCGATACCAGAATGATTGGCAGGGTAATGCTTTTTTCCACCAGTGCAATAATGATAAAAATGGCAATAATGGATATGGCGTTTACCACCTGAAAATCCTTATCCGTTATCTCAATCAAGTCCTTTGTGCAGGGCGCTTCCCCAATCAGCATACCGCTTGCATCATATCTTTTTAATATGGTGTTTAATTCATCAATTTGTGCATTGACTTCATCGCCTGCCGTTTTATATTCGGAATTTACCAAAAACAATTCCCACTTATCGCTCTTTAACACATTGCTGACGGATTCCGGTATAAATTCCTCCGGTATCAGGGAGCCGACAACGGATTCCATGCCCAGGGCATACTTTACTCCCTCTACCTTTTCCATCTCCGCAATCATATTGCCTACCTCCCGCGCAGGCAGCCCGGCATCCACCAGTACCATATGGGTCGCTCCCACGCCGAATTTTTCCTGAAGCTTGGAATTGGCAATCACATACTCCATCTCCTCCGGCAGACTATCACCCAAATCATAATAGACCTCTTTGTTGGTCTTATCATAACCGATAAAAGCAGGCACCAGAATGATGAAAAACAATGCCACAAATACCGCAAACCTTTTCGTTATCAATCCTGCCAGCCTTCCGGTGTCGGGAATCAATGATTTGTGCTTTGTCTTTTGCAGCAGTTTATCCAAGGCCAGTATAATGGCAGGCAGCGTCGTCACACAGCCGATAACCCCAAGCACTACCCCCTTTGCCATTACCATACCCAAATCAAGTCCCAGAGTGTAACTCATAAAACACAAGGCAATAAAACCTGCCACCGTGGTTACGGAGCTTCCCACCACCGAGGTGATGGTCTTATTGATTGCTTCCGCCATGGCTTCTTTATGGTCTGCACAGACTTCATTTTGCTCTTCGTAGCTGTGCCACAGGAAAATGGAATAGTCCATTGTGACTGCAAGCTGCAAGACTGCCGCCAGCGCTTTTGTCAAATAAGGAATTTCCCCTAAAAAATAATTGGTACCGAGATTTAACAAAATGGACATTCCGATACTTACAAGAAAGACAAAGGGAATAATCCAGTTATTCATGAAAAGCATCATGGCAGCGCATGCAAGCAGTACTGCAAGCCCCACATAAAGAGGTTCTTCTTTTTCACACAAATCCTTTAAATCCGTTACCATGGCGGACATGCCCGACACAAAGCATTGCTTTCCTGCCAGTCTGCGGATTTCCCCGATTGCCTCCATTGTCCCGTCGGCGGAAGTAGATGTGTCAAAAAATACCGCCAGCATGGTTGCATTTCCGGAATTAAACGCGTCATAATATTTTTCAGGAAGAAATCCCATCGGTACGGATACATCCATAAAATTGTCATACCAGAGAACCGTATCCACATGTTCCACTTTTTCAAATGCCTCTTTTAAGTCCGACACCTCCCCGGGCTGCATATCCTCCATGATAACAAAGGAAAAAGCTCCTTTTCCAAAGTCATCCAGCAGGATATCCTGTCCCGTCACGGTGTCAATGTCCTTCGGCAGATAAGTCAGCATGTCATAGTTAATTCTGGTTTTCGCCATTCCAATTACGGAAGGAACAAGCAGCGCCAGCGCCAGAATCAAAATCGGTATACGGCATTTCACTACCGTCTTCCCAAATTTCATTGTATCCATCTCCTTTAATAATAGGTTTGTTATTTTGTTCCCCTATTTTAAAATGGATTTTTCATTCTGAAAACAGACAAAAAAAATGCAGTGTACAAAAATCGTACACCGCACGCCCATTATCCAAAATTTGTGCATTGGAATAAAAATGCCTAAAAAATCACTCCGCCGTTTTCCGAAGGGCTGCCTCAATATTGCCCTCCAGCATGATGCCCAGACGCCCGATAACCTGCTCGGGGTCATACTTCATGCCGCAATCCAGCCAATCCCTGACCATGCCTGTCAACGCCTGCTTGTAAAAATCGGCAATCAGCTTTTTATCCTCCTCCCGCGCGGAAAGACCCTTTGAAGCCATCTCCACATACCTGCGCATAACCTCCCCGGCAATTATGTTCAGATAGCGCTCCACCTCTTCCCGCCTGACGGAATTGTATATATGATAAACAAACTTTTTGTTTTGCAGGGCAAATTGTGCCGCCGCAATAAATCCCTCCTCCCAGGAAGCAATATCTTCCTGTCCTGCAAATACCTTCTCGATTTCGGAATCCAGTATGCATTTTATTAAGGAAGGAATATCTTCAAAATGATAATAAAAAGTATTGCGGTTAATACCGCAATCCTTCGCTATATCCTTAATTGTAATTTTATCCAGTGGTTTTTCGTTCAACAATTTGATGACAGACTCTATTATCGCCTTTTTTGTAAACTGCGCCACCCGTCCACCTCCACATTTCAAAAAAAGACCTGCAAAACAGGTCTTTTAAGCAGCTAGCGGGAATCGAACCCGTCTCTCCAGCTTGGGAAGCTAGCATTCTACCGATGAACTATAGCTGCATATCTGAGAGATATTATACTATAGTTCCCGGAAAAAAGCCAGAAAATATTTTTGTATTTTTACAAATAAAATATCACTTTACTTTCAGGCTGCCGTCAAAATGCTCCGTCAAAGGTTCCAGGAAAAAGTCTATGATTTTCCTCTCCCCAATCTTTATTTCAGCCGTACATTCCATGCCTACCCCAACCTTGATTTCCGGGTTCAGTTCTTCATACGATGCTGTGTCTATGGCAATTTTTACTTTATATACCCATCCCTTTTGCTCATCCTGCACAGCGTCCGGGCTTATGGAAACAATCGTGCCTTCCAGCTTACCATAGTCCTGAAAGTTGTAGGTATCCAGTTTCATCACCACGGGCTGTCCCGGCTGCACATAACCGATATCCTGATTCCGTATATCCGCTTCCACTATCATCTGAGCGTCCTTTGGCACAATGGAGGCAACAGGCTGCCCCGCCGCCAGTACCCCTCCCACCGTATTGATTTCCAGTGTTTTTACAATTCCATCCACAGGGGAAACTATCACCTGCTGTTTCAGCCCTATTGTCTGAATCTCATAATCAGCCTGAAGGGAACTGATTTTCTGCTCATTTGCCACTATCATGCCCGAAATGCCTGCCTTAAAATCCGCTTCCAGCATATGCAGGTTTTCCAAAGCCTGTCCGTATTTCTGCTCTGCCAATAAAACTGCTGTTTTCTGATTTTCCCGGTCATTTTGGTTCAAAATAATCTGATTATCCAGTGTTGACATGCGGATGCTGTTGTCATAGTCCTCATAGACCGCCCTGTTTTTCTGCATTTCATATTCAATTTTTAACTGCTCCAAATCCATGGCAAGAGCGTCCACCTCCGATTTCGTGACAGCTCCCGCACTGTACAGTTCCTGATAATCCTTCAGTTCCGCCTCTTTCTGCCGGATTAGCAGGGCTATCTTTTCTTCCGTAAGTTCTTCCGTATTGGCATATTCCATTACCTGGCCAAGGGCTTCCTTCTGTTCTGTAAGCAAAGTCTGATTTTCCACAAGCTTTTCCAACACGCCTTCTTCAATGGCTATCTGTGACAGGGCCTGCTCTGCAATGCTTTCCGCTTCCTTTTTCTGCGCTTTATATTCCTGCTGCATGGATAGCACATAGGAAATCACCTGTATTTTTTCCGTGTCTTCTTCCCCTTTCAGTCTGTAAGAGATGTCCTTATCAGCCAGTATTTCACGTAGCAGTTCATTTTCCAATGCAAGTAATGTGAGGTTTTCCTCTATGTTCTGCAGCGCAACCCGGCTTGACGATGCATCCAAAAGCGCAATCACCTGACCTGCCGAAACATAATCGCCCTCTTTTACACAAATCTCCTCTATTACCCCTGTGCTTGCTACCTGCACATTCTGCACACCGCCCACTGCAAAGACCCTGCCCCGCGCCGTGACCACTTCATCCATTTTTCCCGCCACAGACCAAACCGCCAGGAACACTACGATAAACAGTGTAAAAAATATTACAAAATGTCCCGCATGCGAAACCGGCTTTTCCACAATTTCCAGTGCTTTTGGCAGAAAATCCTGCCGTAATTTTGCCTGCCTTCCGGCCTTTCTTATCTCATAATTTTCTTTCTGTTTCTTCACCCAGCTTTTCATATGTATCAGACCCCGCTCTGCTGTTTCAACAAGTGCCAGAAAAGCCCTTTCGCTTCAATCAGTTTCTGCTTGGGCCCGTATTCTGCAATCCTGCCTTTTTCTATGACCATAATCGCATCCGCATCCCGCAGGGTGGACAGCCTGTGGGCAATGATAAGCACCGTCCTTCCCTTACAGATTGCCTTCAGGTTTTTCTGGATGATGCTCTCCGATTCATAATCAAGTGCAGATGTGGCTTCATCAAAAATCAGGATTTTGGGGTTACATAAAAGAGCCCTTGCAATGGCAATCCGCTGTTTCTGCCCTCCTGACACTCCCACTCCCTTTTCACCCACAACGGTGTCATAACCGTTCGGAAGTTCCAGTATAAATTCATGCGCCCCCGCAATCTGCGCCGCCTTTACGATTTCCTCCATGGAAGCGGCCGGATTGTGCAGCGCAATATTTTCCCTCACGGTGGCATTGAACAAAAAGCTTTCCTGAAGCACGATTCCAACCTGCCTTCTGAGCCAAACAGGGTCGGCAGTGGCAATATCGATTCCGTCAACCAATATTTTTCCGTCCTGCGGCAGGTACAGCCGCTGAATCAGCTTTGATACCGTACTTTTCCCTGAACCGCTGCGGCCCACAATTCCCACGACAGTGCCAGGCTTTATCCCAAAACTCATATCCTTGATGATTTCCGGACCGTCCGCGGCATACCGGAAATTTACTTTTTCAAACCGGATATACCCTTGTACCGCCGGCAGTCTTGTCGTAGCGCTTTTATCGTTTCTTTCTTCCTTACTGTTAAAGATATCCCCTATCCGTTCCACGGAAATGGAAGTCTGCTGAAACTCCTGCCATGTCTGCACCAGCCGCATGACAGGTTCGCTGACCCTGCCTGCAAGCATCCTGAAAGCCACCAGCTGTCCAATGGACAATGCGCCCTGCATCACCAGTCCGGCGCCGTACCATAGAATGGCAATATCAAACAGACGCTGGATAAACCTTGCCACCGCGCCTGCCCACCCTGAGAGAACGGAAGTTTTGTAACCGGCCGCAGTGTAATCGGCAAGCAGCTCCTCCCACTTTTTCTGTACGGTAGGCTCAATTGCAAAGGACTTTATCGTCTGGACGCCGGTGACTGCCTCCACCAGATAAGACTGTGATTCCGCCCCGCAGTTAAACTTTTCATTGAGCCTTCCCCGCAAAATAGGCGTGACAACTGCCGAAATCAGTGCAAGCAGAGGGATTGCCGCAAGGGTAATCCAGGTCAGCACTGCGCTGTAACCAAACAGAATCACGATGTATAAAATAAGAAACAAACAGTCCAACAGGGTCATCATCGGAACGCCCGTCAGAAAACGCCGGATATTTTCAAGTTCCCTGACCCGTGCCACCGTATCCCCGATACGCCGGCTTTCAAAATACCGAAGCGGCAGCCTGAATAAATGCGAAAACAGCCGGCTGCTCAACATAACATCTATTTTGCTGGTGGTATGCACCAGTATATAATTTCGTGCAATGGACAGTATTGTTTCAAATATAAGCATTGCCACCAGAGCGATGGAAAGCACATCAAGGGTTGAAAGGCTGTTGTGCACCAGCACCTTATCTATAACGGATTGGGTGATTAGTGGCGAGCATATGGACAGAATCTGTATGACAAACGCCGCAAGCAGCACTTCTAAAAGGGGGCCCTTGTATTTTATAATGGAGGGGATAAACCATTTAAAACCAAATTTCACGTCGCGCTGCCTGTGTTTCCGTGGAATAAGCAGGATAATATCCCCCTCCCACATCTGCTCCAGTTCCCTGCGCTCCACCATTTTTGGCGCCTTTTCAAAGGGATACAGAAGCAGGAATTTTTCCTTCTGCGCTTTCGCCAGAATCACAAAGTCACCGCTGCCTGTCACCAGTATGGCCGGGAGGGTCATTTTCTCCAGTGCAAAAATATTTACTTTTACCATACGGCTCTTCAGTCCTGTCTTCTTTGCGGCATACAAAATATCCTGCGCCGTCATATTCCTGCCTTCCAGCCCAAGCATATGTTTTATATTTTCCGCATCTATTGCCATGCCGTAATAGGCGGCAACCGTAATCAGGCAGTGCAGTGCAGCGTCCTGCCCTGCCTGTTCTTTCGTGTCTTTTCTTTCTTCCTCCACAAGTTATCTCTCTTTCTTTTGTGAATCAATTCATCCGACTTCCTGCTTTATCCATATTTGCGACGTAATGCTGTCAATGGTATCGTTCCCCGAACGGACGCCGTCCGCCCAGGTCATCCCGGATGTGCTTTCAAACTCCGCCATGGACTGAATCAGCAAATCCACCTGGGATGAGGACAGTGAGTAACCGTCACCGGCAGAGATGTTTTCTATCCTGTAAGCATCCCCCTGATACCAGTTTTTTATGGTTACAAAGTCCTGTGAATCCATCAGGGATATCAGAAGGTCCGAACCGTTTCTGGCAAACAGCAGATTTTTTGCGTCCTCTCCTATTTCCAATGTATCACTGTTGCCTGCCGTCCTGTCATAGTCCGTGATGGTATCCTGACCGTCGCCCTTAGAGAAGATATAGGTATCATTGCCTAAGCCGCCGTTTAAGGTGTCGTTTCCTGTTCCGCCGATGAGGATGTCGTCTCCGTTTTCTCCGTAAAGGATGTCATCTCCGTCGCCACCGTAAAGGGTGTCGTTCCCATTGCCTCCGTAGAGCCTGTCGTTTCCTTCGTCACCGTATACCGTGTCGTCTCCATCACCGGCATTGATGGTGTCATCCCCGCCATACCCGTGGAAGGTTTCGTCCGCCTCATAGGCATACGCAAGGCCGTATCCCTGCAGGGTGTCATTGCCGTCCGTCCCTTCTATCCTTCCCTGCACTTCCTTTATGGCTTCAAGGTCCCACACCGTACCGTCAGCAAACTCCACCTTCTCAAGCGCATAACTCCAACGGCCGTAGACATCCTTTGCGTAGCAGTCCTGCACTGTCGTCTCCTGACCCGTCCTACGGTTCAGGAACACCATGTCGTTCCCTCTCCGTTCCACCGCCATGTCTTCCGGGCTGATTCCCTCTCCGAACACGATTCGGTCTTCCTTCCTGTCCGCCGAGGTGTCATAGTTGTTTATCCTGTCGTTCCCGTCCTCCGCTCCGATGTAGTAGGTGTCTGCACCGCTTCCTCCGCTCAGGGTGTCGTTCCCGGCGCCACCGATGAGAATGTCATCTCCGTTCTCACCGTTCAGGATGTCATCTCCGTCGCCACCGTAAAGCGTGTCATTCCCGTTGCCACCGTAGAGCCTGTCGTTCCCTTCGTCTCCGTAAACCGCATCGTCCCCGTCACCGGCATGGATGGTGTCATCCCCGCCATACCCGTGGAAGGTTTCGTCCGCCTCATAGGCGTAGGCAAGGCCGTAGCCCTGCAGGGTATCGTCGCCATTCGTCCCTTCTATCCTTCCCTGCACGGCCTTCAATGCTTCAAGGTCCCACACCGTACCGTCTGCAAACTCCACCTTCTCAAGCGCATAACTCCAACGGCCGTAGACATCCTTTGCGTAGCAGCCCTGCACTGTCGTCTCCTGACCCGTCCTACGGTTCAGCAGCACCATGTCGTTCCCGTTCCTCTTTACCTCGATGTCATCCGCATGGATTCCCTCACCAAACACTATCCGGTCTTCCTTCCTGTCTGCCGAGGTGTCGTAGTTGTTTATCCTGTCGTTCCCGTCCTCCGCTCCGATGTAGTAGGTGTCCTTTCCGGCTCCTCCGATTAGGGTGTCGTTTCCGGCGCCCCCGATTAAGATGTCGTCACCGTTCTCACCGCTAAGGAGGTCGTCACCCTCACCGCCGTACAGGGTGTCATTCCCGTTGCCACCGTAGAGCCTGTCGTTTCCTTCGTCTCCGTAAACCATGTCGTCACCGTCACCGGCATTAATGGTGTCATCCCCGCCATACCCATGGAAGGTTTCGTCCGCCTCATAGGCATACGCAAGGCCGTATCCCTGCAGGGTGTCATTGCCCTCAGTTCCCTCTATCCTTCCCTGCACTTCCTTTATGGCTTCAAGGTCCCACACCGTACCGTCTGCAAACTCCACCTTCTCAAGCGCATAACTCCAACGGCCGTAGACATCCTTTGCGTAGCAGTCCTGCACTGTCGTCTCCTGACCCGTCCTACGGTTCAGAAACACCATGTCGTTCCCGTTCCTCTTTACCTCGATGTCATCCGCATGGATTCCCTCTCCGAACACTATCCGGTCCTCACTCCGGCTGACTTCCGTATCATAGTTGTTTATGGTATCATTCCCGTCTTCCGCTCCGATATAGTAAGTATCTGCACCACTTCCGCCACTCAGGGTGTCGTTTCCGGCCCCCCCTACGAGGAGGTCGTCACCGTTCTCACCGCTAAGGAGGTCGTCACCCTCACCGCCGTACAGGGTG
>CAJTMB010000039.1 GCA_910577105.1 uncultured Lachnospiraceae bacterium | reverse complement strand
CCCGGCATTACAACACGATAAACCGCGAGATAAAACGCGGTCTTGTCACTCTCCGTGACGGGCATTCTTGGAAAGATTACACCGTTTATAAATCCGATGTCGGACAGCGGAAACACCGGGAATGTTCTTCCAATAAAGGCGCGCCCTTGAAGATAGGCAATGATATGGACTTTGTTCGCTTTGCTGAGCATATGATACTGGACATGAAATACAGCCCCTACGCCGTCATACAGGCGGCAAAAGGAAAGTTCCGCACACAGGTTTGCAAAACCACTCTTTACAGCTATATCGACAAGGGTGTTTTCCTTAACGTATCCAATAAAGACCTTCCCGTTAAAAAACATGCCCACCAGAATGCCTACAAGCCCCTTAGAAGGGGCTATAATTCCATGCGCGGCAAAAGCATTGAGGAACGCCCTAAGCCTGTAAATGGCCGTGTTTCATACGGTCATTGGGAAATGGATACCGTTGTCGGTGGCAGAGGAAAAAGCCCGGAATGTCTGCTTGTCCTTACGGAACGCTCCCGGCGTGATGAACTTATTTTGAAAATGAAAGACAAGACCTGTCAGAGCGTTATTAATGCGCTTGACAGGCTTGAAAAAATATATGGTCTTGATGGTTTCCGTAATCGCTTCCTTTCCATTACCGTTGATAATGGTTCAGAATTTCTTGACAGTACGGGCATTGAACGTTCCATTCATGGCGGCTCGCGCACTTCCCTTTATTACTGCCATCCTTACTGCTCTTTTGAGCGCGGAAGTAATGAGAATGCGAACAAGCTGATACGCCGTTTCTGTCCTAAGGGCTGTGATTTTGCGGACTATTCCGACAAAGACGTACAGTTTTTGGAAGAATGGATTAACAGCTACCCCCGGCAGTTGTTCGGCGGCATGTCGTCAAGGGACATGCCCTTGTAGTCTTGTTCTTATCCATATGCAGTAAAAGACGGCTTTTGACCGTCTTTTTGTCGTGTACATTTGTGCAATATGCATAGTTTTAAGTCTTTATTCTATCTGCTATTTTGTGCAATGTGTAGAAAGTAACGAAATTTAGGAAAAAATCACATTTTCTTCTTGACTTTTACCAAATAAAATCCTTGACCCGCTCATTACCTGACAAGCCTGTAAGTCTCCCTCGCAATGGCAAGCTCTTCGTTTGTGGGAACCGTCATCACAATAACCCTGCTGTCCGGGGTTGTAATGGAAATATCTTCTCCCCTCCGGTTATTTGCTTCCTCGTCCAGATTAATCCCCAGATAGCCCAGATAATTGTCGCAAATCATCCTGCGGACAAGGGGACCGTTCTCACCTACGCCTGCCGTAAAGCAGATAACATCCACACCGTTCATTGCCGCCACATAAGCGCCGATATATTTTGCCACTCTGTATGCAAATGCTTCCATGGCAAGCACGGCCTTCTCATTGCCTGCATGATACCCCTCCTCGATGTCCCTGAAATCAGAAGACAGATTGCCGGAAAGTCCGAGCACGCCGGATTTCTTGTTTAAAACAGATATCACTTCTTCTATCGTCTTATTCTCCTTATGGGCAATGAACTCCATAATGGCAGGGTCTATATCCCCTGAACGTGTGCCCATGATAAGTCCCTCCAACGGGGTCAGTCCCATGGAGGTGTCCACGCACTTACCGTTTTTCACTGCCGAAACGCTGGCTCCGTTTCCCAGATGGCAGACAATGATTTTTAAGTCCTCATAGTTTTTGCCCAAAACCTCTGCCGCCCTTTTGCTTACATAGGAATGGCTGGTTCCGTGGAAACCGTATCTTCTGACCTTGTATTTTTCATAATATTCATAAGGCAGACCGTACATATATGCCTTCGCCGGCATGGTCTGGTGGAATGCGGTGTCAAATACGCCGACCATGGGCGTGTCCGGCATAAGCTTTCTGCATGCATTAATGCCAATCAGATTAGCGGGATTGTGAAGGGGCGCCAAATCATTACATTCCGCTATAGCGGAAAGAACCTCTTCATTCAGAATGGCTGCCTCTGCAAATTTCTCCCCTCCATGCACGATGCGGTGTCCCACCGCACCGATTTCTTCAAGGCTTTTTACCACACCCGTCTTTTCATTGGTAAGGGCCTCTATCACCATACGGATGGCATCCGTATGGTTTTCCATGGGCGTTTCCTTTTCTTCCTTACTTCCTCCCGCAGGCGTATAGGAAATTTTACTGCCTTCAATGCCAATCCTTTCACACAATCCTTTTGCAATCAGCTGCTCCGTTTCCGCATTGATAAGCTGGAACTTTAAAGAAGAACTACCGCAATTTATGACTAAAATATTCATATCTGATTCCTTTCTTTTTATACCAACTGTGCCTGTACTGCCGTAAGGGCAACCACGCCTACGATATCTTCCCACGAACATCCTCTGGACAAATCATTAACCGGCTTGGCAATGCCCTGCAGCATGGGACCGTAGGCTTCGGCGCCGCCCAGCCTCTGTACCAGCTTATAACCGATATTTCCGGCGTCCAGATTAGGGAAAATCATGACGTTCGCCCTGCCGCCGACAACGCTTCCGGGAGATTTGGACTTTGCAACGGAAGGCACAAGCGCCGCATCTGGCTGCAATTCCCCGTCAATCACAAGATGGGGATATTCTTCCCTTGCAATCCTTGTGGCCTCCACCACCTTGTCCACCAGCGGATGCTTTGCACTGCCTTTTGTGGAATGGGAAAGCATGGCAATAACCGGTTTGGGTCCTATCAGGGATTTAAAACTTCTGGAAGATGTATCCGCAATCGCCGCCAGTTCCTCCGGCGTCGGGTCCTGATTCAGGCCGCAGTCCGCAAAAAGAAAAGTACCGTCTTCACCCTGGTCTTTCATAACGGTGTCCATAATAAAAAATCCCGAAACCAGTTTTACGCCCGGCGCAGTCTTTAAAATCTGCAAAGCCGGCCTCAGCGTATCCGCCGTGGAATGACACGCACCTGCCACCATCCCGTCCGCATCGTTGTTTTTTACCATGACTATACCAAACGTCAGATAATCCTTTAACAAGATTTCCCTTGCTTTTTCCGGTGTCATCCCTTTTGATTTTCTGGTTTCATACAGAAGATTGACATACTCCTCCAGTCTGTCCGTGGTCTTGGGATTGATTACTTCGAGACCATCCAAATCCACCTCGAGCCATCCTGCACCGTCCATTATTTTTTCTTCATCCCCAATCATAATCAGGTTGGCAATCCCCTCTTCCAGAATTTTTGCTGCCGCTATCAACGTCCTTTTGTCATTGGATTCCGGCAGAACAATCGTTTTTTTATCGACCTTCGCACGCTCCTTAATACGGTCAATATAAGACATATCCTTCTCCTTTCCTTTCACGAAGTCTCGTAATTACCTGCATGTCTTGCGTTTCCGTATTTTACATGGCGGCAGCAGGCGCGTGCATTTGATTCCATAAAGGACCGTGTAAAAACACCGGTACTTAGAGGTTGTTTTTCAACCTCTTATGTACCGCTGTGTTTTTACCCGAGTGAGAACGCGTCCTGTTGGAACAAATGCACGCGCCTGCTGCCGCCATGTAAAATACGGAAACTCATACTACATGTCCCTTTCCAAAATTTACTATTTATATTATACTAAATACATAAATTGTATACAAGGCAAAACAGCAGGAAATTTTAATATTAATGAGAACCGCCAAGGGCGGTATGGGGCGTATTATGAAGACAGTGGGTATTATTGCGGAGTACAATCCTTTCCATAACGGGCATCTTTACCAGATGCAGCAAGCCAAAAAGCTTTCCGGGGCGGATTATGTCATTGTGGTTTTAAGCGGAAACTTTACACAGCGGGGCACACCGGCCATACTGGACAAATTTGCCCGCTGTGAAACGGCGCTGCTCGGTGGGGCGGATGCCGTCTTTGAACTTCCCGTATGTTTTGCAACGGGAAGCGCTGAATATTTTGCAAGAGGAGCCGTTGCCCTTCTGGATGGCCTGCATGTGGATGCCCTTTGTTTCGGAAGTGAGTGCGGGGATATCCATGCCCTTTCCCGTGCCGCCGCCATCCTTGCCAAAGAACCTGCGGTTTATAAAAAGTTTCTCAAAGAAAATCTGCACCGGGGCTTGTCTTTTCCTGCCGCACGCTCCCATGCCATGGCGCAATACTCTGTTTCTGTTTCGGAGGATGCAAAAGACATAATACCAAAAGACCTGCTCCGGACTCCCAATAATATTCTGGGGATAGAATACCTGAAAGCACTTTACCGGCGGCAAAGTACGATGGAAACCTATACGCTTCCCCGGAAAGGCGCCGGTTACTCGGATACTGCCCTGCAAAAGGGCGCCTTTGCCTCTGCCATGGCGCTGCGCAAAAAACTCTTTGGGGATGCAGACTTTGAACTGCTTTCTTCTTTTCTTCCCGAAAGCAGCCTGCATGTTTTAAAAAGGGAATTGCTGCCGGGATATCCGGTTTCCATGGATGATTTCTCTTCCATGCTTTTTTACCGGCTCCTCAGTCTGCAAAAAGAAGGATTCACCTCATATATGGACGTATCAAAAGCGCTTTCCGATAAAATCTGCCGCCATCTTTGCCGTTACCAATCAGCCACCCGGTTTGGCGAACAAATATTAAAATCAAAAGATTTGACCCAGACCCGCATCAGCCGTTCCCTGCTGCACATTCTGCTTTCCATTACCAAAAAGGACATGGAGAACTTTGCTGCAAAAGGCGATGCCCTGTATGCGCGCCTTCTTGGTTTTCGCAAATCCTCCGAAGCCCTCTTGGGCCATCTTTCCAAAGGAAGCATCCCTCTTCTCTCCAAGTTGGCGGACGCAGACAAACTGCTGTCGCCTTTGGGAATACAGATGCTGTCGCATGATATTTTTGCCTCACATCTTTATGACAGCATTCCCGCGCAAAAAACCGGCCGTCCCATCCAAAATGAGTACAGCCGGCAGATTGTAATTCTTCCCTAACTTCATACAAGCCTTTCCACATTGTTTGCATCAAGAAGCACCCAGAGCGTCATTTCACTCTTCAGCTTCATATCCGGGTCAATATGAATGACTGCTTCGCTGTCCAGATTCTGCTTTACCGCAATCACATTTATCTGGTATTTATTACGAAGTTTCAGTTCCCGCAGCGTTTTACCGGCCCATTCCGGTTTGACCTGCATCTCTATCATTCTGATTTTCTGGGAAAGCTCCACAAACTCCAGAAAATTACCTGCAAGAATATTGTGCGCCACCCGGATGCCCGATTCCCGTTCCGGCACAATCACGCGGTCAGCGCCTGTCTTTTTCAATATTTTGGCATGAAGTTCTTCATTGGCCTTTGCGATTACTAACGGAACGCCGGCCTCCTTGGCAAGTATGGTTCCCATTAGGCTCGCGTCCAGACTTTGGGTTATCGCAACAATTACGGCATCCATGTTGGAAATGCCAAGCGCCGCCATTGCCTTGCCGTCACATACGTCAGCCCGTACCGCATAAGTGACATGCTCTGCCACATTTGCAACCCTTTCCTCATCTATATCGACTGCAAGCACCTGTGCGCCTGCCGCTGCCAGTTCCATGGCTATGCTGCTCCCAAACTTTCCCAGCCCAATCACTGCAAACGACTGCTTTTCCGGATTCTTTTTTCTTCTCATTTCCAACTCTCCTCTATCTGCTCATCCGACCGGGATATCTTCCACCGGATAACTGTAATTTCCTTTCTGAACCCTTTTTCTGCCTAACGCAATCGCCAGGGAAATCGGACCGATTCTGCCAAGATACATACAAATCACAATAATTACCCTGCCCACGCTTCCGAGACCCGGCGTCACATCCCTGGACAACCCGACTGTCGCGGTGGCGCTGATTACCTCATAAGCCATATCCAGAAAATTACCTTTTTCCGCAATCAGCAATGCCAGCAGCGCCGTCCCGATGGCCGCCATATTGATAATAACCACTCCCAACGCTTTCCGAATGGTTTCCGGCGAAAGGGTTCTTCCAAACACAGCCGTTTCCTGCCTACCCCGAATCAGCCCCCACGCAGTCAGTACCAGAACCACGATGGTAGTTGTTTTCACTCCGCCTGCCGTTCCGACAGGAGAACCTCCCACAAACATAAAGAGCATGGAAAAAAACGCGCCCGCCTCCGTCAGGTTCTGCTGCGGCATGGTGCAAAAACCGGCTGTACGAAGCGTAACAGCCTGAAATGCCGACATGAGCAGGCCATGGGACACAGACTCCTCTCCCAAAGTCCCCGGATTCCCTTTTTCCAGTACATAAATGCCAAGCGTTCCCACTGCAATAAGACCTGCCGTAAAACCAAGCACAAGCTTACTGTGCAGGGAAAGGCTTCTGACGCCATTGCGAAAAGTACGTTTTTTCGTGATAGTCTGCTTTATGCTGTTTATCACATCCCACCAGACGGGAAATCCAAGTCCTCCCGCAATTATCAGCAGCATGGTCGTCATGTTCAGGCAGACATCATGCTTAAATCCCATCAGGCTGTCAGGGCCCAATAAATCCATACCCGCGTTGCAGAAAGCGGACACGGCATGAAACAGGGAGAACCAAATGCCCTTCACCCATCCGTAAACCGGTACAAACGAAAAGGCACTGCACACAGCCCCTATTCCTTCTATCAGAAAAGTACCTGCAAATACTTTTTTTATAAATCGGAGCAGACCGCTCAGGCTGTTTAAGTTGAAAGATTCTTCTATGAGGATTCTGTCACGCAGGGTCACCTTTTTTCTAAGCAGCAGCAAAGCCGCCGTGGTAAAGGAAATAATGCCCAGACCGCCGCACTGTATCAACAGTAAAATCACAAGCTGTCCGAAAAGACTCCAATATCCCGCTGTTTCCACCACCACCAGTCCCGTCACGCAGACGGAGGTAGTCGCCGTAAAAAGCGCGTCGATAAAGGGTGCAGGCTGTCCGCTCCTTGTAGCCACAGGCAGGCACAGTAAAAGCGTGCCTGTAAGGATTGCACCCAAAAAACCCAGCAATATCAACTGTGTGGGCGTACATTTCCATGTTTGGTTTTTACTTCTTTTCTTTCTTTTCATCTCTTTGCTTTCATTACCGGGTGCAGCCTAATTTTTAAAACTGTGTATCGGAGCCGGTATCCTTCCCTTACGGTTTACAAACTCATCACAAGAAAACCTGTTGACCGGCATAATGGGCGCATATCCCAACAGACCGCCAAATTCAACGGTTTCTCCCACACCCTTACCGATAACGGGAATAATCCTCACAGCCGTTGTCTTCTGGTTCACCATGCCGATTGCCATTTCATCCGCTATGATGCCCGAAATGGTCGTCGCCTTTGTATCTCCCGGTATGGCTATCATATCAAGCCCCACGGAGCAGACGCAGGTCATCGCTTCCAGTTTTTCCAAAGTGAGCGCACCCGCCGTCACGGCGTCTATCATCCCCTGGTCTTCGCTGACCGGAATAAAGGCCCCCGAAAGGCCGCCCACATAAGAAGACGCCATAACGCCGCCCTTCTTGACCTGGTCATTCAACAGGGCAAGGGCCGCCGTGGTGCCGGGCGCGCCTGCATATTCCAGTCCAATCTCACAGAGAATATCCGCCACACTGTCTCCGACTGCCGGGGTGGGCGCTAAGGACAAATCCACAATGCCAAAAGGCACATGCAGCATTTTGGAAGCTTCCTGCGCCACCAGCTGACCAACCCTTGTCACCTTAAATGCCGTTTTCTTGATGGTTTCACACAGAACCTCAAAACTCTCTCCCCGCACTTTTTCCAGCGCTGTCTTTACCACTCCCGGACCGCTGACGCCCACGTTGATAATCTTATCGGCTTCCGTCACACCGTGGAAAGCGCCTGCCATAAACGGATTGTCATCCGGCGCGTTACAAAACACCACCAGTTTGGCACAGCCTAAGGAATCATCCTCTTTTGTAAGCTCTGCCGTCTGTTTAACCACTTCGCCCATCAGGCGCACGGCATCCATGTTGATGCCGGTTTTGGTAGAGCCCACATTTACGGAGCTGCATACTCTCTCGGTGGAAGACAGCGCCAGAGGAATGGAACGGATAAGCAGTTCGTCCGCCGGCGTCATTCCCTTACTTACCAGCGCGGAATAGCCGCCGATAAAATTGACCCCTACCTCATGCGCCACTTTATCCAATGTCTTTGCAATTTCCGCAAAATCTTCCGCCGTCTTACAGGCAGCCCCGCCGATTAAGGCAATCGGGGTAACGGAAATTCTTTTATTGACAATGGGAATCCCATATTCCCGGGAAATTTCCTCCCCTGTCTTTACCAAATCCTTGGCCGCCTCATAGATTTTTTTGTATATCTTTTCCTTTAAGGCTGTCAAATCGGAATCTATGCAGTCTAAAAGACTGATACCCAGCGTTATGGTACGCACATCCAGGTTTTCCTTTTCAATCATATTGTTGGTTTCCACCACTTCATATATGTTTATCATGCCGTTTCTCCTCACTGCCATTCCTAAATTCTATGCATTTTATCAAAAATTTCTTCCTTCTGGCACTTGATAATGACGCCAATCTGACTGCCCAGTTCCTCCAGTTCGTCCGCCATGTCGCCATGCTGCTTTTTGCTCTCAAGCGTATCCACCACCATCATCATGTTAAAATACCCCTGCACAATAGTCTGTGAAATATCAAGAATATTAATCCGGTTCTCCGCAAGGTAAGTACATACCTTTGCAATAATTCCCACGGTATCTTTTCCCACAACGGTAATAATTGTTTTTTTCATATTATATTTTACACCTTTCTGCCTTTTTCAGGCCCTTAATCAACTTATATGGAAATAACGGGCGACACCTCATTACGCCCTGCAATGGATATTGGAAAATCCTCCGCCTTATAAGGTCCTTCCCCCAGCGTAACCTCCATCCTCACCGCTTCATAAGCCAGTTCCGGCATGTTGTTCTCCTTACTCAAATGTCCCAGCACAACCGCTTTTAAGTTGTCATGTAATATCCGGTTCAACAGCCTTCCCGCATTTTCATTGGACAAATGCCCTCTGTCCCCTAATATGCGCTGCTTCAGATAATAAGGGTAGGGTCCCACCTGCAGCATATTGATATCATGATTGGCCTCCAGAAGCAAGGCGTCCATGCCCTTTAAGCACTCTACCGTGTACTCGTTATAAATCCCCAAGTCCGTACATATTGCAACCTTTTTTTTCCCATATCCAATCCGGTATGCCACCGGTTCCGCCGCATCATGGGAAATACGCATGGGCGATACGGTCAAATCCTTAATAATTATCTTCCTGTCGGCTTCTATCTGATGAAACAGGGACTCGTCCGGCGCGTTCTTTCCACCGTTTTTTAATATGGCGCGGATAGTGCCTCCTGTGGCAAAAATGGGAATATGGTATTTTCTGGAAAGAACCCCCAATCCTGCAACATGGTCGGAATGCTCGTGTGTAATCAAAATTCCGTCTATATCCTCTCCCGTAATTTCCAGTTCATGCAAGCCCTCTTCCGTCCTTTTTCCGCTGATTCCCACATCAACCAAAAGATGCGTTGCCTCTGAGCCCACATAAATGCAGTTGCCGCTGCTGCCGCTGGCTATGCTGCAAAATCTCATGTTCAGTTCCTCCAGTAGACGTCAATAATATCTCCGTCTTTTATCTCTTTTAAATATTCCGCGGGATTGCCGTTCAGATTTGTCACAATACCACCGCCCTTGCTTTTTGACAAATCAAAGTCTATGTAATCAAAGATATCCACATACACATAGGAGGGCTTGCCCGACAGCAAAAGGGGACTGCCGTTTACCAGAACCCGGATGCTTTGATTGACATTATTTATCGGTGTGGCAGCCGCTGACTGTGCTTCCCCGGGGCGTTCTTCTGTTTCGGATACCGTTTCTTCCGATACCTGTTCCCCTATATCACTTTCTTCCGAATCCTCCGTATCATCGCTTTCTTCATCGTTCTTTCCGACAAACACTACATGCTCCCCCCATGCCACGCTGAAATTCTCATAGACCTTCGTTTCCCTGTCAGCAGGCATGTTGTTTACGGCAAGTCCCGTCTTTTCGGGCAGAATGACGTCCATAAACTCTAAAATCTGGGCAACCGTATAATAGCTTAATATTTCAATCACATCACCGTCTTCAATTTCATAATAACCCGACTGCAGTTGTCCGTTTACCTGCGCAAACTTGGGCAGTTCGATTTTTTTGTCATTGACATTTACCACGATGGAATGATGAAATTCGGGAAGCGCCCTGATTTCCAGTTTTGCAGCCGCCCCTGCCGTGGATGGCAGCACGCGTACCAAATCATTTGCCTTAATCGGCGTATGTATATCCGCCAGTTCCCCGTTAACGGTGATGACTGCCGCCTCTCCCAGTTCTCCTCTTTTGATTCGGGCTTTTCCGTCCACGGTATAATTTAACTCGCTTCCTCTTTTGGGAAAGAGTCCGTCATTGGGAAACCCTGCCTGCATGGCAGCTTCCACCACGGATAGCTTGCCATTGTCATATACCTTAATCCGTTCCTCGTTGAAAGTAACAAACACAAAATTATTATTCTGCTCATAAAAGCTTAAACAAATTCCCACAGGGGTAACCAGCAGGGAATCTTTTTCAATGTCTTCGGGAAAGTCTATAAAGCCCATGACTTCCTTGCCCCTTAATGCCACCCTCTCCTGTGCAATGCCAAGTTCCTTCGACAGCTTTTCCGTGTATCCGGGAATCTTTCCGCCGCCGCCGACCACAAACACCGCGCTGACTGACTTTTCGCCGTTAAGTTCCCTGATACAGTCCGCTACCGGCTTTGTCATGTTTTCCACCGCCGGCTCTAAGATATTCATGAGTTCGCCTGCGCCAACCGTCTGGGAAAGCCCCATAATGTCAGTAAAAGTGATATCACCTCCGGCGTCTATCTGTCTCTTAATCTCTTCCGCGGTGTTAAAGTCCACCAGACAATTTTGTGCAATCGTTTCCGTCAGGCTGTCCCCCGCAACGGGAATCATGCCATAGGACACGATGGCCCCGTCCTTGGTGATGGAAATATCGGAAGTCCCCGCCCCAACGTCCACAAGGGCAATATTCAGCATACGGAACTTTTCGGGAATAGCCACCTGAATGGCGGCAATCGGCTCCAACGTCAGGTTTGCCACTTCAAGACCTGCGGATTCCACCGCCCTGTAGAGTCCATCCACAACATCCTCCGGCAGAAAGGTCACAATCATATCCGCCCCGATGCTTCCTGCCTTATGCTCCTCCAGGTTGCCAATCGGATAGTGGTTCAGATAATACCTGATGACCGAATATCCCACGCAGTAAAACTTGATGTCCGTGTCATTTCCCTGCTGGAACTCTTCATAAGCCTGCTCTACCCCCATGGCGGAAAGCGCATACACATCTTCCTCCAGAACCACTTTTTCCTCCGTAAATTCATAATTTATGCGGGTGGTAACCGTGCGCAGTACCCTTCCGGCAGCCGCAATGCACACTTCCGTCAGATTTCTGCCGATATCGGTCTCCAGCGCTTCTTTTACCGCCTTTATGGTACTGCCGACTTTTTTAATGTCATGAATCTGTCCGTCCAGCATGGCACGGGTTTCATGTTCCATGACCCTCTGGGCTATTACAACAAAGCGGTCCTTTTCCTTGTAACCTACTGTTCCCACAATGCTTCTGGTTCCGATGTCAAGCCCGAATACCGTTTTCCCCTGATATGCTATTCCTGCCACGTATATGCCTCCAGTCTCTTTTTAATCTGGTTATATGCCTTTCCGGCCGCACCACTGTTATCTATGATAAAGTCACTGTTTTCCCTAAATAACTTTTCCGTAAGCTGGCTTTCCATTATCCGGGATATCTTTTCATCACTATATCCCCTGTTGTTCTTTAGGCGCTCTCTTCTCACTTCCTCCGGCGCATAAACATACCACATTTCATCCACAAGGCTTTTATACCCGTTCTCTATCAGAAGCGCCGCTTCCATAAAAAACAATTCCGTCCATCCGTCCGCCTGTGCACGCCTGACTGCCGTTTCCAGATACTCCCTGACTTTCGGATGCACAATGCCGTTTACCGCAAGCAGCAAGTCCTTATCCGAAAATATTTTGCCTGCCACTTTCCCGTTATCCAGCCTGCCGTCCTCCCCAAGCACGTCCCTGCCCAAAAGGGTTACCATTTCTTCATAACAAGACTGTCCCGGCTGTTGTATTTCTTTGGCAACCTCGTCCGCCAGATAGATTTTGCATCTGTAATGCTCTTTGATAAAGGAAAGCACCTCTGATTTTCCGGCGCCTACTCCTCCTGTAATGCCTATCAGCCTCATACCACACCCCCTGCCGCTTTTGGCGTTATTTTGCCTCATACCAGTTGGCGCCGGCATGTAAGTCTATTTCCAGTCTGACGGAAAGCTCGGCTGCGCTGCTCATGCCTTCCTCCATAATCCGCCTTACCTGTTCTTCCTCACCCTTTGCCGTTTCAATCAACAGTTCATCGTGAACCTGAAGCACCAGCCTGGATTTCAGGTTGTTTTCTTTCAAGGCGCGCCAGACATTCAGCATGGCAATCTTAATGATATCGGCCGCCGTCCCCTGTATGGGAGAATTCATGGCAATCCGCTCGCCGAAGGAACGCTGCATAAACACGTTGGAGGAAAGCTCCGGTATCGGCCTTCTCCTGCCAAACATTGTCACTGCATAGCCGCGTTCCTTCGCCTGTGCCACCAGATTATCCAAAAACGCTTTTACCTTCGGATAGGTTTCAAAATACTGCTCAATATAGGCGGACGCTTCCTTTTTCGTGATGCTCAAATCCTGACTGAGTCCAAAAGAACTGATGCCGTATACAATGCCGAAATTAACCGCCTTCGCATTGCGCCTCTGCAAATCCGTCACTTCCTCAAAGGGCGTATGGAATACCTTTGCCGCCGTAATGCGGTGAATATCCTGCTTCTCTCTGTAGGCTTCTATCAACTGTTCATCCCCTGACATATGCGCCAGCACGCGCAGTTCAATCTGCGAGTAATCCGCATCCATGAAAAGAAAACCCTCCGCCGGCACAAATACCTTCCGTATCTGTCTGCCCAGCTCCATGCGCATGGGAATATTCTGTAAATTCGGCTCCGTGGAACTGATTCTTCCCGTGGCCGTAATCGTCTGGTTGAAGCTGGAATGTATCCTGCCGTCACCGGCTATACAGGCCGCAAGCCCCTCGGCATAGGTGGATTTCAGTTTTGTCAGTCCCCTGTATTCAAGGATATCCGCCACAATGGGATAATCCGGCGCCAGCTTTTCCAGCACATCCGCCGCCGTGGAATATCCCGTTTTGGTCTTTTTGGATTCGGGAAGCTTCATTTTTTCAAACAATACTTCCCCTAATTGTTTCGGGGAATTGATATTGAAATCTGTGCCTGCCTGCTCATGGATGGATTTTTCCAGTTCCGCAATCCTTCCGGTCAGCTTCTCCCCGTACTCCTTTAACTCCTCCGGCCTGACCAGCATCCCGGCCTGTTCCATGTCATAAAGCACAAGCGACAAAGGCATTTCTATCTCGTTCATCAGCCTGTCCATACCGGCTTCCTGCAATTTTTTCCATAATACCGGTTTTGCCGCATGCGCCGCATATGCGCCATAACATGCATATTCCATGGTTTTTTCGGGATTTTTTTCATATCCCTGCCGATAGCTGCCTTTGCCAAACACCTCAGTACGTCCGGGCACTATCATATTTAAGTGTTCCCCCGCTATGGACTCTGTGTCATAATCACTCTTCAAAGGATTTAAAAGATATGCTGCAATCAGAATATCAAAATAACGAGTCGTATCCTGTTTATCCAGATAACGGTAGTATCGTTTGATGTCAAAGGCAGACAGCGCTGTCCTGCCGGAAATTTCCTTAAGCTTCCCTGCAAGATATTCTCCTGTAATCTCTCCTTCCACAGGCATAAATACCGTTTCCGTCCGGGACAGGGACACAGCGAGCCCTGTAATCTCTTCTTCACCCGCATCCGCTAACAGGCAGACTCCCGCCTCTGCCGCCTTTCCTGCACCACTCCAAAATGCCTCTGCCTCCGGCAAATCCGATATTTTCCGAAAAAGGCTGCTGACCGAATCCGTTGTTTGGGAAGCTTTTCCGTCAAACCTTCCCAAAATACTTTTAAAGCCCAGTTTCTTGCACAGGGCATACGCTTCCTTAGTATAAAAATCCCCCACCTTTGCATCTTCCAAAGAAAATTGCAGTGCACAGTCTGTCTTTATGGTGGCCAGTTTTTTACTTAAATCTGCCAATTGTCTGTTTTCTTTCAAGGTTTCCCGGATGGACTTCTTGGTGATTTCCTCCACATGGGCATAAATCTCTTCTATGGAGCCGTAGGTTACCATCAGCTCCGTAGCCGTTTTTTCCCCGATTTTAGGCACGCCGGGAATATTGTCCGCCGTATCCCCCATCAGGGCCTTTAACTCAATGAACTGTAACGGCGTCACCTGATATTTTGCAAGCACATCCCCAGCATAGTAATCTTCCACTTCCGTCTTTCCCATTTTGGTTTTGGGGATTCTGATTTTTACATGTTCACTGGCTATCTGCAATAAATCCCTGTCCCCCGAAACCAGGGACACGGCAAGCCCTTTTGCTTCTGAAAGCCTGGCAAGGGTTCCCAAGATATCATCCGCTTCCCAGCCTGGATGCTCCAGCATGGCAATGCCCATACAGGAAAGCATCTCTTTCATGACAGGCACCTGCTCCTTAAGTTCCGTGGGCATGGGCTTTCTGGTTCCCTTGTATGCCGCATACATTTCATGCCGGAATGTCGGCTCCTTTCTGTCAAAAGCCACCGCAAGATAATCCGGCTTTTCTTCCTCCAGGATTTTGAACATAATATTAAGGAATCCATGGATGGCATTGGTATGAAGTCCCTCGGCGCTGGTCAAATCGGGCACGCCGTAAAAAGCCCTGTTCAATATACTGTGTCCATCTATCAATACTATTTTTTGACTCATATGGTTTCATACCCTTCCTAATGCAATATAAATAACATGATAATAATAATGACTGCTGCCAAAGCAGCCAGTTCCAATGTAATGCTGATATATTTCAAGAGTTCATGAAAACGGATTTTCCTGCCGGCTTCCTGTATGCGGCTGTCCAATTCCTTCTGCAAGTCAAAAGCGCTGCCTTCCTCCAGTCGGGCCATACCCTCAAAAACCAGAACCTGTATCGTCAGTTCTTCCTTACAGGAGGGGCATTTCTCCACATGCTCCATAAACTTTTTTAAATCTTTGTATTCCAGAGTTTTCCCCACAAATGCAGGTATCATCTTTTCCAATTCCTTACAGTCCATCTATGGTCTCTCCCTGTTTTTATTCATACCCCAGCAGCTTTATTATATCTGTGATTTCTGCTTTATATTCTGCATCTGCCACCACATAACACATTGTGTTGTCCACCTGGGACAACAGAAAATACATCCCGTTTGAGGTAAGGGAATAAAAATGATAATTGCCGATATCCTTTGACAGTTCCATACTGCCCGTACCCTCTTTTTCTGCAAACAGGGATTTGTTCTGGCTGAAAACGGAAAATGCCGCCTCTGCATCACTGAATACATAAAACTCTATCTGGTATCCGTCTTTCTGGGCCAGGCTAATTGCCTGCACATAATCTGCCTGAGTCTGATTGGTTGCATCCGCAATCTCATATCCCTGTTCTTCCATCGTCCTGTTAAAGACCTCTGCACTTACGGCCTCTCTTCTTTTGCATGATGTCAGGCATAACAAGGCAAGTATTGCCCATACCACTGTTTTCTTTCTTTTTAGCATCCCCTGATTCCTTTCACACAAAGCATTTTGGCACATTCAGCCATGCTGCCTATCCTATTGTAGCATATCTGAAAAAATGTTGCATCATAAAAAATCATCCGGCAATACTATAAAGAAAAAAACAGGAGTATGAATATGTTAAATTCTCTTTGGACAGATACCGCCGTTCTGCCATCCTTTCCTGCCCTGGACCGGGATGAAACCACCGATGTTCTGATAATCGGCGGCGGAATGGCCGGTATCCTATGCGCACACCATCTGAAAGAAGCAGGTGTTGAATGCCTTCTCCTTGAGGCGGACACCATTGCCGGCAAAACAACTGCGGGTACCACCGCCGTTATTTCCGCACAGCATGATACTTTATACAAAAACCTTATAAAGAAGTTCGGTTATACCAAGGCAAGGCTGTATCTGGAAGCAAACCTGCAGGCAGTTTCTTCTTTTCGCTCCCTTTGCGAAAAGATTGACTGTGATTTTGAAGATATCCCTGCCTGTATTTATTCCTGCAGCAATGCCGCGCTTATGGAAGACGAGGTAAAAGCCCTGCATTCCCTGGGCTATAATGCCCGTCTTCTCCACGAAGTCCCGCTTCCCGTTCCCGCGCTTGCAGCCGTGGAATTTCCCATGCAGGCACAGTTCCACCCCTTAAAGCTGATTGCCGCCCTGGCAGAAAACCTGAATATCAGAGAGCACTCCAGGATACAGGCATTCGGAGCAAATGAAGCCTTTACGGAACACTTCCGCATAAAAGCAAAAAAAATTATCGTTGCCTGCCATTTTCCCATTTGGAATACGCATGGTTTCTATTTTATGAAGCTTTATCAGAAACGCTCCTATATCCTCGCCTTGAAAAATGCCGCTTCCATATCAGGCTCTTATGTGGAATACGGCAGTCAGGGATTATATTTCAGAAATTATAAGGATTTGCTGCTTGTAGGCGGCGGCGACCACCGCACCGGGAAAAAGGCCTGCCAGTATGAAATGCTTCGCAAATATACCCATGAGCAGTTTTCACAGGCAGAAGAAGCCTATGCATGGGCCACACAGGACTGTATCAGCTTAGACGGCGTCCCTTACATCGGGCCATACAGCAACGCTCTTCCGGACATGTATGTTGCCACAGGCTTTAACGAGTGGGGAATGACCTCTTCCATGGCAGCCGCCAACATACTCACCGACATGGTGATGGGAAGGGAAAACAAATATGCGGATGTATTTTCCCCCTCCCGAAGCATGATGACAAAACAATTATTCTGCAATATTGCATCCTCCCTCATGGGGCTGTTAACCCCCTCGCGAAACCGCTGTCCCCATCTCGGATGCGCCTTAAAGTGGAATCCTGCCGAACACACATGGGACTGTCCCTGCCATGGCTCAAAGTTTACCAAGGAAGGCCGTCTTCTCTATAATCCTGCAACAGGGGATTTGCCCAGACCACCGAAAAATTTTATCACACCCCCTTGAAAATTTGAGTCAATCCGATATTATTAAGAAATAAGCAAATCGGTCAAACCAAATTGGTCAAAGGAGACAAAATGAATAATGCTTTTTACGAACTCCCCGAAGAGAAACAGCTTGCTGTCTACAATGCTGCCATGGAGGTATTTGGAGAATATGAATACAAGCGCGCCTCCACTGACTTGATAGCGTCGAAAGCCGGTATTTCTAAGGGATTATTGTTTTATTATTTCCACAACAAAAAAAACTTGTATTTACACACCTTTGAATATGTGTCAAAAATTGTTGAGGAAGCAATTTCTGACGCACATCTTTGGGAGATAAATGATTTCTTTGAATTAATTGCCTATGCAACGGAAAAAAAAGTGAAGATGCTGATAGAAAATCCCTTTATCATACGTTTTTCCATTCGCTGCTTTTACTCACAGAAAGAGGATGTATCAACGGAAATCCAATCAAAAATAAGCATTGGAAAAGGTGAGAAGTACGATACTTATTTTAAAAACCTTGAACTGGATAAATTTAAAGAAGGTATTGACCCTAAGCGAATTTATCATATGTTGGTCTGGATAACCGACGGTTATCTCCACTCCCGGCAAATGGAAGGCAAAGCAATTGAAATTGACGACATAAAAAAAGAATTTACGCAGTGGGCAGCAATGTTTAAAAATATTTCATATAAGGAGGAATTTCAATGAATGTGATAAACGTTCAAAATCTGACCCGGAAATACGGAGCCGGAAAAGGAATATTCGATGTATCCATTCAAGTACAAAAAGGCGAGGTCTTTGGATTTCTTGGCCCGAATGGCGCCGGTAAGACTACAACAATCCGTCATTTGATGGGATTTATCAAGCCTAAAGCCGGGAATTGTCAAATTGTTGGATTGGATTGCTGGAAAAATCGCAGTGAAATTCAAAAAAGACTGGGATATATTCCCGGAGAAATAAATTTTTTTGATGATATGACCGGTAAGGAATTTCTCATATTTGTTTCAAATTACCGAAACGCAGGTAAGGAAAACCGGATGCAGGAAATGCTTGAGCGATTTGAATTGGACCCGAAAAATAAAATCAAAAAAATGAGTAAGGGAATGAAACAAAAGATTGGCATTGTCGCCGCCTTTATGCATGACCCTGACATTCTGATTTTGGATGAGCCTACAAGCGGACTTGACCCTTTGATGCAAAACCGCTTTATTGAATTGATTGCGGAAGAAAAAAAGAAAGGCAAAACCATTCTTTTATCCAGCCATATGTTTGAAGAAGTAGAACGCACCTGCGACCGTATTGGCATTATCCGCAGCGGAAAACTTGTAACAGTCGACTCCGTTGAAACCTTGAGGGAACGCCATATGCGCACTTATACCGTTTGTTTGGATTCACCAAAGCTGGCGGAGGATTTTGCAAAAGATTTTGATGGAATATGCAATGGTAACAATGTTACGGTCACATCAAAACAAAGCCTTGAAACAATCTTTATGAATTATTACGGAGGTAAAGAGAATGCTTAGTATGACTTTATACAAACGAGAGCTGAAAGGCAGTTTTAAAATACTCATCATATTTGCCGCCGTTATCACTATGTATGTTTCCATAATTATCAGTATGTACGACCCGGAGATGATGGCAACTTTAGACAGTTTTTATGAGGTAATGCCAACACTGATGGCTTCGGTTGGGATGAGTGCAGGGGCAACAAGTCTGATTTGCTTTATGATTTCCTATCTCTATGGATTTATCTTGTTGATTTTTCCTATGGTATTCTGTATCTTGCGCGGCAACGGCCTTATCGCCAAATATGTTGATAAAGGCTCCATGGTTACATTATTAGCGGCGCCTGTAAAGCGCCGGACGGTGGCGGCAACGCAGATGTCTGTTCTTATCAGCGGAATACTGCTGCTTATTATCTATGCGACCGGGCTGGAAGTGGCAATAGCGGAAATAAATTTTCCGGGAGAACTTGTAATATCTGAGTTGTTAAAACTAAATGTCTCCCTTTTATGCCTGCATTTATTTATTGGCAGCATCTGCTTTATTGCTTCCTGTATTTTTTCAGAGACAAAATACAGTATTGCCTTCGGGGCAGGCATCCCGGCGCTTATGTATATTCTTCAAATGCTGGCAAATACAGGGGAAAAAGCAAAAGTAATCAAGTATTTTACATTCTTTACCCTTTTTGACGCAAATGGTATTATAGCAAATGAAAACAGCGCCATCATTGGAACTCTGGCTTTACTGATATGCGCTATTATCTTTTATTCGATTGGGATTACCGTATTTTGCAACAAAGACTTACATATTTAAAATATAAAAAGGTTTGAAATGTCTTGGATTCCTGACATTTCAAACCTTTTTCATACTGCCGGCGATGGGACTTGAACCCATACGTGGTTGCCCACAACAGATTTTGAGTCTGCCTCGTCTGCCATTCCGACACGCC
>CAJTMB010000038.1 GCA_910577105.1 uncultured Lachnospiraceae bacterium | reverse complement strand
CTGGTATCCCTGCTTTTTAAATATTCAGTTGTAACACATGTATTGTAATCCTACAGGGCGGTTGTCATGCTCTTTATTTTATAATGGCAAACAGAGAATGGAAGTAGTATAATCAAATGGAGAAATTACCAGAAAAACACGGTAAACAAAAAGGTTTTAATGCAAGGATTTTTATGCGGTATTGTCGCAAATGAGAGCAGTTAACAAATTTTGGTTTATAGGACCGGACAAATTGGTGTTTGAAAAAAGAGTGGAACAAGGAGGGTTGAAAATAAATATGTCAGAATTAACAGCTATGGTGAATATCGGTAAGGAAATGGAAAAAAAGCTGATATCTGTTGGTATTGAATCTTCTGAGAAACTAATTGAGGTAGGTGCAAAAGACGCATTTCTTAAGTTAAAGCAGAAATATCCAAATGTTTGTCTGGTACATTTATATACATAAGAGGGTGCGATTCATGATACAGAATATAACAGACTCTCCGAAGATACAAAAAAGGAATTGAAAGAATTTTGTAATTTTCTGAAAAAATAACAGCAATGTAAATTGGAATTAATGGGAGGCAGCTTATGAATATTTATGAAAAATGTCCGGAATTTGAAAGTGAAAGGTTTTTAATTAGACTATTACACGACAAAGATTGTGATGATTTATTAAAAGTATATAGTGATAAAAAAGCATTACCGTTCTTTAATAGTGATAATTGTGATGGAGATAATTTTTATTACGAAACAAAAGAAAGAATGGCAGAGGCTATTGGATTTTGGCATATGTCATATAAAAATGGCTGGTTTGTCAGACTATCTATTGTTGATAAGGAAACAACAAGTGTAATCGGAACAATAGAATTATGCTTGAGAGTGTCAGAAGATAAATTTAATAATATGGGAATTTTAAGAGTGGACGTGAGAAGTGATTATGAACAGGAAGATGTGTTGAGTGACATTTTTTTACTTATTACGCCTAAAATTGGGGAAGTGTTGGGATGTAAAGGTGTGCTTACTAAGGCTCCGATATATGCAGTAGAAAGAATTAAAGCGATTCAGAAAGTAGGTTTTATTAAATCTGAACATTTGTTGAGTGGAAAAAATGGACATACCTATGATGGATACTGGACATTCGGAAAATAGAGACAACTTCCGGCTTGTCCATGGAAGAATGACCCGCCAAAAAGGGTGCATCATACAACCAATTGACAAATTGGAATTGATATGGCGAAAGGATATATTATGATTGATAATAAACAGGTTAAAGAAATTCTATTTGGATTAGGAGCAGATTTATGTGGAATAGCGAGTATAGATAGATTTAATGACGCTCCTAAAGGGTATCATCCTACAGATGTTTTACCGACTTGTAAATCCGTTATTTCTTTTGGGTGTAGATTTCCGATAGGAACTCTAAGTTGTAATTCTCCAGTACCTTATACAAGAGTGAGAAATTCAATTACACCAAAAATGGACGCAATGGCTCTTGCGTTTTGCATTGAAATGGAGAAATATCAAATCGCTTGTGTACCAATTCCAACAAACGAAAGCCAATGGGATGAAAATACTAAGAGATGGCGCTCTATTATTTCTTTAAAACATGCGGCACAGGCAGCGGGGTTAGGAACGATAGGAAGACATTCTTTGCTTATTACACCAGAATTTGGAAGTATGGTCTGGTTGGGAGCGGTTTTGTGCGAACAAGAATTAGAATGCGATGAGTTAAAAGATAATATTTGTAATAACTGTAACGCTTGTGTAAATATATGTCCAGTAAATGCGTTAGAGAACTTGGAGTTAGAGCAGCAGGCGTGTTGGGATTATGCTTTTGGAGATGATAAAACAATACAAAGCTGGGTAATAAGTTGTCATAAATGTAGAGATATTTGCCCTTATAATTTAGGGACAGAAAATTCGTTTATAAAGAAATAGACCAATTCCCACTTACAGAAAGTGGATTATTGATAAATGAGGAAAAAGATGAGTGTAACCTTTACGGACTTGTCAATGCCATTGATGACAGTGAACTGACGGCATATGTTCACTATTTATGTGTCAATCCTGCATATCAGGGGTGGGGCATAGGTAAGGAACTGTTACGGAGAATTAAAGAAAAATACAGAAATTATCTTTATATTATTTTGATTGCAGAATAGGTAAAGTATGGTGGCGGAAATGATAATAGAAAATGCAAAAAAGTATATAGAACAAATATTTTCCGATGATTGCAGCGGACATGACTATTTTCATACCATGAGGGTTTATAGGCTAGCTATGCAGCTTGCAGAACAGGAAAATGCTGACAAACAGATTGTACAGTTGGCGGCATTATTACATGATGTGGATGATGTAAAACTTTCACCGGAAACACATGAACAAAAAACGAATGCGGTAGAGTTTATGAAAAACAACGGACTGGCGGATAACGTTATCCATTTCGTGTGTAAGATAATAGGTGAAGTATCATATGCGGGAATTGATTCGGCGGTACCGGATACGATAGAAGGAAAGTGTGTTCAGGATGCGGATAGGCTGGACGCACTTGGCGCGATTGGAATAGCAAGGACATTTGCATATGGCGGAAGCAAAGGGCGAAAAATATATGACCCGGATATAAAACCCAAAAATGATATGACAGAGAAAGAGTATCGGGAGAATAAAAACTCTACCGGCATTAATCATTTTTATGAAAAACTATTGTTGCTTAAAGATATGATGCATACTAAAACCGCAAAAAAAATTGCAGAACATCGTCAGACGGTAATGGAGAATTTTTTGAAAGAATTTATGGCGGAATGGGAAGGAGAAAGGTAAATTCCAAAAAATTTACCACTTGCATGTGTAAGTGGAATATGCTAATATAATAAAAATTGAATATGGAAGTAAAGCGATGAAGAGGAATAGTAGTCAGATGCCGGAAATCAGAGAACTGCCGTTTGGTGCAAGGCAGTCAGAAGCGGATGATGAACTCACCCCGGAGCAGCCGGCTGAAAGCCTGTTTTGCAGACTGTGTAGGTTTGGACGGACATCCCGCCGTAGAAAGGGGAAAGGCATGATGAGTGCATGGTTTTTCCATGAAATAGAGTGGTACCGCGTAGATATACGTCTCTATAAAAATGTAGTTTCATTTTTATAGGGATTTTTTATTTTATGGAATTACGAAGAAAGGAGCAGATATGAAAAGTAATTTTAAGGAAAAGTATGTGAAACCGTATTTTATGCCCCCGGTTGTGACATACGACTGGGTAAAAAAAGATTGTATTGAAAAGCCGCCCATCTGGTGCAGTGTGGACTTGCGGGACGGCAATCAGGCGTTGATAGAGCCCATGGGGCTGGAAGAAAAACTGGAATTTTTCAAGCTGCTTTTAGAGGTCGGCTTTAAGGAAATTGAAGTCGGGTTTCCTGCCGCATCCGAGACGGAATATAATTTCCTGCGGGAACTGATAGAGAGAAACATGATTCCCGACGATGTGACAATCCAGGTGCTGACCCAGGCAAGGGAGCACATCATCAAGAAGACGTTTGAAGCGGTAAAAGGGGCGCCCCATGCAGTGGTGCATCTTTACAATTCTACCTCCGTTGCCCAGAGGGAGCAGGTTTTTAAAAAGAGCAAAGAGGAAGTAAAACAACTGGCTGTGGATGGTGCGAAGCTGTTAAAAGAGCTGGCTGACGAAACGGACGGTAATTTCACCTTTGAATACAGCCCGGAAAGCTTTCCGGGGACAGAAGTGGAGTATGCGCTGGAGGTCTGTAATGCAGTGCTTGACGTATGGAAACCGGATACGGCGCGCAAGGCCATTATTAATATTCCGACCACCGTACAGATTGCCATGCCCCATGTGTTTGCGGCACAGATTGAGTATTTCCATAAAAATTTGAAATACAGGGACGCCGTGGTCTTGAGTGTGCATCCGCACAATGACAGGGGCTGCGGCATCAGTGATGCGGAATTTGGCATACTGGCAGGCGCGGACCGCGTGGAGGGAACCCTGTTTGGAAACGGGGAACGTACCGGCAACGTGGATATCGTTACGGTTGCCATGAACATGGTTTGCCATGGCGTGGACCCGGGACTTGATTTTTCTCATATTGCAAAAGTCAGGGAAGTGTATGAACGACTGACGGGGATGCATGTTTATGAAAGGACGCCCTATGCGGGAGACTTGGTGTTTACTGCTTTTTCAGGCTCCCATCAGGACGCCATTTCCAAAGGAATGGCATGGCGGAAGGAAGGAAAGAGCGGTGAGAGGTGGGAAGTGCCTTATCTTCCCATTGACCCTGTGGATTTGGGAAGGGAATATGAGTCGGACGTTATCCGCATCAACAGCCAGTCCGGCAAGGGAGGTATTTCCTTTATCTTAAAGCAAAACTTCGGTATTTCCCTGCCGGATAAGATGAAGGAGGAAGTCGGGTATCTGGTGAAGGATGTTTCCGACAAACAGCATAAAGAGTTGACACCCGAGGATACTTACCGGATTTTTAAAGAAAATTATATTAACAGAAAGCCGGTATTTGATATACCGGAATGTCATTTCAAACAGGTAAACGGCATTCTGGCAGAGGTAACCATTGAACAGGATGACAAAGGGCAAGTAGTTGAAATTGCCGGAAACGGCCGTCTTGATGCAGTGAGCAACGCCATAAAGAAATATTTCGGCATAGAATACACGCTGGCAGTGTATGAAGAACATGCCATTTCAAAAGGCTCTTCCTCCAAGGCGGCGGCATATGTAGGTCTTGTCTGCGGAGACAAAACCTATTGGGGTGCGGGTATTGATGAAGATATTATCAAGAGTTCCATTGCCGCACTGGTAATAGCCAGCAACAAGGTGGTGGAAAGCGCCCAAAGGTAATCTCCTAACGGCGTAAATGAAATTGTTCAAAACGTTCCAAGGTATCTTTTACCTTATTTTCCAATTGCAAAGATTTGCGGGTCCGGGGTTCATACCAGATATTCCGGACCTGTAATTTTTTAGTTTTTCTGTCAAACACAGCTTCCACCCTTCCGATAAATTGCTCCCCGAAAAGGATGGGAAGGACATAATAACCGTATTTCCGTTTTTCCTGCGGTGTGTAAATCTCCCATTTATATGCAAAATCAAAGAGTGCAAAAATCAGGTTCCTGTCCCACATCAGGTTGTCCAAAGGAGCAATCAGCTCGCAGCGTTTTTGTAGGCGGGGGTTCTCCTATACCAAATCAATCAGGGGGCTGTCCTCCACACGGCAGTACAGCGCGTGGGGAATATCGGTAACCTCTAATTTTATAATCTGTTCCTCGGAGAGCAGTGCGTCAAAAATCCTGTTTCTTTCTTCGGATTTTAAATCGGGTATGCCGAGCCATGCATCCGACGCACGGTTCCACAACAGTCCGACTGAGCCGATTCTTCTCAGTACAAGCCATTTTTTATAGTCAAAATCCAGAGGGTGGGGTTCCTCTGCCGTCAAGATTTCTTCCGGGATACAGTTTTCAATTAAGTCGTAATATTTTACATTTCCTTTTTTGTGGTGGATTGCCAGTTCCCCGCTGAAGTACATGTGTTCCAAGGCTGCCCTTGCCAGTCTGGTCTCGCTCCAGTACCAGTCGACCTTTTCCTGCATGTCTAAATCGGCGGAACTAAGCGGGCCGCGCTCCGATATCTCCTGTATGATTTTGTCGTGTACGCTTTTGACTTCTTCGTGGCTGCGTTCCCACTGACGGTGGCTCTCCCGTACCCGTTCAAAATATTTCCAATCCTCCAAAGGGATAATGGCAAGATTTTTGTCGAAATAGTCGAGCAGCTTCCGTTCGGTATAGAGCAGTTCATATAGCATGTTCTTGGAAAAATTTTTGACTCGGGATTGCAAAACCAGTTCCGCGTTTTTTCCGCACACATCGATAGGGTCAAACTGGATGCAGCCGGCCTGACGGACAAAATCCAGAATGCCGTCTTTTCCCTTGAATTTGTAACTGCCAAGCAGCCCGTGCTTCAACAGCAAAAACCGGCGTGCCTGTTTTTTGGTAAGAATTATGTCTGCCATGTAGTTGGACTCCCTTCTTTGCCGCTAATAGGTGGCTTCTATAAAGGTAAAAGATTCCGCCATCTGTCCCTCCCGGCAATCTTCATAATCAACTGTGATAACATTATCCTGATACCGCATCGTATAGTAAGAGAAGTATATATTGTTGTTACTGTCATATTGGGCGCATTGGATGTGGAGAATGCCGTTTTTTCGTATCCAGTAGGATAATTCCAGCTTGACCATGTCGTCCACGTTATAATAAGTATTGCCGCCGCGGATGAAAGCAAGTACTTCTGCGGCATTTTCAAACTGTAAAAAGTCTTCTTCCGTAATGAGGGTAGCTCCGTACTGCTTATAGGTATTTCCGTCATAGTAAAGATAGGTATCCTTCCATGAGTGCCATATAAAAAAATCATATTTTGCATCATAAAATGCGTCGTATGCTTCAATGCCCAAAAGGATGTCGCCTGCTTCATTCACATATACATTTCCCCATACATCGGAAACAATGGTTTCGATTTCAGAGTCACGCAGGGATAGAATAGAAAAATTTTTGTCGTCACCAAACCAATTATAGGCATTTATTGCAACGTGCGTTTCGTTTGCCAACGAAATCGGCCAAATGCTGCATCCGCCCTCATAATATGTGGAATTTGTATGTACCTCCAGACAGGTTTGCCCGTCGCTGCTGCAATACCAGGTGGAATAGAGGAAATCCTCATTTAAGTATGTGCCAATCAGCTCGTCTTTTCCGTCGTTATCCATATCCACATAGCAATAAGCCTCCATGGGACTGCCGCAGGTATCCTGCATAATGTCTAACAGGGTTTTTTCTCTGTGAACCTTTATGCCTAAGTTCAACGGCTCAGCCGGGGAGGATGCCGTTTTGGGGATGCATGAGGACAGGAACAGGACGGTAAAAGTGCAAAAGACCATCGTATAAATTGCTCTTTTCATATTTGTATGCCTTTCCGAAAAGGAGTGGTTTATCTTGCTCCATATTGAAAGTTTTGTAGGTATCCTTATTTTATAACATTTATAGCAGCAGTGTCATTACCAATTTACTGAAATAGATATTTTTTTACAAATATCTGACAAGGTATTTTTGGCAGGGAAATTTTGCAGTACTGCCTTGACAAATGTATGATATTGCGATAACATGGAACCACTGCAGAAAGCAATCTGCTTTCTGTTATTTATTATTATTTCTTTTGATTCCGGCTGATTCAGCCTAAATTCAGTATTGCAGGAACGGTTAAAAAACTTTATAATGGAGGTAGAGAATGAGTGATGAACGAAAAAAAGTAAATAGAGAGTATAAAGACCGCTTGTTTAAGCTGGTATTTAGGGAAAAGGCGGACCTGTTGCAGCTTTACAATGCAATCAACGGGACAAATTATGACAATCCCGAGGACATGGAGATTAATACGTTAGAAGATGCAGTATACATGGGAATGAAAAACGACATATCCTTTTTAGTGAAGAATATTCTCAACCTATATGAGCATCAGAGTACATACAGCCCCAACTTGCCTTTGAGGGGGGTATTCTATTTCTCCGACTTATACAGGAAGTTAGTAGCAGAATTTGACAAAGATATTTACAGCAGCAGGCAGATAAAAATTCCTTTCCCACAGTTTGTTGTTTTTTATAATGGAACTAAGGAACAGCCGGAACGACAGATATTACATTTACACAATGCTTTCCCGGATGGAATAAACAGGGAAGATGCGGCGCTTGACTGCCATGCGGTGGTTTTAAACATTAACTGCGGGCATAATAAAAGTATCATGAAAAGATGCCGCAGGCTGGAGGAATATTCTCTGTTTATCGGAAGGGTGAGGGAATATACTGGTCAGAAAATGGTAATAAGAGAAGCTATTGACCTTGCAGTGGAAGATTGTATCAGAGAAGGGATACTGGCGACAGTCCTAAAGGAGAACCGAGAGGAGGTATGTTCCATGCTGTTGACCGAATATGATGAGCAGTCTCATATTGAAAACGAGAAGGAGATTGCGAGGGAAGAAGGAAGGGAAGAAGGAAGGGAAGAAGGGATACAAAAGGGCATTCATATGGCTGCATTGCTTGCAGAGTGTCTGGAACGGGACGGAAGATTACAGGATTTAAAACTTCTTTCCGATAAAGACGAAATAATAAGATTATATAAAGAATACAATCTGGCTGAGATAGAAAAATGTTGACTACATTATAGGAGGAAAAATGTTGAATATGGAAAAACCGGACATTACCATACCCATTGACAACGGATTTGTGAATATCCGCGTAGGCGCCATTATTATGAAGGACGGAAAGTTTCTGATGGTGGGAAACGACCGTTCGGAATACCTGTATTCCGTTGGCGGACGGGTGAAGTTCGGCGAGTCGGCCGAGGAAGCCGTTGTGCGTGAGGTGTTTGAGGAAACCGGCGTACATATGGAGGCAGAACGCCTTGGATTTATCCATGAGAACTTTTTTATCGGCGATGTGCCTAAGACAATGGGGAAACCGATTTATGAAATATCCTTCTATTTTTACATGAAGGTGCCGGAGGGGTTTTGTCCTGAGTGCAACAGCTTTTCGGAAGGAGACGGCAAAGAGCATCTTGTCTGGATAACGCCGGATTGCGGGAAAAAATATTTTCCGGAGTTTTTCAGAAAAGAACTGGTTTCTCCTTCCGATGAAATAAAACATTTTGTCACAAGAGATTTTGTATAAAGAAAACCGTGCTACTCGGCCATGACTTCCTTTATGGAAACCTTTTTGATTTTTTCCGTGCAGTAGTACATGGTAAGCTCATAAGCCAGTATAAATACGGCAAGCGATATAAACATGGCAGGAACGTCAAATTTATATTCGGGAATACCTTCAAAGTCCCTGAAAATAACATCAACCGTGAACCTTAGCAAAACATATTGGTAGACGGTTCCCAGCACGAAACCGATGTATGACAGGGGGCGGTATCCACCGAGAAGCGATTTGCAGCATTCCTTTTGTGTATAACCAAACACCCGCATCATGGCTATCGTTTTAGTGTTGCCCTTTATAACCGTTGTGATTGCAAGGACAAGGGTTGTAAAGGCGAGAATAACGCCAATTATCAGTATCATGACGCCCATCATAACGCTTGATAAGTCCTTCATGCTCATGGACATCTGCGTCATGGAGGAAAAGCAGAAGGAAGCAAAGACAATAAAGAATACAAGGGACTTCTTTGTCTTTAACGTATTTGCTTTGAGGTCGTCCAAAAACGGACGGTTACGGCTCTCCCTTTGCCGTTTCATTTTTACCGAAACCTGTACATTATCTTTTATAAGTGACAGTACAGGCTTTTTTAATTTCAAAGAAGCATAAAATATGGCAAGCACCGCAAATGCAATGGTCGGCAGTATCACAAAGTACATAGGGATAAGCGCATGGAAATGAATACTGATTTCTGGAAGGATTTTATCCGTATTCTGCAGTTCATAAAACTTTGGCATAATAAGAAAAGCCCCCAGAAAACCAATAATTGCTCCAACCAAAACGCTGGTGCCAAATACCCAGAAATGCTTTGCTATCTTTATATTGGAATACCCCATGGCCTTTAAAATGCCGAGTTCCTTCTTGTGAGTGTCTATGTAATGCTTGATGTAAAAAAACAGCATGATAATCGAAGTGATAAGCAGGCAGCCGCCGCTCACAAAACAGACGACCTTTGCCGTGGAAACCTGTGCCTGATAAAATATCATGACCTGTTCTGAGGCAATCAGGTCTTTAATTTGCCGGACATCAAGGTAATAATTGGTAAACATTGTGCAGACAAGCGTTGCACAACAGAAGATAATGGATATTCCGATTAATTTTGCAGAGTCTTTGATTCCTACAACCATTTTGTCACCATCCAATCTCATAAGCAGTTTTTTGTGCTGTGTTGGAAGAAATATCCAATATCTTTCCGCTGTTCATTCTAATGACGGTGTTTGCCATTTCTGCAATATTCAGGTTATGCGTTACCATGACTATGGTAAAGCGGAGTTCTTTCTGGAGCCTGCTGATATAGTCAAGCACCTGCCTGCCGGTCTGCTCATCCAATGCGCCTGTGGGCTCATCAAGGAATAAAACTTTTGGCTTTTTGGCAAGCGCCCTTGCAATCGCTACTCGCTGCTGCTCTCCGCCCGAAAGCTCTCCGGGGTATTTTTTCAGTTTTTCATAAAGTCCGACGGACTTTATGATTTCCAGATAATCAGATTCCGCGGCTAAATCTGCTCCCATGCGGACATTCTTTTCAACGGTCATATTTGCCAGCAGATAATACTGTTGAAAAATAAAACCAACGGTTTTTTTGCGAAATGCCGTCAGGTCGCTGTCAGATAATTTTGTAATGTCGCCGCCGTCATACAGAATGCTGCCGCTGTCAGGATATTCAAGACCTGACACACAATTTAAAAAAGTAGACTTGCCTGAGCCGGAAGCGCCTAAAATCACGACATAGTCACCATCCTGTATCGTAGCGCTGACGCCTTTTAAGACCTGAAATTTGTTTTCACGGCTTCCGTAGGATTTTGTAATTTGGTTAATTTCAATTTTCAATATTTTTTCCTTCTTTCAGTTTATTTAACATTGCCGTACAGACTTCTGTCAGCATAGTGCCTATTTCCTGTGCGGTGAATGTGCACAGGTTTGTTGCACACAGTACTGCGATTCCGTGGGTGTATATCCACAAATGTCGATACAGCCATTCGGAATCCGATTGGCTTAAAGAGTAACTGTTTTGAACAGAGGCCAGTATCTGTGGATAACTTTCGTCAATGACCGGAAGAATATCCCTTACATCGGTTTTTTGCCCCTGCTCTGACATAAACAAAACTTGAAACAACTTTGATTCGGTAAGGGCAAAGCGTATATATTGCATTCCCACGCCCTTAAAGGCAGGAATCTCCTTTTGGGACAGCCCGTTTTTTACATACTCCGCATAGAGCAGTTTTGCAGCGGCGATAACCTGCTGCTGTACTTCGTCCATGCTCTGAAAAACGGTAAAAATGGGTCTTGCGGAGCTGCAAAGCTTAGCACCTAAAGCTCTGGCTGTTAATGCCTGCATACCGTCTGAGCGGACTATGTCGAGGGCAGTCTCAACCACTTCTTCTTTTGTAAATTTTGCTTTTGGCGGCATAAAAATCCTCCCACATTCTAAAACGTACGTTTTGCAACATTTGTTTTAGATTATAATTCTTTCATATAATCTTGTCAATTAATATAGTCAAATAATTAATTGGAAAAAATAAGTAAAAGTTATTGACATCTAATATAAGTTAGCATATACTAACTACGAACAAATACAAAACATTTATTCAGGCAAAATAAAGAAAATACATAGCAGAAAGAAGATGAAAAAATGCCCTTAACAATGGTAAAAGCAGGAGAATCCAATATTATCCGCAAGATAGGAGGAAAGGAAGAAACCAGAAGATTTCTGGAAAATCTTGGCTTTGTGGCTGGCGGAGAAGTAACCGTGGTATCCGTAACAGGCGGCAGCATGATTGTAAACATTAAAGATTCCCGTGTTGCTATCGGCAGGGATATGGCAAACAAAATAATGGTTGTATAATGGAGGAAAAGATGAAGACATTAAAACAAGTTTCTTGCGGCGAAACCGTAAAAGTAAAAAGACTGACCGGGGAAGGTCCGGTGAAAAGACGTATTATGGACATGGGGATTACGAAAGGCGTGGAAATTTATGTGAGAAAAGTAGCGCCTTTGGGAGACCCGGTGGAAGTAACGGTAAGGGGTTATGAGTTGTCATTAAGGAAAGCGGATGCGGAGATGATAGAGGTAGAATATGTCAGTTAAAATTGCTTTGGCAGGTAATCCAAACTGCGGGAAAACAACACTGTTTAATGCCCTGACCGGTTCCAACCAGTTCGTTGGAAACTGGCCGGGCGTAACGGTTGAAAAAAAGGAGGGGAAGCTGAAGGGTAACAAGGATGTTATTATTATGGACCTTCCCGGCATTTATTCCCTTTCCCCTTACACATTGGAGGAAGTGGTGGCAAGAAATTATTTAATCGGGGAAAGGCCGGACGCTATTTTAAACATTGTGGACGGTACAAATCTGGAAAGAAACCTGTACTTAAGCACACAGCTTCTGGAGCTTGGAATCCCGGTTGTCATGGCTGTCAATATGATGGATATTGTGGAAAAAAGCGGAGATAAAATTCATATCGCAAAGTTAGGCGAAAAGCTGGGCTGTGAAGTGGTGGATATTTCAGCCCTGAAAGGAACCGGTATTGAGAAGGCAGCGGAAAAGGCGGTCAGCGCAGCAAAGCAGAAAAAACGGATGCAGATTTTACACAAGTTTGCTCCCGGTGTCGAGACAGCAATTGAGGAAGTGGAGAAAAAAATCTTACAGGATGTTTTGGAGGAGCAGAAGCGCTTTTTTGCCATTAAGCTGTTGGAAAAAGATAATAAAATGGCAGAGCAGTTTTCACAAACGCCGGATGTAACGGCACAGATAGAGAAGCTGGAAAAAGATATGGACGACGACACCGAAAGCATTATCACAAATGAAAGATATCTCTACATAGCTTCTATCATAAAAGACTGTTACAGCAAAAATAAAAAGGAGAAAATGTCACTTTCGGATAAAATTGATAAAATAGTGACCAACAGATGGCTTGCCCTGCCGATTTTTGCAGTCATTATGTTTATTGTGTATTATGTATCCGTCACTACAATAGGCGGATGGGCAGCAGACTGGGTCAATGACGGTGTATTCGGAGAAGGTTTTAGCTTATTTGGAAAAATAGAAGTTCCCGGTATTCCCGTGCTGGCCGAAGCCGGATTGGACGCTTTGGGCTGTGCAGCATGGCTGAAGGGACTTATCATCGACGGCATAATAGCCGGTGTGGGCGCAGTGCTTGGTTTTGTGCCACAGATGCTGGTATTGTTTCTGTTTCTGGCATTTTTGGAGGCGTGCGGTTATATGGCGAGGGTTGCTTTTATCATGGATAGGATTTTCCGTAAATTCGGATTATCGGGGAAATCATTTATTCCCATGCTGATTGGCACCGGCTGCGGTGTGCCCGGCATTATGGCTTCCCGCACCATTGAGAGCGACCGCGACAGGAAAATGACGATTATGACGACCACCTTTATCCCTTGCAGCGCCAAGCTTCCGATTATTGCCCTGATTGCAGGCGCATTGTTTGGAGGCGCATGGTGGGTGGCGCCCAGCGCTTACTTTGTCGGAATTGCGGCAATCATTTGTTCCGGTATTATTTTAAAGAAAACAAAAATGTTTGCAGGAGATGCAGCGCCTTTTGTCATGGAACTGCCTGCGTACCACCTTCCCACAGTGGGCAGCGTACTGAGGAGCATGTGGGAACGAGGGGCATCCTTTATGAAAAAGGCCGGAACCGTTATCCTGCTTTCCACTATTTTTGTCTGGTTCACCACTTATTTTGGCTGGGTGGACGGCAAATTCAGAATGCTTAAAGACATGGAAATCGACCATAGTATTTTAGCAGGTATCGGCAGTATATTCAGCCGGCTTTTCATTCCTTTAGGATGGGGTGATTGGAAGTCTGCGGTTGCTGCTATCACCGGCTTGGTTGCAAAAGAAAATGTTGTAAGTACTTTTGGCATTTTATTCGGATTCGCCGAAGTGGCGGAAGACGGCACGGAAGTATGGGCAAGCCTGGCGGGCAGCATGACTGCAGCGGCGGCATACTCTTTCCTGATATTTAATCTTTTGTGTGCTCCCTGTTTTGCGGCAATGGGTGCAATCAAAAGAGAGATGAACAATGTAAAATGGTTCTGGTTTGCCATCGGCTATCAGACGCTGCTTGCTTATGTGACGGCTCTGTGCGTATACCAGATTGGCACACTGGTTACGACAGGCGCAATTACTATCTGGACAGTAATTGCCTTACTCTTAATTATCGGGTTTGTATATCTTCTGTGTAGACCAAGTAAAGAAAGCAATGTATTAAAACTTGACAATAAAAAACTTTTGCGTGCAAAATAAAAGCAAGCACCTATAAAAGAAATCAGTTCAGAGGAGAAAGCGTATGGGAACTGTAATAGTATTGATAATATTGGCCGGTATCGTAGTTTTTGTGATACGTGGCATGATACGGGATAAGAAAAAGGGAAAATCCCTGCAATGCGGCGGTGACTGCACCCACTGCGGAGGACATTGCGGGCATTAAATTTTAGAACAGACGGAGGAAATTGCAATGGATTTTCAAAGAACGGATGGTAAGAATGAGGATTTTATAGAAAACTGCAGGCTTCTTGACTTAGATTTGGAAAGACGTGTCGGAAAAAAGATAAAAAGAGATAAATATAAGCAGTATAACAGGCTGGATGAAATACGGCAGGCGATAGTTGTCTATGAAGGCGGCAAAGCGATTGGCGGAGGCGCAATCAGAAGGTATGATGAGGAAAACGTAGAATTAAAGAGAGTCTTTGTCCGTCAGGAATATCAGGGACGGGGAATAGGAAGCAGACTTGTTTCGCTGCTGATTGAATGGGCTACGGAGCTGGGATATAAAAAAATGATTCTGGAAACGGGAGAATTATTGGCAGAGTCCTGCGCCGTATATAAAAAATTAGGTTTTCAGGTAATTCCCAATTACGGCCCGTATGTGAATATGCCGGAGTCGCTGTGCATGTCAAAGAATTTAGCGTGAAAAGTACTTCTAATAGCTCATGCTAAAGAGCATTTCGCTAAGAAGTACTAAGTTTCACGCTTGAGAAATGCCTGAAATGCGGCATTTCTCATTTGGATTTGTGTTGCAGCGAAGCTGCAACATGGAGGTTAGCGTGAGAAGAACATCTAGCATATTATTAGCCTCCGGATAGTCCGTGCCGCTGTGTTTTTACCGGAGTGAGAACGTGTCCTGTTGGAACAAATGCCTGCCCCGGCACGGACTATCCGGAGGCTTAAAATGCAGAAATAAAACTTGACAGAAAGCGTTCTTCATTTGATACTATTTATTGTATGGCTTTATGAACAGGCTGACAGGAAAGAGGCATCAAATGGAAACGAAAAAAATATTAAATAACAAATTTTATTTATACATGACGGAGTTTTTTGCGGGTATGTCCGTCATGGCTGTGGAACTGGGTGCCAGCCGTCTGCTGGCGCCTTATTTTAGTTCCTCACAGATTGTATGGACCATTATTATCGGCACCATCATGATAGCGATGGCATTAGGGAATGTCTGGGGCGGTAAAAGCGCAGATAAAAATCCCAACCCGGACAAGCTGTATATGCGGATGATTATTGCGGCGGTGTGGATTGCGGCGATTCCTTTTCTGGGAAAGTATATTATTCTTGGCATATCGGGCATTCTTATTCTGGCGGTAAACAACAATTTCTTAATCTGGGCGGCTTTTCTGGCCTGTATGGTTATCTTTGTTTTTCCCTTATTTTTGCTTGGCACGGTAACGCCCTCGCTGGTAAAGTATACGGTGGACAGTCTTGACGACAGCGGCAGGACAGTGGGAACGCTGAATGCGTTTAATACCATCGGCAGCATTATCGGAACCTTTGTCCCTACCTTTGTCACCATTCCGGCAGTGGGCACTTCCATTACATTTCTGATATTTGCAGGTATCCTGCTGGCGTTGGGATTGGTATATTTTATCAGCACAAAATTTGGCGGCTTGGGTAAAAGGAAGATATCCTGTGCGGCAGGAATCGTTTTGTATCTGTTTTGCTGTGGTGCAGGGGTGGGAAACCGGTTTGCTTTTTGGGAAGAAAACCTGTTGTTTGAAGGCGAATCCATTTACAATTATTTACAGGTAAAGGAGGATGAGGACAGAGTCATCCTTTCCACCAACGTACTTTTCGGCGTTCAGTCCATTATGAAAAAAGACAATTCTCTGACGGGGATGTATTATGATTATGCACTGGCGGCTCCGGTGATGGCTGCCCTTTCCCAAAAGGAAGACGCCGATATTCTGGTACTGGGTATGGGAACGGGCACATTTGCAAGGCAGTGCAGGCAGTACTTTGGGGACGTAGCCATTGAAGGTGTGGAAATCGACCAAAAGATTACGGATTTGGCGGAAACTTATTTTGATTTACCTTCTGACATTACTGTCACAACCTATGACGGCAGGGCGTACTTAAATGCCATTGATAAAAAATATGACGTTATTATGGTGGACGCCTATCAGGACATTACCATTCCGTTTCAGATGTCATCCCTTGAATTTTTTACACTGGTGAAAGAGCATTTGAAGGAAGACGGCATCATGGTGGTAAATATGAACATGCACACGGAAAAAGAGGGCAATATCAACCAGTATCTTTCCGATACGATTGCAAATGTGTTTTGCAGTGTGGTAACGGTAAATGTAACCGGCTCCACCAACCAGGAGTTGTTTGCCACTGTAAATCCCAATGTGATAGCAGGGTTTGCAGGTGAGATTGAAAAACTGGACGATGATGGACTAAGGGCCATGATGCAGAGGGTGGAAGCAGGCATGATAAAGTATGAAAAAGGAGAGTATCTGCTGACGGATGATTGCGCTGCCGTAGAACTTTTGGGGATGCAGGTGATTGACGAACTGATTTTTGATGAAATCGGTTATTACAAGGAGATATATAAAGAAGAAGGTATAAAAGGGTTGCTGAATAGTTTATAAAGGGAGGGAGAAAGCTATGAGAAAAAGAAATATTTTGATAGTATTGTTGTGTTGTGTTCTGCTGATGGGAGGATGCGTAAAAGATTATGACCGGAATGACATAATCCAGATGTTAAAAGATACCTATGACCTTAAAAAGTTCACAGTGAGCAGAGAAGCAGAGAAAGTGACAGGCGAAGACGGATACACGGATTATCTGTGGACAGTCAGGATGCAGGATGATTCAGGAATTGTGTTTCATGTACTGGATAATCATTTTTACTCAATGGAATCATTGTCAAATCGTTTGGACTCTGATTATGATTCTGCCGTTTTGCAATATTTGTTTCAGGAATACGACAGATTCCGTCTGCTTTCTTTAGAAGACAGCAGCGACGTGATGCTGGAATGCAGGCTCACGGCATCTTTTGAAACCAGAAAGGAACTGGAGTTGCTTTTTAGAGAATTGCAGAGTTTTTCCAAGTTTGCAAGGGAAAAGGGTTATCGTATAGGAATCAATGTAGATTTGCAGATGGAGAGTGCCCTCCGTAATAAATGTGAGTATGTTTTATTCGACGGTGACTGTTTCAGAACCTATCGGGACGGGATTACCAAAGAAGATTTTGCGGAGGCATGTAAACGATATCTGCTTACCTGTCTGGATTACCGCTTTGAAGAGCAGTTGAAACAGTTTACGGCAAAAGAAATTGAGGAGGCATTGCAGGACTATCCTTACTGTATCGGCATTTCCCGTGATGGAACCGAAGACGGCGAATTGGAATTTTATCAGGATTTGTGCGGAAGTTCGCATGGAGTCAGTTTTGGCACGCTTTATGAGATATTGAAAAGGGAAGGAATAGAAGCAGAAGGCACTGCATGGCATTATAGCTTTACGGGGGCGGATGGCAGTGTATATGAAATATCTTATGATTTTTGTGATTACCCGTTTGAGGATGACAATACGGTACATAATGGGTACTACTATCTAAAAGATGGGGAGCAGGTTCCCATGAACGCATATTTTCATAATCACTTCCGCGCAAAAATACTGGAAGAGATGACAGGGCTTAAGATAAAAGTTACCCGTATGTAGTTAAAAATGAATGGCAGTTAATTTTATTTCCCGCTGCTTAATTTTTACTCAATTGCGCTGCCTGTGGCTTCTGTTTATAATAAAGTCATCAAGTTTAAAGGAGGTCACCGTATGCAGCTAGGAGAAGTAATCCGCCGGCACAGAAAAGAAAGGAACATGACGCAGGAGGAGATGGCAGAAAGGCTAGGGGTAACGGCGCCGGCGGTCTGCAAGTGGGAAAGCGGTCAGGCCTATCCCGATATTACCCTGCTGGTTCCTCTGGCAAGGCTGCTTTCCGTAGATTTGAACAGCCTGCTTTCTTTTGAGGAAAAACCGGAGGAGAAAGAAATCAACGGTCTGGTAGAGGAAATCAGCAGGATGGCGGTGCAGGAAGGATTTGAGCAGGCTTTTTGTGAGGCGGTCCGTAAGATAAAGGAGTACCCGAGCTGCTATGAACTGATTCTGGGATTGGCTTCCACCTTGCAGGGGCTTATGCTTTTCGTGCCGGAGGATGTGGAAAACGGGGAAAGATATGAAAAAGAAATCCGTGGCTGGTACGAACGGGTTGTCGCCCATGCAGACAGTTATCTGAGCAAAAAAGCATGTGAACAGCTTTTTTACCAGTATGTCAATAACGGCAATCTTGCAAAGGCAGAAGAAATTCTGCAAAAAATGCCGCAGGAGGAAGAAGAGGCAAAACAGGCAAAGATTTCCCTGTATATGAAGCAGGGTAATTTTACCGAGGCAAGGCTGCTGCTGGAAAACAGGCTTCTTACGGCAGCAGGCCATATACAACAGGCGCTGGGAGCGCTTACCGTGATTGCCTTAAAAGAAGATGACTTGGAAAATGCCCGTTTTCTGGCGGATACCTTGAGTGAATCGGTGAAAACGCTTCAACTTTGGGAATACGGCTCTTTCAGCGCTTATCTGGAAGTGTATTGCGAAGAGAAAGATATTGGGGGCTTAATCCGCATTTTCAAGGGAATGCTTGAAAGCGCGGATAAACCTTGGAAACTCGGCGAAACCAAGTTGTACCGGCATATACCGCAAAGGGAGCAGGAGGGCTTACTGCCCGGACTTCTGAAAAAGGATTTGGCTGACATGCTTCTGCATGAAGAAAAGCTTGCTTTTTTCAGGGAGAGCGAGGCGGGCAGCGCCTTTCTGAAAACCATTCAGGCGTAAAATGCAAAGCGAACGGGAAAGGATTTTTGATGGCAGATATAATAGACAGAAATGCAGGAGCCGTTCTGGATTTGATTTACCGGCTTACAAGGATGCCAATTCGGATATATGCAGAAAATTGGGAAAAATGTGCGGAGATTGGGGGAGAAAAATTATCCGAAACAGTGTATGACAGGAAAGTGTTCCTTAAATTACAAAACAGTTTTCCTGAAAAAAACCAAGTTTTTGTTCCATATCACGAGGAGGCGCCTATCGCCATATGGGGCTGTAAGTCGGAAGCAGGGTTTTATGTGTTGGGGCCGTTTTGCTATGGGCATCAGGATACCATGGAGTGCAAGAGATTCCTGCGCCGAAACGGCATGAAGGAGTACCCGGTCTGCCGTCTGGAGGATGCGCAGAATGTTATCCGTTTTCTTTTACATGGTAAGGCAAATAAAAGAGAAATACCCGAAGAACAGATGTTGATTGATGTGTCTTCGCAAAATCCGATTATAGAAGAAACACGTCAGTTGGATGCTTTCCAGAAAAATCACACATATGTGGAGGAAGAGTTTTTGCGCGATTGTATCCGGCAGGGAAATGTAGAGTATTTGAAGGAGCATATTCATGACGTGTTACTGCCGCATCCCGTCGTGATTGCGGATGTAAAAAAGAATGAAGAGTATATGACGGTCACAGGCATATCCCTTGCAATCAGGGCAGCTATTGAAGGCGGTATCGGTTCCAAGGAAGCTTTCCTGCACAATGACATGTTTTTAAAAAAGGTTGCAGCCTGTAAGGATATTGAGGATATGCAGGAGGTATTAAAGGATTGCTATCTTTTTCTGGCAAAGCTCGTCCGGGACAGAAATAAATATGGGGAAGTGCCGAACCGGCATGTTGCGGAGTGTAAGAGGGCTGTCATAGCCGGACGGTTTCAGAAGTTAACCATTGAGGGTCTTGCAAATGAAGTGGGGATTTCCAAGGAATATCTGCAAAAACTATTTAAAAAGCATGAGGGAATCCCCATTACGGAGTATATGATAAAGATAAAGCTGGAAGCAGCCTGTAACATGCTGGCATATTCTGACCGAAAAATCAGCGAAATTGCCGAATACCTGCAATTTGAAAGTATAAGCCATTTCAGCGTAGTCTTTAAAAGAAAATTGCAGCTATCACCAAAAGAATACAGGGAAAAATATCAGCGGACGGTATTTTGAAAACAAAAAGAGCGCTTGCGGTAAAGAGCGCTTTTTGCATCCAAAATTGTTAAAAAGTTTCTGCCCTTGTTAAAAAACAATCTTAAGCCCGGTGTATAATTACAGTAAAAAGAGTAAATAACAAAACATTTTCGGCAAGGAGGATGGCGTATGAAGTATTATGTGTCGGCAAATACCCAAATGACAGGAAACGGGACGAAAGAAAAGCCGTTTGCCACCATTCAGGAAGCGGCGCAGGCTGCTGTGGCGGGAGATGAAGTTATTGTAGCCCCCGGAATTTACAGGGAGGCGGTAAATCCCCTTCATGCAGGGCGGGAGGATGCGAGGATTATCTACAAATCCGAAGAAAAAGGAAAGGCGGTTATTACCGGTGCCGAATCGGTTACGCAGTGGGATTCGCTGGGGGATGGTGTGTGGAAATGCGCCGTGCCAAACAGCCTGTTTGGTGACTACAATCCTTTTACGACGCTTGTAAGCGGCGACTGGTACATTGCATTTTTAACCGCACATACGGGAGAAGTATATTTAAATGACAAAGCGATGTATGAGGTGGATTCGTTTGAGAAGGTGAAACAGCCGGTTCCTTCCAAGGTTTCATGGGACGCGGATTTTTCCGTTTATACATGGTACACTGAGCAGGATGAGGACGCGGATATGACGGTTCTTTATGCAAATTTCCATGAATTTGACCCGCGGAAGGAATGTGTGGAAATAAATGTGAGAAAAAACTGTTTTTATCCTGAAAAAGAGGGGATTGGCTATATTACGATTTCCGGTTTCACGGTGACGAAAGCGGCAACCCAGTGGGCGCCGCCCACGGCGTATCAGGAGGGGATGATTGGCCCACACTGGTCTAAAGGCTGGATTATAGAGGACTGTGATATTTCACATGCTAAATGCAGCGGCATTTCTTTGGGAAAATATTTACAGCCTGATAATGACAATAAATGGTCAAAATGGAAGTATAAGGATGGTACCCAGACGGAACGCGACTGTATCTGCCAGGCCCAGACGGAAGGGTGGACAAAAGAAAAGATTGGCTCGCACATTATCCGCAGGTGTAACATTCATGATTGCGGGCAGACAGGAATAGTAGGACACCTTGGCGGCGTGTTCTCCGTAATTGAGGACAATCATATTCATCACATCAACAACCGCCAGAATCTGGCCGGGGCTGAAATCGGCGGGATTAAGATGCATGCGGCGATTGACGTGGTAATCAGGAGAAACCATATCCATCACTGCACCCGCGGACTGTGGCTGGACTGGCAGGCACAGGGGACCCGGGTAACACGCAACCTGTTCCACGACAATACGCTGCCCGATGAACGTCTTATGAATGAGGAGGCAATGATGGGAATGGGCGAGGATATTTTCATAGAAGTCTCCCACGGTCCCACACTTGTGGACAACAATATTCTGCTTTCCACCCGTGCCCTCAAGCTTCCCACACAGGGCGTTGCCATTGTGCATAATCTGATTGCCGGTTCCCTGGCAGGAGTGGGATGTGGCGTAAATAACGGGGCAAAAACAATGGCTTCCCCCCGCTACACGCCTTATCACGTTCCGCACAGGACAGAAATAGCAGGATTTATGACTATTCTCCATGGCGACATGAGATTTTACAACAATATCTTTGTCCAGCAAAAGGTTCACCCATTTTTGACACAAGCGTCAGAAAACAGCCCGGCGTCCGACTGGGATGATTTTAACCTTACAGTGGGCACAAAGACCTATGACGGCTATCAGACCTTTGAGGAGTGGGATAAGGAATTTGAAGGCTACTGCGGCATGGGCTCTGCGCCCAGCGACAGGTATTATATGCCGCTTCCGGTGTGGACGGGAGGAAACCGGTTTTTTAACGGGGCGTTGCCGTGCGACAAAGAAAAAGATTTTACCGTGGACACAGAACATGAAATTTTTTTGGAAATCGTGGAAAAAGAAGGCGCGTGGAAGTTAAACACCAATCTGGGCGAATATCTTTCAGAGGGGGAAGAAACGTTGATTACTTCTGAAACGCTTGGTATGGCATTTGAACCTGAGCAGGCCTTTGAAAATCCGGATGGAACGGAAATTGTTTTTGACGAAGACTTTTTTGGTAAAAAGAGAGACAAAATTATCGCCGGGCCGATTTCGTTGACCGAGTGTTATTTATATTGAATAGGTAAGATTTTTATAAATCTGTCCGTCCAAGTCTTTGGCTTGCCGGACAGATTTTATTTTTTAGGATAATTCACCCGTTTTTCTGTTTATATTCTGTCCCCCATGCAACCATGGCGTCTAAAACCGGTTTCAGGCTATACCCTGTTTCCGTTAGGGTATATTCAACCCGCGGCGGCACTTCCGCATATATTTTTCGGGTAAGCAGACCGCTCTCTTCCATAGAACGCAAATTTGCCGTTAAAACCTTTTGGGATACATTTCCTATGGATTTTTTTATTTCTCCGAATCGTTTTGTGCCATCCAATAAATCACGGATAATTAATACTTTCCAGCGGTCGCTGATAAGCATTAAAGTAGTTTCTACCGGGCAGGCGGGCAAATTTTTTTCCATGAAAACCTCCGTTTTTACACAATAGTTTCTTTTGAGTAACTATAGCACAATAATGTGCTTACTTTACGTTTTATCCTTACAGAAATATTATAATCTTATAAGCGGGAAAAAACAAGCCGCAAACAAAATTAAAAAACAGGAGGAACAAAAGTATGAAAATTGCTGTTATTTGTGCAAATGGTAAAGAGGGAAAATTGATTGTAAAGGAAGTGGTTGCCATGGTTGACGAGGCATTAAACGGAAACCATATCCGGCAGAGAATTTCCGTGGTGGCAGAATGAGTTGTCGGGACAATACGGAAGCAAAGACTTCCCCGGAAAATATTAAAGAAAAGCTGGATGGCGCTGACGCCATTGTAATCGGTGCAGGCGCAGGACTGTCTACTTCTGCCGGATTTACTTATTCCGGGAAACGCTTTGAAGATAATTTTGCGGACTTTATAGAAAAATATGGTTTTAAGGATATGTATTCCGCAGGCTTTTACCCATACAAGACATTAGAGGAACACTGGGCGTATTGGAGCCGTTACATTCTTATCAACCGTTACCAAAATGCGCCGAAATCCGTTTATAACGATTTATACAATCTGGTACGGGACAAAGACTATTTTGTTTTGACGACCAATGTAGACCACTGTTTCCAAAAGGCGGGTTTTGATAAACACAGACTGTTTTATACGCAGGGTGATTACGGGCTATGGCAATGCTCAAAGCCCTGCCATAATAAGACGTATGACAATGAATCTGAAATTAAAAAAATGGTTTCCCAACAGAAAAATATGCTTATTCCGGTTGGGTTAGTTCCCCATTGTCCTGTCTGCGGCGCTCCTATGTCAATGAATTTGAGGGCGGACGACACCTTTGTTGAAGACAGCGGCTGGCATAAGGCAGCCGGGAGGTATCAGGATTTTATAAGAAGCCATAGAGGAATGAAAGTAATATATCTGGAATTGGGCGTCGGGGGCAATACCCCGGGAATCATCAAATATCCGTTTTGGCAGATGACATACGACAATCCCGAAGCCATGTATATATGCATCAATCTGTCAGAAGTCTATATCCCGGAAAAAATCAGAAAACAATCTATCTGTATCCGTTATGATATAGGAAAAGTTTTGCAGCAATTACAGCGTGATAAGCAATAATATTGAAAAATATCGGAATACTATATATGGCAATTACTTCTTGGATTCGTCCGCCCGAATCTAACCTCAAATACCACTCGAATAAGGAGGCAGCCGCCATAGAAAGCGTTTTATGCGTAGATATTCCGGTACAAATGATTTCATGCACCGACACAAACGGCAGAATCACTCCCATATGGTTCCGCTTTCGTGACAGGAACGGTGAAGTTGTCACAATAAAAATAGAAAAAGTCATATCATCGGACCAGGAACACAGCTCGCTGGGCGCCAATTTTGTCTGTACCGCATCCTTATACGGAAAGCCAAGAACCTTCCGGCTGCGGTACAATTACTATGTCCATGAATGGCGCATGGCGAGCATCGGTGTTTGAAGTTCTTTTAAAATATTTTGCTTTTCCGCATTTACATTGTGGCATCCCCGACGTGCTTTTGTTCCGACGGGGGACGTTCTCACTCCGGTAAAAGCGCAGCGGCTCGTAGGATGTCAAAAAACTACATCCAAGGGCCGGCGTTTTTACAGGCCCCCTTACGGAATCAAATGCATGTCGGGGATACCACAATGCCAAATGTGGAAACGCTGTCAAAATATCTCTTGACATGTAAATAGAATTATGTTAAGTTTTTAAAAAAGTTAGGAGAACATGGAAATGCACAACTTACATTTTACAATGAACGATATGTACATGTATTACAGACATACTTAGAAGTAATTGTGTTCCGATTGGATGCACGGTTACGCAGGTAGGTCTGATATGTCTGTGCATATAAATCGGTAGGTGTAAGTTGT
>CAJTMB010000037.1 GCA_910577105.1 uncultured Lachnospiraceae bacterium | reverse complement strand
GTACCACTGCGTTTTTACCCGAGCGGGAGCGTGTCCTGTTGGAACAAATGCACGCTGGGGCAGCCGCTATGAAAATGCGGAAATTCAAGCAGAAAAACATCTTCTTTCTTCATCATTTGACGGAAGAAAAATTAATCCGCATAAGTTTTTGTGAGCCTGCCCCCCAGTCTGCTTAAGAGTTCATTCGTGATGGTTCCTGCTTTTTCCGCCAGTTCCACCGCTTTTATTTCTTCTTCCTGTTCCGTGCCAATCAAGGTAGCCACATCTCCTTCCGCCACACCGTCCACGTCCGTTATGTCAAGCATTGTCTGGTCCATGCAGATGCGTCCCACCATAGGAACTTTTCTGCCCCTTACAATGGCAAAACCCTGCCCTGAAAGGCTGCGGGGCAGACCGTCCGCATAGCCAATTGCCAGGACCGCCACCCGCCTTACTTCTTTTGCCTCGTAGGTTCTTCCATAGGAAATGAACTCCCCCGGCGCCACGGTCCTGACACAGCCGATTCTGCATTGTAACTGCAGCGCCGGCTTCAGCACGATTCCAAGGTTTTCATCCTGATGATTGCTCTGGCAGCCGTACAGTGCAATGCCGGGCCTTACATACTGCATCCCCTCCATAGGGTAAAATAAAATTCCGTAGCTGCTCTGCATATGATATTTCAGTCCGCCATATCCTTTTTTGTCCAGATACGCCTTCAATTCCATAAAATCGGCTATCTGCCGCAATGTAAATTCACAGTCCTCTTTTTCCCTGCTGTCCGCAACGCTCATATGGGAATACAGCCCTTCTATTTCAATTCCCGGAATGTGAAGCACTCTTTCCAGGGCTTCCCTGTCCCGGCTTGAAATCCCCAGCCTGTTCATCCCCGTGTCCACTGCCAGATGTCCGCATATCGGATACCCTGTGCCTGCAAGCGCCCTTGCATGTGCCTCATCCACTATTGTCTGATTTAAATCATAATGGTTCAGGATGAAGGCATCCCGCGGCATGGTATATCCCAACACCAGAATTTTTCCCTGTATGCCCGCATTCCTTAAGGCAATGCCCTCTTCCAGCGCTGCCACGGCAAAGGCATCACACCCCACACGGCTTAAAGCTTCTGCCACCCGCACGGCGCCGTGTCCATAGGCATCCGCCTTTACCACAGCCATGCACTTACAGCCTTTGGGCATCCTTTCCATTAGTTTTTTATAATTCCATTTTATATTTTCCAAAGAAATTTCCAGCCAGGCTCTGCCCGGTTTCTCCTTCAGATACAATTCTACATCCTCCCCTTTTCTCGCCGTACCACAGCCTGCATAAGGCAGGCGCAGACATAAACGGCGCAGATGCTTCCCAGAACAACCGCCAGATAATAAACGGGGCTTACCGTCAGCACAAATGAAAGCTTCGTCACCTTTACAAATCCTCTCACCATAAGAATGACAAGCGGGTGCAGATAATAAAAAAGCATAGGACCTTTTAAGTAAAAAAATCCCGTTCTTCCTTCTTTTGTCCCGCTCAAAAGCAGATACCGGAACAAACAAACCATGCAGACAGGCAGTATGAAATACATGCTGTCATGCCTCTGTATATGGCTTGCATGAAGCAAAAGCCCCTCCCCGCACATAATAATAAGACAAATTATAAAATTCCTGCCGCTTTTTGCAGCTTCCCTTTCGGTCTTTTGTCCCTGCCGAAACCATACGGCCGTTTCATACCCAAGAAGTAAAAAAAGCGGTGCAAAAAACAGGCCGTTGCGCGTATAGGAAAAAATGCAAAACATTTTGTCATACATGCTTTTCCATGCGGGGATTTTCCCAGCAATACCGTAGTAACTATCCCCAAAAAGTCCGATTATGTACAGAATACCCGCACATACATATGCTTTTTTCTTTCCCCACCGCAGGAAAAAATATGCAACAAAAAGCCCCATCATCACTGCCGGAAAATACCATAAATGATAATACGTTCCATCAAAAAATACGGCTTTCAGAACACTGCCTGCCAAAGCCGCCGGTTTTACCGGATTTTTTAGCGCTTTGTATAGTTGTACGGGAAGATAAAGCGCCGTAATCAGCAGATACCAGAACCCTGTTTTCTTTGTATTGGACAGAATTCTTTTAATTCCGCCCTGTTCCTCACATGCCCCAAACAATACAAAAAAACCAGTCACCATAAAAAAGAATGGCACCGCTACCCTGGCAAGCACTCTGGTGAGCAGAAAGTCCGCTGTTTTATTCAGGCTTTCCAGCGGTGAGGTATGAATTGCCGCCACCAAAAGAGCAGCTACCCATTTAAAATCATCCAATTTTCCGATTCTTGCATTCTGCTGCAACAATAAATCCTCCCTTGCTTCCTGCCGCTAAGACGCTCCCTTTCTCCGGCAGGCTGACTACGCTTTCTTTTTCACAAGGCACATAGCCCACCTGACAGCAAAACGTCCCATCCTCCCACAAAAGAGGATTTTCCGAAAAAGAATGCTCTTTTATCATTTCAGCTTCCTCTTCCAGATAAATTTTGATACTGTTTAATGTCTTATCGGGAATATCTCCGTGACAGATAAATATATACTTTTCATCTTCCCTCTTTAGCCGCAGCTGCCGCATGGTAACCCTCCGTCAATTTATTCCGCCAACCGTATTATCTCATTGACTACTTTTTCAAAATCCAGCCCGATTCCCTTCATCATATTGGGAAACCTACTGTGGCTGGTAAATCCCGGTATGGTATTTATCTCGTTAAATACGATTTGTTTGTCCTTTGTAAAAAACATATCCACCCGGGTAAATCCCCTGCATCCCAATATCCTGTAGATTTTTCCCGCACATTTACGGATTTCTTCCTCTTCCCCGGGCGCAATCCGCGCCGGCATGTGAATGGAAGAGGTCTTTAAAGTATATTTCTCCTCATAGTCAAAAAATCCCTGTGAAAGTTCAATTTCATCCACCCTTCCAATCGTGAGGGTATCATTCCCCATAACGGCACATCCCACCTCAAAACCATCAATTCCTTCTTCAACAATTACCTGGTCGTCATGGCAGAAAGCCTTTTCAATGGCCTCCTGCAATTCATCTTCTTTTGTCACCCTGCTAATCCCAAAAGAAGAACCTGCACGCACCGGTTTAACAAAAACGGGCATCCCCAGCGAGATAATTTCCTGTTTCTTTTCCCCGTATTCCTCCATTCTCTGAAGACACACGCTTCGCGGCACCTTTATACCGTTTTGGGCAACCAGCATATGGGCAAGGTCCTTATCCATCCCGAGTACGGAGCTTTCCATCCCGCATCCGGCTACCGGAATCCCCGCCATTTCACATAACCCCTGAATTGTGCCGTCTTCCCCGTTCTTGCCGTGCATGACAGGGAATGCAATGTCAAACGGAATCTTTTCCAACATTCCTTCTCTCTCGACCCACAGCATAGGGGTTTTTCTGCTCATGGAAATGGTTGCCGGACTGCATTTGTCCTCCTGCCATTCATCCTTTGCTATGCTTTCTTCCAAACCCTCATGGTAAAGCGCCCTTCCATCCCTTGTAATACCCATGCGCAGCACTTCATAGCTGTTTCTGTCAATGGCAGAAAGCACAGCCGAAGCCGACACCAGCGATACTTCATACTCTGTGGAACATCCTCCGAATATTACCAAAACCTTTTTCATCCTTACCTCCGTACAATCAATTTACATTCAGCATAACAATTATATTTTCAAATGTGATTAAGTATTTCTTATGATTTCCTTAAAAAAGAACACTTCAAAACTTTTGAAGTGTTCTTTCCCGTTTATTTTTTCATTTTTCCCTTTATCTTATCCACCGAATCCACAAATACCAGAATTTCAGCAACTACCTCGTAAAGTTCCGGCGGAATCATATCCCCTATCTCCAGTCTGGAGAGGGTATCTGCAAGTTTATCATCCCTATGGACGGGTACATCGGATTCCTTTGCCTTTTCAATAATCCGTTCGGCCAAAGCCCCCCTGCCTGTGGCAATGACTTTCGGCGCCTCTTCATCCGGATTGTACTCCAGGGCAATCGCCTGTTTTACCTTTTTTTTCTCTTCCATCCTGCCTCCTTCCGCTTAGGCACGCACGTCAAACGCATACTGCGCCAGCATTGAGGTGTTTTTTTCCGTCTGCAATATATTTTCGATGGGACTTTCTTCCCCTTCTTTTTCTTCACGCACTGACATTTCACACTTCATGGAATACCCTTTTTTCTGTAACCTGTCATTTAAGATGTGGATATGCTCATTGATGAAATCAATCATCTCATCATCCCTTACCGTGAATCGGGTATTCACTTTCTCCTGCTGCATGGCAATATAGACATCCACAGGGCCCAGGTTCTCCATATCCAGATGCAGGAGGGCGCTGACTGCACCGTCTTTTTCTGCAAGGGAACGCTTATTGGTATATACATATAATTCCCCGTTTGCATTGCCGCTGTTCATCTTAAGGGGAAGCTGCACATAAGTATACATCTGGTTCATCTGGTTTATAAAATCAATGTTCTGGCTTAAATTGACAGCGCTTTTTGCTGCTGCAGCACTTGGGACTCCGCCGTCCTGCAATGCCTGCCGCACACCCTCAAGCTGTTTTACCAGCTTTTCATACACTTCCTTCACTTCCCTGTTTTCCACCACCTGCTCCGGTTTTAAAGTCCACTGCTTCAAAACGGAAGCTTCCAGCAGTTTTTGGTATTCTCCGCTCTTCAGGATGTCTGCCAGTGCAATTTGCAGTTCCGCTCCGCCTTTTATGGGAATCTGGGAAAGCTGCTTCAATATTTTTTCAGGTTCTGCCGTACCCTGTCTGATTTCCTGTACCAGCTTTTCTATCTCAGGATAAGACTCTTTGGGAATTGCAGAGAGCAGTTTGACAAAATTCACTTTTTCCTGTGCAGACAACGGCTCCAGCCCGGGTATGTCTCCCGTTTCTTCCTGCAATAATTCCAGTGCTCCATCTACAGGAAGGCCCGTCTGGCTGCCTTTTGTCCAGACATCATCCGTTTCTGTTAGTGTTTCCGTTACCGGCAGGGTTGTTTGCCCGTCTGGATTTTCCCCCGGTTTCAGTGAAGCGTCAGGCATCCCTTCCGTTTCTGTCTCCTGCATATCGGGAAAAAGCTTCTGTAAAATCTCCTGAAATACCCGGATTGCTTCTTTTTCCCCAAAAGCCATGGAAATTTCCCTGAATGCTTCGGGAAGCTTTGACAGCACATCCGTCATCCCGCTTACCAGCTGATGTGTCAGCGCCTTATAACTCTCCATCTGGTTTAAGTTTGCCTCATTGACTTCCATTCCCATCCGATGGAGCTGCACAATGCTCTCCACAGGCGCTTTGGGATTGGCCATAACCTCCCTGAATATATTTTGCAGGGACTTGCTGTCAACGCTCATCCCCTGCTGCATCATGGATTCCGTCATGGCAACTGTCGTTTCGTTTATGGGAAGCCCCGCCATCTGCAAAGCCTTGAAAACGTTGTCAGCCACCGCTGTGTTGGTAAACAGCGGGCTCAGGGTAAGCGCGCTCCCATTGTTTTTCACTTCAAAGGTCAGCATCTGTCCTTCCTGCACATTGACATCCCTGTCAAGTTTTGCCGTCAGTACCACATCATCTGACAGTTTTATCCTGACCTCACTGCCGTTTCTTTCGACTATTTCTCCCTGTAACTGCCTGCCGGGGGCCAATGCTTTTATCTGCCTGCTTACTTTGCCCGATGAAGATGGCTCTGCTTTTATTGTTTCTTTTGACTGGTTTATCTTTTTGGAAGATGTTGAAAAAATATCGGAAAGTTTCATACCTATATCCCCGCCCTATACAAAATGTCCTATAAAACTGCGCCGATGAATGGGAGACGGTCCAAATTTTTTAAGCGCTTCTATATGAGCAGCCGCACCGTACCCCTTGTTTGCGGCAAATCCATATTCGGGAAATATGCCGTCATACTCTGCCATCAGTCTGTCCCTGGTGACCTTGGCAATAATGCTTGCCGCTGCAATGGAAATACTTTTGGCATCTCCTTTAATGATTGGCACCTGCCTGATATTTATTCCCGGAATCGTCACTGCATCGTTCAGAAGGATATCCGGGTGCACCGAAAGCTGCCCTATGGCCTCACGCATGGCTTCATAAGTGGCCTGTAGAATGTTAATCTCATCTATGCGTTTGGGGGACGCATAGCCTACGCCAACCGCCACAGCCTTTTCCATGATGATGCCATACAACTCCTCTCTTCTTTTTTCGGAGAGTTGCTTGGAATCATTTAGATATAATATGTCACAGTCTTTGGGAAGTATGACAGCCCCCGCCACAACAGGCCCTGCCAATGGGCCTCTGCCTGCCTCATCTATCCCGCATAAAACCCCTGCATGTCCGTATTCATACTCAAAATGTTTCATGCATTCCGTACGGGCCTTTTCCTTCTCCAGCGCCTCTAGCTTTTTTCCTGCTGCCTGCACTAAGGCTTTCACGCCGCTTCTCTCATCCTTCTCATATTCTAAAATCAGTTCAGGCAGCCTGTCTGTTCCCGCTGCCTGAAAAACCGCCTTAATATCTGTAATTTTCTTTTCCACGTCATACCTCCATGCTGCATAGTCTGCCTTACTGGTGCTTCAGCACCCCAAACCTGTTCAAAGGCCAGATTCTAATCCATGCACGGCCTACAATTTCACTTTTATGTATATTGCCTACATCCGGAAACCGGCTGTCCTGGCTGTTATTCCGGTTGTCCCCCAATACAAAATATTCATCTTCCCCAAGTTGAATCGGTTCTATAGCCATACCCGGATTTTTGATGATTTCTTTTCCGTATCCCTCACGCAAAACTTCTCCGTTGATATAAATATTGCCTTCCATATCAATCTGCACGATTTCCCCCGGCAGTCCTATAATCCTCTTAATATAATATTCCTCGCTATACTGATAAGGAAATACAATAATATCAAATCTTTTAGGGTCCGAAAAACGATAGGTAAACTTATCCACTATCAGATTGTCTCCTACTTTATCCGGATTCCCGTCATCCAGTCCATATAAAGTCGGTTCCATGGAAGACCCCTTTACAACCGTGCGCTGCCCCACAAACTGAATCGCCAGATAGACTACAATCAGTACACATAAAAGATAAAGGCTGGTCCCCAGTACTTCTTTTAAAAAACCGTTTTTTTTCATTGTATATTTTCTCCATTCATTCTTTCAAAGTCCTCAGGAACTTCCAATGTGATTTTTCCCAGCCTCCCGCTCCTGAAATCATCTAAAAACAGGGCCGCCGCTTTATCATAGTCAATTTCTTCCCCTTTCGCAAAACATCTTCTGGCCTCTGCAATCCCGGTCAGCACCTCAAATGCAGACTCCGTCCCGTTTTGCCCCTCTTTCCATGCCACGCCGTATCTTTCTTCAAATACCCGGGGATACCTGTCTGCAACATGCTTTATCAAATCCAGCGCCATTTCCCGCACAATGATGATGTCATCATTCATGGAGCCGATAAAAGCCAGCTTCATCCCTACAGTCTGGTCCTCAAACTTCGGCCATAAAATACCCGGTGTATCCAGCAAATCCAATGACTTATTCAGGCGTATCCATTGTTTTCCCTTTGTGACGCCGGGTTTATTTCCTGTTTTCGTACACGCCTTTTTTGCAAACGAATTGATAAAGGTAGACTTGCCTACATTCGGTATGCCCACCACCATGGCTCGAACCGGTCTGTTGACAATGCCTCTTTTCTTATCCCTTTCTATTTTTTCCCGGCATGCCTCCTGCACAAGCCCTTGTATTTCCTTCATGCCGGCTCCTGTCCTTGCATTGATTTCCAACACAAAAAACCCTTTTTTCTTAAAATACTCCGTCCATCTGCCATTATATCCGGCATCCGCCAAATCGGATTTGTTCAGCAGAATAATACGGGATTTATTTTTTCCCAGTTCATCTATTTCCGGGTTACGGCTGGATAGTGGAATCCTTGCATCTACCAGTTCAATAATTAAATCTATTAATTTTATGTCTTCCTGCATCATACGCTTCGCTTTTGTCATATGACCGGGATACCATTGATAATTCATCCAGCTACCACGCCTTTCATTTTACAAAACCGATTCCACCTGTATCACTTCCCATGTGAAACCAGACTTTCCCTACAATATCCTTCCCCTTTATCGGACCAATATTGGCCGAACGGCTGTCCTCGGAATTGTTTCTGTTGTCACCCAATACAAAATACTCGTCATTTCCAAGCGTCAGCGGATTCTCAGCTATGCCCGCCACAGCCATTTTATCATATCCGTATTCTTCCGGCTCTATAACCTGCACACCGTTTACATACAGCCTGCCTTCCATAATCTGTACCGTATCCCCCGCAGATGCCACCACTCTTTTTATGTAATAGTGGGAATTTTCATTGCCGTTTGGCAGAAAAGCTACCACATCGCCTACTTGGGGAGATACAATCAGATAAGCATATCTGTTTATCAGTACATTCTGCCCGTTGTGCAAAACCGGTTCCATGGACACCCCAATCATGGTAACGGACATTCCAACGGCATAAACAATCACAAACGCAATAAAAACCACTGTCATCATGCCAAACATCCATGACAGGATTTCTTTTATCAGATTTGCACTGATTTTTTTTCTTTTCTTATAAAAGCTTAAGCCTTTATGACGCCTTCTCATGTCACTTCCCTTTTTTATGCTTTTTTGCAATATACTTAATTATTATACTACCTTCCGACCGGGGAATCCAATCTTTTTTGAAAAATCCTCTGATTATAATAAAAAGCACACTCTTTCGGAAAACGCCAAAAGAGTGTGCAACCACCTTTTCATTATCTGACCAATTCTTTTACTTTTGCCTTCTTGCCAACGCGGTTTCTTAAGTAGTTCAGTTTTGCACGCCTTACTTTACCTCTTCTTACCACTTCAATCTTTTCTACATTGGGAGAATGCAAAGGCCATGTCTTTTCTACGCCGATACCGTTGGAAGTTTTTCTTACGGTAAAAGTCTCACGGTTGCTTCCACCCTGTCTTTTTACCACGATGCCTTCATAAACCTGAACCCTTTCACGGTTACCTTCCTTGATTTTACCGTAAACCTTTACGGTGTCACCAACATGAAATTCGTCAACCTTTTCTTTTAACTGTTCTGCTTCGATGCTTTTGATAATATCGTTCATTTTTTTACTCCTTCTTGGGCGGATGTTCTTAATACAATCTGTAACAGAGGACCATCTCATGATTTACAACATTCATACTTTATCACAGAATGGAACAATTTGCAACAACTTTGTGAATTGAATTTCCGCATTTGGGATGGCGGCAGCCCCGGCGGGCATTTGATTCCATAAAGGACCGTGTAAAAACACCGGCACTTAGATGTTGTTTTTTAACATCTTATGTACCGCTGTGTTTTTACCCGAGTGAGAACGTGTCCTGTTGGAACAAATGCCCGCCGGGGCTGCCGCCATCCCAAATGCGGAAATTTATTGTTCCCTGACCAGCCACCATACCTTTTCCTTTGCACGGTAAAATCCCATTTTTTCCTGCAAACGCAGGGAAGCAGCATTGTCCTCCTTTACATAGCCAAATGGCATATAGCCTTTTTGTAAAGTGCGGTTTGCCAAATCGGTTTCCAGCGCTGTGGCCAGTCCCTGTCTTTGGTACTCGGGGAAGACCTCTAACATTCCCATGCTTCCGTCCGTATGCTCCCCGATAAAACCGGCCAGCGTATTTTCTACAAATATGCCCAAAATATTTCCACCGGAAAGCCTTTCTGCCATTTCATTTTTATCTGCCAGTTTATAATGACTTACAACAGTTGCCAGATAGGACATGTCCAATTTTCTGATATCCGCATCTTTTTTGGGGAGTGACTCTTTTTTCGTATAGGAAAGAATATAACAGCCCGACCATAGCTTCAGACCAAACCGGCTTTTAATTGCATCAACCATATATTCCTGATGTACCACAAACATGTCTGCCTGTGCCGGGGCGGATATGGAAACATCCGCTGTTCCGAATACCATCTCCAAAATATGTTCTCCTGCTTCCCTGTCCTTTACCGTAAGCATAAATACGCCGCTCTTCTTATCGCGCAACAGTATGCCTTCCTCACCTTCAAAAAAAAGTTCTGCCTGTCCCCTTGCTATCAGTTCCAGCATCCCGGCATGGTGCAGCTTATCTTTCCTGAGTTTTTCGTGGCAGTCCATCAGCTTTTCGTACCGGGCATATAAATCGGGCCTTCTTTCCCGCGTTCTGTCCTCTGCCATTTGTTTCCGCCATTCCCGGATTTTTTTGTGGTCGCCCGTCAAAAGAACTTCCGGCACCTTTTTTCCGTTCCATACCTCAGGACGGGTATATTGGGGATATTCCAGAAGATAACCCGAAAAGGATTCTTCGGACGCCGAAGCGTCATTGTGCAGCACCCCCGGTACCAGACGGGCGATGGTGTCTATCAGAACCATCGCAGGCAGTTCGCCACCGGTCAAAACAAAGTCCCCCAGCGAAACATAATCCGTTACCACCTCTTCCAGAGCCCTTTCGTCTATGCCTTCATAATGGCCGCACATAAAAATCAGGTTTTCTTCTTTTGCCATCTCCTCCGCCATTTGCTGGTTAAAAGTTCTTCCCTGAGGTGTCAGGTAAACGGTTCGCACCGGCTTCCCACTGCCGATTTTGTCGACGATAGAACGATGTGCATCAAAAACAGGCTGCGCCTGCATCAATAGCCCTGCGCCGCCGCCGTATGGGTAATCATCCGCTTTATTATGCTTATCTTTTGTGAAATCACGGATATTCACCGCCTCGACAAAAATACTGCCGTTTTCCCTTGCCCTGCCGATAATACTGGAGGAGAGGCCGTCGGAAACCATATCGGGAAACAGGGTCATAACATAAAAATTCATCAATCCAACAGTCCTTCCATTATATGCACCATCATTTTTCCTTCTTCCACATTCACTCCAAGAATGCATTGTTTGATTGCCGGAAGCAATACCTCTTTCTTTCCGGAGCTGCCGTAAATCCCATCTTCTGAAAAAGCAATGACATAGACATCATTTGCACCCGTATTCAATACATCAGTTAATGTGCCGATGGTTTCCCCTTCTTCATCCACTACATCCATTCCGATTAAATCGGCAATAAAATATTCATCTTTATTTAACTTAACGGCATCTTTTCTTTGCACATACAATTCTTTCTGCCTGTATTTTTCCACATCATTGATGGAATCAATCCCCTTGAACTTGAGGATTGCCATATTCTTAAAAAACTTTACGCTTTCGATTTCCAACGTCAGTTTTTCTTTTCCGGTATCCAGTATTACCTGTTTCAGCCTCTTGAACCGTTTCACATCATCCGTAGTCGGAAATACCTTTACTTCTCCCTTCAGGCCATGTGTGGACGAAATAATACCCACTTTAAAAATCTCTTCCATATCGTTCTCCATTTTCTGATTTAAAAAATTGGGGCGTTCGCCAGAACGCCCCAATTCCAGCGCTTTACAGAAAGCGCTACATGATTTCTACATCCACCCTCGTATTGTCTTTGGATGATGCTGCCTTCACAACGGAACGGATTGCCTTTGCAATCCTGCCCTGCTTGCCAATGACCTTACCCATGTCAGATGGAGCAACATGAAGTTCGACAGTGATATTTTTCCCTTCTGTCTTTTCTGTCACAACAACTTCATCCGGATTATCCACAAGTGCTTTTGCAATAACTTCTACCAATTCCTTCATAATCCACCTCCAGACAAGTCTTTTCCGGGTAACTATTTTTCAATGCCGGCTACCTTGAAAAGCTTGCTGACCACTTCGGTAGGCTGTGCACCGTTAGCTAACCATTTCTTTGCCAACTCTTCATTAATCTGGAATGTACTGGGGTTCGTACCGGGATTGTAAGTGCCGATTTCCTCGATGAACCTGCCGTCTCTGGGAGAACGGGAATCTGCAACAATGATTCTATAGAAAGGAGCTTTCTTCTGTCCCATTCTTCTCAACCTGATTTTAACTGCCATTTTTTTCACCTCCACATTTTTCTTTCCATTTCATTTATGATAAGGAATTTTCTCTTGAAAAATCCGTATCCGGCTAAACCTTTATCTACTCTCAAAAGGGGAATCTTCCTTTTCCCCCCATGCCCGGAAAACCTCCCAAGCCAAAACCCTTGCGTTTGCCGCCGCCAAACTGCTTCATCATTTTCTGGCTCTGTTCAAACTGCTTGATAAAGCGGTTTACTACCGCAATATCCACGCCTGCCCCTTTTGCAATACGGTGTTTCCTCTGGGGATTTAACAGTTTGGGATTTCTTCTCTCCTCGGGGGTCATGGAAAGAACAACTGCCTCCATATGGGCAAGCTGCCTGTCATCCACCATAGACTCTATATCACCCATTTTGCCGCCCATGCCGGGCATCATATTTAAAATAGCGGAAAGCCCTCCCATTTTTTTCATCTGTTTCATGCTTTCCAGATAATCTTCAAAGTCAAATTTGCCCTTTTTCATGCGGGCAGCCATTTCTTTTTCTTTGTCCGCATCAATGTCCAGATTAGCCTGTACTTTATCAATAAAGGAGAGGACATCACCCATGCCCAATATGCGGCTGGCCATCCTGTCGGGATAAAACTGCTCCAAATCGGATAACTTTTCTCCCATACCGACATACAAAATCGGTTTTCCGGTCACTGCCTTTACAGAAAGGGCAGCGCCGCCACGTGTGTCGCCATCCATCTTACTGAGCACCACGCCGTCTATTCCTACTTTTTCATCAAACTCTTTTGCCACGTTAACCGCATCCTGACCGGTCATGGCATCCACAACCAGAAGAGTCTGATGCACTTCAACCCTGGACTTGATTTCCTGCAGTTCGGCCATCATGTCCTCATCTATATGAAGCCGGCCCGCCGTATCCAGTATCAAAACATTGTGCCCGTTCTTCCTTGCATGTTCCAGTGCCGCTGCCGCAATATCTGCCGGCTTGTGTCCTGTACCCATGGAAAAAACTTCCACTTCCTGCTTTGCGCCGTTTACCTGCAACTGTTCAATCGCTGCCGGGCGATAGATATCACATGCCGCCAGCAGGGACTTCTTGCCCTTTAATTTCAGTTTACCCGCAATCTTGGCTGTGGCAGTCGTCTTACCTGCACCCTGTAAGCCCGCCATCATAATAACCGTTATGGACTTGCCGGGCTGCATCTGTATCTCGGTGGTTTCAGACCCCATCAGCTGAATCATCTCTTCATTTACAATCTTGATAACCATCTGACCCGGGTTTAAACCGTTTAATACATCTGTGCCAATGGCACGTTCTTCCACTGACTTAATAAACTGCTTTACCACACGGAAATTGACATCGGCTTCCAGAAGAGCCATTTTCACTTCCTTTAAAGCTGCTTTGACATCCTCCGGTGTTAAACGGCCCTTACTTCTTAAGTTTTTAAATACCCTCTGTAGTTTGTCCGTCAAGCTTTCAAATGCCATATATGCTCCTTATACCGAATTATACATTTTCCTTTGGGTTATATTTCATCCAGCAGCCGGCAGCCCAGCTTTTGAATCTGTAAAAGCCTGTCCTCCACCTGCAGGTTTCCTGTTTTACTCTGCAATGCTTCCTCTGTCAGCCGTAAAATCTCGCTGACCGTCTGCCTTGCTTCACCAAACCGCTGTACCAGATGCATCTTTGCCTCATAATCACAAAGTATTTTATCGCATCTCTTTATCAAGTCGTGGACTCCCTGCCTGCTGATTCCCGCCTCCTCGGCTATCTCACCAAGGGACATATCCTGAAACACGGCATCTTCATAAATCCTTCTTTGGTGTTCCGTTAAAAGTTCGCCGTAAAAATCATATAGAAGACCCTGTTCAAAAATCTTTTCCATTTCAGAAATCTTCCCTTCCCATGCCATTTCTTACAGCACTTTAAACAGCATACTATAAAGCATTCGTGCTGTCAAGTATTTTTTCTTTACACCTGTTTCTATTCTTCTTCAGCCCTCTCCGACGGGCTTTTTGCAAGCCTGCGCTTGTATGCCCTGGAGAAAGTGGAATAATCCTTAAATCCGCTTTCATAACATGCCTGCGTTGCCGACATGCCTGCGGCAATCAGGTTCTTTGCAAGAAGAACTCTTTTTTCCGTAATATACTGATGAATACTGTATCCCGTTTCCTCCTTAAACTGGCGCATCATGTGGTATTTGCTGATATAAAAATGGGAAGCCAGTTCTTCAATGGACATATCTTCCGTCAGATGCTCTCCCACATACCGTATGATATCAACCATTTTCTGGTTGTAAACAACCGCATGGTCGAAAGTCCCCGTACCGTCCATGCATCCCCTGTTGACTAAAATCATAAATTCCATAAACAGGACATTGGCATAGAGTTTGGCGGCATACCGGGAATTTTCCCTGCCGTTATTCTCTATCTCTTCTATCACCGAAAGCAGCCTGGTGTTCACCATGGCAGGAAAACGAAGTACGTCGGAGCCTTCCTCTTTTGCCTTCAGGAAACAGTATTCCAAGTCATATTCCGGGGTCTTATGTTTGTCCAGATACTCCCCTGCTATGTAAAATACCACCCTTTCATATGGCTCCCTGGCAGAAACTTCCGGCCGGTGGATTGCCTCCTTGTTTACGAGAACCATATCAAAAGGTTTTAGTTTATAAGACTTTCCTTCTATAGAATATGTCACGTTTCCCCGAAGGAAAATCAGCAGTTTATAAAAATCATGGTAGTGGTAGGAATAAGTTCTTTCCTCAATATCCTTAATGTGGAACATCTTAAAATCATCATAAAGATACCCCATTTTTTCATAACTGCCGCTGTCAGAGTATTCCTTCTTCATAAAGATTTCTCCTAATCGCAATCTTCCCGCATTTAAAGTTTCTCACTAAAATAACTCTTGTAACCCTCACCATATATTTCCGTTGCACTCGTCACAATCATAAAGGAATGCGGGTCTTCTTCTTTTACAACTTCTTCTACTCTGGGCGCTGATTGTTTTCTCATCACACACATGATGACCTTTTTGTCTTTGCCGCTGTACGCACCCTGTCCGCTTACATAAGTAACGCCAATATCCAAATCCTCCAAAAGCCTTTCCGTAATTTCCTCCGGTTTATCACTGATAATGTAAATCAGTTTTGCACCATCCCTGCCGTACAGTACAAGGTCCAGCGTAAAAGATGTCACAAACACGGAAATTCCCGCATAGATAGCCCGGTCAACATTTTGAAATACAAATCCTGAGGCAGTCACAATCAGAAGGTCTGTCATCAGGTAAAATGCACCCGTTTTCATATGGGGAAACTTTAACCTGAACAATTTAATGATAATATCCATTCCCCCTGTGGTGGAACCTGCCTTAAATACACCGCCCAGCCCCACTGCCACCAGACCTGCGCCTGCAAGCGCTGCCAGCAAAGGGTCATTCGTTACGGCTCCGCAACCTGCCAAACGGTCTGTAAAGAAAGAAACCAGAAGGATACAATATAGGGTTGACAAAATAAAACGAAATCCAAACTTCCACATACCGAGGAGCAGGATGGGTATATTCAGTATGAAAAACATAAGTCCCGTACTGATGGAAAAAAGCCTGTTAAAGATAATGGAGATACCTGTTATCCCACCGGGCGCCAGATTATTGGGGTCCAGAAACAGACTGACAGCCACCGCATAACAAAAACAAGATACCGTCATCAGAAGGTAATCCAATACTCTCCTCTTATTTGACTTTCTTTCAATTATCCTGATTTCTTTTTCCTTTTCACTTCGCATCTCTATTCTCCGTTTTCCCTGTCTTAAAAAATCCGCATATATAGCATATGCGGATTTTATCGGTGTAGTCACACTTCTTTTCAATCAGTTAAAAATTGTCTGGACAGTCTGTATCAGCCTGGGTCTGTAGCCTTCTTTTTCCAACGCGTCAATAATCTGGTTTTTATGCTCCGTTCCAAAAGCTTCCATCGTGATGCGCAGTTCCACTGCCGCATTGCGGTTGGTGGATACAAACTGGTTATGCTCCAGCTTGATTACATTGCCGTTATGCTCTGCCACAATGCCGGACACTTTATACAACTGTCCCGGCTTGTCCGGTAAAAGAACGGAAACCGTAAAAATCCTGTCCCTGAAAATCAGCCCCTGCTGCACAACGGAAGACATGGTTATGATATCCATGTTGCCGCCGCTTAAAATAGACACCACTTTTTTCCCTTTCACAGGCAGCTGCTTCAGCGCCGCCACCGTTAAAAGTCCGGAATTTTCTACAACCATCTTGTGGTTTTCCACCATATCCAGGAAAGCAACCACCAGTTCTTCATCCTTTACGGTAATAATATCATCCAGATTCTTCTGGATATAAGGAAAAAGTTTATCTCCGGGCGTTTTCACAGCCGTGCCGTCCGCAATGGTATTTACTGTCGGCAGCGTTACTACCCTTCCTTCCTTTAAAGATTCTTTCATGCAGTCCGCACCTGCCGGCTCCACGCCTATAACCTTGATTTTGGGATTCAGCAGTTTAGCCAGGGTGGAAACCCCTGTTGCAAGCCCGCCTCCGCCAATGGGGACAAGAATGTAATCCACAAGGGGCAGTTCTTTAAAAATTTCCATGGCTATAGTGCCCTGCCCTGTTGCCACTGTCAAATCATCAAACGGATGAATAAAAGTATATCCTTTTTCCTCTGCCAGTTCATAGGCTTTTGCACATGCTTCATCATAAACATCCCCGTACAGAATCACCTCTGCACCATAGCTTTTTGTGCGGTTAACCTTCATAAGGGGTGTGGTGTTAGGCATCACAATAACAGCCTTCACTCCATAGCTTTTTGCCGCATAGGCAACTCCCTGTGCATGGTTGCCTGCCGACGCGGTAATGACTCCCTTTCCCCTTTGTTCTTCCGACAGAGTGCTCATGGCATAATATGCGCCACGCACCTTATATGCGCCTGTAAACTGCATGTTTTCCGGCTTTAAGTACACTTTATTCCCGGTCTGCGCGCTCAGGTAATCGCTGTATACCAGTTTGGTTTCCAGAGTCACCATTTTTACCACATTGGATGCCTCTTCAAATTTTTCCAGTGTCAACATTTTCTCTTCCATGCGATACTCCCTCCAGGATACTTTCCTCACACGTTGCTTATTTTACGCCTATCTTCCGTAAAAGTCAAAAAGTTTTAGTATGGAGTTTCCGCATTTAGCACCCGGCATCCCGGACGTGCATTTGTTCCAACAGGACACGTTCTCACTCGGGTAAAAACGCAGTGGTACATAAGAGGTTAAAATACAACCTCTAAGTACCAGCGTTTTTACACGGTCCTTTATGGAATCAAATGCACGTCCGGGATGCCGGGTGCTAAATGCGGAAACGGAAGGCTCTATACGGTATCTCCTCCAACGTCAAAAAGCGCATTTACAAATTCATCCGCATTGAACTTCTGTAAGTCTTCTATGGTTTCGCCAACGCCGATATATTTCACCGGGACATGCAGTTCAGACTGTATGGCTACGGCAATCCCGCCTTTGGCGGTGCCGTCCATTTTTGTCAGGATGATGCCGGTCAGTTCTGCAACTTCCCCAAATTCCCTTGCCTGTGCAAGCGCGTTCTGCCCGGTGGTTCCGTCCAGCACAATCAGGTTTTCCCTGTATGCATCCGGAAATTCCCTGTCTATAATGCGATTCATTTTTTTCAGTTCTTCCATCAGGTTCTTTTTATTGTGAAGACGCCCGGCCGTATCTATCAGTAGCACATCTGCCTTTCTGGCTTTTGCCGCCGTAACTGCATCAAAAACCACACTTGCGGGGTCTGAACCTTCCGTACCCCCAATCATGTCAACACCTGCCCTGTCCGCCCAAGCCTTCAGCTGTCCGCCTGCTGCAGCACGAAAGGTATCCGCCGCTGCAATCAAAACTTTCCTGCCATTCTCTTTTAACTTTCCTGCCAGTTTCCCAACAGAGGTTGTCTTGCCTACTCCGTTTACGCCGATAACCATGATAACCGACTTTACATTTTCAAATTCATAGGCAGTTTCCCCTACCTGCATCTGTTCCTTTATGCTTTCTATTAAAATTTTCTTGCATGCAGACGGTTCCTTAATATGCTGCTCTTTCACCTGCTTTTTCAGGCGCTCCACAATCGCGGTAGTAGCGTTTACTCCGATATCCCCCATAATCAGGATTTCTTCCAACTCCTCGTAAAAATCCTCATCAACGGCAGAAAAACCATTGAACAGGGAATCAATTCCACTCACAATATTATCCCTGGTCTTTTTAAGTCCCGATTTTAATTTTGCAAAAAAGCCTTTCTTTTCTTCACTCATGCGCCGCTCCTCTTAATTATCCAAATCCTTATCTATCAGGTTGACGCTGACAAGCGTTGAAACACCTTTCTCCTGCATAGTGATGCCATACAGCCTGTCCGCTTTTTCCATAGTCCCTCTTCTGTGTGTAATCACAATAAACTGTGTGCTTCTGGTCAGCTTATGCAGATATTTTGCAAAACGTCCCACGTTGGATTCATCAAGCGCTGCCTCTATCTCATCCAACAGGCAAAAAGGAGAAGGTTTTAAATTCTGGATGGCAAACAAAAGGGCAATTGCCGTCAGCGATTTTTCCCCACCCGAAAGCTGCATCATGTTTTGCAGTTTCTTTCCCGGCGGCTGTGCAATGATGCGGATGCCTGCTTCCAGAATGTCCTCATCCTCCATCAGTTCCAGACTTCCTTTTCCGCCGCCGAACAATTCTTTAAATACTTTATCGAACTCTTTGTTTATCTCACCGAACTTTTCATGGAACTGTTTTCTCATGGCAGTGTCCAGTTCCACAATTATTCCTTCTAACGTTTTCTCCGCCTCAATCAAATCATCATGCTGATTTTTCAGGAAAGTATACCGCTCCATCAGGTTTTTGTAGTCTTCTATGGCGTTGACATTGACATCACCCAGTTTTTTAATCTGCTCTTTCAAAAGAGTAATATCTTTTTTCATGGATGACAAATCTGTCATTTCTTCATTACGGATGGAAGCGGCATCGGAAAGCGTAATTTCATATTCATCCCACATATAGTTAATCTGGGACTCCATGGACTCTTCCATTTTTTCCTTCTGCACGTTCAGACGGTAAACTTCCTTGTCGAGAGCCGTCATCTGTCCTGCCAGTTCTTCACGCTCCGTAAAGAAATTTTTCTGACGGATGGAAAGCTCTTCTTTTTTTGCCACATTTTCTTCCAGTTCCTGTTTGGACTTGTCCTGGGTGGTATGGGATGCGGCAATCGTCTTTTCAATCTCCATGATATTTTTGCGCTTTTCCCCTATACTGCCGGAGCATCCTGCAAGCCCTTCTTTGATTTCCGCCAGTTCTGCGGCATACCTATCCATTTCACCGCGGATACGATTTACATTCTGCTGATGGAACTCCTGCGTCTGCAGCATTTTTTCCACTTTCATATCCCATTCGGATACCTTGGCTGCCTTGATGGTTTCTTCTCCCCTGCATTCCTCCAGTTCCTTCTGGAAACCGGTAATCTGCGCCTCCACCGATTTTTCCAGTTCCTCGGAAACTGTCAGTTCTTTCTGGATGTCCTCTTTGCTGCCTTTGATATCCAGAACCTGTTTTTCCATTTCCTGTTCTTCCTTTTTCAGGGACCGCGAGCCCTCTTCCGCTTCCTCCATACGCTCTCTTGCGGTTTCCACATTTAATCTCGCCGTATTTTGTTCAATGAATTTATTCTGTATATCCTCTTTCAGTTTTTCCAGCGTTATGCGCATTTCATTTCGCTTTTCCCTGGCCTCATCTATGGCGGTATTCAGTTCCTTAATAGTACGGGAAAGGCTTTCTGTCTTTTTTTCGAGTTCTTCCATTTCACGCCTTCTGCCGAGAAGGTTACTGTTGTTTTTGAAAGCGCCTCCGCTGATTGCGCCTCCCGGCACCAGAAGTTCACCTTCTACCGTAACCATGCGGATGCCGTACCCGAACTTTCTGGCAATTATCACGGCATTGTCCACATTGTCCACGACGACGATACGCCCCAGCAGGGCTTTTGCCACATCCCTGTACTTTTTGTCAGTCTGCACCAATTCATCAGCCATGCCGATGACACCTTTTTCGTCAAGGGCTTCCGGGTTTTTAAAAGCCTGCGGGTTTCGGATACTGGTAAGCGGCAGAAAAGTCGCCCTTCCCAATTTGTTCTGTTTCAGGAAACCAATCATTTTTTTTGCTGTTTCCTCATCATCGGTGACGATATTCTGAATATTGCCGCCAAGCGCTGTTTCAATAGCGGTTTCGTACTTCTTTTCTACTTTAATGATATCCGCAACCACACCGACAATACCCTTCTCGGTTCCTTTTTGCTCCATCACCCTTTTGACGCTTCCGCCGTACCCTTCATATCGTTCCGTCAGGTTGGACAAGGCCTCCAGCTTTGACTTTTCCTGATGGTACTGTTCCTGGGTATTTCTCAATTCCTTATCCTTTAAGGTCAGCAATTCCCTAAGCCCTGTAAGCTCTTTTTCCATGCTTTGGGCCTGTCCTCCCATTACCGACAATTCCTGCGTAACCGCCTGAAATTGTTCATCCAGCTGGCGTATATTTTCTTCCTGTGCCGCTTCATCCGTTTTTGCACGAAGAAGTTTGGCATTTAACTCGGCCTTTCTGATGGCAATCTGCTCCAGCATGGTATCATAACGACCTATTTTGGATTTGATGGTGGCCCGCTGGTTCAATTCTCCGATAATGGTATTTTTGCCGCTTTCTATTCTGTCATTCAATTCTTCGATGCGGCTTTGAAGCTGTTCCAACAGTGTTTTTGCCTCGTCCCGGTCAGTCAGACAAACCGTAACCTCTTCGTCAATCGTTTTCTTTTGGGCAAGGATATCCTCCATATCACTGTTTTTGGCATCCATTTCCGCCTGCACACTTTTCTCACGGTTTTTCAAATGCTGTTCGTTGTCCTGTGCGGAATGAATCTGCTCTTTTAATACATTAATTTCCCCTTCCAGTTTGCCCCTTAACACACTGGTGTCCGTAAGATTGTTTCTGGCCTGCTCAATTGCAGTTTCCAATTCTTCTATCCTGGACTGGATATTTTCATATTCTTCTTTGATTCCTTCGTACTTTTTCCCTGTATGCTCCAATTCGCCCGATGCAATCTTATACTTTTCCTCAACACTCGACAACTGCTCCTTTAAGCGGTTGTGTTCCAGTAAAAACATATTCACATCCAGCGTTTTTAATTCTTCCTTCTTTTTTAAATAAATTTTAGCCGTTTCCGACTGCTTTTCCAAAGGCTTTACCTGTTTTTCCAGTTCGGAAAGAATATCATTTACACGCAGCAGATTTGCTTTTTCATCCTCCAGTTTTTTTTGTGCGGCGTATTTCCTGCGTTTGAACTTCACAATACCGGCTGCTTCATCAAAAAGTTCCCTGCGCTCTTCCGGCTTTCCGCTCAGTATTTTCTCAATCTGACCCTGTCCGATAATGGAATACCCTTCTTTACCGATACCGGTGTCATAAAACAGTTCATTGACATCCTTTAAACGACATGCCGAACCATTAATCAGATATTCACTTTCACCGGAACGGTAGATTCTCCTGGCAACCGTTACTTCATCGAAATCAATTGCCAGCTGGTGGTCAGAGTTGTCCAATGTAATTGCCACATATGCATAACTTAACGGTTTTCTTGTCTCTGTCCCTGAGAAAATGACATCCTGCATGGAAGCGCCGCGAAGCTGTTTGATTCTCTGTTCTCCAAGCACCCAGCGGACCGCATCCGCCACATTACTCTTACCGCTTCCGTTAGGCCCCACTATCCCTGTAATGCCATTGTGAAACCGAAAGGTGATTTTATTTGCAAAGGACTTAAAACCATATACCTCGATACTCTTTAAATACATGTCCCAATCCCTTTCTCTTCCGCTTCCTTTAAACGAAGCAGCGCTTCATAAGCAGCCTGCTGTTCCGCTCCTTTTTTTGTCCTGCCTTCCCCCCTGCCAAGCACCTTATCTTCCATCACTACTTCTACCGAAAAGTGCTTGTCATGTTCCGGTCCCGACTCCTCCGTAAGATGATAATGAAATTCTTTTTTAATCTGTCCCTGCATATATTCCTGCAGATTGGTCTTACTGTCCAGAAAAAGCTGCTTGCTCCCCTGGTCCGCCAGCACGGTATGGTATATGTATTTCTTTGCCTCTTCCATACCTCCATCGAGAAAAATCGCCCCGATAATGGCTTCCATCACATCAGCTATTATGGAATCCCTGTCCCTGCCGCCGGTGGCTTCTTCGCCACGGCCCAATATAATAAATTTACCCAGGTCCAAATCCCTTGCACAGAAAGCAAGTGCCGGCTCACATACCAGGGAAGCCCTCATTTTACTAAGCTGTCCTTCTGTTTTTTCGGGATTTCCATGGTAAAGGAAGTCACTTGTAATAAGTTCCAAAACCGCATCCCCCAAAAACTCAAGTCGTTCATAATGCATTTGTTTGTTAATTTTCTGTTCATTGCTGAAAGAGGTGTGTGTAATTGCCTGCCTCAAAAGCGCCTGATTCCGAAAATGATAAGAAATTCTCTTTTCCAACTCTTCCAAAGTGTATCCCGGTACCATAAAATATCCTTTCATAAACAAAGTATTCCTGCTACCGCCTGTAGGGCCGGCATACAGGAATACTTGTAAAAATCATTCGCAAACGATTCCCATTCCTAATTATTAACTGCATTTTTAATCATTTCTACCGCTTCTTCCACAGTGGCAATCTTTTCTGCCTTTTCTGCCGGAATCTCGATATCAAATTCTTCTTCAATTCCCATGATAATCTGGAAAACATCCAGGGAATCCGCTCCCAAATCGTCCATAAAGGTGGATTCCATTGTAATTTCCTCAGGGTCAACATTCAAAACTTCCGCTATTACTTTTTTCAACTTTTCAAATTCCATAACCTAATCCTTCCTTTAATCTTCTAATGTAATTTTTTCTTTTATTTTATCATTAATCTTCTGCTCTTTAAATGTGACACATTGCAGAACAGAATTTTTGATTTCTACTGCCTTGGAACTGCCATGGGTCTTAACCACCAGGCCGTTCAAGCCTAACATCGGAGCGCCGCCGTATTCCTCCAAATCAAAAGCTTTCAGCGTTTTCTTCAGTGCCGGTTTCACCAGAAACGCCCCCAGCTTGCTCCTTAAGTTTGTCATCATCCCTCCTTTTACTTTCTTAATCAGAGTAGCTCCGACACCCTCATACAATTTTAATACCACATTTCCCACAAATGCTTCACAGACAATGACGTCTGCCGCGCCTGACGGTATATCCCTCGCCTCTATACTGCCGATAAAATTGATTTCAGGACAGTTTTTCAAAAGCGGGAAGGTTTCTTTGACCAGTGCATTTCCTTTTTCCTCTTCAGCGCCGATATTCACAATTCCAACTTTGGGATTTTTAATTCCCATAACATTCTCCATATATACAGAGCCCATCTTCGCAAACTGTACCAGATGGGACGGTCTTGCATCCACATTGGCTCCGCAGTCCACCAGAAGGGCGGCTCCGTTTTCCGTAGGGATAAGCGGCGCCAGAGGAGGTCTTTCCACCCCTTTTATCCTGCCTACAATCACCTGCCCGCCTACCAGCACCGCGCCGGTGGAACCGGCTGATACAAAAGCGTCACAGGTTCCGTCTTTCACCATATACATGGACTTTACAATGGATGAATCCTTTTTTTTCCGAATCGCCATCACCGGAGGCTCTGCCGTTTCGATAACATCCTCTGCATGTACTATTTCCACCCGGCCGGAATCATATGTATACTTTTCCAGTTCTTTGGCAATAACTTCTTGTCTGCCAACCAGAAAAATCCTGACAGCTTCATTTTCATTTACCGCATCCACGGCACCTTTTACAATCTCGACAGGCGCATTGTCACCACCCATGGCATCCACTGCGACATTCACCATTTCACTCATTTCCATACCCCCCTGCACCTGACGGCCTACAATGCCATAAGAATGCACACATTTGTAATATCCACTTTTTTACTATACTAGACGAATATATAAAAATCAAGTCAAAAATCTCTGAAGTTTCCGTATTTTTCATGGCAGCAGCAGGTGCGTGCATTTGATTCCGTAAAGGACCGCGTAAATACACCGGTACTGAAAGGTTGTCTTACAGCCTCTTATGTACTGCTGTGTTTTTACACGAGTGAGAACGCGTCCTGTTGGGACAAATACACCCGCCTGCTGCCGCCATGAACACGGAAATTTCCCCGTTATATCCGGCTTTATAACAGGCCCGCAAATCTGGCCGCCAAATATAAAAGAAACAGATGTACCGGATAAAAAGCATAAAAGAAATACTTTATCCGAAACCCCCTTTTGCCATTATAAAAAACCACGGGGATAAACGCAACCGGCGCCGGCAGCTCCCATAAAAATGCCGTACAGCCTGCCACCATCTGACATGCTTTGTTTCCCCTGAAAAAGTACAGCGCCATAATGCATAAAATACCAATACCGGCATAGTCCGTCTGCAAAAATTCCGCCAGCATCACGCCGAAAAGTACTGTCGGCACATAAAGAATATACATAACTATCCTGTTTTCATGGAACTTTTCAGATATTTTCCTGCATACTATCATTACCAATAGACCTATAAGCAAGGTGAAAAACACATTCTGATAGCTCAAATCAACAAGTTTCCCCCGAAAAGCCAAATCAAAAGGTATCTCTGAAATCAGTGCAAAAACTCCCAGCCGCACCGCGTACTTTTTACTATTCCGGGTATGCCGGAATCCTTCGACCAACAGAAAACAGAAAATCGGAAAACCAATTCGTCCGATTCCCCTTAATACATTGTAGAGCGTATACAGTTCATTGTTGAAGTCATGCATTAACATCCTCAGTACAATCACTGCGCCAATATGGTCGATAAGCATCGAAACAATGGCAATTATCTTAAGCGTGCTCCCGCTGATTCCATTTTTTCTTTCCTGTAAAGGCATATCATATTGATTCATGTCAACCTCCATATTGCTACTTTCCATAAGACAATAATATGTTTATCCGCTTCTGTCAATATCAAGGTTTTCAACTTTTGATACCGTATCCTGCATGACGGAAGCCCCTGCGTGCATTTGTTCCAACAGGACACGCTCCCGCTCGGGTAAAAACGCAGTGGTACGTAAGCGGTTGAAAAACAACCTCTAAGTACCAGCGTTTTTACACGGTCCTTTATGGAATCAAATGCACGCAGGGGTTTCCGTCATGCAGGATACGGTATTAAAAACCATACTTCTTGGGGGACTTTTTAAGACGGATATGACATATACTCTACTAGATTAACTTTTAAGGAAGTGCTTTATGCTGGATTATGAAAATATGCCCTGTGCATCTGACGAACCTTATCCACCTGTATCCGTTGCCGGAAAAAACAACTGCTATGGGAGGTTAATGCTGGATAACTACGGCGGCGCCCATTCAGAAATGTCCACAATCAGCCTATACCTGTACAATCATTTCCAAACCGAACAGAAATACAGGGATATTGCTTTTCTTTTCCGAAAAATCAGCATTGTGGAGATGCATCACTTAAGAATCTTCGGTTCTCTGGCAACTTTGCTTGGCGAACAGCCCCGGTTATGGACGCACCGCACAAGCCGCATGTCATACTGGACCCCGGAATACAACCTGTATGCAATAGAACTTGACCGGATTGTACATAACTCGCTTGCGGGAGAAAAAACAGCCATACAGAAGTATGAACAGCAAATTGCGGGAATAGACGACATCCTTATCGTTACAAATTTGGAGAGGATTGTGATGGATGAAAAAATACATGTGAAAATTCTGGAAAAAATAATTGCAGAGTATCATTTATAAAAACGTGCTGAATGCCAAATAAATCATACTTAAAAAGCGGTTCGGAACATCCCCGAAACCGCTTTTTCCGGCTTGCCTATTTTTTTCTATTTAATTTTCCACAATCTTTATATCAATTTCATACTTAGCGTCCTTCCTTTTTTCATATATGGCAGCTGTTGAAAAATGTTTGGAATTTGCAAATTTGGGTATTCTGGCCCTTTCGCTCAGTCCTCCGTCTACCGGAACATAGCCAAACTGCGCCATAACATACTTAATCATCCTGCCCACATTTTGGCGATGCACTGCATTTTGATTTTTACCATTGTGATGCAGCGGAGATAAACTGCTGTTCTCAAACTGCCATTCCAATTCCTTTACAACAGGCGTTATTGCCGGAAGACCAAGTTCCGAAGCGACCAGCATCTTATTGACATTTTCCGGCGAAGAAAGAAACTTCATAATTGCTTCTGTATCCTTATTTTTGATACTGCTTCCTACAAAATAACCGCTCCCAATATCCATTTTTCCCTCCTAAAAACTTTTAACTGTTCATTTTGTTTAGTTACGATATTAATGTAACATATTGTTCAGTTAATTTCAATATTTTTAACAAAAAAAAATCAAGGGAAGAATAACTCAAACCCTTGATTTCTCTGCTTTTCTTACATTTAGTCCATGCTGATGATTTCTTTTTTATTGTAAGAACCACAAGCCTTGCATACTCTATGAGGCATCATTAATGCACCGCATTTGCTGCATTTTACTAATGTGGGAGCACTCATTTTCCAGTTTGCTCTTCTCTTATCTCTTCTACCTTTAGAAGATTTATTCTTGGGACAAATAGACATCGTTACACCTCCTTATTTGCGTTAAAGATATCCTGTAATACCGCCATGCGGGGGTCCGGGACAAAGGTATCGCACCCGCATTCCCCTTCATTGAGGTCTTTGCCACACTTCTTACAAATTCCCTTGCAATCCGGCTTACAAAGTACCTTCTCAGGCTGGTTCATCAAAAGCTCGTTGTATACCAGTAACTCTATGTTTAACTGATAGCCATCCATAACGCCCGAATCGCTCTCATCCAGAATTTCCCTGTCATCCACATCCGGTGAAAACACTTCCCGGGAAAATTCCAGTACGATTTTTACCGGAACTTCCTTTAGGCACCGGTCACAGCACATCATCTGGGTTATCACCGCGTTTCCTTCTACTTTGGCCCTGCCTGCTCCCTGATTGGTAAACTTAAGATGCAGCGGTGTCTTTTCCACTATGGGAAAATCCCCCATGCGGCTTTTGTAGGAGGTCATTTCAATCATGATGTCTTCTGACCTTGTTTTTCCTTCGGATATCAATACATCAGTCAAATTCAATAACATAGTTTGCTCCCGGCGAAAGTACAAGTCCACTTTCGTTTTCACATACTGTTTTATTATACCCATGGCAACTGGCTTTGTCAACTCTTAAATACAAATAAAATCCTTGATGAAAAGTTTACAATTAAAGTGTGATAAGGAAAGGGACATACAAAGCCCCACAACAACGGTTCGAACGTTCGAACTTTTCAGAGAGGAAAGAGAGGAAAAAAATATGGAA
>CAJTMB010000036.1 GCA_910577105.1 uncultured Lachnospiraceae bacterium | reverse complement strand
GTTAAAGGATTATCTGCGGTCAGTGTAACATATGTTTGACAAACCTACAAAAATAGAGGTGATGTATTATTTTACAATCATTTTTTTTATCTTGGACTTCAAGCGCTGCAATGCGTTGTCCGTAGACTTTTCATCCCTGCCAAGCACTTTGGCAATCTGGCTGTAACTCATTCCCGTTACATATAAATCCAGCACCTGTTTTTCAAAATTGCTTAATTCCTGTTCCATCTGTTTTTCCAGCAGCTCCACGCTCTCCCTGTCGATTACCAAATCTTCCGGATTCAACCCATGGTCTGCCAGTACGCTTAGAATGCCGTTTTCCTCTTCATCGCCTTGCTCTGTGCCGTTGCCGTACAAGGATATGTAGGAATTGAGAGGTATATGCTTCATACGGCCCGCCGCCTGTACGGCCGAATACATCTGCCTGCTGATGCACAGTTCGGCAAACGTGAAAAAACTGGCGTCCCTTCCGCTGTCATAATCCCGGATTGCCTTAAACAGGCCAATCATGCCTTCCTGAATCAAGTCGTCCCTGTCAGCCCCGAGAATATACATGGAGCCTGCCTTACTGCGGACCAGATGCTTATATTTTTCCATGATAAAATCCGTGACCCTGCCGTCGCCTTCCCTCAGCCGGTCTATCAGTTCTTCATCCGTAGCCTGTTCATAGTCCTGCATTGCTCAAACCTTTCGTTATCCCCTCATTCTCTGCCTTACGATTTCATAAGCCAGCACGCCTGCCGCCACAGAAGCATTGAGGGAATCAATATCTCCATGCATGGGAATGGACGCCGCCAAATCACAGCTTTCTTTTACCAGTCTTCCCACGCCTTCCCCTTCATTGCCGATTACCAGCCCGATAGGGCCTTTTAAATCCAAATCATACATCACGGTTCCGTCCATGTCAGCGCACACAAACCAGATACCCTCTTTTTTCAAATCCTCTATCGCCCTGGAAAGGTTGGTGACCCTGGCTACCGGCGTATAATTCAGCGCGCCTGCGGACGTCCTTGCCACTGCGGCCGTAAGTCCTACCGCACGGTTTTTTGGGATAATTACCCCATGGGCGCCGCAAAGATTCGCGGTACGGATAATAGCGCCCAGATTGTGGGGGTCTTCTATGCCGTCCAGCAAAAAGAGAAACGGCGCTTCTCCCTTGTCCTTTGCCGCTTTCAGGATATCCTCCACTTCCACATAGGTGTAAGCGGCTGCCACGGCAATCACTCCCTGATGTTTTCCCGTTTCGGACATCTGGTCCAGACGCTCCTTGGTAACAAACTTCATGATAGTGCCTTTTTTCTTCGCTTCCCTTTTAATGGACATTACCGGTCCATCCTGACAGCCGTCCAACACATATAGCTTGTCAATCGGCTTTCCGGCGCGAAAAGCTTCCATTACGGCATTTCTGCCCTCAATTGTAAATTCTTCGTATCCCATATATGGTCCTTTCCATATTATTTGTAATCAGAAATTAAGTCTTCAACAAGGTCATTGTATATAGAACTTCCATCCAGAATGGTTCCAAACGTATCAACCCAATATGGTATGTAACCGCTCTTGTTTGCCACCATCTGTGAACCGATATTTGTTATGGAAGCAGAATAGAATGGAATGATATTTCGTGCCAGTAATTCTTTCGTCAGTTTTTTTACTAATTGTGTTCCCAATTTGGCATTTCTGTAGCCTTCCATAACATCCACACCTATTTCCCACACGCCATTGACCGGTGATTCTGCCGCGCCTGCCACCCCAATGATTCTATCCTTATCCCTTACTATATATACGGCTTTTGTCGTCGTAAAGCCGTTTTCATCAAATGCCAGAGAATTTTCGAAACCTGTCAATCCGGTAAGTTGTAAAACATCCCTGTCAAAAAGAAACTCTTGTTCAAACCCTGTTGATACTGAAACATCCTCTATACAGCCCGCATCAGGGACATAATGAATTGTCTGTCCATAAACAAACGGAACCTCAAAAATTTCGTCTCTGTTTTTTTCTTGTAATAATTCCCGTATTTTAGAATGTATTTTTTCTGATGTACAAACCACGACGCAATTTCTGTAAGCCAGTATTTTGATATAAGGCTGTTTTGCATTACAATTTACAGAATACACGGTTGCTTTTTCATTTAATTCTTTAAAACTGCAATAAAATTCCTGTGACAATAATTCTTCAATTCTATTTTTGATAAGTTCTTTCATTTTCTTCCTTACAGTTCCATTCCGATTTCCGCCAGTCCCTTTTTAACCAGTTCCAGAATCCTTTCTGTCTTATCCTGTAGATAAAGATAGCCGACAAGCGCCTCAAATCCCGTTGCCATGCGGTAATCCATCAGACTGGCGTTTTTAGCCGTTGTGTGGGACTTTGCATTGCGGCCCCGTTTATAGACTGCTTCCTCTTCTTCGGTAAGTACGGGAAGCAGCGCCTGAATCATAAGCGCCTGGGTATTTGCTTTGACAAATCTGCTGGTTCTCCTGTGTAATTCATTGACCGGCCGGTTGGAATGCTCCACGATTACTGTCCTGATGATAATATCGTAAATGCCATCCCCGATAAAAGCCAGCGTAAGAGGTGAATATGTCCGCACATCCACCTCTTTTACTTCAAAGCTATGATTAATCAGGGAACGCAGGCTCAGACCTTCTTCCATTTTACGCCCTCTCTGGTATCCTCCAGCACAATGCCTTCTGCAAGAAGTCCTGCCCGGATGGCATCTGCCTTTGCAAAATCCTTTTCTTTCTTTGCCGCTTTCCTCTCCTCAATCTTTTCCATGACATGACGGACAAGCGCCTCGTCCACTTCCTCCTCTTTCGCCGCACCTGCACTGCACAAATCAAGGGAAAGCACCTCGTCAAAGCTCTTAGCCAGTTCACGCTTGGTCTTGTCGTTCATATCCGCTTTTAACATTTCATAGAGCACCGTGATTGCCATGGAGGAATTGATATCGTCACACAGCGCGTCCTCAAAGCGTTTTTTAAAAGCATCAAATTTATCCTGCTCCACTGCACCCTCATCACCCAGCTCTGCAATCCGCTTTACCAGCTTATTGTAAACATTCGTCATGTTATCCAGCACTTCATAAGAAAACTCTAACGGCTTGCGGTAATGGGACTGTAAGCAGAACAACCTGTAAACCAAAGGATTATACCCTTTTTGCTCCAACAGGGAAACCGTCAGGAAATCACCCTTTGATTTGCTCATTTTGCCCGTTTTGTCATTCAGGTGATGGACATGGAACCAGTAGTTGCACCATTTATGTCCCAGATACGCCTCACTCTGGGCAATTTCATTGGTGTGGTGGGGAAAAATATTGTCCACGCCGCCGCAGTGAATATCCATATACTCACCCAGATGCTTCATGCTGATGCAGGAGCATTCGATGTGCCAGCCGGGATATCCCGTTCCCCACGGGCTTTCCCATTTTAACTCCTGGTCCTCAAACTTGGACTTGGTAAACCAGAGTACAAAGTCGCTCTTGTTTTTCTTGTTGGCGTCCTCCTCCACGTCTTCCCGCACGCCGACCAAAAGTTCCTCCTCGGTCTGCCCGGAAAAAACATGGTAGTTTTCCAGTTTAGAGGTGTCAAAATAGATATTCCCTCCCATTTCATAGGCATAGCCCTTTTCCAGCAAAACCTGAACCATATGGATAAACTCCGCTATGCAGTTCGTTGCAGGCTCCACCACATCAGGCCGCCTGATATTAAGCTTCCGGCAGTCCTCAAAGAAAGCATCCGTGTAGAACCTGGCAATTTCCATAACGGTCTTATGCTCCCTTTTTGCCCCCTTCAGCATCTTATCTTCCCCGGTATCGGCATCACTGGAAAGATGCCCCACATCCGTGATATTCATGACACGCTTTACATCATACCCCAGATAACGAAATGTTTTTTCCAGCAAATCCTCCATAATATAACTGCGGAGATTGCCGATATGTGCAAAATGGTATACGGTCGGTCCACAGGTATACATAGCGACCTTCCCGTCCTCGTTCGGTACAAACAATTCTTCCTTTTTGCTCAGGGAATTGTAGAGCATCAGTTTATTGTCCATGATATCCTCCATTCCGATAAAAAAGGGATAAATCCATCCCAGACAGATGAATTTACCACCCTTTCTGTTTCACTATAAGTAGAATAAGCAAAATTCCCCTTTTTGTCAACATGGATTATGCCCTGAGTTTCCATATTTTGCATGGCGACAGCCCCGGCGTGTATTTGTTCCAACAGGACACGCCGGGGCTGTCGCCATGCAAAATATGGAAATACCGCTATCCTTTCTTACACCCCGGACATCCCTCACAGCGCCCGTCTTCTTTTGTGACATCCGCCGCATACAGTTCCCTCGGAGAGTTCAGCATACAGACGGCCTGGGCGGAAATACCCTCGCCCGTGCCGGTAAAGCCCAGACCCTCCTCTGTGGTTGCCTTTACATTAACCTGAATGGTTTCTATGCCAAGCGCATGGGCAATATTTTCCCGCATGGATTCTATATGGGGACGCATTTTGGGCGCCTGTGCAATAATAGTCGCATCTATGTTCTCAATGAGGAAACAGTTTTCCTCCAACAGTTCACCGACTTTTTTTAACAACGTCAGGGATGAGATACCCTGATACGCCGGTTCCGTATCGGGAAAATGTTTCCCGATATCCCCCAAAGCAGCGGCTCCCAGCAGTGCATCCATGATGGCGTGCAGCAGCACATCCGCGTCAGAGTGTCCCAAAAGCCCTTTCTCATATGGTATTGTAACTCCGCCCAATACCAGCGCCCTGTTTTCCGTAAGCCGGTGTACATCGTATCCCATTCCAATCCGCATAACTTTTCCTCACCTGTTTCCTTTTGTTACTACCACTATCTTCCTGTTTTCCGGTAATGTCAATCATTTTTTTTACGTTCTGTTCCTATTTTGTCCGTTCGCTGCCATTCCATACAAAAATTTCGGGAAGGGTGGGAATCCCCGACGCAGCGGTGTACTGAATAAATTCCCATCTGCTCCCGCACAAAAAAGATGCTGCGGACATCCGTCAGGACGTTCGCAACATCTTCGTTTGCACATCCGGCGTCTATACCGCAGCGCCGGATACATGCTGTGCAATGATTTTTTTTGCCTCATCAATACTGATGTCGGCCTCCTCCAGCATCAAAGTAATCGTTTCGATTTCCCTGCTGCGTTTTTCCTTTTTCAGCTCTGCAAGTTCCCTTTCCTCCGCATGGAGCCTTTCCTTTAATCCCGCAATCAGTTCTTCCTTTTCCCGAATCTTTTCCTCTATCGGTTTTCTTTGTCCTCTTGCCATATCCTTCCCTCCCGAAAAAATGAATTACTAAAGTATATGGACAAGATAACCTGTTTATTCCTGCGTTACTGCTTTTTAAATCTCCTGCCACCTGACGGCTATCTTTTTACCGATGCCATGATAGTATACCAAGAGCAGGAAAATTGCCGCCAGCGCAGGCAGTCTGCGTATGCGCCCGCCCCGGTGCGCCCAATGGATAATCCTCTCCACAAGCTTTCGCTTTTCTTTTTCAGTCATACCATGCGCGCCGTCTGCAAAGTAAAGCAGCAGATAAGCAAACCCGGCTATCATTGCAAGCGTTGCATACCATCTTATCGGTTCGTTATCCCCGGTTTTAGGTTCCGTGTCTTTCTCGTTTTCTTGCTCTAACGGTGAATCCTTGTAAGCTAAGGCATACGTGGAAAAGCGGTCCGTTTCTATGGTTATGGTATCCGCATCATTGTCCTTATCCGCAAGGGTCTGGATTTCCCCATTATGGACGCGGATAATCATATACTCCCTCTTTCCGGCGCTGTCAGTGTTTTTCAGACCTTCCGGTATTGCAATCGTAATCTGAATCATACCGGCGGTTTCCGTAATCCTGTTTTGCGTTTCACCGATTACCTTAAAAAGACTGATGTCAAGGTACTGTCCCATCTCGTAACTTCCAAGCGCACTCTCCGTTGCTGTTTTCTCTTCTTCACTTACACTGTCTCCGGCATCGGTCACGGTCAGCAGAATCCTGATATCCAATCCATTTTTTGCCTGCTGTTTTTCTTCCTCCGTCAGCACTACATTTGCCAAATCCGTTTCAGACATGGAAATGGTTGTTTCGGGAACATTCTCCCCTTTTTCTACCTCTTTACGGACTTCCCCTGTATTACCGCTGTAAGCCGGATTGGATACCGTATTGCCGCTGCTTGCTTCTCCTCCGGTACTGCCGCCGTTTCCTCCACCCGTATTTTCCCCGCTTCCTGTGGCAGGGATGGATTCTGTCCTTATCAGCCAACCGCAGACGCTGCAATGAAATGCCTTCTCCCCTGCCGCCGTCTCTGTAGGCGCTTTTACTTCCGTACCGCTATCTTCCGTATGGGATGCTTCCTCCGTGCGGTTCCCGCAGGCGCATTCGTGCCAGTGGCTGGTTTCATTGCTTTTCCATTCGCTTCCCGGGCTGTGCACGTGGTCTTTTTTTACCAATGCAAGGACATTCCCTTCCTGTGACGCAACAGTGTATGTATCGTTATCGCTAAAAAATCCGGCGCTGTAATCCTGGTCCAATGCATTGCTGAATGCTCCCAGACTGCCGGACATGGTAATTCCTATGCGTGCATTATCGGAAAGGCTTTCCACGGTAATCTTGTTATTACTGTTACTTCCAATATGAAGATTATTATCTGCACTTCCCTTACAGAGAGTAAAACAGCCTAATTTCGGAATTGACTATCCGTTTATCAGAGATAACTGCAGGAAGTAACAAATGACATCACAAAAAAAGCTTGAAAAACAATTGTTTTTCAAGCTTTTTAATAGCGAGAGGGGGATTTGAACCCTCGACACTACGGGTATGAACCGTATGCTCTAGCCAACTGAGCTATCTCGCCATATTATGAAATTCGGTAAATCATGGGGCCTATAGGGCTCGAACCTATGACCCTCTGCTTGTAAGGCAGATGCTCTCCCAGCTGAGCTAAGACCCCAAATACAACCGACTTTGCTATTGTATCCAAAATGAAGTAATTTGTCAATAGCTTTTCAGAAAAATGTAACAATTTCTACCCCGCGTCTCTTATCCCGGCGGCGTATCTGTATCTCACCGGGCACACTCTCGTTCGAGAAAAGACGTAGCGGTACTAGCGTTGCAAAACACGCAACGCAAGGACCAACGTCTTTTCACGTCCCTTGTTAGATACAGATACGCCGCCGGGATAAGAGACGCGGGGACTGCCCGATTACATCCTCTCCGGCGCGCCAAAGCCCAGCACGTCAATGCAGGTTTCCAGCACATCCCTTGTCAATACCAGAAGCGCCAGAAGTCCTTCCTTCTTTCCGTTGTCCTCCTCCGCCAGTATCTTGGTTTCATGGTAGAAACGGTTAAAGGCGTTTGCCAAATCATAGATGTACGCGCATATCCTGTGGGGGGCAATCTCCGCACAGGCGCCTTCCATGGCGGAATTGAATGCGGTAAGCTGCATTACCAGCGCTTTTTCCGCACCGCTTCCGGCATCCTTTAATTCCAGTTCCGCAAGGGAGCCGCCCTGCTCCTTAAACTTAGCCAGTATGGATTTGATGCGCACAATGGTATAAAGGATATAGGGTCCCGTATCCCCTTCAAAAGAGGTAAACCTCTCAATGTCAAATGCATAATCCTTGGAAGCCTGATTGGACAAATCCCCGTATTTCAACGCGGAAAGTGCAATCAGTTTGGCTGTCTTTTTAGCTTCCTCTTCGGGCATCTCCCTGTTTTCCGTAATCTTGCGGTACATTTCGTCGGTGGTTTCCTTCACCAGCAAATCCAGCCGCATCACACCACCGTCACGGGTCTTAAAGGGCTTTCCGTCCTTGCCGTTCATGGTACCGAAGCCAATCCAGTCCAGTCTTGTTTTGGGCGTTACCAGCTTTGTCTTCCTTGCACAACGGAATACCTGTTCAAAGTATAGTTCCTGCCTCTTGTCCGTCAGGTAAATCAGCCTGTCGGGATGCATGGTGTTCATGCGCTCTAAAATGGTCGCCAAATCGGTGGTATTGTACAGGGCTGCCCCGTCTGATTTTAAAATCATGCAGGGAGGGATTTCCTTTGTGTCGGTGTCCTCCTTGACGTCCACTACCAACGCTCCCTCGCTTTCATGGGCATACCCTTCTTCTTTCATATAGGCCACCATGTCGGGAATCAAATCGTGTACGTCCGATTCTCCCTTCCACAAATCAAAATCCACATTCAAGTTGGCATAGTTTTTCCGCAAATCCGCAACGGACACCTCCAGAATATGCTTCCAGATGGCGCGGTAACCCCTGACGCCGCTCTGCATCTTGTAGGTTACCTCCATGGCCCTTGCCTTGTACGCCTCATCTTCCTTGCTCTTTTTGCTGGCCGTGGGATACAGTTCCTCCAGCTCCGATACGGTAAAGGGCGCTTCCTTCGGATACTCGCCCGTATAGCTTTCATCAAAATAAATTAAATCCGGCTGATGTTCCCTAAGCTCTGTGATGACAAGTCCCAACGGCTGTCCCCAGTCGCCCATATGGATATCCCCGATTACCTCATGCCCGCAGTAGCGCAGAATACGTTTAACACTCTCTCCAATCACAGCGGAACGGAGATGACCTACATGCAAAGGCTTTGCGATATTGGGACCGCCGTAATCAATTATCACCTTTTCAGGGTTTTTGGGCATCTCCAGCCCAAACTTTGCATGGGATTCCATCCCTTTTAAATAAGAAGTCAGAAACGCTTCCCTCACATCCAGGTTCAAAAAACCGGGAGCCACAGCAGCAACCTTTGAAAATACCTCGCTGCCTGCAAGCGCTGCCGCCACATCATTTGCTATCATGATGGGCGCCTTTTTGTACTGTTTCGCACCTGCCATGGCGCCGTTGCACTGATATTCACATAAATCCGGCCTGTTGGAGATTGTCACCCTTCCCAGTTCCGGTGCATATCCCGCCTTTTCAAACCCCTTTTGCACTTCCTCCGAAATCAAATCCAATATCTTTTTCATACTAACCTCCATGATTCCGCTTTGCGGAATCTCAAATCTGTGTGAGAAATGTCTGCTGCGCAGACATAGAACTTCTTCGCGAAGCAGCCTTTGCTGCATGCAAGCGTTAGAAGTTCTTCTCACGCTAAACTCACGCCTTTCCCGCCTCTCCACCAAACGCCTCCGGCGCAGGTGGCAGACTCGTTTCTCACACTAACCAACATGATTCCGCTCTGCGGAATCTCAAATCTGTGCGGAGAATGCCGCATTTTAGGCATTCTCCAGTGTGAGACTTAGTACTTCTTAACGAAACAGCCTCTGCTGCTGAGTTTTAGAAGTACTTCTCACAATATCATATATGCATTTCCCAAATCTGGCAAGCCTTTCCTGCCCTGACCGCCATATTTTTACGGCTTCTTTTCCCCTTTGTGCCTTTCCAGATATGAGTACACGCATCCACAGTAGTCCTGCCGGTACAGTCCGTACTCCGCAGACAGCGCTATCGACTGCTTATATCCATCTTTTTTCTTAAAGTCAGAGGGCAGCCATGCTATCCCCAGCTCGCCGGAAAGCCTGTGCCCGATTTCATTCAGCTTTTCCGCATTCTTAAGCGGGCTGATGGTAAGGGTGGTGGCAAAATAATCAAAGCCTTCTTCCTTTGCTTTCGTTGCAGTCTTTCGCAGACGCATTTCATAACAAAGGAAACACCTTTCCCCGCCTTCCGGACAGTCCTTATAAGGGGCAGCCAATTCAAAAAAAGCTTCCGGCTCATAATCCCCCGTAATGGTTTCTATCGGATACCCGCAGGCTCCCGCTTTTACCTGCTCATTGTAAAGGGCAATCAGTTTTTTCTGCTCCTCCACCCTTTTTTTGTATTCCGCTTCCTCGGAAATATTGGGATTGTAGTAAAATACCGTAATTCTGAAATACTCCCGCAGGTACTTTAAAACATAGCTTGAACAAGGTGCGCAGCAGCTATGCAGAAAAAGCGCGGGCGCCTCCTGCCCCGCCGCTTTTTGTTTTGTGATTTTATCCAGTAGCTTATCTAAATCCTTCTGATAATTGGGTTTATTCATCACAGTTCTCCCACTTTAAGAAAAGGCTTAAAATCCACAGTGTCAGACGCCAGAAAACCGCCAAAGCTTTCCGTCAGAGCCTTCATTATCTCCTGCACCGCTTTTGCGTCCTCCGCTTCATAGTCGCAGGCATACACCTGCTTCACTTCCATGTCTGCCAAAAGCTTTTCATCCTCTTTCCCACAAAGCTCCGGCATCATATCCTCAAAGGTCAGTGCGCCACCTGCCAGCGTAATTTCCAGCAGATTCATTTCCGTCCAGATTTCCACAGACTTTCTTTCCAGAAATGGCAACGCTCCCGCCAGCTTTCCCGCGCCTGCCTCCACCGGCAGCATATACAAAAAACTTTTGTACTCCTTTTTCTCCGCCATCTATTCTTCTCCTTCATAGATAAAGCGCCTGTCTGCCTTTACCGTACACTTTGCAAGGCACTCTATATCATATACCTGTTTATAATCCTCTTCCCCGATAACAAAGCCTGCAAGATGGAAGTCATACAATCCTGTCTGGTACAGGACATTCGTAATATTTTCCCCGTCCGCTTCCTCCACCCAGAAAATAACGGGAAAACCATCCTGCTCACTTCCATAGATGGCTTCGTATGCCATAGGCAAGTCCGCGCACTCAAAAGACAGTCCATACTGCATCATGTTGGAGGGATACCAGATGTATCGTTTATAACTCTCCGCTTCCCCGTCATTGTCCAAATCGCAGGAGTATCCATCCTCCCCTTTTGTTTCCGCACTCCCCAAAAAAGCCTCACACTGATTTATCCTGTCACTGGCTTCCATGCAGTCCTCTGCCGTAAAATAGGCTTCCGCATAGTCCCTGTAAGCTTCCGAAGCATAGGATTTTACCTGCACCTGATATGTTTCAGGCACAAAGTACAGGGATACGCTTTCCTTTCTTCTCCCGTCCTCGTAATAAAACAAATCCAAGCCGTCATACATCTTTTTGTTATAGTCATAGGTAGTCCGGCAAAGATAGTTTTTCCCTTCATAACAAATCAGGGCAAACTCTTCCATAACATGGGAATAACTGCCTGTATACGAAAAAGTGCCGTCCGGCTGTCCTTTGAAAAAGGCAAACTCCGTAACACCGCCGCTTCCTCCGGTATATATCTCCGCCAGGACATCCTCAATCCCATCGTTGTCGCCGTCCCCCATAACCGCCAGTAAACTGCCTTGTAATCCCATACCCAATATGATACGGGCGGTTTCCCTGTTTGCAAAAGCAATCTCCCGCGATTCTTCATCCGAAAGCTCCCTGTCATTTACCATTGCCTCCAGGGTTTCCAGTTCTGTGCCATCCAACATGGCCTCCGACAGCAAATCTATCAGTCCGTCGGGAATATAGGATATCTCCCCTGCCGCCCTGTGTTCCAGATAATAAGCCTCCTTTGGCACATAACCGGCATAAAACCTCTCATACAAAGCTCTTAATTCTGTCAGGTTCCCATCGTACTCCTCATTAGGAATGACAGCGGTAAACAGCTCCTTATCCGTCTGCACCTCCCTTGCGCAGATGGTGACCTCTTTTTCCCCAAACTCCGCCACACATTCCCGCACAAGCACCAGTTCATACTCCTCCCACTGCCAAAGCTGCTCTATATATGCTCTCCTAAGCCATGTTTCCTTATCATACTTTGTATCGCTCTTCCATATCGTCTTTCCCTCTTCAAAAAAATAAGCGTCATACGGTATATGAAAATCTATATCTGTTTCCACCTTTTCAAAACACTCGCTTTCCGGGTGGTAAAGATAATAATCCCTGTAACCGCACAAATCAGGATAACCGTCAAAATTAATATCCTTTTCAAAGGAAACGTCAGGCCTTCTGTCTTCTCCTTTATACAATGTCTGAGAAAAATTTTCCATGCTGTTTTTGTATATGGTAATATCATTCTCTCCTTGTATCAAAAAGAAAACGTTTCCGTCCGGTTCTGTTCCCCTGACATATTCGACGATTGCATCCCCGTAAACTGTGACTTCGTCCCCTCCTTCTCCCCATGTAAGCGCATTGTCGTAATGAAAACCATAAAAACTAAAATTAGCAAGAGTATTCAAATCCTTTACCAGATAAATATCCTCCCCGCGCACCAACACATAATAAAACCAGAAGTTATCTTCCGCCACAAATGACAGTTCATCCCCGTCCGTATTGCGGCAGCATATGCTGTCCGTGTCCAATAGCTCCATCAGGGCATAGGCAAGGCTGTGCATATGCATCGGTTCCTGCTGCCATGCGGCCTTGTAATGGTAAAAAACAATTTCCACCGGACAGCTATATTCCTCACTCCACATACAGGCGCCCCTGCTGCCGTCCGAAAGGGTAACGTCCTTAACCTGCGTTTTCTCCAACAATTCCTGTGGAACCGCTATATGAAGCTCTCCAAAAGAAAACTCCCCCTCCTCCCAGACATACTCCTCATCCACCGCCACAATCGGCAGCACATCAAAAACCTCTTTCTCTTCTTTTTCTTTCTCCCTTCCTTCCGCAGGCAGCGTGACAGCCCCTTTCCCGCCATCGTCCCCCCTCATTCCGCATCCCGCCAGGAAAACCAGAAAAACTGCCACTAAAACAAAACCTTTTTTAATCCCCCTGTATCCAATCCCCTTCACTCTCTCCCCTCCCAAACCTCTCTCTTTATCAGGCACTTGTAAAAACATCCTGCTGCAACCGAATTGTGCCCATTGTATCTTCCATAAGCAGACTCCGGAAAAACGCTTGCGCTTAGCGAGGTATTTTCGAGCTTAGCGCAACTGCGTTTTTCCCGAAGCGAGAGCGCGTCTGCATTGGAACATACAATGGGCACAATGACACTAGCACCAATTTTTTTTAAAGTGACGCCACATCCACCAAGGTCAGTTCTTTTGCCGCGTTTTCCATACTGGTCACCAGCGCCCTCGCCGTGTCCATGGCAGTGATGCAGTTCACACCGGTTTCAATGGAGGTACGGCGGATTAAAAAGCCGTCCCTGGACTTGTCGCGCCCCTGGGTCGGGGTGTCAATAACCAAATCTATCCTATGCCCCAAAATCAAGTCCATAACGGTGGGGGATTCCTGTGAAATCTTATTGACCTTCCTTGCCTTTACGCCGGCTTCATTCAATGCTGCCGCCGTGCTTCTGGTGGCATAAATAGTATACCCCAGCTTCTCAAAGCGGCGGCCGATTTCGATGGCTTCCCCTTTATCCGCATCCTTTACGGTAATAATCATCTGTTTATGCTTCGGCAGCTCCACACCTGCCCCTAAAAAGGCCTTGTAAAGCGCCTCATTGAAATCTTTGGCAATGCCTAAGCATTCGCCGGTGGATTTCATCTCAGGCCCTAAGCTGATTTCGGCCCCGCGAATCTTTTCAAAAGAGAATACCGGCATCTTGATGGCAAAATAATCCGCTTCCGGCTGTAGTCCCGGCTCATACCCCAGCTCCCTTATGCTCTTGCCGATGATAACCTCCGTGGCAAGGTCCACGATGGGGATGCCCGTCACCTTACTGATATACGGCACGGTACGGGAAGAACGGGGATTTACTTCAATCACGTAAACCTCCTCCCCGATGGCAATAAACTGGATGTTGATAAGGCCCTTTACATGCAATGCCTTTGCCAGCCTGCGGGTGTACTCTGCAATTTTCTCTTTCACATTCTTATCAAGGGTAGGCGCAGGATATACGGAGATAGAGTCGCCTGAGTGGATACCGGTTCTCTCAATATGCTCCATAATGCCGGGAATCAGGATGTCGGTGCCGTCGCAGACCGCGTCCACCTCGATTTCCTTGCCCTGTAAATATTTGTCCACCAGAATCGGATGGTCCTGTGCAATCCGGTTGATGATTTCCATAAATTCTTCAATTTCTTCATCGGAGGTGGCAATCTGCATCCCCTGTCCGCCAAGGACATAGGAAGGTCTTACCAGCACGGGATATCCCAGACGGTTTGCAACCTCCTTTGCTTCCTCTGCCGTGTAGACGGTGCCGCCTGCCGCACGGGGAATCTCTGTCTGCTGCAGGATGGCGTCAAACAACTCCCTGTCCTCCGCCGCGTCCACATCCTCCGCCTTCGTGCCCAGAATGGGAACTCCCATCTTCATCAGGCTTTCAGTCAGCTTGATGGCTGTCTGTCCGCCAAACTGCACCACCGCGCCGTCCGGCTTTTCAATGTCCACAATATTTTCCACATCCTCAGGCGTCAGCGGTTCAAAGTACAGCTTGTCCGCAATGTCAAAGTCCGTACTCACCGTTTCCGGGTTGTTGTTGATGATAATCGTTTCATAACCGGCTTTGGAAAATGCCCATGTGGCGTGAACGGAGCAATAGTCAAACTCGATTCCCTGCCCGATACGGATGGGCCCGGAGCCAAGTACCAGCACCTTCTTTTTGTCACGGGTGGGCAAGGCTTCGCACTCACCGCCAAAGGTAGAATAGTAATAAGGGGTGGTTGCCGCAAACTCCGCCGCGCAGGTATCCACTATTTTAAACACGGCGTGGATACCGTTGTCCTCCCGCTGCTTTTTCACATCGGCTTCGGATATGCCGGAAAGCCTTGAAATAACATTGTCGGGAAACTCCAGCCGCTTTGCTTCTTTTAAAAGTTCCGTCGTCAGAGGACCTTTCTTTAAGGCGTCCTCCATCTCCACCAGAACGGCAATTTTGTCGATAAACCAACTGTCAATCATGGTAACCTCATGGATTTTTTCATAGCTTACACCCTTGCGCAGCGCTTCCGCTATCACCCAGATTCTCTGGTCGTCCACGATTTTTAAGCGTTCGAGCAGCTCATCCCCAGACAAATCGGAAAAATCATAGCTTAACAGGCAGTCCACATGCTGTTCGAGAGAGCGGATTGCCTTCATCAGCGCGCCCTCAAAGTTCGTACAGATGCTCATCACCTCGCCGGTCGCCTTCATCTGGGTCGTAAGCGTCCTCTTTGCCGTAAGGAACTTGTCAAAGGGCAGTCTGGGCATCTTGACAACGCAGTAATCAAGCGCAGGCTCAAAGCTGGCATAGGTTTTGCCGGTCACGGCATTTTTGATTTCATCCAGGGTATAGCCCAGCGCAATCTTTGCCGCCACCTTTGCTATGGGATAGCCGGTTGCCTTGCTTGCCAGCGCCGAAGAACGGCTGACGCGGGGGTTTACCTCAATCACACAGTATTCAAAGCTGGTGGGATGCAAGGCAAACTGCACATTACAGCCGCCTGTAATCCCCAGTTCATTGATGATGTTTAACGCCGAACTTCTGAGCATCTGATACTCTTTATCACTCAAAGTCTGTGACGGCGCCACCACGATGCTGTCTCCGGTATGTACGCCCACCGGGTCAATGTTTTCCATGTTGCAGACGGTGATACAGTTGCCGAGACTGTCCCGCATCACCTCGTATTCAATCTCTTTCCAGCCTGCAATGCAGCGCTCCACAAGCACCTGCCCCACGCGGGAAAGCCTGAGTCCGTTTTCGAGAATTTCCTCCAGTTCCGTCTGGTTGTGGGCAATGCCGCCGCCGGAGCCGCCAAGGGTATATGCGGGGCGAAGCACCACCGGATACCCAATCTGGTTGGTAAAGGCAACGCCGTCCTCCACATTTTCCACCACCGTGGAAGCGGCGCATGGCTCCCCGATGCGCTCCATCAAGTCCTTAAACTCCTGCCTGCCCTCCGCGTTGCGGATGGTTGCGGCGGTGGTGCCCAGAAGCTTTACATGGTGGCTCTCCAAAAAGCCCGATTCCTCCAGCTCCATACCAAGGTTAAGCCCTGCCTGCCCGCCAAGCGTAGGCAGGATGGAATCCGGTTTCTCCTTTTCAATAATCTGTTCCAAAACCTTTATGGTAAGCGGCTCGATATATACCTTGTCCGCAATGTCTTTGTCCGTCATGATGGTAGCCGGGTTGGAGTTTACCAAAATAACCTCCACGCCCTCTTCCTTTAAAGAACGGCATGCCTGCGTCCCCGCATAGTCAAACTCCGCTGCCTGTCCTATCACGATAGGCCCGGAACCAATCACCATCACTCGTTTTACGTCAGGATTCTTTGGCATGTTATTTTCCCTCCTTTATCAAAGAACTGCTGCTTCCCTGCGTTGGTACGCCCTGCTTTTCTCCCCGCATCATATTGATAAACCTGTCAAACAGATAGCCGGAATCCTGCGGTCCGGGACACGCTTCGGGATGGTACTGCACCGTAAATATGTTTTTGCCCGTATAAGAAAGCCCTTCATTGGTGCCGTCGTTGACGTTGATAAAGGCCGGTACTGCCACTTTTGCATCCAGCTTGTCCGTGTCCACCACATACCCGTGGTTCTGGGATGATATGTAAACCCTGCCCGTCGCCAAATCCTTTACGGGGTGGTTGCCTCCCCTGTGTCCGTATTTTAATTTATAAGTGTCCGCTCCCGTTGCCAGCGCCATTAACTGGTGCCCGAGACAGATGGCAAAGATAGGGATGTCCGTGTCATACAGCTTTTTGATTTCCGCTATAATGGAAGTGCATTCTTTCGGGTCCCCGGGGCCGTTGCTCAGCATAATGCCGTCCGGCGCGTCCCCGATAATTTCCTCCGCCTTCGTCCATGCCGGGTAAACAGTCACCTCACACCCTCTCTGCGCCAGGGAATGGGCAATGTTGGCTTTCGCGCCCAAATCAAGGACCGCCACCTTAAGCCCTGTACCGTTTAACTCGCGCACCATGGAAGGGCGCATTTCCCTTTTCCCTGCCTCAAAACCGGCCCTGTTGAAAACGGATGAACCGGAAAACGGCCCGTTATCCGCAAGGGTTTTGCTGGGAGTAAGGGTATACTTTTCCTGACAGGTAGCTTTTTCCACCACCTTGCCCGTGGTATATGCTTTCAGTTTTGGAAGAATCTCGTCTAATTTATAATTCTCATCCGTGGTAATCATGCCGTTCATGGTTCCCTTTTCCCGAAGAATCCGGGTCAGTGCCCTGGTATCAATTCCCGCAATGCCGGGCACATCGTTTTTTTCCAGAAACTCCTGAATGCTGCAATCGCTCCTGAAATTGCTTGGTATCCGGGACAACTCCCGCACAATAAAACCATCCGGCCAGGGCTTCCTTGACTCCATATCTTCCAGACATACCCCGTAATTTCCAATCAAAGGATAGGTCATACATACCGCCTGCCCTGCATAGGACGGGTCGGTCAGCACTTCCAGATAACCCGCCATGGAAGTATTGAATACAATCTCGCTAATCACTTCTTTACAGGCGCCGATATGAAGCCCTTCAAACACAGTACCGTCTTCCAAAACCAAAAAAGCTTTCATCCTTACTCCTATCTGCTCGCATACACAAAATGCTGTAATATCCCATTTAAACGAGCGTATTTTTCCTATTTCTGCATAATCGGTTTATTATAGCACAAAAAAGCAAGCCGTTCAACCGACTTGCCTTAAATTGTTTGCTCCTCCCACAATAGATTTTAATAAAATGAATAATCATATTTACCCGTATTGCCGAGAGCACTTGCGTTAACATATATAACAGTATAAAATAAAGCAACAAAAGTCTCTCGCTTAATAATAAATATTGAAGAAAAGGAGCGTTTATGCTAAATTTTTCAAATTTTGTAAAACAAAGCGGAATAGATATTTTCAACATGGTTGACATCTCCTCATTAAGCTTAACAGAAAATCGAGGATATTCATCTGCAATTCTATTGGGTAAAGCTTTGCCAAGAGAATATATTCAAAATCTAAATTCTGAAAAAGAAACGGATTATACAATTTTTTCACGCTATGAACACGCGACCGATGAATTGGCAGATGCACTTGCCACAATTATTCAAAAAAATGGCTATAAAGCAATTTCGCAATCCGAACACGGCATAGAGAAGAGAAAAGAATATGATGAAAAAACGAAAACTTCTATATTGCCTCATAAAAAAATAGCTGTACTTTCAGGGCTGGGCTGGATTGGAAAAAATAATCTCTTAATTACAGAAAAATATGGTGCAGCGCTTTCCTTATGTTCTGTACTTACCAATATGCCTTTGGACATTAAAAAAGCAGAAATTATTTCCGGCAAATGCGGTAACTGTAATTTATGTGTTAAAGTCTGTCCTGTTCAGGCAATATACGGAAAAAAATGGACGCCGGGAGTTAACAGAGATGAAATCGTAGATGTTTATAAATGTGTTGCGTGCCTAAAATGTCTGGCGGGATGCCGCTACTCCATTATTTATTCAATGTCATGATTTTTATCCCTATTTTGTTTTACATTTATTAAGTTGTTTTTTTCAAATTTTCCGATATAAGGGTCACCCCTGTTCCAAACAGGTGTGACCCTAAATAAATTCAACTCGAAAAATACTCCTTCAGCCTCGTCGGTCCTGCCAGAATTTCCCTGCCCACATACATGCTCCTGTCCATCCGGGTGTCCACGCTCCACTTTACCAGCGTGAGATTCCCGTTTTCTATTTCCAGCGCCGTAATGCCGCTGGGATGAACACAGCTTCCGTCATTGCAGTATAGGGATTCCCCGGGCTTTGGCAGCGCAGCCCTGTGGGTATGGCCTGCCACCAGCATAACGCCGTTTTCATCCGCCCATTTTGAAAGCCGCTTCTCCGTGTTCTTTTTTCTCCTGTAATTTTTCGCCGTACTGGTGGGGTCCTGTACGCCCCACAACTCCAGCTTTCTCCACACATGGCGTACCAGAAAACGCGTCAACTTCCAGAGTGTGTCATTCATCAAATCCCCCTGATGTCCATGCACCAGAAAAACCTGATACCCACTCCCCGCAAACTCCAGCACAACGCCTTCCTTCGCCTTTAGTCCCGGAAACAGCTCGCAGTGGCAGTCCCTGTGCATCGGATAGTACCGCTCACAGTACCGCTCCATAAACCGCTGTTTTTCCTTTTTTCTGTCATGGTTGCCGTACAGCATGATAAACCTGCCACTCCGGTAAAATTCTGACATCAGTTCAAAAATATCACTGTGTTCCTGTATAATCATCCCCATGTTGGGATTTTCCCACAATTCATCCCCGTCACCCAGCTCCACATAAGTAAACTGCCTCTGGTTATAAAAAGAAAGGGCAGCGGATACCAGATGCCTGTTGTTTAGAAAATTGTCACCGTGGTTTCCCACGCCACGGTGACAATCGCTCATCAAAACTATTTTGGCACATTCGCCTACACGGATTCTGTCTGCTTCCCGGTACAGATTATCCAGACGGCTTTTCGTGCTCATTTATCTGCAGCAGCGGCATCTTCTGCCGCATCCGGGTTTACAACGCTTTTTCTTCGGGTATCTGCAAAGCTTTCCAAGCATGCGGTAAAGTCCCGGGAAACACATGCCCAGATAGTCCACCCTGTCGATGGTCCGTACAAATTTTCCGGTTACCCGAAGATACTTTTTACACCTTCGTTTGTTGTTCCAGCGTACCCACCAGATTCTGAGTTTGCAGTGCTTCGGCTGGCAGGTATGGGGCTTCGTAAAGCCAAATCTGATACACAGGCCTTCCACGCAGATATTCTCCTTGTGATAACCGGCGCGAAGCAGCGCCTCATAAAAGGCATTGCGCATTCCGTAATTCGGGAAACCGATGGATACCTCCATTGCCAGCTGCGCCGCGTCCGAGTGCTCACCCAGCACAAAACCGGTCAGCCACCAGTGTACTTCATCCCGCATCATAAGGATGCGTCCCCGCTTTCTTAAGACAAAGCGCATGGACAGCATTTCCTCATCCTCTACGCTGCGGTAAAAAAGCCTTTCGGGATGCTCCGTATCCACTTCATCCGAAACATAAAATCCCATTTCCGCCCCGGTTGTGATACCATACTGGCCTTTCCAGAGTTCAAACAGATAACTTTTTTTGTTATAGACAAAATACAGGGGTTCACAGTCTATGAGCATCCCCATGCCTATGGCATGTTCGTCATAAATCCTGCCATACCCCATTTCTCTCTGCCAGGCATCCCTTCTGGAATAAAAAATATCCTGACAGATATCATATTGAAAGCCGAATGCTCCGACGGCCTTGTTCAAATCCCTGCATTTTTCCTCATCCGTCCTGATTCGGACCAGACACCTTGCCCTGTACCTGTGGCAAAGCACCCAGATAATGCAAAGCAACAGCAATATTATCAGGATTCCTGCTGCAATATAAAGATATTTCATGGTAGTTTCTCCGTTATCCTTTTTTTATAATATATTCAGGAAACTACCTTTCTGCTCTTATTTTCGACACAAAAACAAGGAAAATAACAAACTGACCGCCCTGTCAACACATAATCCCACGGAGCAAAAGTTCCATGCGTAAAACTTAGTACTTCTTAGCAAAACGCCCGCTGGCATGAACTATTAGAAGTACTTTTTACGCTAATACCTTAGACAAAAACTCCTTCAACCGGGGATTCTTGGGATTTTCAAAAAATTCCTTTGGCGGTGCGCTTTCCAATATTTGCCCTTCGTCGATAAACAACACCTTGTTAGCCACTTCCCTTGCAAATCCCATCTCATGTGTCACGATAATCATGGTCATACCCTCTTTTGCAAGCGCCTTCATCAAATCCAGAACTTCTCCTACCATTTCCGGGTCCAGCGCGCTGGTGGGCTCGTCAAACAGGATGACGTCCGGATTCATGGCAAGGGAACGCACAATCGCCACCCTCTGCTTCTGCCCGCCGGAAAGCGTGGAGGGATAGACGTCCGCTTTTTCCTCCAGACCAATCCTCTTTAACAGGGACATGGCATTTTCACGCGCCTCCTGCTTTATCTGCGCTTTCGTCACAGAAACAGGGATAAGTTCTTTCTTTTTGTCCTTTCCCTTAAACAGGTTTGCAAACTTTAACCAGGCATTTTTTCTTTTGACTTTTTTCAGCTCCTGACACCGGATATGCACGGGGGCAAGCATGATATTCTGCACAACCGTCTTGTTGTTAAACAGGTTAAAGTGCTGGAACACCATTCCCATATGCCGTCTGTGCACATTGATATCCACTTTCATGTCGGCAATATCCACACCGTTAAAGATTATCTGTCCCCCCGTAGGGTCCTCCATACAGTTTAAGCAGCGAAGAAACGTACTCTTGCCGGAACCTGAAGGACCTATGACTACCACAATATCACCCCTGTCAATCGTGACATTGATGCCCCTTAAAACTTTGTTGTCTTCAAAATGTTTTTCCAGATTAATGACGTCTATCACTTTTCCTCAGGCTCCTTTCCATGATTTTGATTCCCAGACTGATAAGCAGCACTATCAGAATGTAGATAATTGCCATCACCAGATACGGCACCATAAATTCATAGCTGTTGCTGCCTATATAATTGAACGCCACATATAGGTCTGCCGCACCCACAAAGCTGACAACGGAAGTTTCCTTTATCAGGGCAATGAACTCATTTCCCAAAGTAGGCAGGATGTTTTTCACTGCCTGGGGAATTACAATTTTCATCATGGTGGTGCCAAAGCTAAGCCCCACTGCGCGTCCGGCTTCCATCTGCCCGTGGTCCACGGACAGGATGCCGCTTCTCATAATTTCCGATATGTACGCAGCGCTGTTTAACCCAAAAACCAGCACGGAAACCTGCACACCGCTCATGCGTACCCCCATCAGGGGCAGCATAACGTAGTAGACCACCAGAAGCTGCACCACAATCGGCGTGCCGCGAAACAGTCCCACATAAAAACTGCAAAAACCGTTCAAAATGCGCGGCAGCACCTTATACTTGGGAATCACCCTCACCGTGGCAATCAAAGTACCGATTAAAATACCGATGACCAGTCCCAAAATAGCTATGTAAAGTGTATTTTTCAACCCCTCCAGTACCCTGACATACCCGTTCTGGGAAACAAAAATCTCTATAAATTTATCTATTTTCTGTGCAAAATTACCCATGCCGGTCTCTCCGTATCTTTACTGCGTATTTACTGCATTTTGTTAATGGCTTCCGTAATACATGCCGCCGGTGCAGAGTCAATGATAACATACTGGATGTTGCCGTTTATCAAATCCTGTACTGCAAGGGAGCCGTTTTTATAGCCAACTGTCTGTACCGGAAAACCGTCAAATCCCCAGTCGGCATCTCCTTCGGAATAGAATTGTCCTGTGGTACCGTTCTGTACGCCTACCTTTACGCTGCTGTCCTTCGTCTGTAAAACAGCCTCCACGGAAGCTGCATCCGTACAGCCGTCAAACTCCGTGTTTTCGGAAAGCACAATCAGCTTCTGGGATGCGCTGTAATAAGGAACGGAAAAGTTTACATATTCTTCCCTGTCCGGCTTAATCGTCAAGCCTGCCATTGCAACATCACATTTCTGCTGTCCCACGGAAAGGCATACTGCATCAAATTCCATGTTCTGAATAACCAGTTCTTTGCCCAGATAATCTGCCAATGCCTTGGCAATTTCCATGTCAATACCGTAATAGCTGTCGCCCTGTGTATATTCAAACGGCTCAAACGCAGCGTTAGTGGCCACCACAAGCTGGTCCTTGCTCTCGTCATAAGCTGCGGAAGTAACCGCTACAGGCGTACCGTCCCCGAAATAATTGTTGCAGATAGCATCAAAAGTACCGTTTTCCTGAATCTCCTTAATAAATGCATTAACGGATTCCAGCAGCTCCGGCTGGGTTTTATCCACACCAAACGCATACTCCTCATCCGTAAGCTCAATGTCAATAACCTTTACCGCACCGTTGCCGTTCACCGCCTTATCCTTGCCGCAGCCGGCCAATGCAGTTACGGAAAGTACAATCATCAATCCAATCGCCAATAATTTTTTCATACTTTTTCCTCCTCGATACAATGCATTTTTATTACAATATACTTGCATAATATACCACTTTATAAAGAAAAATGCAATATTATTAATTGTACTACGAAAGAAGCATCGCTTTATAACTGAAATCAGTTATTTTGCGATGCTTCCTTAAGGCTTCACCCTACACTTCATGTCACAGCTTCGATGAAAAATGCCGCGTTTCACTCTACTTTATTTCGTCAAAATATAATTGTATTCTCTGCTGCATATTACTGCATACATCCTCGGCGCTTCTGGCGCCCTGATAATAGCTTTCCGTTTCCTCAAAGATAATATTCTGCACTTCATCCACATATACGGTCTGCGGCCTTGCATCTTGAAGCACTTTTTTTACTTTCTCCAGATATTCATCACTGCAATACCTCTGCTCATATTCAAATCCACCGGACTCCACTACATAACCTATTGCATACCCGACCGAATTTTCTTTCGCATAGAGGAATGCATTTTCGAGTGACTCTTCCCGTACCGGCAGTTCACCATACAACTTTCCTCCTGCAATATCTTCCTGTACTTCTTCTGACAAAAGATACTTGATAAACGCTATGGCGCCCTCCGGGCATTCACAGGCCTGATTAACGGTCAAACCATTCACAATCATAATATTGCCGCTTTCCCATGCCGGATTGTCCACCGGATAACCTATATATACGGCATTTCCTTCAAAAATCGCTTCCGTTGCAGGCTCTATGACAGGAATATCAAAAATGTAATCACGAATCGCAAAGGTCTTTCCCTCCGCAACATCATTATTGCAGCTCTCCCATGAATCCGGTTTTCCGTAATTTCCGGCAAATTCCAACAAGGCCACCGCCTCCTCACTGTCCATGTAGCACTTTCCGTTTTCCCAGTCAATAAGACTTGACCTGATTGCCAAAAGACAGAAAAGCTCGTAGCTTTCCATGCGGGTTACCGCCCTTTCATATCCTCCTGCTTTCAGATATTCCATCATTTCCCACGTCGTCCAACTTTCTTTATCCCCCACAACATCCCCGGATACAGTGAGGGTTTCCACACCAAAGCTGTACGGAATAATATACCTCGCATCATCCACCAATCCGTACTTTTCAAGGTTCACCAGCATCCCTTCCTGCTCATCTGCAAAATCCTGCGTCAAATCCCGCAAAAAACCTTTTTTCGCCGCGGCATAAGAATCTATCACAGTATCGGCAAGAATATCGGGACCGCCGCCGCTGCTGACTTCCATCTGTATGGTAGCCAGATAATCCTCATACCACTCGTCTTCCCCTCGTTCCCGCAGTTCAATATAGTATTCATCACTCTGCTTGTTAAAATCTATGATAGCTTTACTCAGATATGGTCCGGCATGCATTGTTGCCAGTTCCAGCGTCACCTTGTCCTGCCAGGTATCATCCACAACCCTTTTTACCAGACTACATCCGTCATCTGTATTCATCAGCATAAGCAGGTTTCCTTCTGCATCAAGGGAAGCTGCCAGCAATCTTTCAAAAGTATATCCCTGCTCCATAAAAGAAAACACCCGCTCCGTCTTTCCCTCTTTTATGTCAAAATGCCAGATTCCATGCAATGCATTGCACAGAATTCCTTCTGTCTCTCCGGTAAAGACAACCTTGTCGGTAAAAGTCATAGACACATCATCTGAAGATAAAACAGGCTCATTGCTTTTCATCGTATAGATACTGAATTTGTTTTCTATATTGCCTCCGCACAGATACACCTGCCCGTCTTCCCCTGCAGACTCTTCAATCTGCCAGACATACCCCGTACTAACCCACTCTTTCTTTTCCCCATATGTCCCGTCAAAGCATTGCACACCCAGCCCCGTCATAAAATAGGTGTTGTTGCTTCATCCACATAGCTTTCGGTATTTATGTCTTTCCAAAAATTATTATCAAAATAACTGCTGGAAACAATTTCCGTTTCTACTCCATTTTCCTGCGTCCATGTAAGCCTGTATGCACTGCCCTGCTCCTCCGGCTTACTGACTAACATACAGATGCTCCCGTCTGCACACATTGCAATGGATTGCATGACATAGTCATCCCCCACCGCTTCCTTCCAAAAGACAGGATAATTCTCCCATTCCGTATAAGGCGCCGCCAGTTTTTGTATACAAATGCCCAATTGCGCTCCATCTGCCGACAAATCTTCCGACATAATTACAAAGCGGTATATGGATTCCCCTGACATATCGTGCGCCAAAGCAAAACAGGCGTCGCACCCTTCAGACAGAACGGCTGTCAATGCCTCGTCGGCATCCGGAAGTTTTGTTTCTTCCAATTTCCACCTGATTTCTTCCAAGTCCCCCGTCTGCACAGCGGCTGTTGGCTGCGCGGCGGTTGCCGGGTCCTTGTCCGCCTGACTGCCACAAGCGCCAACCAATAATAATAACGCTAATAAAAATGCTGTAATTCTTTTTCCCATAATTTCCTCCCGATACCTTACAGTTATAATTCTTTTGTGTTTGTTTTCAATATAATTTTACCATAACTTAATCTTTTTCCGCACTATTTTTTTGATTATTGGGGAAAATAATAAGAAAATCACAACACAGAAAAGAGAGGCATTTAGTATGAATCTTAACAAAACCGTCTGCTACTGCATGAATGTCACAAACGGCATGATTAAGGATGCCGTGGAAAACGGAGCTGCGACACTGGAAGAGGTACAGGAAATTACCGGGGCGGGCACCGTCTGCGGCACCTGTCTGGAAAATGTACGACGTCTTGTCGAAGAGTTTTTGGCTGAAAGGAATCAGTAACCCAAAGCAAAACTTGTCCCGGAAGTGTATTTATCACTTTCGGGACAAGTCTTATATACTTATTCTTTTTATATATATTTTAACAGTCTCCACAAATTTCTGTGCCTTTGCCAGCTGCTCTTCCGCTTCTCCCCTGGTGGAGATGTAAAAGTCGTCATTATCGCATTTATCCCTGACATTGTATACTGAATCAATCATTTTATACATTTCCGCGCCAAACACACCGGTGTGTACAAAATACCGGTTAAAGTGGGTTAACAGCGCCGTCTGCTCTACCTCCTCAAATCCGTCAAGCGTATTTACCGCAAGCAGGGAGAAAAAAATAGCATAACAAGAATGATTGATTGCTATTTTATAACATCCATCGGTGATTTTTGATTCTGCTGACTGCAAATCCTCCTGTGCCCTTTTCAGGTGGTTAGTCGCCAATACTGCCATGTCATGACGCATAAAACATCCCCCCTTCATCTGTCGCCTGTGATTAGATAAAACGGGTGTATACCTACCTTTTATATAGTACTATTATACCAAAAATAGAAAGATTAAACAAGGGAAAAGCGACCAAAGTTTCTCTCTTCTTTTCACTGTCTTTCACCTCTGACCTTTTACCTTCAACTCCGCCATGGCGCCGTAATGCAGGACCGTAAACCTATCGGGAGCAATTTCTGCAAGCATTTTTTTATGCTCCTGTTCCCAAGCCGCAATCTCTTCCCCGGATAAGGACGCGCCGATGCCCCTGCACGCTTTCATCCTGCCATTCCAGCTTTCTCTGGTAAAAGGCACCTCCAAAGGATATTCCGCGCTGTAAACAAGTTCAAATTTATCACTGTAACAATCCGGTATCCATACCGGATGTACCTTCTCTCCCGCGCCGCTCCATACCGGATTGTATTTTAATACCAGTTTTTCACTTTCCCCTGCAATTTTATCTTCAGACGGCTGCCATGCCATATACATAACAAGAAGGCTCCCTTCCGGTTTTAACATATGTACAAACTTGGGCATTACCTGTTCATGCTTAAAATAAACAAAACACTGACATGCAGTAATTACATCAAAAGAGCCGTCCGGAAAATCCATATCCTCCGTGGGAATTGCAAAATAGTCGATATCCATACCTTCCGAAAGTTTTTTTGCCTGTAAAATCTGGTTTTCGGAAATATCCACACCCGTCCATTTCGCACCGTAACGGTACATATTCCTGGGCAGCACTCCAGTCCCTGTGCCTACGTCAAGTACACTCTGGTTACGGATGCACAGTTTCCGGTTTATTATTTTATCGTAAAATTCCTGCGGATAAATATCACGGTATTTAGCATAATCCGCAGATGTCTTTCCCCAGTCAAAAGCCTTACCTCCATCGATACTGTTATCTGTTATCTGCATACCCACTCCCTCGAATTGTTATGATTATATTCAGTATAACAGAAAGTGTTGTAAGAGTACAACACACAGTTTAACCATCTGTAAATTGTTTCAGATAGAACCGTGGCATTTCAATATATTATGTACAACAGTAGAAAGAACAGTCTTAAGGTCAGGTTACCTCCCAGATGCCAAATATACGGAAGATGGGACTTTAACGAATTTCCTGCAGCGCAAACCCTCATAGAAAGGAGTTTTTCGCACATCAGTTAATAGGGTGTTAACCAACTTGTCAACCTCTTGTTTATGCTTTTATGCTGCAGACCGGAATTTATCTCTCTCCAATACAAGTTCCGAATGGTATATATAATCTCTTTGAATTAGGATGTTCATCTGCATATACAAACGGGGAAACCTTGGTATTTATCAAGGTTTCCCCGCTCTTAACCCACTGCGGAAGATGGGACTTGAACGAATTTCCCTGTACTGCAAACCCTCATAGAAAGGAGCTTTCCGCACATCAGCTAATCGAGTGTAACCAAAAGTGTAACCAACTTGTCAACTGCCTGTTTTTTCTGAAAGAAAAAATTTGCGAAGCAAACAGTTTACAAGTTTTCA
>CAJTMB010000035.1 GCA_910577105.1 uncultured Lachnospiraceae bacterium | reverse complement strand
TTCCATAAAGGACCGTGTAAAAACGCTGGACAATGCCTTGTACCAAGGCATGGGAGGTTGTATTTCAACCTCTTATGTACCACTGCGTTTTTACCCGAGCGAGAGCGTGTCCTGTTGGAACAAATGCACGCCGGGGCTGCCGCCATGCAAAATGCGGAAACTCAAGATTAGAGAATATTGACACAAAAGCCAGAATATGGTAATTTAGGTGAAATTAATTGTACCTTGAAGATTGGAAAGACATTTCACGGATAATGATTTTTAATATTTAAAAAGCTTAAAGGATTATGTGTATGGCTAATAAATATAAAGTAATTGATGAAAAAACATGGGACAGGGCAATGCACTGTATGATTTTTAAAAACAGCATTGAACCGGCGTTTTGTGTAACCTATGAGGCAGATATTACCAATTTTAGAGAATCTGTTAAAAAACAGGGAATTTCTTTCACACTGGCTATGGTATATGCGGTCTGCAAATGCGCGAATGAAATAGAGGCGTTTCGTTATCGCTTTGTTGACGGACAGGTTGTTTTATTTGAAAGAATAGATACGGCATTCACTTATCTCAACAAAAAAACTGAATTGTTTAAGGTAGTCAATGTGCCTATGATAGATGATATAATAGAATACTGCGAGCTGGCTTCAAAAACAGCAAGGGAACAAGAGGAATATTTTAAAGGTCCGTTGGGAAATGATGTGTTTCAATGTTCTCCGATGCCATGGTTGACTTACTCGCATATTTCTCATACCAATTCCGGGAAAAAAGATAATGCAACCCCCCTTTTTGATTGGGGAAAGTATTATGAGAAAGACGGTAAAATTTTGATTCCAATATCAGTGCAGGCACATCATTCCTTTGTTGACGGCATACACATTGGACAATTTGCAGATAAACTTCAAAATTTCTTTGACAGATGCTAAATTACGGTTTGGGAGGAGGTTTATGGACAGACAATATGCAGAGCAATTAATGGAAAAAGCAAAAAAGTGTAATGACGGAACATGGATAGCACATTCCTAAAATGGTGATATATATTCTTTTTTGACGTTTTACCGGGGAACTGCCTGTCAAGAGCAGTTCCCCGGTTTTCCTGTATTAAAAAATGGATTGCAAATGGACATTGGTTACTGCAGCAGTCCCTTTCTTTCCAGAAACTCGCGGGCAACCTCTTTATCTTCCCTGCCCTCTGCCTCGACTTCATAATTCATCTGCTGCATCTCTTCCTCGGAAATCAGCCCATTCAACAACTCCAGAACGCCTGCCAGTTCCGGATATTTTTCAAGCGCATCCTTCCGCACTACGGTGCCGGCCTCAAAAGTTTCAAAAAAACCGCCGTCATCGGTAAGCAATACCAGATTATTGGCTGCCAGCTGCGCGTCGGTGGTAAATGCATTGATAACATCCACTTCACCGTTTTTCAGGGCTTCATACTTTAGGGCAATCTCCATCTGCTTTGTGTCCTTAAACTGCATATCGTAAGCAGCACAGAGCCTTGCATACCCGGTTTCCAGTTCCATGTAATCGGGATTTCCCCCAAAAATCAGTTCCGGGGAGGATGCAGCCAAATCCGAATAGGTGGAAATTCCATGGGCATCTGCCGTTTCCTGCCTTACGGCAAGACCGTAAGTATTGGAAAAACCATACAGGCCTGTCCACGCAAGGCCCATGGCGTCGTACTCCTCTAAAAGCTGCGCATACAGTACTTCATCGTCTTTTTCCATTTCTTCTTTCTTTAAGACGTTAAGCCACGCTGTTCTTGTATACTCCGGGTATAAATCAAACTCTCCCTTTAACAGCGCCGGATGGATATTGGTAGTCCCGCCGCCGATGCCTTTGGTAATCTCCACCCGGTAATCGGTTTTTGCCTCAATCAGCTGCGCTATGATTTCTGTCAGGATATACTGCTCCGTCATGGGCTTCGACGCAATTTTAATTACTTTCTTTTCTCCGCAGGCGCCCATGCCAAGCGCCATGCATACCAGCAATACCGCTATCATTCCTCTCTTTAAGTGTCTCATTTTTTCATCCTTTCCGCCATGCCGCCTTGACCGCACGGCTATCCCTTTTTTATCTTTCTTTGCGGGAGTCCTGTCCCGTCAACAGTTGTCTTACAAACGCATCCGCCGGTGCATCTAACAGTTCCCGTGCGGTTCCTTCCTGTAAGACAGCGCCGTCTTTCATCACTGCAATGCGGCTTCCCAGCAATAAGGCTTCCCTGATATCGTGTGTGATAAACACAATGGTAACATTCGTCTTTTTCTGCAGTGCAAGCAATTCTTCCTGAAGACATTTTCTGGTGATTTCGTCCACCGCACCGAAAGGCTCGTCCATCAGGAGAATGTCCGGTGACGATGCCATGGCCCTTGCAATCCCTACCCTCTGCTGCTGTCCGCCGGACAACTGTCCGGGAAACCTCCCTGCCAATTCCTCCGATAACCTTACCAGTCCCAGCATCCTGCCTGTCAAAGACTTTTTTTCCTCCGCTGAAAGCTTCTTCTCAAGACAAGGGACATAACAGATATTATCTTCCACTGTCATATGGGGGAACAGCTTTGCTCCCTGTACGGCATATCCTATCCGCCGCCGCAGGACAGCCAGACTGTCTTTTTCAAGCCGCTTTCCCTTTACCAGCACTTTTCCCGATACAGGCTCCACAAGGCCGTTTATCATCTTGAGCAGTGTTGTCTTGCCACAGCCTGACGGTCCTATTATTACAAGAAACTCTCCTTCTTCCACTGCGAGGGAAACCTCTTTTAATACTATACTTTCACCATAGGCAGCGGTACAGTTTTGTATTTCTATCACCTTATGCAATGCCGTACCTCCTGTTCACCGCTTTCTCCACCTTAGAAAGCAGCCAGTCACTGAATAAGGCAAGCAGGGCAATCAGCAGAGAACCCGCTGCTGTCAGTGTCATATTGTATGTTGTGATTCCCCGGTAAATGGCAGCGCCGAGACCGCCTGCACCGATAAAGGACGCAATCCCGCCCATGGCAATAATCATGACCGCCATATTGCGGAAACCGCTTATAATAACCGGAAGTGCAAGCGGAAGCTGTACCCTGAACAGTATCTGCCTTCTGCTGCTTCCAAGGCCTTCCGCCACCTCCAGAATCCCTCCGTCCACATTGGTAAGCCCTGTATAAGTGTTTCGGACAATGGGAAGCAGCCCATATACGGTCAGGGCAATAATGGCTGTCTTATTGCCGATTCCGGTAAACGGAATCAGAAAGCCCAGAAGGGAAATGGAAGGCACGGTATAAATAACATTGATGATGCCAAGAACCACTCCCGCCGCTTTTCTGTGCCGGCTGATTACGATACCTGCAAGAATGCCCAAAACTCCGGCGCATCCCGCTGCCGTCAGGGATATTCTGATATGTTCCAGCAGACAAGTCAGGAAAAAATCCCGCCTGTCCCATAATATCTGTATCAACTGCATGATTACTCCTTTTGGCCATTTTATCTTCAAGCAAAGAACAAATGTTCTGACATGATTACTATATATAATTCCTGATAATTTGTCAACGTATTTTTTCGGGCGGGTAAAGTCAAATCTTCCGGCAGAACGCTTTTCAGGTTCCATACGAAAAAAAAAGACCTTACCCGCCCGTGTAAAATGCGGAATACTCTGTCAACTATTATTGAACGGCGCGAAATGCTTCTTCCAAATCCTCAATTATGTCCGCAATGTTTTCCGTACCGATGGACAATCGGATGGTGCCGGGTCTGATGTCCTGTTCTGCCATCTCTGTTTCGTTCAGTTGGGAATGCGTAGTGGATGCCGGATGAATCACCAGTGATTTTGCATCCGCAACATTGGCTAATAAACTGAACAATTCCAGATTATCAATAAACGCCCTTGCCTTTTCGGCACCTCCTTTTATCTCAAAAGTAAAGATGGAGCCGCCCCCGTTTGGAAAATACTTTTCATATATGGCTTTCCGGGCTGCATCTGTCGTCACGGCAGGATGGTTTACCCTTTCCACCTGCGGATGATTATTTAAATATTCCACCACCGTCAGGGCATTTTCCACATGCCTTTCCACCCTTAGGGACAAGCTTTCCAGCCCCTGTAAAAAGAAAAATGCATGGAAGGGGGCAAGCGTTGCTCCCATATCCCTAAGAAGTATGGCGCGGATTTTTGTTACAAAAGCCGCAGCGCCGGCTGCCTTCGTAAAACTGATGCCATGGTAGCTGGGATTCGGCTCCGTAAGGGACGGAAATTTTCCGCTTGCTTCCCAATCGAACTTTCCGCCATCCACTATCACGCCTCCGAGGGCCGTACCATGTCCGCCGATAAACTTTGTGGCAGAATGTACCACAATGTCAGCTCCGTAAGAAATGGGACGGACCAGATACGGCGTTGCGAAGGTATTGTCTACAACCAGGGGGATTTTATGTGCATGTGCCATATCGGCCAGTTTTTCAATGTCTGCCACATCAGAATTGGGATTTCCCATCGTTTCAATAAACAAAGCTTTTGTATTTTCCTGAATGGCCGCTTCCACCTCTTCATACCGGAAAACATCCACAAAAGTGACTAAGATGCCAAATTCCTTAAGGGTATGCGCCAGAAGATTGTATGTGCCGCCATAAATGTTTTTGGCTGCCACAATATGTTCCCCCGCATGTACAAGATTCTGAAATGTATAGGAAATTGCCGCCGCTCCGGATGCAACGGCAAGGGCCGCCACCCCACCCTCCAAAGCAGCCATCCTCTTTTCGAAAATGTCCTGCGTCGGATTTGTCAGCCTTCCGTAAATATTGCCGGCATCACTTAAATCAAACCGCGCCGCTGCTTGTTCGCTGTCCTTGAATACATAAGAAGATGTCTGATATATAGGCACTGCCCTGGCGCCCGTCGCCGGGTCGGGCTGTTCCTGTCCCGCATGTAATTGTAATGTTTCAAATTTCAGACTTCTTTCTTCAAATGTTTTCTTTCCCATTAAGTGATAATCTCCCTTCTGTCTTTATACGGCAGACAGTCTTTCTACAATATTTTTTTACAGACATCCTTCAGACAACATTTGTCACAATACGGTTTTGTCCTTGCCGTACAGATTTCCCTGCCATGCAAAACAAGCCTGTGACAAAAATCACTGCCTTCCTCAGGCGGTATCAGCTTCCAGAGCGCCATCTCCACCTTTTTCGGTTCCTTGACGCCTTCAACCAGCCCCATACGGTTTACCAGACGGATACAATGTGTGTCCGTGACAATGGCAGGTTTGCCGAAAACATCCCCCATAATCAGATTTGCGCTTTTCCGCCCCACTCCCGGTAACTTCAGCAGGATGTCAAAGTCATCCGGCACACTGCCCCCGTATTCTTCTTTCAGTATTTTCATACAGGCGCTGATATCCCTTGCCTTACTGTGCCCCAAACCGCAGGGTTTTACTATTTTTTCTATATCCGCCACATCTGCGGCTGCCAGGGCATCCACATCAGGATATCTGGCATACAAATCCTGCACCACAACATTTACCCGTGCATCCGTGCACTGGGCAGCCAGACGGACACTGACCAGCAGCTTCCATGCCTCGTTATAGTCCAGGGTACATCCGGCTTCGGGATATTCTTTTTTCAGAAGTTCCACGATTTCCAGCGCCAATTCTTCTTTCGTCATAACCATTCTCCTCACTTATCCCGTCATTTATAAATCCTGCTTCTTTTCCAAAGCCTCTTCGATAGCCGCAATGACAATCTTAAGCGCTTTTATCCTCGCATATTTTTTATCCACTGATTCCAGAATATGCCATGGCGCATAGGTCGTACTGGTCTTTTGCAGCATTTCATTGACAGCCTCCTCATAGGATTCCCATTTTTCCCTGTTGCGCCAGTCTTCCTCTGTTATCTTCCAGCGCTTTTCCGGCGTATTCTGCCTGTCCTCAAAACGTGCAAGCTGTGTATCCTTGTCAATCTGCACCCAGAACTTAATGATGACGGCGCCCCACTTTGCAAGCTCCTCTTCAAACTCATTGATTTCATTGTAAGCCCGCTGCCAGTCATTGGTACTGCAAAAGCCTTCCAGACGTTCCACCATGACCCTTCCGTACCAGGTACGGTCAAAAATAGCTATATGGCCTGTTTTCGGCAGCCTGTTCCAGAAACGCCAAAGATAATGCCTTGCCTTCTCATGCGGCTCCGGGCTTGCAATGGGATGCACTTCATATCCCCTCGGGTCCAATGCGCCCGCAATTCTTTTGATATTGCCGCCCTTGCCGGCAGCATCCCATCCCTCATACGCTATGATAACCGGTACCTTTTTGCGGTACAGCCGGTAATGAAGGGCATTTAACTTACCCTGTAAATGATGCAGTTCTTCCCTGTATTCAGTCTCGTCCATGAACTTATCCAGAGGAATCTCCGAAAGCTTCGGCATTTTCTCCAACGGAAATACATTCTGCAAAAGGGGCACTGCCAGGCTTTCATTTTGCAGGGCAACCTCAATGCCGCTGCACATGGTCTCCAAAGCCTGAAGTTCCGCCCACTTCCTGTCCTTTGCATCTATAATGTACCATGGGGCGCCCGAAACATTTGTATCAGACAAATACTTTTCAAACACCGCCAGATACTTTTCATAATGTTTGTTCTGCCATTTATCATGCCCGCTGACACGCCATGCCGTATCTTTATTTTCCTCCAACTCATTGATACGTTTCTTTTGCTCTTTCTGCGAAATATGAAAGAAAAACTTCAACACCAGATAGCCGTTGTCCGTAAGCTGCCTTTCGAACCGTTTTATACTGCCCGTCTTCTCTTCATACTGCTCCTTTGTCAATTCTCCCCTGATACGCTTTCCGATAACCTCATCCGCCCATCCCGAATCCAGAAAAACAAACTTGCCGGCTTCCGGAATCCTGACAAAATAGCGGTATAAAAACGGTTTGCGGCATTCTTCTTCCGTCGGTTCGTTCATGGTTGCCACCTGAAAAAACCTGGGGTCAATATTTCGGATAATGCTTCCGATGGTACTGCCTTTTCCTGCTGCTCCCCATCCTTCCATTAAAACAATAACCGGGAGTTTGTGCTCTTTTATCTGCATCTGTAAAACAGCCAGCCTGTTTCTTGCCGCCTCCAGGCGCTTTTTTAACTCTTCCGGCTGTGGCTTCTCCTGCCATACCCTGTTTTTAATCATACGCCTTCTCCTTTCATCCTGTTTGAAACTTTTTCATTGCCCTTTTAATATTTCCTCCGCAATTGCCGTATGAAGACTTTTTTCCCTGTCCTTTGTATCCTGTGTAATTTCCCAAATCATTACGCCGCCTAAATTGTCCACAGCGTACCGGGTCTTTTCCTGAATCGTATCTACCCCGTTATACCAGACGTCCATGCCGTTATAGGAAACATTGTCACTCTTCCATGCATCCGGCACTGCAGACAGGATATCACCATAAGCAGCCCAGCTGGGACGGGCATAAAACGGCATACCCAGCACTACCTTTCCGGCAGGCAGCCCCCTTACATCTTTCCAGTATACCGCTGAATCAACGGCGAACTCATACGAAGAGTGGCGTTCACCGTCACCACCGTCATAGGCCATTACATGTATCCAGTCCACCGCCTCCAGAACCTTATCGCTGTGCGCTGCCGCATCATAATAAATATTCCCGTCAGCCGTTGCACCGCTGAGCACGGCGCTGGTAAGCACTTTGTCCTTTTCATGGAGTTCCTGGGCCAGCGCAAGCATGGTTGCCTCGTACTGTCCTGCTGAAGCGCCATCCACCCGGGGATGCTCCCAGTCCATGTCTATGCCGTCAAAACCGTATTCCTCGCACATATCCACTATTGCTTTTACAAATGCTGCACGTTTTTCTTCTGATTCCGTCGCCGAAACAAATGTCGCCTCTAAAGGTGTGTCATGATAACTCCATCCTCCTACGGCAAGCAGAACCTTCCTTCCTGCTTCATGTGCTTCTTTTATAATTTTTTTGGCGGTTTCCGGTTCATCCAGCGGGCGAAGCCCGCCTTCCGCAGTGGGAATTGCAAATGCATACACAACATGCGTGATGACATCATAACGAATATTTTTTGCCTCTCCCGGTTTCCATGAAGGGAAGTATCCCACTACCTTAATATCTCCCAAATCAATCGGCTCTGCCTTTACTTCTGGTGCATCTTTTTCTGCCACACTCATATCCGGCAATGAAACCGGAGACTCCAGGGTATCCTCCCATACATCTGCCGCTCCGGGAGTTTCCCCCTGCGTCCACCATTTTGCACGATATATGCGGTTTTGATAGACAACTTTTTCTCCACCATTGTATACGGTATCTGCATTCCACTCGGGAAAAGCCGTCTGTGCGGCGGATTCCGGCGTTTCTGTCCCTGCAGCAGGCATATCGGTTTCGGGTGTGTCCTTCTCAGTTTCCACCGTTGTCTCCACGGTACTGTCTTTCCGGGCATCCTCAGTTTGGGAAACTGTATTATCCATCCCCTCTTTCGGTAACGCCTTCGGCAATGTAATACATAATGTCACAGCCGTACCTGCAGCAACTCCCAGAACAAATCCCAATATTAACATCCATATTGCTTTTTTTCCCATGTAAGTCCTCCTCGTTACAGCGGGATTTCCCTGTAGTCCTTTATGGAAAAAAGCATCCTTTACCAATACATCGGGATGCTTTTTCCTATTTGTCATTCTCTACTGTAAATATTTCTGTAAAATCCTCATACATTCCTTAATATCAATCGGCTTCGGAATGTGTGCCACCATGCCGCATTCCAGACAATGCTGGGCATCATCGGAAAAAGCGTCCGCAGTCATGGCAATAATGGGCAAATCTTTGTCCGGTCTTTCTAACGCCTTGATAGCCAGAGTGGCATCATAACCGTTCATAACAGGCATACGGATATCCATCAGAATGGCATCATAATATCCAATCTCGGATTTTTCAAACATCTCCAGACATTCCTGCCCGTTTTCTGCCCTCTCCAGTTCCAGTCCCACGGAAGAAAGGATTTCATATGCAACTTCCCAGTTAAGGTCCATGTCTTCCGCTATAAGAATATGCCTGCCTGTAAAATCCACCTCCGGTACGCCATGAAATTCTTCCTGCATCTTATGTCCATCCTCATATTGTTTCAGACGTTCATATAGCGTGGATTTAAACAGCGGCTTGGCAATAAAGCCCTCTATGGTCTCCGAACTTGCTTCCTCTTCAATGTCAATCCAGTCATACGCCGAAATCAGAAAAACAGGAATATCCGTTCCTACCCGTTTCCTAATTTCACGGATGGTCTGCATACCGTCCATTTTAGGCATTTTCCAGTCAATCAGCACAAAGTGGTAGTCATCCCCGTTTTTATGCCGCTCTTCCACCATATTTACTGCTTCCATGCCATCCAGCGTCCATTCCGCCTGCAGGCCAAGCTCTCTTAAATTTTCCACGGCACCCAGACATAATGGCTCATTGTCGTCCACCACCAGTACATTCCAGGGCGGAAGTAACATCTCCTCTTCTTTTTCATCTACTATTTTCAAATCAAGAATAATATGGAAGTCACTGCCTTTCCCCTGTTCACTGTGCAGTTCAATGATTCCTCCCATTAAGTCCACAATGCTTTTAGTGATGGCCATGCCCAGTCCGGTTCCTGTAATATGTGACACCTGCTCATTTTCTTCCCTTGTAAAGGTTTCAAATATCTTTTTTTGGAACTCGGGAGACATACCGATTCCCGTATCCACCACACGGATATGCGTCCGCACATAATCCTCCCCGCGAGGTGAATCTTCCTGATACATATGTATGTCAATCCTTCCTCCCTCGGGCGTAAATTTCACCGCATTGGACAAAAGGTTGAGCAATATCTGATTGAGCCGCACACTGTCACAGTACACCTTTTCATAAGAAATCTGCTGTATGAAAATATCAAAATACTGCTTGCCGGCTTTCACCTGTGGCTGCATGATATTTACAATATCATCTATTGCATCACGCAGGGACATGGGAATGATATTTAAAGTAACTTTTCCGCTTTCGATTTTCGACATGTCCAATACATCGTTGATTAATCCCAATAAATGCTTACTGGAAAGCTTGATTTTTTGCAGGCAGTTATCCAGCTTTATAGAATCATCAACACTCTTTATGGCTATCTCCGTCATCCCGATAATGGCATTCATAGGTGTCCTGATATCATGGCTCATGCTGGAGAGAAACTCACTCTTTGCCTTATTTGCACGCAACGCTTCCTGTCGCGCTTTATTCAGTTCTGCCATCTGCTGTTGCGAAAGCTTATAATATACTATAAAAATACACAGCATGGTCAATAAAATCACCAAGGAAGAAGTAATCATGATGCCCAGACGAAAAGAATCCAGTTCCTTGACAGCCTCATCCAATGCACTTTCCGGCATAATCGTAACAAGATACCACCCTATATCGTCGGCAATCGGAGAACAGTAAATCTGCCTTTTTTCTCCCTCTGCCATAATAACCTCTGCATAATCTTCCCCGGTAGCCATCGTTGCCTTCAGCTCATTGACATAGTCGTCTCCCGTCTTACCGTCATATTCAGATACAATCCTTTCAAGACGGGAAAAATAATTCTCTACAAACGCATCCCCATTTCTGATAATAAAATTGCCCTCCGCATCAATCACATGCGTATACAGCATGGTATTATCTTCATTTAGAAACATTGCCTGGTTGAGATAATTCATGGGAATACCAATCAACAAGGCATCACTATTCTCCCCATCTGACATCCGGTAATCCGCAGCCTTCCCCAGAACAAGTACTTTTTCATCGTTCTGATAGACTCCTCTCGTCACCAGATTGCCGTTTTCTTGCAATATGTTCTCCATATCAATATCTTCCGCCAGTCTGAGTTCTTCCCCATACAGGGTTTCCATTGTACCGTCCGTTCTATAGAGAATCAGGCTGGAAAAATTCCTTACATCCGCACTTATGCGTAACTGCTCCAGAATCTCTTCACTGTACTCTGATGTGGGGGGAGTTCTGCTGATAATGGATTCCACCTGTTCTATGCGCAGTTTGATAATAGTTGCAAACTTTTGCTGCAGCTGCACATTCATCTCACTCATATATATGTCTCCGACTTCGATAATTGTCTTATCCGTCCTGTCTGACATAAATAAAGTCAGCCACACAAAAACCGTCACACAGATAAACATCATTCCTGCAAAAACGCCATTAAACAGATATTTTCTTTTCTTATCCATCACTTGCTCCTCTTCCCAAAGCATTTTATATAAGATTTCAATACATTGTGATTTCTACTAAATATGTTTTGGCACTGCTTATTGCTTACGTGGACATTATAACATACAGCGGCTTTATCCGCAAATAAAAAAGCACGGAAACAGAAGTTTCCGTGCTTTAAGTTGAATATTAATACTTGCCAAAACCGTCCCCGAGGGAAATAACCTGTTCGTTCATGTTGGAAGCAGGAACCGGAGAAGAAGACGGCCTGTATGTGGAACTTCCATTTCCCAGATTGTAGATGGAAAGCATCTCGCGCATTCTGGATGCCTGATTGGAAAGTTCTTCGCTGGCTGCCGCACATTCTTCGCTGGTAGCGGAGTTGGTCTGTACAACCTGTGATACCTGTGAAATAGCCTGCTCTATCTGTGCCACTGCCGTTGCCTGATAGTTGGAAGACTCTGCAATGCCATTGATGATAACTTCACTCTCCTGTACCACATTGGCAATTGCTTCCATTGCCTGTGCTGTAGTATCCGCAATCTTGGAACCGGAATTTACTCTTTCGATGGAATCTTCAATCAGTTCAGCCGTTTCAGCTGCTGCTGCCGCACTCTTGGCAGCAAGACTCCTTACTTCCTCTGCAACTACTGCAAAGCCTTTACCTGCCTCACCTGCCCTTGCAGCTTCCACTGCCGCATTCAATGCCAGAATATTGGTCTGGAACGCAATGTCGTCAATTACCTTGATAATCTTGGAAATGCTTTCGGATGCTTTGTTGATGCCCTGCATAGCTGTCATCATATCCTGCATCTGCTTGTTGCCTCTCTTAACATCTTCAATAGCCTTCATAACAAGGCTTGCAGCATGGTTTGCCTCTTCTGCGTTTTGTTTGGTCTTCTCTGCAATTTCATCGATGGAAGAAGTAATCTCTTCAATCGCACTTGCCTGCTCTGTGGAGCCCTGAGCCAATGCCTGACTTGCACTTGCCACCTGGGAAGAACTGATGGTAACCTGGGAACCTGCATCACTGATATTGGAAAGAGCATTGAAATTGTCTTCTACCAATTTCTTCAGCGCATTGCCCAGCATATCTTCCGCAGATTTCGGATTTACCGTAACTGTCAGATTACCGTTGGAAACTTCCTCAGCAACCTGAGACTGGTATTTGATATTCTCAATCACTTCCGTATATTTATCTACCAGTTCGCCAAATTCATCGTTGTGATATTTTACCATTTGAATGTCAACACGTCCCAGGGCAATATCGGTTGCTGCCTTAGACAACTGCATAACCGATTTATTAATTATCTTAATCAGGGATATTGCAATGAAAACAGATATCACTACAGACAATGCTATCAAAGCACCGCTGAATATGTTGGAGTAGGATGCTGTTTTCATCATTTTTGACAATTGCTCTGTTTTCTCTGTTGTAATTGTATCTATGAGGATTTGTGCTTTTTCCTCATCCGCACCGATATCCTCCATTGTCTGCCTGATGGTGGCAACTTCACTTTCCTGCATGCTGACTACAGTGTTGGTAACCCTGCTTACCGAAGACATTCCCAGTATAACATTAATAATTGCAAGAATAATAGGAATGGTAAAACCAATAATCATTTTTGTTTTCATCTTCATGTCTTTCATATCTTTATACCTCTCATTCTTCCTCTACACTCATATCATTCACCTGCTCAGCAACTGACAAATCTTCGTCATTCAACAGCTTATCAGGGTCCAACAACAGTTTCACGGCATCGCCTACCTTACCGATACCATACACATATTTTTGCTGTGCCTTATCGACACGACCGATGGAAGGCGGCGGCAATATGTTTTCTTCTTTGATTTCCACTACTTCTGCAATTTTTTCCACAATCAGGCCTACCACCGTAGACTTGACATTAATCACTATGATACAGGTTCTGTCATTATATTCAAACGGTTCCTGCTTGAACCTCAGCCTGACATCAATAACGGGGATAACCTTTCCCCTCAGATTAATCAGCCCTTTAATATAATCCTCCGTTTCGGGAATCGCCGTAATCGCCTGAAATTGGATAATCTCATTTACATACTGGATTTTCAGCCCGAAATATTCATTCCCGGATTTAAAGGTCATGTACTTGCCTTTTTGCGCATCATGCTCACTGGATGCGGATTTGGGTTCTTCCATCCGCTTCATCAATTCGCTCGTTTCACCCATATGGATATACCAATCCTTTCTTTAAGTTTATTCTATTAATCCGCCCGGGTCCAGTATCAGTGCTATGCTGCCATCACCCAGCTGGGTACATCCGGACAATCCTTTTACCTTTTTGATGTACGAGGGAATCGGTTTCACAACAATCTCCTGTTCACCAATCAATTTGTCTACAAAAAGGCAGACTTTCTTATCTTCCACTTCAAGAATCAGCATCATGCCGTTTTCTACGGACTCCTGATATTCCTTCAGTCCATACCACTTGCCAAGCCTGAGTACCGGGAAACATTCACCGCGAATCATGATAAACTCTTCGCCGTTAGGCTCCTGAATCATCATATCTGATTTCACGCGTACAAACTCTTTGATAACACCGGTTTCCATAACGAAAGAGCAGTTTCCTGTTTCCATCACAATGCCATCGATAATGGCCAGGGTAAGAGGTATCTTCAGACTCATAACCGAGCCGATTCCCGCAGCGCTGTCAATATCTAACATACCACCGATGGACTGGATATTCTGGATTACCACATCCATGCCCACTCCCCTGCCTGAATACTCCGTAATCTGTTCGTTGGTGGAAAATCCCGGAAGGGTAATGAACTGGTACACCTCTTTGTCCGAATAAGCGGAATCCGGCTTGTTTTCATCCAAGAGACCCTGTTTTCTTGCCTTTGCCAGTATCTTTTCCCTGTCAAGGCCTTTTCCGTTATCCTCCACACTAATCCAGACTTTGCCGGCTTCGGTTCTTGCAGACAATGTTACTTTTCCTTTATCAGGCTTGCCGCTGTCCACACGTTCCTCGTTGGTCTCTATGCCATGGTCAACCGCATTCCTTACCAGATGCATCAGCGGGTCGGAAATGTGTTCAATAATGTTCTTATCCACTTCCGTATTTTCGCCTACCATCTCGAACTCAATGTCTTTTCCAAGTTTTCTCGAAACATCAAACACGATGCGGTTCATTTTCTGGAAGGTATTGGTAAGAGGAACCATTCTCATGGACATAATCACATTCTGAAGGTCGGTGGAAATCTTTGACAGCTGTGCAGCTGCCTTGTTAAAGCTGTTCAAATTAAGTCCGGGAACCTTTAAATCCGGATTCTGCAATACCACAGATTCGGAAATAACCAATTCTCCAATCAAATCCATAAGCTGGTCCATTTTGCTGACATTGACGCTGATGAATGAGGTTTTTTCCATCTTTGCCTTGTCTTTTGCCAGTGTCTTATGCTTACCGGGCTCTTTTGACTTGATGACAAAATCGCCGGGAGCCATCTGAGGCTTGGGTTTGGCCACAGGCGCCGGTGTTTCTTTGCTTTCCTCCACAGGCGCAGTTGCCTGTGCTTTAACTTCTATTTCTTCCACACTGGATTCCAAATCAATTTGGACATCCTGGGTTCCAAAATCAAAGCCTTGCAGAAATTCTTCCGCCTTGCATTCAAATACATCCACCTGTTTGATATCATAGCCGATACCAATAAGGTTGCGGATGTCTTCCTCGCCGCATTGTGCCTGCAAAAGGATGCGGAAACCTTCTTTCAAAATCAAATCTGCGCTGCCTTCATCCGATATAATATCTTCAGGAGAATACAGCAAATCCTCCGCAATTTCTTTCAATGCATATACTGTTTTATATGCATGTACATTTGCCATCTCCGTTTCCGGGAAAAAGGTGAGGTAAATTTTGTAAAAACGACTTTCACTGGTAGCAACCGGCGCAATATAAAACTGCTTGGGCTCTACATGCACATTTTCAGGCGGAAGTTCTGCTCCCTCCTCTGTAACGCCGTTTTTAATTTTTTCCAGAAACTTGTCAAGTTCTGCAATGATTCCACTGGAATCCCCGTCTACCGGGTCGCCGCCTCGAATCTTTTCCATTTCATTTGAAATGAAATCAGATACAGCAAGCACATGCTCAACCAGTTCCAGATGTGGTACGTTTTCAGGATGTGATTCCCTCAGATAATAGAATACATCTTCAAGCTTATGTGAAACAGCAGTTATATTATCGAACATCATGATACCCGATGAACCTTTAATGGTATGCATGGTTCTGAATATTTCATTTATGCTGTCTTCATCAAAGCAATCCGCATCCTTCTGCTCCAAAACCATTTCCTGAAGCTGCTCCAGTAGCTGTTCATTTTCAAACAGGTACATATCCAGCATGCCGTCTGCATTAAATTCTTCAGCCATATCCTTCTCCTTTCCTGCATATTCTTATTAGGTTCTTTGGTTATATCAATTCAAGCTTCTTTAATGCCTGCTCAAATCTCTCCTGGTCAATGGGTTTTCCGGAATATACGGTACATCCCAGTTCAAATGCCATTTTGACATTTCTCTCCTCATTTAATGCGGTTGTCATGATTACCTTTACAGCTTTCTCAGGGGGAATGTTTCTTTCTTTTTCCAAATTGCGGATTCCCACCAGTGACTGATAGCCGTCCATAACCGGCATCATAATATCCAGACATACCAAATCATACGGTTCTCCGTCCTCTAAAGCCATCATGAATGCATCCACCGCTTCCATACCGTCCACGGTTACATCACATTCACCATACTTTGATAAGAAATTCACCATAAATTTTCTCGTTACAAAATCGTCTTCTGCCAATAGAATCTTCATGCCTTCTCTCCTTTACATTTTATTTAACAAAGCGTATGTTCTCTTGGGAATATCTCCAAGTTTTTCCTGATGCTGCACTGCTCCCAAATCAAATGCCACTTTGGGCATACCGTAAACCACACAGGTGGACTCATCCTGGCCGATGGTCTTTGCGCCGGCCTTTCTCATGGAAAGCAGCCCCTTTGCACCGTCCCCGCCCATGCCGGTCAGAATAATTCCCACCGCATCGGCTTTTGCTACTTTTGCAACAGATTCAAACAGCACATCCACCGACGGGCAATGGCCGTTCACCTTGGGTCCGGCTTTACACTCTACCTGATAAACACCGTTCACTTTCACAAGCTGCATATGCTTATCCCCTCCGGGCGCAATCAACATACTTCCCGGAAGCACCCTGTCACCCGTCCTGGCCTCTTTTACCTGAATCCGGCACTGGTCATTTAAACGTCTAGCATACATTTCCGTAAATCCGGGCGGCATGTGCTGTACCACCACAATGCCCGGAATGTCCGTCCCAAATTCCTTTACCACCGATAATATGGCTTCTGTTCCCCCTGTGGAAGCCCCGATTGCCACAATCAGATTTTTTCCTTTCACGGAAAGGTGCTGTTCTTCCTGGGCCATAACCATTTTTTTAATATTGCTGATTTTTGCCGTGGAAGCAATCTTGATTTTTACCAGAAGTTCATTCCTGACAAAATCCTCCAGCTGCGCCCTGCTCGATACGGCAGGTTTGGCAACAAAATCAACAGCTCCTGCATTTAATGCATCGAACACGCTGTCGCTTAAGGAACTGATAACCACGACAGGAAGCGGATACTGCGGCATCAGCTTCCGCAGAAATTCGATGCCGTTCATCCTCGGAAGCTCCACATCGAGGGTCATGACATCCGGCTTGCAAGCCAGAATCGCATCCCTTGCCTCGAACGGGTCCTTTGCCGTCCCCACAACCTGTATGGCGGGGTCCCTGCTTAAATTCTGCACCAAAAGCTCTCTAAATACGATGGAATCATCCACTACCAAAACTTTAATCGGCCGCATAATTATTTAATCCCTTCTTTTTTTCTGAATATGGACGGCTGGATAATCTCCAGCGGAGTACCGGTTCTGTCCAGAGTTTCCGTCGTCCCGATAAAGAGATAACCACCGGGAATCAATGCCTCACATACTTTTTGAAGCAGTTCCCGTTTAGTCCCCTCATCAAAATATATCATAACATTGCGTAAAAATATAGTATGCATTTGTTTTTTAAACGGAAAAGGGTCCATAAGGTTAAACTGCCTGAAAAGCACTTCCTTTTTCAGTTCATCCGTAACCTGATACTGGGCGCCGCCTGATATTGGATGAAAGAAATGCCTTTTCCAATGTTCCGGAATATTTTTTAACTGGTCATCCGCATAGATACCTGCCATCGCCTGTTTCAGTACCTTTGTCGAAATATCGGTTGCCAGTACTTTCGTGTCCCACTGGTTCCTTTCCAGTCCGAAGAAATCCGTCAGCACCATGGCTATCATATACGGCTCTTCGCCTGTGGAAGCAGCGCCGCACCAAATCCGCAAATCCTTTGTGGCGCTTTCCTTTTTCCTCAGCCAGGGAAGCACTACTCCCTTAAAATATTCAAAATGCTCAAATTCCCTCATAAAATATGTATGGTTTGTTGTAAGGAAATTCACCAGCATCTTTTCCTGATTCCCTGTCACGTCACGCATCACGGCGTCCATAAATTCGTTAAAATTATGCCAGCCGTTGGATTTGATGTAATTTTCCAGTCTACCATTTACAATAACTTTTTTCTGGCTTAAGTCAATGCCATAGCGCTGTTTCATAAAAACCGAAATTCTTAAAAATTCTTCATCTGTTATCACTGCTTTTCCCTCCGTCAAAAAATAGATATAATATCAATCAGCAGAATTGACGTGATATTTTACAACAAATATTAAAAATATCGGGATTAAATTTGATGCCTGATTCCGTCTGCATAACCGAAAGGGCATCCTCCCTGCTCTTCTTTTCTTTCCCGGTCAGGGTACAATATCTGTCCACCAGCGAAACTATCTGTGCCGCAAGCGGAATTCCATCTCTCTTTAAACCTTCGGGATATCCGCTTCCATCCCAGTTTTCATGGTGATAATGAGTGATGTCCGTAGATATCCTGATAAAATCATTATAATCACTGCTGCCGTGCAGGTCACTCAAAAGTTTTGCCCCTACCGTGGTATGACCCTGCAGCACGGTCTCCTCTTCTCCCGTAAGTCCGTTCTGCTTTAACAGAATATCCCGGGGAATTCCGATATTTCCGATATCGCAAAGAGGCGCTGCAAGTTCTATCGTGTCAATATAGGTATCCGATATTTTCTCCTCAAAAAGTGGCGACAGCTGCATTCCCTGTGCAAGGGTCCTGCAGTTAGCCTGTAACCTCTCCATATATTTCTTGTCATAAGAGGCATTTTGGGCAGCAATACCGGCAAGAGCATACAAAATATTCTTTTTTTCCAGTTCCATCTGTTTCAGTTGTTCATTGACGGAAACCTGCAGTCTCCTGTTCATTTCCATCAGTTCATGCCTGGCCTTATGCAGGCGGAGATGGACTCCTACACGCGCCTGCACTACTTCCGGTATAAACGGTTTTGTAATGTAATCCTCACCGCCAAGGAAAAATCCTTCCACAATATCCTGAGGGTCATCAAAAGCAGATATGAATATAATCGGGATGTTTTTTGTTTCCTCATCTTTTTTCAGAACCCTGCACAACTCATAACCGTTCATGCCCGGCATGGAGATATCCGTAAGCACAAGCCTTGGATATTCCTCACGGATTTTCTCAAGGGCCTGTTCACCGCTCTCCGCCAGAACAGGGCTTCCGCCCATATCCTTGATGATTTCCTCCAGAATAATCCTGTTTGTCTCTACGTCATCTACAATAAGAACTTTATCCTTGCCGTCATCCTTATCCTCATAAATCATCCGTGTTTCTCCCTCCGATTACAGGTAATGATTTAATTGCTCAAATTCTGCAGTGACTTTATCATAGTTTTCTTTTTGAATGGCCATCTTCAGCCTCAGAACAACCCGCTTCACTTCATGGGGCGCTTCTTCCGTCAGCTGTCTTACCGTTTCCATAAACATCTCGGCCTTTTCCCAGTTTTCCATTTCCACACAGAGAATCAGCTTTGACAAATTCCTCTTAAGGGCCTCCTTGTTGTCCTGTGTGCCGAAACTTTTAACGTCTTCTGCCCTTTTCCCTCCATCCTCCATGGAATCCAGCCTATACAGGCTTTTTCTGCTGTCCTGCATCGGATGGGAGTCAGTATCCTCGCCGCAGGTTTCCACCCAGATGGAAAAAGAAAAGGTACTGCCTTTGTTTTTTTTGCTTTCCACCTCTATTCTGCCGCCCATCAGTTCCACAAGCTGCTTACAGATATTCAATCCCAGACCCGTTCCGCCGTATTTTCTGGAAATGGATGCATCAACCTGGGAAAAACTCTGAAACAATTTATCCCTGTCCGATTTATCAATTCCGATGCCCGTATCGGATATAATGAAGAACAGCTCTGTCCTGCCGTCCATCTGCGCCGTACGAAGCACTTCCACGGTAATCTTGCCCAGGGCAGTAAACTTCTGGGCATTGGACAACAGATTGTTCAAAATCTGTACGATTCTCAGTTCATCACCGATGACGTATTCCGGTACACGTGGCGAAACCGTCATAAAAAACTCAAGTCCCTTCTCGGTGATTTTATTGATATGGTTGCCCTTCACATAATCCAGCATATTCCTGAAATGGAACTTTCTCGGCTCCAACGTGAATTTTCCGGCCTCCAATTTGGAAAAATCCAAAATATTATTGATAATCTTGTTCATATCGTCACAACAGCGTTCTATCAGATGCAGCTGTTTTTGCGACTGTTCATCCCATTCCCTGTCCAGCATCTCCCTGATGTTTCCCAGAATGCCGTTTACCGGTGTTCGGAGTTCATGCGTTACATTTGCAACAAATTCCGATTTGACTTTAAGCGCCTGCTGCGCTTCCTCCCTTACCCGCTCCACTTCCCGGCTCAGATATTCTTTTTTAAGAATATCGTTTGCCATGCATATGTACATATTCTTACCGGCATCATCACCATGGGTAATTCTCGCTTCCACCGGAAAGCAGGTATGGTTCTTTCGGTATGCGACAAGGTTCTTAAGGCCGCTGTCTGTCATACACTTCTCATCCGTTAATTCTTCTGTTTCCTGAAAGGTATTGGGAAATATATTGCTGATATGTATGCCGCGCAAATCATCTTCATATTCCAGTTTCTGCCTGGCCGCCGCATTTGCGTACGCAACTTTCCCGGCTCCATCAAACATGATAATCATTTCCAGGGCATCTTCTATGGGAAATATACGGTCCCTACTTGCTTCCATCCTATCCCTCCTCAGACACAGCCTAAAAAAAGGCAGCAAAACTTATGAACTTTTTGCTGCCTGCTATCCGTTCGTTTATCACGAAAAACTAAACATCTTAATTACTTCCACAATGTTAAAGAAATCCTCCTTAGCAAGCGCGAAACACTCAAGTACATCAGGTGAAAACTGTCCACACTCCCCGTTCATAATCATGTCATATGCTATGTTGTTTGCGTATGGACTCTTATACACTCTGGGGCTTACCAGCGCATCATATACGTCCGCAATTGCAACGATGTGCGCACTGATGGGAATTTCATCGCCCACAAGTTGGTCGGGATATCCCTTGCCATCCCATCTTTCATGATGGTAACGGCATATTTCATAGCAGTACTTATAAAACTCGTCTGTCTGATTCTCACGGAACTTTTCCAATATTTCACAGCCGATTGTCGTGTGGGTCTTCATTACCTCAAATTCTTCCGGCGTCAGTTTACCCGGCTTTAAAAGGATTGCATCCGATATGCCTATCTTTCCGATATCATGCAGGGCCGAAGCACGGGCAATTTCATCCACCTGTGTGGGCGTCAGTCCGTATTTGGGGAAATACTTCATAAGGTATTTTAACATAATCCTCGTAAAGTATTTGATTCTCCTTACATGTTCTCCCGTTTCCAGGCTTCTGAATTCGACAACGGAACTGAGCGCATCAATCATGAACTCGTTGTTCTCACGAATCTTCTTCTCCTGTGTACGGATTTCCAATTCCTGCTCTTTTAAGCGCTCCTCCATATTGTGCTTATTCTGGTACAGTTCTATGATGTTCTTTGCCCTGCGCTCCACAATATGCGGATAAAAAGGCTTATGCATAACATCAGCCACACCATAGGAATACGCCTGGTCATCACTGTCAATGACCGTTTCCCCGGTAATCAAAATAACGGGGATTTTTTCCAGAAGGTCATGCTGCTGCATGTATTCAAGAACTCCAAAACCATTAAGGACAGGCATTACAACGTCCAGCAAAATCAATACGATATTTTCATTAGCTGCAATCAAATCATTGGCATCCTGACCGTTTTCCGCTTCGAGAACTTCATAATCATCCTCAAAAATGCCGCCAAGTATCATGCGGTTTACTTCTTCGTCATCAACAATTAATATCTGCTGTTTTCCCATGGTCTCTCCTCATCCTTTTGGTAATTTCCTTTATACTTTAAATTACCATTATTCTGATTAAATGTCAATTGGTTTCCTGTTTACAATTTCCTGTCTGGTTTCCTGTTTACAACTGGTTTTCCCCTATGATATTTATAAAACGCCGGTATGCTTCCTCAAGCTGCTCCTTTAACTCTGTAAGCTTCCCCGTATCCACTTCCGAAGCCTGCTTTCCTCTCAGCAAATCACATATCTGTGCTGAAATATCATATACCGGGTTCAGTCCAAGATTACCTGCGACACCTTTCAGGGAATGGGCGCTTTCAAAGACTCCTTCGTAGTCCCCTTTCGCAAAATGCTCCAACAGGTTTTCCAGATTTTTGTCATCCTGAAATTTTTTGATAAACCTCAGATAGAGTTCTTCTTTTCCCAGAAAACGTTTCAGGGTCGTATCCACGTCAGCACCGTTCTCCTCCATTTGTTTCCTGAACTTTTCATCCATTTTTGGTTTGTTCCCCTTTCTGCCTTATAATTTAAGAACAAAAATTCATACTTCAATGCCTATATATTATCACAATAAAATTGACTCCGTCAAGGACTGACCGAAACATTATGGACAATGAGATATCTGTGTCCTTCCAGCGCTTCCACATCAAAATAAATTTCCCAGTTTTTTGCCCCCACAGCAAGCACTGCGGCCTCCATATAGCCCTGTATATAAGCATCCGTCCTGTACGCCGTATCACACTGCTGCAACAGAACATCACCGTCCACCACATTATAAAAAGTGAATTCACCGTTTCCTCCGGTGACAATCTGATTGTAACAGTCATCATAATACTCTTCAAGACTGTATAGGATGCCTTCTTCCGTCATCCCGATATCCGAAAGGCTTCTTAAGTTTGCCGCCTCCTGCCCCGGATGTTCTTCTTCCCTGTAACGCTGCCCGTTACAGGACGGCAGATAGATGGACAACTCCTGCCGGATATGGGTGCTTCGGTAATCGGAATCCGTTTTGTTAAAATAATCATAATTCCCGCCGTCCGTATCATCCCATGTGGTATCTACATTATAATAGCCATCCTCCAGCATGGTGATATTCCACGCATGGCTTTCACCTGCAAAGCCGGTACAGTAGTAGCAAGGGATTCCCAGCTGCTGCAACAGATACTGGAATGCCCTTGCATAACCTGCACAGACCGTCTGGCCGTTTACCAGCGCACTGTATGCGCTCTGGTTCATCTCCGCCCCCAGATTATATGAAACCTTTTCTATCAGGGCATCATGAACATATTTTTCTTTTTCATAATCGTTTTCCAGATTTTGCGCTGCCGACACAATCAGGGAGGCATTTTCCGAAAATGCCTGCATAGCGCTCTCAAGATTCTGCGCCGTGCGGTTAAACTGCAAATCAATCTCCACACATTCACCGTCCTGCGTATATTTGTACGCGTAAGACGTATCCAGCCAGAAAAGTTCCGGATGGTCGTTATAGACGGCACAGAATACATTCCTAAGCTTTCCTGCATTCACTTCCTCCACCGGCACAAATGATACCGATAATTCTTGCGCATTGGCATAAATCTGGCGGTAAAGATGCTGTCCCTCTTCATCCAGCATGGCATAATACGGATAAAACCGCTCATCAAAGGAAAGTCCGTCTCCGGTGCTGCCAAACCCCAACTGATTTTTAATCAGTTCTGCGGCTGCTTTTTCCAGCTGCTCACTTTCTTCCCGGATTGGCTCATAACCGTTTCTTCCGGCCAATGCCTCCGGTATCACTATCCCTTCACGGGCAGGCGGGGTATATCCCTCCGGATGTATAACTGCCACAATACCATCAGGCTCTGCCACACCGGGTATATCACTCCCTGCCCCGGGCAGGATAAGCGCCGGAGTTCCAGCCGCGTCTTCTGCCGCGGCAGACAGGGCTTCTTCATTCTTTCCCCTGTATAAAAAATCCGCTACCTTCTCCGATACTCCGGGATTAAAGGCACATACAAAAACCAGAATGCAGAAAAGTGCAATTATTCCGAGTATAAAATATACAAATGCCTTTATCAGTTTCATCCTGTCTGTACGCCTCTCTTATCCAAATTTTTAAAAATACAAGATGCCGTATACGCCTGTTTTTTTTGCTCCATCAGATAGTAAAAATATGAAATTTTTCGTCCGGATATGCATCCACCACGCATTTTTCCAGCTGTTTTTCAAAGGTCCCTGGCAATCACGATACGGCATTATCCTGTCTTCCCATCATTTACGGCCTCAATCCCATTCCACCTTCCAGCGTAATGGTTTCGCCTGTCATGTACTTGAAATCGGGAGATGCAAGCTGCACGCATACCCGGCCGATTTCCTGTTCCGCATCACCGTAATGACCTGCGGGCGGCATCTTCACGTTTGCCTTAAAAGCATCCGGATATGCCTTTTCAAATTGTTCCAGCTGTGCCGTCCATGCCAACGGGCAGATAATATTGACATTGACGCCGTCCTTTGCCCACTCAGTGGCCGCCACGCGTGTCAATCCGCGGATACCTTCTTTCGCGGCAGCATAAGCACACTGACCGTAATTGCCAAACAACCCCGCACCGGAAGCAAAGTTGATTACGGCGCCCTTTGACTCCTTCAGATAGGGATAACATGCTTTCATATAATAAAATGCCGCATACAGCCCGGAATACATGGCAAGGTTAAACTGCTCTGTGGTATGCTCTGCCAACGTCACTCCGGAAGCGGATGCCTGTGCATTGTTGATAAGCACATCAATTCCCCCGAATGTGTCCACCGTCTGCTTCACGACTTCAGTGACAACAGCTTCATTGTCTGCCCCCGCATTTACGTCCGCCTGTACCGTCAAAACCCGAATCCCGTACAACCGCTCCAGTTCTTCCTTTGCATCCTCCAGTTTTTTTACATTGCGGCCGGTAATAACCAGATTTGCCCCTTCTTTTGCATAAGCCGTTGCTATGCCATAGCCGATGGAGCCGCACCTGCCGTCACTGAGGACAGCCCTTCCGGCTCCTGTAATAATTGCGGTCTTTCCTTTTAAAAAGCTCATGTGAATACCTCCTCTTTATTCTTTTATGTTTATTTTACACTGTCTTTTTCCTTCCGTCCATAGGGGCTTTTAAGTTTCTGTATTCAGATTTTTCAAAGCCATGCACCCAGTCGGCACACAAATAATATATCAGATAAATCAAGGAACTGATTGCCCATGTGAGGGGGTATGCCCAATAAATGTATCCGATTTCCCCCGTAAACTCCATGACAATCAGGATATAGGCAATCCGCAGCACGCACCAGACGGAGAGCATGATGCACATAGGCACAAACGCTTTCCCTGCCCCACGGCAGACGGCGGCTACGGAGTGGGAAAATGCAAGCAGGAAATAAAACAGGGAAACCGTTCTGGCCTGCTGCATCCCCAAGGCGACAACGCCCGGCGCATTGTCAAACAGCCTAATCATATGCGGCGCAGACAAGTAATAACATACCCCGATGGCCTCTGCCAGAAGCACTGCGGCCAGGATACTGAAACGTGCCCCTTTTTTTGCACGCCCGTACTGCTTTGCCCCAAGGTTCTGACTGATGAAGGTGGTACTTGCCATGTTAAAACTGGTAATCGGCAGAAAGGCAAATCCCTCTATTTTTGCATGGACACCGTAAGCTGCCATTGCGAGCCTGCCAAAGGAATTAATCTGGGACTGTACAATCACATTGGCAAAACCAATCACGGAATTCTGCACACCGGAGGGAAGTCCGTAACGGATAATTTCAAGCAGCAGGTCCTTGTGAAAACGGATTTTTCTCAGTTCTACCGTATAAAGGCTTCCTTTTTTGAAAAGATGCAACATGCAGAGTCCGACACTTGCCGCCTGGGAAATGACCGTTGCAATGGCCGCAGCCCAGACTCCCCAATGAAAAACGGCAAGAAACAATACATCAAGACCTACGTTTAATAAAGAAGAAAAAATCAGATAGTAAAGGGGGCGCCTGCTGTCCCCCAGCGCATTCATGATACTGCGGCAGATATTATACATTACCATTGCAAGAGAACCCAGAAAATAGAACCTGAAATACTCTACCGCCTCCGGCATTACCTCCGCATCCGTCTGCATCCATTCCAGAAACACAGGCGTAAAAACCACTCCAAACACGGTAAGAAATACGCCGCATGCCACACCGAATGCAATGATGGTATGGATGGCACGGGATACCTGTTCTTTATTGCCTGCGCCGAAATCCCTTGATATTACTATACCGCCCCCCATGGCAATACCGATAAAAAAACTGGTGAGCAAAAAAATCAGCGTTCCCGAAGAGGACACCGCCGCCAGTGCATTCGTACCCAGCACCCTCCCGACAATAAGGGAATCCGCCGTGTTATAAAGCTGCTGGAATACCTGGCTTAAAAAAACCGGAAACGCAAATGCCGTCATCAGCGCATACGGATTGCCCTGCGTCATGTCTTTTGTATAAGATGCATTATTTTTTTTATGTAAAAGAGTATGTATATGTGCCATATCTGCTCCCGTATCTGTCTAAATTATAAATTTCCACGCTAACCGCCATGATTCCGCTCTGCGGAATCCCAAATCCAGATGAGAATGCCGCATTTTAGGCATTCTCCAGCGTGAGACATAGAACTTCTTCGCGAAGCAGCCTTTGCTGCAAGCGAAAACTGCCAAAGGCAGTTAGAAGTTCTTCTCACGCTAACCGCCATGTTACAGCTTCGCTGCAACACATAATCCCACAGAGCTAAAGCTCCAATGAGAAATACCCTTTGGCATGAGCTATTAGAAGTACTTTTCATGCTAATTTCATCACATAAATCTGACACGGATTTTCTTTTCCCCAAAGTGTAGGGAATACTTCCAGTTCCTGAAAACCCATGCTTAGGTAAAACCGGTTTGTGTCATCATATTCCTTATAATATCCCATCTGTACCGTTTTAACCTGTAAAAAGGAATATCCTCTGTCAACTGCGCATTTTTTTGCTGCAAGAAATAAATCCCTGCCAATACCCCGGCGGTGATATTCTTTTCTCACCCCCATCACGGCAAGTTCCATCGTAGCTTTTCCGGTTTCCTTCAGGCAAAGGAAGCCTATCGGCTTTTCTTCATCATAGACGGCAAAAAACAACTGCTCTTTACTTTCCTGTATATATTCCTCCCTTGCCTCCGGGATGCCGAACCAGTCCGGTAATGCTTCAAGTATCATTCTGGATATTTTTTCCTTCTGGGATTGTTCCGTTAACTGCCTGACTGTACTTTTGCCATCCTGCATGGTTTCATATTCTTTTTTCAGGATGGCGTACCAGACTTCATCGCACACCCCCTGATTATTCACTCCGGCCGCCCTCCGGATTCCCTCAAGAGTCATACCGCACTTTTTCATAACCCTGCCGGAATTGGGATTGTGCACATCATGGCAGGCCCTAATACAGTTCATTCCCACTTCGTCAAACAGAAAAGCCATTACAGCCTTCAAAGCTTCTGCCGTGATGCCCTGCCCCCACCAGCTTTTTCCGATACAGAAACCGATGTCTGCAGATTTTGTCCTGTCATCTGTTTTCACGACACTGATGGAACCGATAGGCTCCCCCAGTTCTTTTAATTCGATTGCCCATTGATAATTTTCGGGATTTTCATTCTCTTTCTCCCAGCTTTCCAGAACCATATGCGTAATTTCCACACTTTTATGCGTAGGCCAGGTGAGGAATTTCGTCACTTCCTCATCAGATGCCCAGTTTCGGAACACGGAGCCTTCATCCTCCAACCGAAAAGGCCTGAGAATCAGTCGGCTTGTCTGTAATTTTTTTGTACCTAAATGTTTCAAAATACTTTCTCCCTTCTCTCTCATCGACTGGGTTATTTATTCAAAACTGGGGATTTCATTCATCCTATGTATTTCATTCATATTATGTATTTCATTCATTCTGTGCAAATTCGGAAAACCGGTGGTTTTCCGAATTCACGGGCATTCGCCCTATCAAAATGCAATTTGACAAAACCGCCAGCAAGCTGTCGTTTTGTCAGATTGCATTTTGGCACCGTTCATTGCTTACGTGGACATTATACCATACATTTCTTTTTGGGGGAACTTGAGTTTCGGTAATTTCCGGGGAAGAGATTGTGACAGGTATATATTTATGTCATGCAAAGCATTACCAGAGGGTAGATTTGTTCCTGATTAAGCTAGGGTAAAGTTTTTGTAGGAAAATAAAATAAATAGAAAGCACCTGATTCC
>CAJTMB010000034.1 GCA_910577105.1 uncultured Lachnospiraceae bacterium | reverse complement strand
AGTTTGCAAGAGTAGTTGCAAGCAAAAACAAGCAGTTAAAAATTCATTTTTAGGGATAGCAGCCCTTTTCAAAGGGAGTTTTTTTGGACACCTATTTGTTTATACTGGGTCTATACAGAGGTAAAACAGGAAAAAGGAAATGCATGACAAGAAGGGAATTTGGGATTATAATAGAGGAAGCGCGGGAGGCGTAGCGTGAGAAGAACTTCTAACTGCCTTTGGCAGTTTTCGCTCGCAGCAAAGGCTGCTTCGCGAAGAAGTTCTATGTCTCACGCTTGAGAAATGCCTGAAATGCGGCATTTCTCATCCAGATTTGAGCCGCCATGGAGTGGCGGCATGGTGGTTAGTGTGAAAAAATTTTTACACTTTCTATTTAGGTAGTATCACAAGCGCTGCTTGCAATATGCATGGGATTAAAATGAGAAAGGTATGGGTAATAAAGATGTCCCAAATTCCAAAACCACACGAAATTTACAAACATTTTAAAGGCAATCTGTATCAGGTGCTGGCAGTTGCCGAGCATTCCGAAACAGGGGAAAGGCTGGTGGTTTATCAGGCTTTGTACGGAGAGGCAAAGGTATATGCACGTCCCCTGGACAACTTTACGGAAAGGCTGGATTGTGAGAAGTATCCTGATGCTTTGCAGGAATACCGCTTTGAACTTCAGGAGAAAGCGGAGCAGGAAGAAGAATTGAATATTGACCCCATGGTTCTTCAGTTTCTGGATGCCGGTACTTATGAAGAGCGCCTGAATATCCTGGTGGGACTGCGGCATCGGATAACCGACGAGATGATTACCACGATGGCCATTGCCAGTGATGTGGAGGTGCCCGAGGGCAGTCTGGAGGAGCGTTTTCAAGGCTTGAAGAACTGCCTTGCCACTTTGGACAGATATGAGTGCAACCGTCTGAGGTAAGCGATAAGAGTGCCATGGGAGAAGGAGGACTCTATGGCATTCACCTTGGAGAACAGACTGGTGATAGGCGTATCCACAAGGGCATTGTTTGATTTAAGTGTAGAAAACAGAATATTTGAAGAACAGGGCGTGGAGGCATATTCTGCTTACCAGAAGGAGCATGAGGATGAAATTTTAAGGCCGGGACCGGGGTTTTTTCTGATTAAATCCCTTTTGCGCCTGAACATGTCTCCCGGACAGGAAAGCAGGGTGGAAGTTATCTTGATGTCCAGGAATAATCCCGATATTTCCCTGCGCATTTTTCATTCTATAGAGTACTATGGATTGCAGATTACGCGGGCGGTTTTTTCCAGCGGCGCCTCCCTTCTTCCCTATCTTTCGGCGTTTCGGACGGATTTATATTTATCTGCCTGTGAGGAGGATGTGCAGGCGGCCATAGACGCGGGGATAGCAGGTGGAGTAATTTGCGGGGAAGGAATGCACGACTATACGGGCAGATATGACAGTGAGCAGATAAGGGTTGCCTTTGACGGGGACGCGGTTTTGTTTTCCGATGAGGCTGAGCAGATTTATGTCAGTCAGGGACTTCAGGCTTTTGAAAACAATGAAAAGGAAAAAGCATCCCTGCCTCTTCATGCCGGGCCTTTTGCCCGTTTTCTGAAGCTTCTCTCTGATTTGCAAAAGGAATTTGACGGCGGCAGCGCGCCCATCAGGACGGCGCTCGTCACTGCCAGATGTGCGCCTGCCCATGAACGGGTGATACGGACCCTGCGCTCATGGGATGTGAGGATAGACGAGGCTTTTTTTTTGGGCGGCATTACCAAACGGGAAGTTTTGTCGGCTTTTGGTGCGCAGATATTTTTTGATGACCAGGCGCTCCATGCAAGCCTTGCGGCTGAGGTGGTTCCTGCCGCCCGGGTTCCTTTAAGGAGCAGGGAAGGGAAGTCTTCCAATATATACAGACTGGAAAGAAGGATAAATGAAGTATCATAATATAGTGAAAGCATCTTTTCTGGAACGTCCGAACAGGTTTATCGCCTATGTGGATATTGCGGGCAGGAAAGAAACCGTTCATGTGAAAAACACAGGCAGGTGCGCGGAACTGCTTGTGGACCACGCGGCGGTTTATCTGGAAAAGAGCAGCAATCCGGCGAGGGCAACGGCATATGATTTGGTTGCCGTGGAAAAGAACGGACGGATGATTAATATGGATTCACAGGCGCCGAACAGGGCTGTGGAAGAGTGGCTTTATAAAAAGCTGCTCTTTCCGGACCTGTCTTTGGTGCGTCCCGAGACGAAGTATGGAAATTCCCGGTTTGATTTTTATATAGAAGCCGGGGATAGAAAAATTTTTATGGAGGTCAAGGGGGTTACTCTGGAGAGGGGAAATGTGGTTCTGTTTCCCGATGCGCCTTCCGAACGCGCCGTAAAACATGTGGAAGAGCTTATTGCCGCCAAGAAAGAGGGGTATGAAGTTTACCTGCTTTTTGTGGTACAGATGCAGGGGGTGGACTATTTTACGCCGAACAGGGAAACACATCCTGCTTTTGCGGAAGCGTTACAAAAAGCAGAGGAATCCGGTGCCCGTATCCTCGCATATGACTGTCTGGTGGATGCAGCGGGGATGGAGTTAAACAATCCCGTAAAAGTGCGGCTGGAAGACGAGGCATTTGGAAAGAATTTACCGGAAGATAAGAGAAAATTAAGAAAGGGATGTCTGGAGGATATTTCCAAACCTCTTTTAAAGTGGTATGATAGCAACAGGCGGATTCTCCCTTGGCGGGAAGAACCGACGCCCTACCGGGTATGGGTATCCGAAATTATGCTGCAGCAGACCAGGGTGGAAGCGGTAAAACCTTATTTTGAAAGGTTCATGGAAGCATTGCCCGATGTGGAAAGCCTTGCGGATGTGTCGGAGGAGGCGCTTTTGAAGCTGTGGGAAGGGCTTGGATATTACAACCGTGCAAGGAACCTGCAAAAGGCTGCCCGGCAGATTATGACGGAGTATGGCGGTGTGATGCCGTCAGAATATGAGAAACTTTGCAGTTTAAAGGGAATCGGAAGTTATACGGCGGGCGCTGTTGCGTCCATAGCGTTTGGAAAGCGGGTGCCGGCAGTGGACGGCAATGTGCTCAGGGTGGTTTCAAGAATATGCAGGCGTGATGAGGATATACTGCTTCCCGCAGTAAAAAAGAAGACAGAGGAGGAGCTTCTTCGCGTACTGCCTGACAGACCGGGAGATTTTAACCAGGCTATGATGGAAATCGGCGCCATGGTGTGTATCCCCAACGGGGCGCCGCATTGTGAGCGCTGTCCTTTGGAAAAAATCTGTCTGGCAAGAGCAGATGGTGTGCAGGCTGATTATCCAAAGAAAAGCAACAAAAAGAAACGAAGTATAGAAGAAAAGACTGTTCTCGTCATCAGGGATGAAAACAAGACGGCGCTCCACAGGCGCCCTGAAAAAGGACTGCTGGCGGGCATGTATGAACTTCTCACGATTGAGGGACATAAAACGGCAGTAGAGGTGCAGGACTGGCTGGAGGAAAGAGGCTTGAAAATACTGCGCATTGTGCCGCTTCGGGAAGCAAAGCATATATTCACACATAAAGAATGGCATATGTGGGGATATATGGTAAGGGTGGATGAACTTGCACCGAAAAACGAGCGGCTTTTACAGGAGGAATGGATTTTTGCCGGGGCTGCCGAAACGGAAGAAAAGTATCCTGTTCCGTCTGCATTTGCAGCGTATACAGGTTATTTAAATATAAGGTTGGGGAATGAAAAGCACCTGACGAAGGAAAGCCGTGAAAACGGCGGATTGGAGGAAAAATGAAACTGTTATCCATAGCAATACCTTGTTACAATTCGGCTGCATACATGAAAAAATGTATCAATTCCCTGCTGCCCGGCGGGAAGGATGTTGAAATTCTCATTATAGATGACGGCTCAACAAAGGACGACACTGCGGAAATTGCAGACAGGTATGAAGCGGAGTATCCCGGCATTGTCCGGGCAATCCACAAAGAAAACGGCGGGCACGGCTCTGCGGTGAACACAGGGATTGAAAATGCCAACGGCCTGTATTTTAAGGTGGTGGACAGCGACGACTGGGTACAGGAGGAGGCATATAAGCAGATTCTGGATACCCTGCGCACCATGGTGGAGGGTGGAAAATCCCTGGACATGCTTGTTAGTAATTTTGTTTATGAAAAAGAGGGTGAAAAGCGTAAGAAAGTGATGCACTACCGTCATATTCTCCCGAAGGATAAACTGTTTACATGGTCGGACTGCAGGCATTTTTCAAAGGGACACTATATTTTAATGCACTCCGTTATCTTTCGGACGAGGCTTTTAAAAGACAGCGGGCTCAGGTTGCCGGAGCATACATTTTATGTGGATAATCTTTATGTGTTTGAACCGCTTCTTCATGTGGAAAACATGTATTATCTGGATGTGAACTTTTACAGGTACTATATCGGCCGTGCAGACCAGTCGGTCAACGAAGGCGTCATGATATCCAGACTGGACCAGCAGATTAAAGTCAATAAAATGATGATTGATTACTATGTGGATAACAAACAGAAGATTATGCAGACGAAAAGGCGCCGCCAGTACATGCGTAATTACCTTGAAATCATCATGACGGTATCCTCCATCCTCTGTATCCGTTCGGGAACCGAGGAACATCTGGGCGTAAAAAAAGAGTTGTGGAAATACTTAAAACAAAAAGACAAGCTTTTATACCTCTGGATGCGAAACGGCATCATGGGAGGCGCCATGAATCTGCCGGGCAGAGGGGGAAGGAAGATATCGGTGGAAGGCTATCGCATCTGTCAGAAGATATTTAATTTTAACTAATAATGTCAAAATGAATCGACACATTGTTTGGATGCAGCAGTATATGAAACACGCCGCATACATTTGATGTGTCGGTTTTGCTATGGAAAAAAAGCGGCCTGTGGGGTATTTTGGGGAAACAAGATGGGAAGGGGAAACCATAATCAATGACGAAAGCCACGAGACATAGGGGGTATCTCGTGGCCTTCATAATAGGAATTCAGCAATGAATTGCTATGTTGGGATTTTCACCCAACCTGAGTTCTGGAATTATCATCCGGATGTAAAATATTTCTAATTGCCAGAACCAAGTCGTATCGATATACGACTATATACATTATACCAGCCAGCACAAATGCTGTCAATACGTCAAATAAAGAATGTTGCTTTAAAAACATGGTTGAAAGGATAATGGAAACCGCCAGAACAAAGGAGGCAGCTTTTATTCCTTTTTTGTTTTCAAACTGTTTGCTCTTGGCAATTGCAATGTGCGCACCCAGGGAATTGTATACATGGATGCTGGGCCAGAGGTTGGTCGGTGTATCCGTCCTGTACAGCGCCTGAACCATATGGCTGAATACGTTGTTACGGGGCATAACGTATGGCCGCAAGTGGTGGCCGTTTGGCCAAAGCGTTGAAATAATCAGGAAAATGGTCATGCCTGTAAAAAGGAAAATACAGGTTTTGTAATAATCGGTTTTGTCCTTGAAGAAGAAAAACATAACCACGGCGGCGACATATACAAACCACAGAAAATACGGAATGATAAAAAACTCGCAAAAGGGAATGTAATCATCCATTGCCATGTGTATCACAGTGTATTGCTTTGTCACTGTCTTTTCCAAGTGGCAGAACCATGTCATGTAAATGATGCCGTATATAATAAGCGGAATCGCATGACGATAGTTTTCATAAAAGGTTTTCAATTTTTTCACAATAAAGACTCCCATCATAAGCTGTTGCAATGTAAGCAGCTAAAACAAACTGTCCATTTACACATCAAATATAGCAGACTTTTTTGATTTTGCAATCCCTTTTTTTTATCTTTTAAAAATAATTAAGAAAATCTTTAGACAATGAACCTGATTTCGCGCTGTGCACAGGACATTTCCAGATGCATGGTTTTTTCGTGGACTTCTCCGTCCGTATGCAGCCAAAGAGGTGCACTGGTCTCAACGTGGATATGCTTTGCGCGGTAATGGGTAACTCCGGGAAAAATAAAGTGTTTTCCGAAAAAGGCGGTCGGAAGAGCAAAGAGAATCAGCAGCTTGGGCAGGTTGCCGACCACGCATAAATCGAATATACCGTCCCCGTAATCAGCCGTGGGGCAGAATTTAAAGCCGCCGCCCTCGAACCGATGGTTCATGAAAGCCGCAAAAAGGATTTTTTTGATGTGTACGGGTTCCCTGTCATCCAGAAACAAAGTGCAGGAAACGGGCTTCGCGGCAAAAAGCTGCTTAATGGCGATGCCCAGATAAGTCAGTTTGCCTAGTCCGAGACGGTTTAAAGTGTCCTTTATCTGCGAATTCATGGCTTCTTCACAGACGGCTGCGTCAAAACCGATTCCGCAGCTGACGGCAAAGGAGCGGTCGGATTTTTGTGTATGAACAATACCTCTGTCCATCGTTTTTGCGGCAGACTCCATGTGGTTTTGTGCCGCAAGGATGCGTTCCAGAGCCGCCAAAGGCTTTTTGGCAATACCCATATCCCTTGCCAAATCATTGCTTGACCCTGTAGGAATGTAGCCAATCACAACCCGTTCAAATGAGGAAATTCCCTGCAAGGCTTCGTTTACGGTGCCGTCGCCGCCCAAAAGGATTAACTGGCAGAGAGCTTTTTCGTTTTCTCCGGCTTCAAAAGAAGACGTAATCTGTCTTGCAAACTCGGTGACATCGCCTGCCTGTTCTGAAAAATAAACTTCATATGCAATATTTTTTTCCATAAGAGCCGGTTTAATGATGGTTTTCCAGATTTGCCTGCCCCGTCCGGAGCGGGAGGCGGGATTGACAATGATATGATACATAACTTACCCCCTGTACTGTTTTCCTTTGTGGAGCCAGCCGGTGCTGACATGATTTTATTGTAACAGCGGATTGGAAAAATGTAAACATCGTCCCTACAGTATGCGAGGCGTGGCTGCCGCCGGGGCGTGAATACTGTAGAAACTTAAGGTCAAGAAATTGTTGCGCAATCAATCTGCGCTATGCTATAATTTTTTAGGCGGTAAGAATGAAAATCGAGGAGGAGAAAAATGTATTCATTGGATGAAGTGCGGGCAGTGGACGAGCAGATTGCCCAGGCGATTGTGGACGAGCAGGAGAGGCAGAACAGTCATATTGAACTGATTGCATCTGAAAACTGGGTGAGCAAGGCAGTGATGGCGGCTATGGGCAGCCCTCTTACCAACAAATATGCGGAAGGGTATCCGGGAAAGCGGTATTACGGCGGCTGTGAATGTGTGGATGTGGTAGAGAATCTGGCTATTGAAAGGGCAAAAGAGTTGTTTGGCTGTGATTATGCCAATGTGCAGCCCCACTCCGGTGCACAGGCCAATATGGCAGTGCAGTTTGCGGTTTGTAAGCCCGGCGACACGATTATGGGCATGAATCTGGACCATGGCGGACACCTGACACATGGAAGCCCGGTGAATATGTCCGGCAAGTATTTTCATATTGTGCCTTACGGCGTCAATGATGAAGGATTTCTGGATTATGATAATATGCGTAAACTGGCGCTGGAGAATAAACCTAAAATGATTATTGCGGGCGCATCGGCATACGCAAGGACCATTGACTTTAAAAAGTTCCGTGAAGTGGCGGATGAAGTGGGCGCTGTGCTGATGGTAGATATGGCGCATATTGCAGGTCTGGTTGCGGCAGGGCTTCATCCCAGCCCTATTCCTTATGCGGATGTTGTGACGACCACCACCCATAAGACACTGAGGGGACCCAGGGGCGGCCTGATTCTTTGTAATAAGGAAGCTGCGGATAAATTTAACTTTAACAAGGCTATTTTCCCCGGCATTCAGGGAGGACCTCTGATGCATGTCATTGCTGCAAAGGCAGTATGCTTCAAGGAAGCGCTTTCCGATGAGTTTAAAGCATATCAGAAAGCAATTATGGACAATGCACAGGCGCTTTGCAAAGGGCTTATGGACAGGGACATCAAGATAGTGTCCGGCGGCACGGATAATCATCTGATGCTGGTTGATTTGACTAATTACGGACTGACCGGCAAGGCAGTTGAGAAGCTTTTGGATGAAGCGCATATTACGGCAAATAAAAATACCATTCCCAATGACCCGCAGTCGCCTTTTGTCACGAGCGGCGTTCGTTTGGGAACCCCTGCTGTGACTTCGCGCGGCCTTAACACAGAGGATATGGAGCAGATTGCAGAGGCCATTTCCCTGGTTATCAAGGGCGGTGAAGAGAAGATACCGGAGGCAAGGGCTATCGTGCAGAAACTTACGGACAAATATCCTCTTGTATCATAATGGTTTCTATATAAACGGACTATGCGGCGGGTTGATGCGATATCAGCCCGCTGTTTTAAGTTTATGTTTATATGAAATGCAATTAGGGCTTGCTTTGCAGAAGTAAGTGTGATAAACTATCTTTCGGCAAAAGACATGCGTTTTTGACATGCGGACATCAGGGAAGGCATGGTAGAAAAATGGGAGAATCAACAGGATATTTTGTAGTAAAGCAGAGGGCGGTTCCCGAAGTTTTATTAAAAGTGGTGGAAGCAAAGAGACTTCTGGAATCCGAAAAAGTGCGTACGATTCAGGAGGCGGTGGATGCGGTGGGCATCAGCCGCAGTTCTTTTTACAAGTACAAAGAAGATATTTTTGAATTTCACGATAATTCACAGGGGAGAACCATTACCCTTACGTTTCAGATGGATGATGAGACGGGGCTTTTGTCAGAGGTATTGAAGACGATTGCGGATTTTAGAGCCAATATCCTGACGATTCACCAGAGTATTCCCATTAACGGCATGGCCTCTTTGAGCCTGAGCATCCAGATACTGGAGACAACCGGAGATGTTTCGCAGATGATTGCGGATATGGAAAATAAAAAAGGTGTGCATCACGTTAAAATAGTGGCAAAGGAATAATGATTAGATGGAGAGGGATTTGACATGATTCAGGTAGCGGTATTAGGATACGGCACCGTAGGAAGCGGCGTCGTGGAAGTAATCGAAAAAAACAAGGATATGGTGGACAAGAAAGCAGGAGAAGAACTGTCTGTCAAGTATATCCTGGATTTGCGGGACTTTCCGGGTGACCCGTATGAAAGTAAAGTGGTGCATGATTTTGGGCAGATTATCAGTGATGAAGAAATCAAAATTATCTGTGAAACCATGGGAGGAGTCGGGGCAGCTTATGAATTTACCAGACAGGCGCTTGCGGCAGGAAAGAGTGTGTGTACCTCCAACAAAGAGCTGGTTGCGGCCCATGGACCGGAACTGATTGCCCTCGCTAAAGAAAACAAATGCAATTATCTGTTTGAAGCCAGCGTCGGTGGCGGCATTCCGATTATCCGTCCGCTGAATTACTCGCTGACGGCAGAGCGCATTGAAGCGATAACGGGTATTTTGAACGGCACAACCAACTATATACTGTCCAAAATGGAGAATGAAGGCGCTGATTTTGATGTGGTCTTAAAAAGAGCGCAGGAAAAGGGATATGCGGAGAGAAATCCGGAAGCGGATGTGGAGGGGCATGACGCCTGCAGGAAGATAGCTATTCTTTCTTCCCTGATGCTGGGAAAAAATGTGGATTACAGACAGATTTACACGGAAGGCATCACAAAAATCACTTCCCGTGATTTTGAGTATGCAAAAAAAATGAACATGTCAATCAAATTGCTTGCCCTGAGCAAGGAGATGGGAGAAGAAACGCTTGCGATGGTAGCTCCATTTATGATAGAAGAATCGCATCCTCTCCATATGGTAAACGGTGTATTCAATGCAGTATTTGTAAAAGGCAATATGCTTGGTGATTCCATGTATTACGGCCGTGGTGCCGGTAAGCTTCCCACTGCCAGCGCAGTGGTTTCCGACGTGATTGACTGTGCAAGGCATCTGGGAAAAGTAATCATGTGTTTCTGGGATGCGCAGGAAGCCAAAATGATGTGCATTGACGAGGTGGAAAGGAAGTTCTTTTTCAGGGTAAAAGCCGGAAGTGAAGAAAAGGTAAGGGCCCTGTTTGGGGATATAGAAGAAATAAGGCTTGCCGACGTGGCAGAGGAAACCGGTTTTGTTACCCGGATTATGAAAGAAAAAGAGTTTGCCGGTCTGTACGGACAGATTGCAGATATTGCATTGGGGGAGAGGATTCGCTTGGAATAGCGTGGAAAGAAGTTCTAGCCGCTCACAGCAAAGGCTGTTTCGCGGAGAACTTCTATGTTCCACGCCGGAAAATGCCTAAAAAACGGCATTTTTCATTCGGAACTTTAGTTCCGTGGGATTATGAGATTCCGCAGAGCGGAATCATGTTGGTTAGCGTGAAAAGTACTTCTAATAGCTCATGCCAGTGGGCATTTCGCTAAGAAGTACTATGTCTGCGTAGCAGACATTTTTCACACTGGAGAATGCCCCAAAAACAGGGCATTTTCTCAGATTAGCTTGCTTATCTATGGATTATGAGTTGCGGAAATGAGGATTGATATGAAGTATTTGATTGTTTTAGGAGACGGCATGGCGGATGAGCCTATTGAGGCACTGGGAGGGAAAACACCCTTGGAATATGCGGATACGCCTTGTCTGGATGGGCTTAGCAAAAAGTCGGAAATCGGCATGGTACATACGATTCCGGACGGCATGAAGCCGGGGTCCGATACGGCGAATCTGTCTGTTCTGGGATATGACCCAAAGATATATTATTCGGGCCGTTCTCCTCTGGAAGCGCTCAGTATCGGCGTGCCCATGGAGGATACGGATATTGCGCTGCGCTGCAATATTGTCACCCTGTCTGAAGAGACTGCGCCCTTTGAAGAGCAAATAATTATTGACCACAGTTCTTCCGAAATCAGTACCGAAGACTGTGCCGTCCTGTTAAAGGCGGTGGCGGAGGAACTGACGGACGAGGAGTTTCAGTTTTATGTGGGAACCAGCTACAGGCACTGTCTGATATGGAAGGAAGGGAAAGTTTTGGATTTGACCCAGCCCCACGACGTGCTGGGGCAGGTTATCGGGCAGTATCTGCCTGCGGAAGAAAAATTTCGGAATATGATGAAGAGAAGTTATGAGATACTGGTAAACCATCCCCTGAATGCGGAACGGAAGAAGCAGGGTCTCAATCCCGCCAACTGCTGCTGGTTCTGGGGAGCGGGAACCAAACCTGCCCTTACCTCTTTTGAAGACAAAACCGGGAAAAAAGGCATGATGGTTTCGGCGGTGGATTTGCTGAAAGGGATTGCGGCAGGCGCCGGTATGGGCGTGGCGCATGTGGAAGGCGCAAACGGAGGCCTGCATACCAATTATGAAGGGAAAGTGCAGGCGGCTATAAAAGCGCTGACAGAAGACGGGTATGATTTTGCATATATTCACGTGGAAGCGCCGGATGAAATGGGACATCAGGGCAGCGTGGAGCGGAAGGTAGAGGCGATTCATTATCTGGACACAAGGGTGATTGTACCTGTTGTGGAAGAACTTCAAAAAAGGGGAGAGGATTTCAGGCTGCTTGTACTGCCGGACCATCCCACGCCGATACGGGTTCGTACCCACACCTCGGACAACGTGCCGTATATGCTTTATGACAGCACGGACGAAAAAGCAGAAAAATGGAATTACAATGAAAAAGAGTGCAGCACATGCGGCAGGGTGGTATCGCAGGGACATGCGCTGATAGAACATCTCTTTGAAAAATAATACGGCACCGCAGGCAGGAATGCGGCAGTGGGAGGAAAAGATGAAAAAAGTAGTGAAATTTGGCGGCAGTTCCCTTGCCAGTGCAGAACAGTTTATCAAGGTGGGCAATATTATCAGGGCGGACAAGGAAAGGTGTTTTGTGGTGCCTTCCGCGCCCGGAAAGCGGTTTGGCGAAGATACCAAGGTTACGGACATGCTTTATGCGTGCTATTCATTGGCGGAAGCAGGGCATGATTTTAAAAAAGAATTGCAGGAAATTAAAGACAGATATCAGGAAATCATCGACGGGCTGCATCTGGAGTTATCCCTGGATAAAGAGTTTCAGGTGATAGAAAAGAATTTTAAGGGAAAAGCAGGAAACAATTATGCAGCTTCCCGCGGGGAGTATTTAAACGGCATTGTGATGGCGGCATACCTCGGCTATGATTTTATTGATGCAGCGGAAGTGATTTTCTTTAAGGAAAACGGAGAGTTTGACGCAGACCTGACAAACGAAGTGCTTTCGGAGCGGCTTTCCCACTGTAAAAACGCGGTAGTGCCGGGCTTCTACGGCTCCTATGCGGACGGCAGGATAAAGACGTTTTCCAGAGGGGGCTCTGACATTACGGGGTCTATCGTCGCAAAGGCCGTAAAGGCGGATGTCTATGAGAACTGGACGGATGTTTCGGGCGTTTTGATTGCAGACCCCCATATTATTGATAATCCGGAGGTGATTGAGGTCATTACATACAGGGAACTGCGGGAGCTGACTTATATGGGATTCATGGTGTTTCATGAGGATGCCATTTTCCCAGTACGGCAGCAGGGTATTCCCATTAACATCCGCAATACGAATGCGCCGGAGGATGAGGGAACCTGGATAGTGGGAAGCACCTGTCAGAAGTCCAAATATGTTATCACGGGCATTGCGGGCAAAAAAGGATTTTGCGCCATCAACATTGAAAAAGACATGATGAACTCGGAAATCGGGTTTGGCAGAAAGATATTGCAGTCCTTTGAAGAAAACGGCATTTCCTTTGAACATGTGCCCTCCGGGATTGACACCATGACGGTTTTTGTGCATCAGGACGAATTTATGCACAAGGAACAGAAGGTGGTCGCCGGCATCCACAGGCTTGCCGAACCGGATTCCATTGATATTGAATCGGACCTTGCGCTGATAGCCGTGGTGGGACGCGGCATGAAATCCACACGGGGCACGGCGGGCAGGGTGTTTGCGGCTCTCGCCCATGCCAACATCAATGTAAAGATGATTGACCAGGGCTCTTCCGAGTTAAATATCATTATCGGTGTTGCAAATGAGGATTTTGACGCGGCGATTCGGGCAATTTATGATATTTTTGTGGTAACCCAGTTATAATATGAAAAGGACAGGCGGACTTTTTTTCAAAAAGCCCGCTTGTCTGCGTTTTTGCTGTAATTTTGTGTCGAATTTTGGGAAAAACAGGTATATTGACTGAAAATTCTAAAAAAATTGAAGAAAAATTAAAAAATATGTTGACAAATGGAGAAAAGGCAGATATAATAAACACATAAACAAAAGAAAAATGAAAAAAAGCAGAATTGCTAATACAAAAGAAAGCGAGGTACGGACCACCTAAAACGTAAATTTCTTTTCAAAACATCCATATAAAAGACAAATGAATAAAGGAACCAACGATACTTGTATAAAGTACACGTGAAAAGGTAACGAAACACAACGGAAAAAATGCAGTTGGCGTTACAGTACAATCAGTACGAATGTAAAAGTGGAAAAGTACAAAGGAAAAATATGGATGACAAATCGGTAACTGTAAACAATTTTCAATAATTAAATAGGAGGTTAGTCCATTGGATAGCATAGTCTGAAAGGGCGCATTGATTGAAAATAGTCGATGCGCTCTTTTACTGTATGTACAATTGTGTGCTTATAGTATGATGGAAGGACGATTTGTTTATTAAAAATTGATGAAGATTGAAAAAGTAAAGTATTTCCTGTGGAAAAATGTAAGAAAATAAGGTATGATATACCATATATATTGAGGAGAATTTATAATATGGGTGAAAATACTGGTTTAGAGCAGGATAATAAAGAGATACAGGAAAAGAGAGAAGAGCGCAGGAAGAGAAGAAAACGCAGTCAGGCGGCGGCATATTTGACTTTGACATGTTTTGTGGTTTTGTTTGCGGGACTGATTGTTATGACTGTGACGATGATTGGAAAACAGGTAAAGGAAAAAGACAACGCAAGCGCTTCTTTGTCGGATAACATTGGAAACTTGATGGAAACAGAGGAAACATTGGTAAAGCCGGAACCTTCTGACATGGTACTGGAGCAGACGCCGGAAGAAAAGCTGGATGCAATCATCAATTCAGCAATAGAAGTTATGCCTATCGAGGATAAAGTGGCAGGGCTTTTTATTGTGACTCCCGAGTCGATTACAGGGGTTGGCACGGCAGTGCAGGCCGGAGACGGTACGAAGGAAGCATTAAATAATTGGGCAGTTGGCGGTCTCATATATTTTAACAAAAATATTACTTCCGAAGAACAGATAACGGAAATGATATCCAATACTTCTCTTTATAGCAGATACCCTCTTTTTATCGGGGTGGATGAAGAAGGGGGAAAAGTGAGCAGGGTGGCAGAGGCCGGGCTCGGCACAAATGTAGGCAGTGCCCAGACAATCGGCGCAACCGCAGACCCGACTCAGGCATATGCGGCAGGACAGACTATCGGCGGATATCTCAGCCCTCTTGGCTTTAATCTGGATTTTGCACCTGTTGCGGATATTCATAATACGGAGGAGAGTATCATCGGGGACCGTGCATATGGCACTGACAGTACAGTGGTTGCGTCCATGACGGCATCCATGGTTCAGGGGCTTCAGGAAAACGGTGTCAGCGCATGTCTGAAGCATTTTCCCGGTATCGGCAGCAGTACCGAGGATACTCACAGCGGACTTGCCGTTACTGAGAGGACTGCGGAGCAGTTCAGGGCCGAGGAATTTACGGTATTTAGAGCAGGTATTGATGCGGGAGCCGATTTTGTGATGGTAAGCCACATGGCGGCGCCGGCATTTACCGGTGACAATACCCCCTGTACCCTGTCAAAAGCAGTGGTAACGGATATCCTGCGTGAGGAATTGGGCTTTAACGGCGTAATTATCACCGATGCCATGAACATGGGAGCCATTACGGAATATTATGAGGCGGATGACGCTGCCATTCAGGCGCTGAAGGCAGGATGCGATATGATACTGATGCCTGATGATTTTGAAAAAGCATACAATGGTGTGCTGGAGGCCGTACAGAATGGAGTGATTTCCGAAGAGCGCATCAATGATTCCCTGCGCCGTATCTACAGAATCAAATATGCCGACAGACTGACGGATTAAGTTATATGGCTGCCGTTTTGTAATTTGCGGTAAACGTAGTTGACAAATAAAGGCACTTATAGTATATTATTACTTGTCCGCAAGAAAAGGACAAGTAAATTGCGCGAGTGGCTCAGCGGTGGAGCACCTCCTTGCCAAGGAGGGGGTCGCGGGTTCGATTCCCGTCTCGCGCTTTCCCTTTGATTTAAACCGGTTTGAACCGGCTTTTTTTATTTCAACAATCCATCAGATAAAACTAATCAGCTATACAATTCCGAAGCGTCCGTTGGAAACATGGGAGTTTCCTGCAGGCTAAGAGTATCTAACATGCTCAAAAGCCGGCGCATGTAAGATACTCTAACCCTGCACCACTGGTAACAATTTAAAAGCACGCCGAAGGAAAAAAAGGTTATTGCAGCACTACAAACTAGCTATCCTGAACGTTAAATGCAAGCCCGGATTCCATGTAATGAAGCAATTCTCCATGGTTATCCGCATAAGTAAGGATATAGTTGCGTTCCGTGGTCCTCATTTCAGCATGTCCCAGTAAATCCGATATATAACGGGTAGGCATTCCTGAAGCATGCAGCATAGTGGCAAACGTCTTACGAATGCAATGGGTACTGAAACTATTTATTCCGCACAGGGAGCAGAGGCGGCGAAGTGTCCGGTCAAGGGAGCGTACCAGAATACAGTCCGTTCCATCATAGGCAAGGAAAGGGCTTGCATACCCACAGCGCCGGTGATGGTCCTTCAGTCTCTTCAGGATACGCACTGCATCCGGGACAAGCGGCAGTTCCCGGAAGGAGTGCAGCGTTTTAGTATCTTCCACAACCCTGTAAGTCATGGTGCCACATCTATTTCCTTCGTCATCCCGGGAACAGGTCTTTACTTCAGTTTTATAAATTCTGACAGTACAGCCCTTCAAGTCTATGTCCGGCCACGTCAGGGAAGCCAATTCACCAACCCGGAGTCCTAAATAGAAATTCAGGACAAGGCAAAAGCACGCGCTCTGTTTGAGGGGATACACTTTTTTGAAAACAGCAACCATAAGCGTTTCAATATCCGATTCCGGAATAGCAAAATACTGGCGACCATAAGGAGAAAGACTGCCGTCAGGAATATAACGCCTGACTTTTCCCCAGTCCAGAAGCGGCGCACCAAGTTCCATATCCTTAGCGTAAACCAATACATTGTTTATAACCTGATATATCCGGGAAAATTCCTTACAAGATACACCGCCCACACCCCGCACAACTTCAGTAATGAAACGTGCTACAATTTTTTCATTTATTCCGGAAACAGGCATGTTCTCCAGAAAGCTTCCAGCATAATGCCTGTTATACGTACACTCAATACGGTCACAACTCTGTGCCTTTATCGTCCGGAGTTTCATCCTGAACCATTGCAGGTAAGCTTCCCGGAATGTCACTTGCTGCTTGAGCGTTATCTTTACAATTCCATTTTCTATCCCGAAGGATATCCAATCCTTTAAGTCCAATGTTATCTTTCCCCTTCTTGTTTCCGGAAACAGTTGTACCCGGTGCATCAAAGTGATTATAGGAATCGTAAATTTCATATATACGATTCCGCCCCAGAAAAAAAGTGCTTTCCACCCTTTCATGAATTGGATACCAATGTTTAGACGCAATATAAAGGTTACCGCCAGTAAAGAGCCCCACGACAAGACCAAGATAACCGGCTCTGCTGACCTTCCGGTGAATGGTGTCATATTCTATCAGACTGCGGACCTGCCTATCAAGCATGCGGTCAAACTGTGCAACCAGAATAACATCATATCCATAATGGCGATGCTGAGAGAAAAAGGAAAGCCAGCCCTGACGACCTATATTCTGCCATTCCCGGCTATTAAACAGCAGCTGCGCTTCATCAATGACAAGAAGCAATTCCCCTTCCCGAAGTCGGCGACCAAGATGCCGGGAATAACGGCGCGAAAACAGCAGCAGCCTTTCAGGGGTAAGACGGTCATTTGACACATAAATATAACTGCTTTTACAGCGTTTTACTGCCTTTGTATTAATATAAAAATTTCCTACAATGACGCGCCCACGCATCCGGAGCCGGTCCCGTATTTTTTTTGCAGTGTGCAAACTTTTTCCACTTCCGGGCGTTCCGCTGTATAACTCTATCATGACAGCACCCCCTAGCTAATAAGCTTCAGCCAGCGGGCTATAACACTGTAAGCATAGTAAAGGGCTATGGCGGTCAGCCATGCCATTCCAATTTTCAGCATATCACCGATAGGAATAAACCAGTTAATATAGCCAATGTACGGAAGCGCGCCCAGGGAATCAATCACCCCGGTGAATGGGGAGAGCGGGAGCAGGGAGAGCAGCACTGCCAAAAATTTATCAAGAAGTTCTTTCATAAAATCCAACATATCATCACCACCTTATCAGTTTAGGAGTTACCGATATCAAAAGAATAACAAACGAAACCAGTTCCCCTATCCGAAAAATTTCCATTATATCATTCATAAAAGACAAATCAATATCTACCGTCATATCTATGCCTAAAGCAGGAACAACAAAAGGAAAATCAAAACGCGGGGTAACGGGTTCTGCATCCAGTACCTCCAGAAAATGAATAAAGTCAAAAGGCAGGCAGAACGGGAATACCATCCTTAAATCTATTTTATATTTTCCCAATTCTCCATCATCCGGCTTTGGTTCCGGAGATGGCTCCGGAACAGGGTCAGGAAGCGCTTCAGGAACTGAAACCGCCACAGCTTCAGTAACAGCTTCCTTATATGCCTCCGTGTTGGCAGCCAGGTTCGCATCCGGAAGGGGAAGGGGAGCGAGTGCCGTATTCAGCGCCTGGGAAAGACCGGGAAGGGCGGCAGGGTCAAAGTAAATACCTGCGAACGGCGCAAGTTGGACATCAAGGGAACTTGCAAGTGTTGGAAAATCATAAGCCTCACCATTCAAAACCCCGGTCAAACTGTCAGCAGACAAAGCATTTACATAATCCAAGGCATAGTCAAAGCTTGAAAAAATAGGAAAATTGAAAGACCACTCAACAGACCCATCATATTTATAAGTCTGAAGCACGGAAGACAATACATCCAGACTAATAGTTGTATTTGAAGATTTCCCATCATCAAGATAATACATCTGCCCATATCCAAGCTTGTTTTTAATCGAACTCGGATACCAAAGGGAGAAACGGCCATTATTATAATAGCCGCACACCGGAAAATCCGTGATAAAATCAAAATTATAATAACTAACCGTATCGCGCAAGGTGCCGTTATAGTTTACCTGACCGAGACGGATAACATTTCCAACCACATGATAACTATCCGCAGAAACCCGGTATTCATCCGGTGTAAAATGATATTTCTTATAATTAAAAAGCCCCTCATAGCTGATATCTGGATTAAAATACGCATCGGGGTTAAGTTCCTCCACGTTGCCAGATGCAAGGTCATATATCCAGGCACCCATCGCCGACATGAAGGACGTGCCTATTTTTATGGCTTCCACTTTGGAAAAATCCTTATTGCCGCCGGGACTGCCGGAAGAGCCGGCGCCGCCCTGCACAACGGAATAATTCTGCCAGGTTTCCTCGTCCGGCAGCTGCAGCGCCCCGCTCCCATCTGTCCACGACTGTGCCAGGTCGCCCCATGTAATAACGGTCCCGCTATCCAAGACCATATAGACCGCGTCTGCATCCAGTTCCAGATTCGTGCCGGGAAGACCGGCGGAACGGCAGGCGGAATCCATGAATGAATCAAAAAGCCCCATTGCTGAATCATAGTCAAGGGAACCAATGTCCGATGCGCCGCTGGCAATCATACCGTTTATCAGCAGCGTGTATAAAATTTCCATTATCTCAAGTGATGCTTCCGGGCTATAGGCGACGGAGGACGCCCGAACCGATAATGCAGCACAAGGACTTAACACCAAGCCGCAGGAAAGCAGCAGGGACAGGAAAACATAAATAAATCTATTTTTCATATCATACCTCCTACAATCATAGCCGGTGCTGCATTCATCGCGGGGCCCCTATGTCCCCGCTCAGCCTGCACCCCCGGCAAATAAAAAAGAGGCACGGGCAACCTTGTACCCATGCCCCTTCATTATGTTACTTTTAGCCTTTGATTCTTTTAAGCCAAGACAGACCAAACTTAACAGCAACCACAGCCCCGGTAATAGCCGCAATAACGGGAACCACGATAGCAAGCGTTCCAAAGACACTTGATTGGACATTGGAAACAGCAGTCTGCATAACTCCGGTAACATCAAAGCTACTGGCTGCACCTTCAGCAGCCAAAACCACCACAGCACCTAAAGCCTTCATACTTCATCACCTCCTTTCAGCATGGAAAATACGGCAAAAACCACATACCCTATCAAATAAACTACACATTCCATAACAGCGCCGACGCACATCATTGTGAATGATATAGTTAGAAAATAATCAAGCATGCTAACCCCTCCAAAATCCTTTCATAAATACCATACCGGACACAAGTCCAAGCAGGATTAGAATACAGGTCACACCACACTGAAGAAGGTCATTCTGCTTCCGCATTTCTTCCAGAAGCAAGAGGGTTTCTGTCCCTGTTTCCCCCAGCGCCGCCGATTCATACCCGGGAACCTGCACAGATATGCCGGGGTTCTGCCAACCATCACCCATGGACACATCCGGGAAAACCATGTTTCCGGACACATCCGGCGTCATGCCTTCCATGGCGCAAGCTGGAAACCCGACAGCGAGGGTCTGCCGAAACCGTTTATCTCATACTCCGGGATAAATTCCATGCCGACACAGTCCGGCTTCAGTGTTCCGACCCTGTCATCCGGCAGGAAGAAATCTGTAGCCCTGACCCCGAAGCGTCCGGCGGTGTTATCCTCCGGCGTGCAGTCGCTTCCTACGGTAATCACCGTCAGCGGCTTGTTTGCCTTGCTTGTAAAATTGCGGTATCCCAGCACCTGAAACCTTACCTTGTTCATTTTCATTACCTTCCTTTCGTTTCATGCTGTTTACAGTTACATTTCCCCGTATATTGCCGGTAGGACAGCATCATTTTCTATTAGCCAGTTGCCATTTCATAGAGAGAGTTAAGCTGGTCCGTGAAAATACGGTAACAGACTTTATCAATGTCATCCATTTGCAGCGCATACCAGAGGGCACCGCGAAGCTTCATGATTTCATCGACCAAAAACTCTTCCGGGCAGTCATCAGCTTCAGGACCTGCTGGAAGCGTTAAATCATCCACAATCTCTTTAATCTTTTTTCTAAAATAGTCAGTTCGTTCCACCATAGCGTCTATGTTCATTTCTTTTCCCCTTAATCTGACAGGCATATGGGTAGGTGGTTGCGCTATGCCTGTCCTTTCTCCCGGCGCAATCGGGGCTACATGTTTTCTTGCCTTTTCAGCACTTTTCTGTTATCATGGTTCTAACCAGCAGGGCGCAGGGCAAGTGATAGGGGTATTGGTTACCCTGCGCCACAACTTAAGCAATATCACTTAGATACTAGGTGCTATCACTTTCAATCATATTATCACGGTGATAGCACTTGTGTCAACAACTTTATTACAGGAGCAAAGCAGATGCCAAGTGATAAACCACAGATACTTATACGCACAGACAAAGAACTGATAGAAAAACTTGATATAATTGCAAAAAGACAGAATCGTTCTAGAGCTAATCTTGCGGAAACGATTCTAAAAGATTTTATTGAGCAGTACGAAAAAGAACACGGAAGAATTAACAGCGCGGAGTTATCAGTTTCCAAGACTGGATAAACAGGAGATAAAGACATGGTGAAAATCGTCATCGGATTGGCGGTCATTCTTTTACTTGGCATAGGTACAATACGGGTACTGGTTGACAGTATAAGACCGATGCCGCCCAGAAAGAGGCGCCACCGCCGGAGAAAAACGAAGGTACATGCCGTACACATGGACAAAACCAGCGCATACATAGAAGCCGCATGGGAAGAAACACTGAAATAGATGTTGCTTTACAACGGAAAATCTTTACCACAGGAACAGGTCTGGCACTGTAGGGCGGTAAACAATGCCTCCTACCCCCATCAGAACCCTGAATGTATACGCATGTCCATGAACAGGGCTATGCCCATGGACAACGCTGGAGCGGGAGGGGATAACCGGCATTACCGCTTAATAGATGCATCTTATCATACTGAAGCTTTTATCAGGTACACCACGCAGGACCGGAGTTCCAATCAGAACGCCAGCCGGGACACGCCTGTGTAACAAGGGTCTGCATGTGACCGCTCATCCGCGCAACTGCATCATCAAAGTGGTCTGTTATAATATCGAAACAGCCACCATCAGCGATGATTACACCTGCAAGCGTCGGCAGAACGGAGCGTACCAGCCAGCTTCTTTTTTCCTTGATTGTCTTTCCGGCTTTCTCCACATAAAGCCGGAGTTTTTTTATGGTTTCCACAAATTCAGCCCATAACGGATGCAGGGAGCAGCGCGAACGGTTCGAGTCATCCGGTATAATGATTCGCACATAGTTATTTAGTATCCCCGTCACCACTTCCCCTAGGGACTTGCTTTTTACCAGCATATCAGCTGCTATGTTGGCGCGCTGGTTCTTCAATTCCAGTTCCCACCTGACCCAGGGCTCCAGCAGCCTTTCTTTTTCATCCTCAATTTTCCTATTGCGCTCCAACATCTTATCATACACACGCAACATAACTTCACTCTGCCGGGAACCGAGATAGATTGTCCGTCCCACCGGTTCCAAGGATAGCGTGGATTCACACACATCCCGGAAAGTACGGAACTTGCTTACTACCTCTTGTCTGTCCAGAAACCGGCGCACGTCATCCAGAGTAAAATACCTGCAGCCCCTGTCATCAATAGCAAGGTCCAGACGCGTGAACCAGCCTATACGTTGCACATCCCTTAGAAACTCGGTCATGATGGTATTGCCAAAGTCAGAGAGTTCTACAGCTTCACCGCCAAACGGCGTTTCGGTCATGAGGGTTTCCTGGTAATGCTCCATCACGTCACGGATAGCAGAGCCTGTAATTACCACATGGATGCCCATACATTCAGTCCCGTCCGCCATCACTGAAACAGGATAACCTTTCAGTCGGTACACGGTCATGTAACCGTTTGCCCCCTTTGGAAGCTGTAGAAAGTCGGTAGACTGGTATCCCAGAAAACTGAAAACTTCAGAAACATCCTTTACCGATACTGTTGTAAAAGCAATCCAGTCTATTGATACAGAAAGAGCATTTGTTAATGTTGCATTATCTCCAAACATGTGATACCTTGTAATTACTACCCCCGTATTACTGGACGGGGGTATATACAATTCCCTTTCCGGGAAAATGCTTTTTTTCGGGATTCGGGTTCGATTCCCGTCTCGCGCTTTTGTTATGAAAGCATTAAATATCTGTTAAGATATTTGATGCTTTTTGGTTTATGGGAAAGCAAGGTGTAAGCAAATACAGGAGGAGAGACATGAGCGTAAGTTCCCAAAAGTTATTAAAGCCATCCGGAGTGGATTTATTACAGGGTCCCATTTTCGGTCCAATGATTCGTTTTGCATTGCCACTCTTTTTATCAAGTATATTTCAGCAGTTGTATAATACGGTGGATACCGTAATTGTGGGTCATACTCTGGGAGAAACAGCCCTTGCAGCAATGGGTGCTGCTACGCCGGCATATGATTTGCTGATTGGATTTGCTTTTGGTATCGGGGGCGGTTTATCCATCGTGACTGCCAGAAGCTATGGCTCAAAGGATGAAAATCTTTTGAAACGTTCAGTAGCTTCATCTCTGGTAATCGGAGCTGTCATTACACTTGTACTCACGCTGCTTACGAGAGTGATTTTAGTTCCTTTTTTAAAGTTGTTAAATACGCCGCCGGAAATCATAGGGGAAGCATATCAATATGTTTCCACCATAACACTTTTTATGGGGGTTATGTTTGCCTATAATTTATGCGCGGGAATGATGAGGGCAATCGGCAACAGTGTTATGCCGTTGGTTTTTCTGATAGTTTCTTCCTTAACTAACATAGTGCTTGATATTTTGTTTATCCGCCACTTGAATATGGGTATTATAGGCGCCGCGGCCGCGACCGTAATTGCCCAGGGGTTATCGGTAGTTCTCTGTCTGATTTATATTGTAAAGAAAGCCCGCATCCTGATACCGGAGAAGAAGCATTTTGTTTTTGATGCGGATTTGTATAAAGAGATGACGGCGCAGGGCTTGTCCATGGCGCTGATGCATTGTCTTGTTTCTGCGGGAAGCGCTATTTTGCAGGCAGGGATTAACAATCTGGGATATCTGATTATAGCCGGACACACTGCTGCCAGAAAGTTGTATCAATTAGGCATGATGCTTTTTTCTGCCATGACGCAGACGGTCAGTACTTTTGTTTCCCAGAACCGGGGGGCCAATCAGGTAGGGCGTATCCGTAAGGCTATGAAAAGCGCTTACCTTTATAATGCCTGTGCAACATTTGTCATTACAGTATTTATGTGGATTTTAGCTCCTTTTATGGTTCGCCTGATTTCCGGTTCTTCGGAAAAGGTTGTCTTGGAGAACGGAGCATGGTACTTGAGGGTAGTTGCACCGTTCTATTTTGTGCTGGGACTTGTAAACTGCACCAGAAATGCATTACAGGCAATCGGCCAGAAGGTATTGCCGTTGTGGTCCAGCATCATAGAACTGATTGGAAAGATTTTGTTTGCCGCTCTTTTTATTCCCAAATATGAGTACGCTGCCGTTATTTTCTGTGAGCCAATTATCTGGTGTCTGATGGCGGTGGAATTGCTTCTGGCTTTTTGGAGAAATCCATACATAAAGGCAGGCAGAGAAAAGAAAATAATGGAAGCGGCGGAAACGGAACAGCAGGGGAATTCTATTTTGGAAAAAAACGAAACGCAGGAGTGAAATACTTGATTTGCAAAGCATATCATTATACAATGGTTATATGGTAAAAACGCAAAACTATATTATTTTACGTTCCGGGGTTTTTTTATTCGGGGGAAAGCCCGGACGGGAAAGGCGTGGGGATAAGGATGAAACTGACATTTATCGGAGCAGACCATGAGGTGACGGGAAGCTGTCATTGCCTTGAGGTGGGTGGAAAGCACATATTGGTGGATTATGGCATGGAACAGGGGGTTAATACTTTTGAGAATGCAAAACTGCCTGTAGATGAGGCTTGTATTGACTATGTGTTTCTGACACATGCACATGTAGACCATTCGGGTTTATTGCCGCTGTTGTATGCAAAGGGATTCAGGGGACAGGTGTTTGCGACGGACGCATCGGCGGATTTGTGTGAAATCATGCTTCGGGACTGTGCCCATATTCAGGCGATGGAGGCAGAATGGAAAAACCGGAAGGCAAAGAGAAGCACCGGCATGGAGAAAGTAGAACCGGTATACACCATGGAAGATGCGGAAGGTTTAATCAGGCGTATTGTGCCATGCCATTATGACACAGTAATCGATGTATGTGAGGGCGTGAAGATACGTTTTACGGATATCGGACATCTCCTTGGTTCTGCCAGTATCGAAGTCTGGCTGACGGAAGGGGAATCCAGCAAGAAGATTGTTTTTTCCGGAGATATCGGTAACAAAGATAAACCGCTTTTAAAGCATCCCCGTTATACGGAAGAAGCGGATTATGTTGTGATGGAAAGTACATACGGTGACAGGCTGCACGGGGTGGACCATCCGGATTATGCGCAGGAACTGGCAAAGATTATACAGGAAACCCTTGACAAGGGCGGGAATGTGGTGATTCCTTCTTTTGCAGTGGGCAGAACCCAGGAAATCCTTTATTATATCAGAAAAATCAAGGCGGACGGCCTTGTAAAAGGACACGGCGTTTTCCCGGTATATGTGGACAGTCCCATGGCTGTGCGTGCCACATCTATTTTTCAGGAAAATAAAGCGGAGTGTTTTGGTGAGGAAGCGCTGGAGCTGGTTCATCAGGGTATCAATCCCATTTCTTTTCCGGGCTTGAAGCTGTCCATCACCAGTGATGAATCAAAGGCAATAAATTTCGAAGACACGCCAAAAGTAATTATTTCGGCTTCGGGAATGTGTGAGGCAGGGCGAATCCGGCATCATTTGAAGCATAACCTGTGGAGACCGGAGTCTACTGTTCTATTTGTGGGGTATCAGTCGATAGGTACCCTCGGAAGGGCCATTGTGGAGGGAGCAAAGGAAGTAAAACTGTTTGGTGAGCCGATTGAGATACGTGCCAGAATAGCAAAACTGGCAGGACTAAGCGGCCACGCCGATAAAAACGGACTGCTCGACTGGGTATTGGCGTTTAAGGAAAAGCCCCGCAAGGTTTTCGTTGTGCACGGTGAAGACAGCGTCTGCAACTCTTTTGTGGAATGTCTTATGGTGGAGCATGGTATCAAGGCTTATGCGCCTTACAGCGGAACGGTGTTTAACCTTGCAACCGGTAAACTGGAATATGAAGCAGAGCCGATAGCTGTTAAGAAGAGGGAAAAGACAGCCTCGGGTGTTTATGCAAGGCTTCTTGCTGCCGGACAGAGGCTGCTTGCCATTATTAAGAGAAGCGAAGGCAGCAGCAATAAGGATTTGGCGAAGTTTGCTGACCAGGTGACGACAATTTGCGATAAGTGGGAAACGTGAAAGGGATAAAGCAGCACCGGGTTTGATTTGCTAAATGGTACTTTGGGAAGGGAGAAAAGATGAGCAGGGCGGATAGGATATTTATAGATATGTGCAGGGATATACTGGACAACGGGACAAGCACCGAGGGGGAAAAGGTGAGACCCAAGTGGGAGGACGGGACGCCTGCCTACACGGTAAAGAAGTTTGGCGTTGTCAACCGTTATAATCTGGCGGAGGAGTTTCCGATTCTGACCCTGCGGAGGACGGCATTAAAAACCGCCACCGATGAAATCCTCTGGATATGGCAGCAGAAATCCAACAATATCCATGATTTGCACAGCCACATCTGGGACGAGTGGGCGGATGAGGACGGCTCCATAGGAAAGGCTTACGGATATCAGCTTGGGGTGAAGCATCAGTACAAAGAGGGCATGATGGACCAGGTGGACAGGGTGATTTATGATTTAAAGAACAATCCTTTTTCCCGGCGTATCATGACGAATATTTATGTGCATCAGGATTTATACGAGATGAACCTGTATCCGTGCGCCTACAGCATGACCTTCAACGTGACGCAGAAAAAGGGAGAAGAAAAGCTTACGCTGAACGCCGTGCTGAACCAGCGTTCCCAGGATGTTCTGGCGGCAAACAATTGGAACGTGGTGCAGTATGCGGTGCTGGTCCATATGCTTGCGCAGGTGTGCGGCATGCAGGCAGGGGAGCTGGTACACGTGATTGCCGACGCCCATATTTATGACAGGCATATTCCCGTTATTGAGGAACTGATAAAAAGAGAGCCCAAGGAAGCGCCGAAGTTCTGGTTGAATCCTGATATACATGATTTTTATGACTTTACCAGAAATGATGTGAAGCTGGAGGGTTATGAATTTGGTCCTCAGATTGAAAACATCCCGATTGCCATTTAGGAGGAGAGAGCGCCGAAAGGCATGTTACAGATATTTGACGGACAGGCGATACCATGTGACGGACTAAAGCGGATATTTCCGGAAGCGTTTAATTTATAAGAGGGATTAAGATGAATAAGAAGGGATTTTTAGCAGGCACGGCGGTGCTTTTGCTTTTATTCTTTATGGCGTGCGGCGCCCCGTCCTCCGAAGAAAGGGCGTTGCGGAACATGGGGAAAGAAAGGGCGCTGTGTGAAACAGAGGAGGAAGCGGCTTCTGTATGGACAGAAGATAGGGCGGACGCCGTAAAAACAGCAGACGGGGACAAAAAAGCGCTGAAGGAGGAAGAGGAGCCCAAATGGGGACACTATACCGTTACGGCAGAAATTACCGTGGATAACGGCAGGAAGCTGGATTTAATCCTGCATGGGTTTCGGCCGGAGGATAGGAGCTGTTATGGAATAGATAAGATTGATGTGTATGACGGTGCAGATTTGATTCAGACCATATCTGTTAAAGAGGCTATGCTGGAGGAGGGTACGGCTAACTATGGATATATAGAGGGATATACGGAGACATGGGATGAAGATGGGGGACTGTATATTGGAGATATGAATTTTGACGGCGTGGAGGACATTGGCCTATTTGCATGGATTCCCCTCGTCAATATTCCGTACTATTACTGGCTGTGGGATAAGGAAGAACAGCAGTTTACCTATGCTTTCTGTATATGTGAGCCTACTTTAATTGACACGGAAAAGGAACAGATAGAGGTGTATTTAAGAGATGGCGCCAGTGGCCGTTGTACGGAATATTATGCATATGACGAAAACGGCGAGCTACAACTGGTAGGGTATATATATGATGATTATAGCGATGATGTTCTGAAACGGGAAATTTATGAATTGATAGACGGGGAAATGCAGTTAATAGGGGAGGAACCACTGCAACCGATGGTGGGATAAAGGAGCGGACATGAATATTGTGGTAACGGTGGATGAAAACTGGGCTATCGGCGGAAAGGACGGACTGCTTGTGCAGATTCCGGCAGACCTGCGGAATCAGCAGCGCCTGACGGCAGGCGGTATCATGGTGATGGGCAGGAAAACCTTTCAGGCCATGCCGCAGGGGACACCGGTGTATGGGACAGACAGCATCGTATTGTCGGAAAATGCTTCCTACAGCGCCAAAGGGGCAAAAACCGTACATTCCAAGGACGAACTGCTAGCAGCGCTTAACGACGCCAAAGAAAAGGAAGTTTTTGTCTTAGGCGGCGAAAGCATATACCGTCTGTTGCTTTCGCACTGTGATACGGCGTATGTCACCATGGTGGAAAAGGCGTATGCCGCCTCCAGATATTTTGAGAATCTGGACGAAAGCGGGGAATGGAAGCTGACGGAGGAGAGCGACGAGCAGACTTACTTTGATATTACTTATTATTTCAGGAAGTATGAGAGAGACAGGTGAAAGTATGAGTAAGCAGAAAGGTGGTTATTACCCACAGTGAAAAATGAGATGATATTCGTCGTGGCTTTTTATAACGAAAAAGTATCGCAGATGATAGTGGAAAAGTATGGGTTTGAACCGCTTACAGCTCTCAGAAAGTTTCTTTTTTCTGAAACTTACCGGATGCTTATAGATGATGAACTTGAAATGTGGGATTTTAGTCCTTTTGGAATTTTTGACATGTGGGAAGCAGAGCAGGTTACGGGAAATCCGCGAAATTCTTTATATATCAGGAGAGATTGATATGGAAAATGAAATGAGATTTTTCATATATTTGATTGAAAGTTATGCGGATTATAAGAATACTTCTACTGATGTGGTTATGAAATTCCGGGATAAGTTGGGACTAACAGATTTATATATGGCATGTATGAAAGATGCCATCCGGAACGTATAGAGAATGCTTTTGAGGATATTGACAGGCTTGTTGCAAAAAACAACCCTAAACATATGGCTGAATAAAAAATGAGGAGTTGCAACGCAGGCTGCAGCGCGGTTTTCTGAATTTGCAAAACCGATTCAGTTATCAGATAATAAGTAAGCTGTATCGAAACCATAGGAGGAAAAAACGTAAAATTGGAAACCGAAAGACTAATCCTGCGCCGCTGGAAAGAAAGCGACGCAGAGGATTTATACAAATATGCCAGCAATCCTGATGTGGGACCGATTGCCGGATGGCCGCCGCATCAGAGCATTGATGAGAGCCGAAATATTATTAAGACCGTTTTTTGCGGTGCAGAAGCATATGCGATGTGTCTGAAGTCAGATAACCGGGCTATCGGGGCGATTGAACTAAAACTGAACGGGCATACCGATATGACCGAAAAAGACGATGAGTGCGAGTTGGGGTATTGGCTTGGCAAACCGTTCTGGGGTCAGGGGTTGATGCCGGAAGCCGCAAGGGAAATGCTGCGACATGCTTTTTGGGACATCGGCATGAATAAGGTATGGTGCGGCTATTACGAGGGCAACACCAAGTCAAAACGTGTGCAGGAAAAGGTGGGCTTTCAGTATCAATGGACTACCGAGGGTGTTGATGTTCCCCTGATGCACGAAAAACGGATTGGTCATGTAAACTGCATGACAAAAGAAGAATGGATACGGTTAAAGGGATAATCCTGCCAGTCGGTTTGATTAAATAAAAGAAAAGAAAAAAGGAGAAATGCTGTTTGAAGACATTTAGTAAATCAATGGCGATTGCAGCATAACCGGGAGGTTTGCCTACAATACAGCAAGCCTCCTAAAGGGTTTATGATTTTATTTTTAGGAGCAATCTGGTGATATGTCAAGATGATTTTTGAAAAGATTTTGATATGTTTT
>CAJTMB010000033.1 GCA_910577105.1 uncultured Lachnospiraceae bacterium | reverse complement strand
GAAAGAATAAGTGCATAACCATCATTTCTACTGGCTATACACTTATTATACGAGGGATAGTTATGTTGGAAAACAGGTGCATACAGAGGAATAAATGCGGGAAAGCCCCGGACAATCAGGGCTTTACTTTGATGGAAATGATTATTGTGATAGCCATCATTGCCGTACTGATAGGCCTTGCGGCGGTGGGCATGAGCGGCTATTACAGGACATCGGACCAGATGCGGCGTGCGGAAGTTGCAGAAACAGCTTTTTACAGCTTGCAGAGCCATGTGAATTATCTGGAGCGTCAGGGAAATCTTCCTCAGTTTCACGGACAAATTTTATCCTACAACCGCACCGTGTACGGACAGGACAACATCTTAAGCGAGGCGCAGAACAGGACCATCATAGAGTTAAACTATGGGGGAGAAAATGCGGCCTCCTTCTATGCGGATGAGTATTATCCTGACCACAGGGACAGTCAGATTGTATATATCAGACTGGACAAAGAACAGAATAAAAGGGAGGAAAACCCGGTATATGACATCCTTGCGGCTTCCCTGCAGGATGAAGATGTCATGGAGGGCAGTTTCCTCATTGAATATGACATGTCCACAGGGGTAGTGAGGGGCGTATTTTACAGCGAAGACGCCGGGACTCTTGCCTACCACTTTGCAGGTGACATGGCAGCAGCCACGGGGGACGCCACGGACTGCATCCTGCGGGATGCAGGAAGTCTTTATGGAAAAAGACAGGGCTTTTACGGGCTGACCTATACGGCGGCAGGGTATGCTACAGAAGTGTATGAAACGGGCAGCCTGTTTTTGCCGGATAAACTGGAACTTGTAAACGGTGACAGGCTGTACCTTACGTGGAGGGAGGCAAATACGGAAAACCCGTCCTTTACGGACGGCACTTTCCAGATGGAGGAGATTCGCTACCTCGTTACACTGTATAATCAGGACAATAAAGTGATTGCGGTATATAACCTGAAAAGGGGTGACCTGTACAGTGATGCTTCAGGTACGCAGAAAGGCATGCTGAATTATCTGGATGATTTTGTAAAGCCTGTATCCGATACCCTTTCAGGCAGTACCAAAACGGCAAGGGCAGGTTATACGGATTTATCCTACGGGGATTCCCCGGATGGCAGGTCCGGACAGTATTATTTCCTTTTGCTGGAGTGTCTGGACCATCCGTTTCTGGAAAACGGGTATGATTTTCTGGGAAGCGACACCATCCATGCATCGGTTTCCATTGCTTATGGCGGCGGGAATCTGCCGGGAGGAGAGGAAAGTGTTGCCTCCAACACGGAAAGCGCTTTCTATGCCCATGTGGAAAACGGGGAAGGGGATGCGGAGTACGGCATCGGATGCGCAAGGCACTTGTGGAATATCAGGAACGGTTATCATGACGGGGACTACCGTCTTGTGGAGGATATTGACTGGGCAGATATAGAGGGGCGTGCAAGGGATATTTCCTTTACTTCCACCCAGTTTGCAGACAGGGAAACCATGGGACTATATCACAGTTTCACGGGAACCTTTACGGGTGAAAAGCCGGAAGAGGAGGCATTTGGGCTGTACTCTCATTACCGGATAAACGGGCTTTCCATACGGGAAGAAGGAACCGGCCGTGTGGGTCTTTTTACCATAAATATGGGAAGTATTTCTAAGGTGGTATTTACCGGAAGCTGGGTAAAGGGCACGACTGAGGTAGGGACTGCTGCAGGGCTTAATCAGGGAAGTATCGACGATGTGTGTGTGCTGGAAGGAACGGTCGCCGGGGAAAGCCGTGTAGGCGGCCTTACCGGAAGCAATGAAGGAACCATAACGGGATGTACCGTAACCACGGGAAACCATCTGATAAGCGCATATCACACGGTTGGAGGCGTGGCAGGTTATGCCGCGGGCAGTATCATGGACAGCCGGGCGGCGTGCCGTGTGGAGGCAGTGATTCCGGAAGGGACGGAAAAGATATCCCAAAGCCTTACGGGACGGTATGTGGGAGGCGTCATCGGCTACCTGGAGAAAGGGGTGACGGCGGAAAACCTGTACAGCGGCGTGCTGCTTGACGGGGAGAATGGGATGCCCCTTGCAGAATCGGAAGCAGGGAGGGCAGGCAGTGTCAGGGCGTGCTCCCTTGTGACGGGGATACAGTATGTGGGAGGCGTCATCGGAGACATTGAAAAGGGCGCGGGCACCTACACGAAACTGTATAATTATGCGTCCCTTGGGGTTACCTATGTGAGCGAGGAAGAAAGGGCGCAACGGAATGATGCCAATACCCGTATGTACCAGTATTACGGGGGCATTACAGGGATGGTGCATGAGGGGAACGGCCTTACGGGGTGCATCAACTACGCGCCTGTTGCCGTTACCTTTGTGAAAGACGGGAAGCCCATGGAGGAAGACCTTTATGCTTATATAGACAATTACCCTGCAAACAATAACTATTGGAACATGCCATGGTACATCGGGGGCATTACAGGCACCAATAAGGGAACGGTAACGGATTGTTATTCCCTTTGCAGTGAGTACGAAAGCTTTGCTGTGGAAGCGGAAAGCTACTATAAAGTATTCATGCGGCAGGAGAATAGTTATGTGGGTTGTGTTGTAGGCGGACTGATTGGAAGCAATGAGGGTATCCTGTTGTTTACGGCAGACCTTCCCGTGGACACCCTGCAGACGGTGGTGAAAGCTTTTATCGGGAGCTGTGGCGGTATTGTGGGCAGCGCCACGGGAAAAGGCGTTATCCGTAATGAGAAAGGCCCTTTAAAGGTGCAGGGTGTGGTGGAACTGCAGGGAAATGTAAGACCTCAGAATAACATGGATTATGTGGGAGGCATAGCGGGCAGGATAACAGGCAGCGAGTTTACCGGCGTCTACATCAACGATGCCTATGTGATGGGAAAGACTGCGGGAGGCATCACGGGACGTCTTGAAAAAGGTGTGACGCTGGAAAGTTGTGTCAACACGGGGATTGTATATGGCAGGGGAAATGAATATACATCCCTCACAGGAGCGGCAGGAGGCATTGCAGCCTTCAATTACGGTACCTTAAAAGATTGCACCAATACGGGTACCGTGACTACGGATAAAGCAATATCGGATATTCCGGCAATAAACGGAACCACGGACACGTATGCAGGCAAATACGGCGGTGTTGGCGGTGTGGCAGGCTACAATGCGGGTTTGGTGCAGAACTGCCACAGCAGGCTGAATGCAGACGGAAGTAATTTTGTTGTGGCAAGCAATCTCTGTGCTACCGGCGGCTTTGTGGGGGTAAATGCGTATGATGGAAAAACACTGTTTGGTGAAATTTCGCATGACGGTGTGGAAACGGTGGATATTCCCATCGTAATCGGCGGAGCAAAAAAGTTTAACTATGGAACCAAGGTGGGCGGCATTATAGGCGCTGTAGCCGGGTCCCTGGATTTGAGGGATTTTACCTATTCGGGTAAGATAGAGGTAAGGTGTGCGCAGGGGCAGTTCAGTCCGGGTGTGGGCGGCATTGCCGGAAGCATGGGTGTGGGAGCAAGCCTTACAGGCTGTACCATGAGCGGGGAGATTTCCTCCAAAACCTATGACACAGGCGGTCTTGTGGGCTATATGGCAGGCGGTGTGATTGATAATACCAATCAGGTGACGAAAGAAGCTGTGATAAAAGGAGTCACGAATACGGGCGGTGTGGTAGGGTACCACTATGTTTCGGATGCGTCTTCCCACATAGATATTATGGAAAATAAGGCAACCGTATCGGGAACCAACTATGTGGGCGGTCTTGCAGGCTATGTGGATGTAGGCGGAACCTTTGATTTGAGCGGCAGGAAAAACAGCGGCAGTGTGTCGGGAGTCCAGTATGTGGGAGGTCTTGCAGGGGGATACCGCTTTACAAAGCTGACGGAAATCACGGATTGTGAAAATACCGGCGAAGTAACAGGAAAAACGGGCGTGGGAGGCATCGCAGGCTATATTCTTTCTCCCGATAAGGGAATTGACCATACCCTGTATCATGCAGTCAACCGGGGAAGGGTTCTGGCAAATCAGGCGGATTCCAGTTCAGTAGGCGGTATTGTGGGATATTGTACCTGTCCCCTTACGATTAAAGAGTGCAGGAATGAAGGGGAAATCGGATTGGCTGAAGAAACCTGTTCCCTTTCTTATGCAGGCGGCATTATGGGAAGGGGCAACAACAGTTTTCATATACAGTCGTGCAGCAATATGGCAAATGTCATCGGTACCAGCTATGTAGGAGGCATAGTGGGCTGCATAACACAGACAGGGGAGACGGTGACATTCTCAGACTGTGTTAACGAGGCGGGCACACGTCTTGTTGCTACCCGCTCCGCCGTGGGCGGTATATTGGGAATGACGGGTGCGACATCGGCAAAAAACGGCAGGCTGGAAATGCAGCGCTGTGTAAACTACGGCTTTCTGGATACACCGAATTATGTGGGTGGTATAAACGGATACACCAGCTATGTTGTGTTACAGGTGGAGGAGTGCCACAATTACGGTGAAATCGGTGCGTATTCTGCCGGAAGGTGGCAGGTCACCAATGCCGGAGGCATTATAGGATGGGCAAACGGGGGCAAGAATTTGGCAGAGAGCCGGATAGAGAACTGTACCCAGAATGCCAATATCCGTGAAGTTGGAAATATCAAGTCATCAGGCAGTTCGTCAATCACCTGCTGTGCCGGGGGAATTGCAGGGTCTGTTGGTGTGCCGATGGTAATACAGGACTGTTTCTACGGCAGCGCGGACAAAAAGTATACGGTTTCTTCCGCCGGGGATATGGGTACGGTGGGAGGCATTGTGGGAAGCTGCGGATATACTTCTACCCGGATGAAATTGGTAAACTGCGACAACTATGCAGATTTTTATGCTGCAGGGAAAATGTCGGAAGCAGGAGGGATTGTGGGATGTGCGCGTACAAACCTCGTGGTTGGTGAAGATGCACAGGAAGCAACTTACTGTCACTCATACGGAAATATAGATGCTGAAGGAGTTATGGACAGGGTAGGCGGCATTGTGGGGGTAGCGGCAAATACAGACTTCTCCATATATGGAAGCGATTTTTACGGATTGATAGGAAAAGGGGCACCAAGTACGAACAGTGTGGGCGGCCTGATAGGGTACATCAATTCTTCCATAAAAGCACAGGGGATTTTGAAGGACTGCACGCAGCACGGACAGATTTATCATGGTGTAAATTATGTGGGCGGCCTTGTAGGGTACCACAGCGGACTTTCCCTCCACCTTGAAAACAGTAAAAACGGCGTGGAAGGTGAGGATGGCAGCGGTGATATCTTCCTGCAAAATCCTTCTCAGGCAGGCGGGCTTATCGGCTATTCCGGCATCGCAAGGACGGACAGCGAAAAAGTGATGCTTGGCTGCCATAATTACGGGGATATCCTTATGGAGGGAACGGCAAACTATGTGGGTGGACTGATAGGATATGATAAAGCCCCCACAACCATCGGGGATGAAAACGATGAAAGCCTTTCCTGTGATAATTACGGTGATATCCGTGGCAATGGCACGACTGTTGCTGAATGTATAGGAGGCGTGATTGGGTATGCGGATGCCACCGGCAGGCTATACATGTATCATACAGAGAACCACGGCTCTGTCGGAGAAGAAATTGCCAAGGTTACCAGTCTGGGAGGTATTGCCGGAAGGGTGGCTGCTTCGGGGGAAATGATATCCTGCGCGAATTATGTGGATATAGTGTGTCCGGGAGAAGTAAACTACTTGGGAGGTATTGCCGGCCAGTCGCAGAGGATGAAATACGGCCGTGAAGCAGATTCTCTTTTAGGCTGCATCAATTATGGCAGCCTATGCGGGGAAGGAACTGAAAACGGGTTAGGCGGCATTGTGGGATATATCTATGGACCGAGTGAAGCCTATTACTGTAAGAATGAAGGGGAAATTGCAAAAGGCAACGGTTCTCTCTGCCAGTCAATTGGTGGTATTGCAGGACGTGTATCCGCTAACCACTGTATTCTTTATGGCTGTGAAAACGAAGGAAATGTGGCAGTGGAAGGGGCAGGAGAGTCTGCTGCAAGGAAATATCAGGCAGGAGGCATTGCAGGGTATTTTCGCGGCAATTATATGGAGGAGTTTCGGATAGAAGCCTGCGTTAACAGAGGACAGATTGCAAATCCGGATTCCAATCATGAGATTGACGAGTATTTGGGAGGAATTGCAGGATATGGCGCAGGCACCATAAAAGACTGCACCAACCTCGGAAAAATCTACGGAGCATCCTATAGCGGCGGCATTGTTGGCGGAGTGGGAGAGCAGGTCAATAAGTATTTTATTATAGGCTGTGTAAACGGTTCCGAAACGGATGCAGGAGCCGGAGAAATTGAACTGCTTGGCAATGCAGACTATGTGGGAGGCATTCTGGGGTGGGACCAGAACAGGGATAGCAATAAGGACTGCGTAATCACGGACTGCATCAATTATGCAAATATCGTGGCTAAAGCGGAAAACACCAATAATTACCTGGGCGGCATCGTGGGAATAAAACGTAATCTCAATGCATATTCCATTGCCAATCTGGAGATATCCTACTGTGAAAACCATGGAAGCATATTAAACGGTAATGATTATGTGGGCGGTATTGCCGGGGCCATTCCCCAGACCGGCAATGTACGTTATGTGGTTGCAAACTGCGTCAATTACGGAAATATTACCGGTGCGCCGGGGGATAATCAAAATGGGACAAACGGAGGAATCTTTGGCTTGTTAGGTTCGCCAACAGGCGGCGTGATTAATTGTATCAATGTCGGGAACGTTTCCAACATATTTGCAAGTAACGGCGGACTCTGCGGCCGTTTCAAGGCAGGATATTTTGTGAACAATTACCATTTGGGCCATGTGACGGCAGGAACCTCTCCAAAAGGGGATTTGGTGGGATATGTGGACGGAAGTGGATTTATTCTGGATGTATACAGTGCATATAAGGATTGCACGGATTGGTACGGCGGAGTTTATTTCACCAATAATATCATCAATAATCATACCGGCTGGCAGTCGGGTTCACCTTACCTTGGCGGGCTGACCCTTTCACAAGCCCTGCAGAGAACGGAAAAATATGAGTATGTGCCGCAAAGCGTACCGGAAGGAGAAAAATTCCAGTTTTATCCGGCTAATCCAAATTCGGCAAGTGCAAACCTCAGGGTACCTCATTTTACTTTCAGTACGAAGTCCGGGGATTTCTACCTGACATCCGGTATGGAACTGTGGCTGTATGAGGATACGATGTCGGATGCCGATATTCTGGCGGATGAGTCGGGAAGTCAGGCATTCTTCCATACGAAGATTTCCTTTGGCGGCAACGCATTGCCGGCCCAGATTACCGTGAACATGAAGGAAAGCCAGTTGCCGGCAACAGAAACCACATATAAGGTGGTACTGAAAACACTGGGTCATGATTTGGTGCTGTATGACGGCAGTCTGATTGCCAGTACCGGGGACACAGACAGGGTGGTGCAGGCGCAGACCATCACTTTATTGCCTTCACCTGCGGCAGCGGCTTCCTTCTCCGGGCGGAGCGTATCTGACGGTGACGCAGAGATGGAAGATGTTTCGGGTGGAAACAGCGTTTCGGGCGGTGACAGCGTCTCAGATGGTGACAGTGTTTCAGATGGTGACAGCGTCTCGGGCGGTGACAAAGAATCGGGAAATGTCAGTGTTTCAGGAAACGACAGTTTATCAGAAAACGTCAGTGTCTCGGGAGGAGACAATATGCCGGAGGAAAACGTTACATCCGGGGGAGATAAACGACCTGATATGTAAAGGCTGTCAGGTTGAAAACGGACACATACCCAAAAGGAAGGACAACTGGGGAGAATCAGGCAGTCTGCTGCTTGACTCTCCTCTTTCTTTCTACTATAATAAAAACAGTATGCAGCGGGAAAAACGGGGTAAGGCTGCGTCGGGAAGAGGGTACACAAATGATTAAAAGCATGACCGGATTTGGCAGGTGTGAACTGATGGAAGGCAGCCGGAAATTTACGGTGGAGATTAAGTCCGTAAACCATAGGTATCTGGACGTCAACATCAAAATGCCAAAGAAACTCAATTATTTTGAATCAGCCATACGCAGTGAACTGAAAAACTATATGCAGCGGGGGAAGGCGGACCTTTACATTTCCTATGAGGATTTTTCGGAAGTGTCAGGCTGTGTAAAGTACAACAAAGAAATCGCTGCAAAATATCGCGCATACCTGAAACAGATGGCAGAAGATTTCGGACTGGAGGATGATATCCGGGTGTCCGCTTTGTCGAGGTATCCTGAAGTCTTTACCATGGAAGAGCAGGAAGAGGATGCGGAGGAACTCTGGAAAGCATTAAAGGAGGCATTGAAGCAGGCAGCGGAAGCTTTTGTGCAGGCCCGTATTGCGGAAGGGGAAAACCTGAAAGCGGATTTGCTGGAAAAGCTGGATGCCATGTTATCCCATGTGGCATTTATCACGGAGCGTTCTCCCAGGATTATTGCGGAGTACAAGCAAAAACTATACGATAAAGTAAAAGATTTGCTGCAGGATGCCCAGATGGATGAGAACAGAATTTTGATGGAAGTTACCATTTTTGCGGACAAGGTCTGTGTGGATGAGGAACTGGTCAGGCTGAAGAGCCATATTGAGGCGACAAAAAAGGCTCTGGCAGATGGAGGCGGCATCGGAAGAAAACTGGATTTCATTGCACAGGAGATGAACCGGGAGGCCAACACGATTCTGAGCAAGACGACAGACATGGAAATTTCGGACCGTGCCATAGAATTAAAGACGGAAATTGAAAAGGTGCGTGAGCAGATTCAAAATATAGAGTAGTGTGAAAGGTGTGGGTGTATAGATGGACGGTTTGATTCACATCGGGTTTGGAAATATAGTAAACACCGGCAAACTCATTGCCATTGTCAGTCCCGATTCCGCGCCGGTAAAGCGTATGGTGCAAAAGGCAAAGGAAAACGGCATGGTGGTGGATGCCGCACAGGGGCGCAGGACAAAAGCAGTGCTGGTAATGGAAAACGGGCAGCTTGTCTTGTCAGCCTTGCTGCCTGAAACGATAGCGGGAAGGGCTCATGCCATTCCCGAGGGAGTAAAAGCTGACGGCTGTAATTTGGAGGAAGGCAGGGAAGAGGATGAGTAGAGGGATTTTGATTGTGTTGTCCGGTTTTTCCGGGGCGGGCAAAGGAACGCTCATGAAAGAGTTGATGAAAACTTACGATAATTATGCATTGTCCATATCCATGACGACCAGGGCTCCCAGACAGGGGGAACAGGATGGCAGGGAATATTTTTTTTCTACCAGGGAAAAATTTGAAGAAAAGATTGCACAAAACGGATTAATAGAGTATGCTGAATATTGCGGCAATTATTACGGAACGCCGAGGGATTATGTGGAAACAAAGCTGAATGCCGGTATGGATGTGATTCTGGAAATAGAGATACAGGGCATGCGCAAGGTAAAGAAGATGTTTCCCGATATGCTGTCCCTGTTTGTGACGCCTCCCGATGCAGCCGAACTGGCAAGAAGGCTCAGGGGAAGGGGCACAGAAACGGAAGAGTCCGTTATGAAGCGTTTGAACACGGCTGTTTTGGAAGCAGAAGGCGTTGAGGATTATGAATATATAGTTGTCAACGATGATTTAAAACGCTGTGTGGAGGAGATTCATGGCATTGTGCGGGCGGCGAAAAGAAAACCCGTCAGAAATGAAGAATTTATCAATAGTATCAGGGCAGGACTGAAGGTTCTGGCGAAAGGAGAATAGTATGTTACATCCATCTTATACCGATTTGATGAAAGTGGTGAATGCGGACGTGGAGCCGGGAGAGGAGCCTGTGGTAAGCAGCAGGTATTCCATCGTTATGGCAACTTCCAAGAGGGCAAGGCAGATTATTGCAGGTGACGAGCCGTTAGTAGATGAGGCAGGCAAAAAGCCCCTTTCCATTGCAGTGGAAGAATTGAATGAGGGCAAAATTAAAATCTTTAATGATGAAGAAGAGCAGGCATAAGGTACAATTTTATGAAGATTATGTTTGTTTCCCTGGGCTGCGACAAGAATCTGGTGGATACAGAGGTTATGCTGGGGCAGCTTTTGGAAAGAGGATATGAATTTACGGATGACGAAGAGCAGGCGGATATCGTAGTGGTAAACACCTGCTGCTTTATTAATGATGCAAAGGAAGAAAGTATCAATACGTTGCTTGAGATGGCGGAACTTAAAAAGGGCGGACATCTTAAGGCTTTGCTTGCGGCAGGCTGTCTTGCCGAACGCTACAGGGAAGAAATCCAGAAAGAAATACCCCAGGTGGACGCCATCCTTGGGACCATGGCAATCGATGCGGTGGCGGATGCCGTAGAAGAAGTGCTTGCAGGGAGAGGAAGGAACCATTACAGGGACTTAAGCGTCACGCCGGTATACGGCAGAAAGCGGGTAGTTACCACCGGCGGACATTATGCGTACCTCAAAATAGCGGAAGGCTGTGACAAACACTGTACGTATTGTATCATTCCCAAAGTCAGGGGAAAGTACCGCTCCATTCCCATGGAAAGCCTGATAAAAGAAGCCGGGGAACTGGCGGAAGGCGGTGTCAGGGAACTGATTCTGGTAGCACAGGAAACAACCCTTTACGGGAAGGATTTATATGGCAGGAAAAGCTTACCGCTGCTTCTCAGGAAACTTGCAGCGATAGAGGGGATTTACTGGATTCGGATTTTATACTGCTATCCGGAAGAAATAGATGACGAACTGATAGAGACAATAAAATCAGAGGATAAAATATGTAATTATCTTGACATTCCCATCCAGCATTCTTCCGATGAGATTTTGAAACGCATGGGGAGGCGTACTGCCGAAAAACATCTCAGGGAGGTAGTTCAACATCTCAGGCAGGAGATACCGGATATCTGTCTGCGAACCACCTTGATTACCGGTTTCCCGGGGGAGACCGAAAATGACCATGAAAAACTGCTTTGTTTTGTGGAGGAGATGGAATTTGAGCGTCTCGGGGTTTTTACTTATTCACAGGAAGAGGATACTCCGGCGGCCGTCATGGAAGGGCAGGTAGAAGAAGAGGTAAAAGAAAGCCGCAGGGAAGAACTCATGGAACTGCAGCAGGAGATTGCCTTTGAAAAGGCCGGGGATATGGTCGGAAGGGTGCTTACCGTGATGGTGGAAGGCAAGATGCCCGATGAGGACGCCTATGTAGCAAGAACTTACCGGGATGCGCCGGGAGTGGACGGCTATCTGTTTATCAATACAACGGCGAACCTTATGACTGGTGATTTTGTAAAGGTACTGGTAACCGGTTCCAATGAATACGATTTGATAGGAGAGATATATCATGAATTTACCGAATAAACTGACAATTTTCCGAATGGTCCTTATCGTTCCCTTTGTGATACTGCTGTTGGGCGGATTTCACGAATGGGGATGGTTTACTGCTGTTTTTGGCGGTGTCATGGAATATGTGGATTATATCGCACTGGCGATTTTTATTATTGCAAGCCTGACGGACTTGATAGACGGAAAAATAGCAAGGAAATATAATCTGGTAACCAATTTCGGAAAGTTTATGGACCCGCTTGCCGATAAGCTTCTTGTCTGTGCCTCTATGGTTTGTCTGGTGGAGATGGGCAGGATTCCGGCATGGGTTGTCATCCTGATTATCAGCAGGGAGTTTATCATCAGCGGTTTCAGGCTGGTGGCCTCCGACAAAGGCATTGTAATTGCAGCCGGTTACTGGGGCAAGTTTAAGACGACATTCCAGATGGTGATGGTCTGTCTGATGATTGCGGACAACAACGGGATTCCAAACGGCATTCGTGCAGAGTATCAGCTGTTTACGGATATTGTAATGTGGATTGCCCTGTTACTTACCTTGGTTTCCCTGATTGACTATGTATGGAAAAATAAAGAGGTTATGGCGGAAACCAAATAAGTGCCTATGGAGGTATGGTTATGACTGTTGAAATTATCTGTGTAGGGACGGAACTGCTATTGGGAAACATTGTGAATACCAATGCAGCGTTTCTGGCGGAAAAATGCGCGGCGCTGGGGCTTTCATCCTATTTTCAGATTGTGGTGGGTGACAACCGCGAAAGGCTGTTACAGACGATTAAAACAGCGGTGAAACGTGCGGATATTGTACTTTTGTCCGGCGGTCTGGGACCGACGGGAGATGATTTGACGAAAGATGTGGCAGCGGAAGCGTTCGGACGCCGGCTTGTGGAAGATGAAAAATCACGCCGGCATATAGAGGCATATTTTGCACAACGGGGGATTACGCCCACGGAAAATAACTGGAAACAGGCTCTCGTTCCCGAAGGGGCAAAAGCCATACCCAACAAAAACGGCACGGCGCCCGGCATAATTATGGAAGAAAACGGAAAATATGCGATTCTCCTGCCGGGGCCGCCCGGTGAATTAAAGCCTATGTTCACAGACAGCGTGATGCCGTATCTGCGTACGCTGGAAGACGATGTGATAGAATCCGTTACTGTCAAGGTGGTGGACATCGGGGAAAGCAGGGCGGAAACGATGGTTTTGGATTTGATGGAAAACCAGTCCAATCCCACCATTGCACCGTATGCCAAAACGGGAGAGGTGCATTTTAGGATAACGGCAAGGGCAAAAAACAGCAAAGAGGCACAGGATTTGATTGCCCCTATGGCAGAAGAACTGAAAAAGAGGTTTGGCAGCCATATATATACTATGGAAGAAGAGGTTACACTGGAAGCGGCAGTGGCAGAACTGCTGGCGGAAAAAAATTGGACAATCGCTACGGCGGAGTCATGCACCGGCGGGCTTCTTGCCTCCCGGCTGGTAAATGTACCCGGAGTGTCAAAAGTGTTCCATGCAGGTTTTGTCACATATGCCGATGAAGCAAAGCAGAACCTGATTGGCGTAAAGGAAGAAACATTGGAGCGGTTTGGCGCGGTGAGCAGGGAAACAGCATGGGAAATGGCTGTGGGGGCCGCAAAGACGGCAGGCGCGGATGTTACGGTATCCATAACCGGCATTGCAGGACCTGACGGCGGCACGAAGGAAAAACCGGTAGGACTTGTTTATATAGGATGTTATGTGAACGGACAGGTGTGCGTGGAAGAATACCGCTTTATCGGCAGCCGGCTTACAATAAGGGAAAGTGTTGTGTCGGCGGCGTTGGTACTGCTCAGAAAATGTATCATCGGCAAATAAGAGCCTAAAGCAAGGAAAAAAGCATAAGAGAGGGAGAGGGTTATGGCAGATAACAACAGATTTGATTTTTGTCCGAAATGCGGGGCTATTGCAAGGGATGGGGTGTGCAGCAGCTGCGGATACCAAAATCAGGGTGATGTGCCGCAGGCACAGCAGGGAACTTTCGGCATGGGTCAACAGCAGATGCCGCAAGGGTCTTTTGGCGCTGGGCAGCCCCGGTACGGACAGGGTCAGCCATATCCGGGTTCGTACCAACCTTATATGCAGGCCGTTCCCATGGCACAACCTGCCGGAAAGAAGAAAAACAAGGCAGCGGTTGTGGTATGCTTGATTCTTGGATTCGTGCTTGTGGCTCTTGTGGCACTGATTCTGATAGGCGTTTCCAGCATACAGAATCGTGACAGGTATCAGAATATTGTTTCCGGAGAAAGGCAGCAGGGGGGGACTTCGGGAACAGAAGAGGAAAATGAAACGGCAGGTGGAAACGAGCAAGGAAGTTCTGCTTCATCCCCGAGTTTTTCCCATTTCACTACGGATGTGACGGAAGAAAACTGGAATGAAGAAGGGCAGGATGATGCATACACTTACTATACGGGGCCCTATAATGCACTGAGGGATGATTTGTCGTATGAATTAAATTTTTTCCTGGAAACCTATACTTCCAATGGTTCTCCCAATGTGTTACTGCAGGTGGAATATCCCCAGATAGCAACGAAGGACTTTCCGCACCTCGAATTTATAAATGCAGCGTTATACTATGAATACAATTATTATATGAGTTTCTTCAAAGAAGACTTTAAACCTCTTATGAGGAATGAGGACGATACTTTTTTCTGTAAGATTGAATCCTATGTCACCTATATGGATGAAAAGACCTTAAGTGTTGTTTTTAAGGAGAGCATATATCTGGAATTGGAGAATGACCCGTTTAGTGTATTTGACTTCTATTGCATGAATTTTGATTTGGAAACCGGAAATCTGATAAAAAATGCAGAAGTGCTCAACGTGGATGATGATTTTGTCACGGAGTTCAGACAGCGGGAAATTTTTGAAAACGGAGATGAAGCGCTGACCGGTTATTCCAATCAGGAATTACAGGAAATGCTTATGAGTGACGATACTCTGGTTTTGTTTTACACGCCGATGGGGTTGGAAGTCGGGCTGAATCTGCCCGGACATATCGTCTATGTAACTTATGAGGATTATGAGCAGTTTCTGAACAGTTACTGATAAATTCAGAGAGGTAATAAGGCGCTGCCACCCTGTTTTTCAGGGTGGCAGCGCCTTTTATCCGAAATTGATGTGAAATTGCCGTCATGCAAAATACGGTATCACAAATGCTTGCAAAACAGAATGGAATATGTTATATTTTTTCCACTGGTATATTTCTGATATCATTTCGGCATATCGCCATTCCCCCCTGTTAAAATAGGAAATTGTATATGGAAGAGAAGGAGGAGTGCCCAAAAGGGTGGATTATTGGACAATGAAAATGATAATATAAAAAAGGATTGACAAAACAGAACAAATGTTTTATTCTGAAATTATCAGAACGTTTGTTCACAGGCTGATAGAATACCTGTTAAAAATAGGATGACTGAAAATGGAGGAAAACATGGAAAAAGCAGAAAAGTTAAAAGCATTGGATGCTGCGCTTGTGCAGATAGAAAAGCAGTACGGCAAAGGTGCGGTAATGAAACTCGGTGACCCCTCAGCACAGATGAATGTGGAAACCATTCCGACCGGTTCTTTGAGTCTGGATGTGGCACTGGGACTTGGCGGCATCCCGAAGGGCCGGATTGTTGAGATTTATGGGCCGGAGTCCAGTGGTAAGACCACGGTTACCCTGCATATGATTGCTGAAGTGCAGAAGAGGGGAGGCATTGCCGGATTTATTGATGCCGAACATGCGCTTGACCCGGTATATGCCAAAAACATAGGAGTGGATATAGATAATCTTTACATATCACAGCCGGACAGCGGGGAACAGGCGTTGGAGATTACCGAAACCATGGTCCGTTCCGGTGCTATAGATATTGTGGTCGTGGACTCAGTAGCCGCATTGGTTCCCAAAGCGGAAATTGAAGGCGATATGGGAGACAGCCATGTGGGCCTGCAGGCAAGGCTGATGTCGCAGGCGTTAAGAAAGCTGACAGCCGTTATCAGCAAGTCCAATTGTACGGTAATCTTTATTAACCAGTTACGTGAAAAAGTAGGTGTCATGTTTGGCAATCCGGAAACCACCACAGGCGGCCGGGCACTGAAATTTTATTCCTCCGTCCGTCTGGATGTGCGGCGTATTGAATCTTTGAAGCAGGCAGGAGAAGTGATTGGAAACAGAACCCGTGTGAAAGTGGTAAAGAATAAGATAGCGCCCCCTTTCAAAGAAGCTGAGTTTGATATTATGTTTGGGGAAGGTATATCCGTAACGGGGGATATATTGGATTTGGCGACCGATATCGGCGTTATAAATAAATCAGGCGCATGGTATGCTTATGAAGGCAATAAGATTGGACAGGGCAGGGAAAATGCCAAGCAGTATCTAAAAGACAATCGCACAGTATGCGATGAAGTTGAGAAAAAAGTCAGAGACCACTTTGGTCTTCATGCGGATGCCGGTGCAGAAGAAAATGCAAGCCCGTCCGGTGCAAAGTCAGATACGGCTTCCTCTAAAAAAGCAGAGAAATAAATGGACGGGTTAGTGTGAAAAGCATTTTGTGCAGAACTGCAACATCAGAAAAAAGCGGCGCAAAAATGAGGGTTAAAATGATTGTTACGCTTCTTGCGGAATATACCGCATCCAAAGTAAAAGTATATATTGATGATGAGTTCGCCTTTGTTCTTTACAAAGGCGAACTGCGTAAATACGGGTTAAGGGAACAAATGCCCATAAATCATGAAGCATATCAGGAAATTCTCCGTGAAGTTCTTCCCAAACGGGCAAAGTTAAGATGCATGAACCTCTTAAAGGCAAGGGATTATACCAGGGCGCAGATGCACCTTAAGCTGAAACAGGGATTTTACCCCGAAGAGGCAATAGAGGAAGCGCTGGATTATGTGGCATCGTATGGATATCTTGATGATTTCCGTTATGCAGGTGAGTTTATTCGCTGCAGTCATTCCCGTAAAAGCCGGAGGAGAATAGAAAATGATTTGTTAATCAAAGGTATTTCGCCGGATATTATCGCAAGGGCATGGGCAGAATGGGAAGACGATGGAAATGAACAGGATGAGGAGGAGCAGATTCGGAAACTTTTGCAAAAAAGAAAGTATGATGCGGTAGTGGCAGATAAAAAAGAGATGCAGAAAATGTATGCTTTTCTGGCACGCCGGGGATTTGATGCTGATAAAATAAGAAAGGCACTGGGAAGCTTTTAATGTGTATTCAGAAAATCGCAGATGAATAGGAATCAGCTTATGTTGAGTAAGGCGAAGGAAAATTCTTTAATATAAAAGAATAAGTAAAACCAGAGTTTTTATGTTTCCATACTTGACATAAGTATTATTTTATCTTAAAATGAAAATGTTGTGAAATGCTTTTTAGAATGTGTGCCTACTATATATAGTGGCATGTACATACATTCTATAGATTTGGCATGACGAAAGAAGAGTGCTTTTGGGCACTTGACGTTATGCTATGGCCGTAAGGCCATGCACGAAAACTTAATAAGGAGGTGCTCCTGTACATGACATGGTTGTATGTTTTGGGAGCGGTAGCGGTTACGCTTATCATCTCCATCCCGGTTACTGCAAAGATAGCTACGGAAAGACGCAAGAGATATGTGGAGTCCAAGCTGGGAGATGCGGAAACCAAGGCAAGGGAGATTATTGATGAAGCTTTGAAGACTGCGGAGGCCAAAAAACGCGAGTCGTTGCTTGAGGTCAAGGAAGAGTCCATTCGTACCAAGAATGAACTTGACAAGGAAATCAAGGAACGCAGGGCAGAAGCCCAGCGTTATGAGAGAAGGGTTCAGCAGAAGGAAGAGAACATTGATAAGAAAGCGGATGCTATCGAGCGCAAAGAGACAAGTCTGGCACAGCGTGAAGAGTCCTTGAACAGGATGAAAGCGGAAGTGTCCAAGCTTAACGAACAGCGGGTACAGGAACTGGAGAGAATTTCCGGATTAACCTCTGAACAAGCAAAAGAGTATTTGTTGAAAATTGTTGAAGATGAAGTGAAACATGAAACGGCCGTGATGATTAAGGAAATGGAGAGTCGGGCCAAAGAAGAAGCAGACAAAAAAGCGAAGGAGTATGTAGTAAATGCTATACAGAGATGCGCAGCAGACCATGTCTCTGAGACTACTATCTCCGTAGTGCAGCTTCCAAACGATGAAATGAAGGGACGTATCATTGGTAGGGAGGGACGCAACATCCGTACCCTTGAGACCATGACGGGAGTTGATTTGATTATTGACGATACCCCCGAAGCAGTTATTTTGTCAGGATTTGACCCTATTCGCCGTGAGGTGGCAAGAATTGCCCTTGAAAAATTAATTGTAGATGGACGTATTCATCCTGCCAGAATTGAAGAAATGGTAGAAAAGGCGCAAAAAGAAGTAGAAGTAATGATTAAAGAAGAAGGGGAGGCCGCGACTCTGGAAGTAGGCGTACACGGTATTCATCCCGAATTAGTCAGATTACTTGGTAAGATGAAGTTCAGAACCAGTTACGGACAGAATGCATTAAAACATTCCATTGAAGTTGCTCAGTTGTCAGGTCTTCTGGCAGCAGAGATGGGCTTTGATGTCCGCCTTGCAAAACGTGCGGGTCTGTTGCATGACATCGGTAAATCCGTTGACCATGAAATGGAAGGTTCTCATATCCAGCTCGGTTCGGAGCTTTGCCGGAAGTACAAAGAGAATGCAATTGTTATCAATGCAGTTGAATCTCACCACGGCGACGTGGAAGCCACATCCCTGATTGCATGTATTGTACAAGCTGCTGATACAATATCCGCTGCAAGACCGGGCGCTAGAAGGGAAACACTGGAAACCTATACTAGCAGATTAAGACAATTAGAAGAAATCACAAACAATTTCAAAGGTGTTGAAAAATCTTTTGCTATTCAGGCAGGTCGTGAAGTTCGCGTAATGGTAGTTCCTGAGCAGATTACAGATGCTGACATGGTATTGCTGGCAAGGGATATTTCCAAGCAGATAGAAGCTGAGTTGGAATATCCGGGACAGATTAAAGTCAATGTCATCCGTGAAAGCCGCGTGATTGATTACGCAAAGTAATGCAAATTGAATAGGTAAACAGAAAGCGTAAGCCAAAATATGCTTACGCTTTTTTTATTTGAAATCTGTCGGGGGTGATTTGAAAATTTTTTCATTTTCTACTTGTTTTCGGAAAAGTGATATAGTAGAATATACAGGATGTGTATGATTGTATACGATTATCCAATCGGATAAATGAGGGAAAATTTGTAGAGGATGGTGACAAAATGAAGTCATACAAAAAGATGAGCAGGGATGAACTGGAAACCCTGAGAACAGAACTGGAAAAAGAATATGAGGATGTAAAGGGTAAGGGGCTGAAACTGGATATGTCCCGTGGTAAACCGTCACTCAGCCAGCTCGACATGACGATGCCGATGATGGATTTGTTTAGTTCGGAAAGTGTACTGTTTACGGAAGACGGTGTTGATTGCAGGAACTATGGCCTGCTGGATGGGATTCCGGAAGCAAAAGTCCTGATGGGTGATATGATGGGGGTACCGGCAGAAAAAGTGATTGTGTTCGGTAACGGAAGCCTGTTTATCATGTACGATACCATTTCCCGTTCCATGACACACGGTGTATGCGGCAGCACCCCCTGGTGCAAGCTGGATAAAGTAAAATTTCTTTGTCCTGTACCGGGCTATGACAGACATTTTGCCATCACAGAGCATTTTGGAATAGAGATGATTACCATTCCCATGACACCGGACGGACCGGACATGGATATGGTGGAGGAATACGTAAACAATGATGCTACAGTGAAGGGCATCTGGTGTGTTCCCAAGTATTCCAATCCACAGGGAATCACTTATTCCGACGAGACAGTAAAACGGTTTGCTGCCCTGAAACCTGCGGCTGAAGATTTCAGGATATTCTGGGACAATGCCTATGCCATCCATCATTTGTATGAAGAGGTGCAGGACGAACTTCTTGATATTATCAGTGAGTGTGAAAAAGCGGGCAATCCTGATTTGGTATATGAATTTGCTTCCACATCAAAGGTAAGCTTTGCGGGCGCAGGTATTGCTGCTGTAGCGGCGTCACAGAAAAACCTGGATTTTATGAAAAAGTCCATGACTATCCAGACCATCGGTTTTGACAAAATTAATCAGCTCCGCCATGTACAGTATTTTAAAAATCTGGATGGCTTAAAGGCCCAGATGAAAAAACATGCGGACATAATGCGGCCCAAGTTTGAAGCTGTGCTTTCCATATTTGATAAGGAATTGGGCGGGCTTGGCATTGCCGGGTGGATAAAACCCAACGGTGGTTATTTTATTTCTTTTGATACGATGGAAGGCTGTGCAAAGACGGTTGTTGAGAAATGCAAGGAGGCAGGAGTGGTACTGACCGGAGCCGGTGCAACTTACCCTTACGGTAAGGATGACAAAGACACCAATATCAGAATTGCACCTTCTTTCCCCACCTTGGAGGAAATGACACAGGCAGCAGAACTGTTTACGCTGTGTGTCAAACTGGTCAGTGCAGAAAAAATTTTGCAGTCTCTGAATTAGATTCATCAAAACATATAAAGAAAAAGGAAAAAAACATGTCTGAAGAATTTAAAAGATTGAGCAGGGATTTGGTGCATAAAGGCGCCATCATCGATTACTATCAGGATACTGTGCAGGTGCCCAACGGAAATGTGGTAAAGTGGGATTTTATTGGACATAAGGGCGCAGCAGCAGTGGTTCCGGTCAGGGAAGACGGCAAAATCCTGATGGTACGCCAGTATCGGAATGCATTGGACCGTTACACGCTGGAAGTGCCGGCAGGAGGACTGGACGGCGCTGACGAACCGACGCAGACTGCTGCCGGCAGGGAGTTGGAGGAGGAAACGGGATACCGTTCGGAGAATCTGGAACTTTTAATCAGTATCCGCACTACGGTTGCTTTCTGCAATGAAAAAATTGATATCTATGTGGCTAAAGATTTACAGAAAAGCATTCAGCATCTGGACGAAGATGAGTATATCAATGTGGAGGCATATACGGTGGAGGAACTTATGGACAGGATATATGATTGTACCATTCAGGACTCCAAAACGATTTGCGCTATCATGACTTATGCTCATAAATACTTACACAAATAAGCTGAAAATAGGTCATAAACCTGTCCCCGGCGTCATAAAATAGAGCGTGGTAAAGAAAGTGACGGCAGAGGTTGGTGATGGAATGCGGTGGTTAAATCAATTGGAAGGAAAGAGAAACCGTGTACTTTTAGCGCTTGTGGCAGCAGGTTTTGTGGCAGGACTTGTACTGATGAATATGGGAAAAAAGGCTTTGCTTGAAAATACGGGATTACTGAGTGAATACACCTTGTATGAAATGAAGTATTCTGAGATAGACAGCAATGCCTTTTTTTTATATGTAGTGCAAAAAAGGGTAGGGGCTGCCCTGATTCTGGCAGTATTGTCCACTACATGGCTGGGACTGGCGGCAACATGGACTTGCGCCGCATGGCTGGGAATTTCTTTTGGAATGCTTGTGATGGCGTCGCTGCTGCGGTACGGCCTGAAAGGAATCCTGCTCATTCTGGTTGGGGTGTTTCCTCAGATATTGGTATACTTTCCTGTAGCGCTGTTATTGCTGCAATGGAGTTATGAATTCTGTACCGTGATGTATTTTCCGAGCAGGGCTTCCAGAGGAGCCTTTGGCAGTGGGGAACCTTTGGAAAAGAACCAGATGATACGAAGAAAGTCCGTACAATTTCTGTTGTTGATGATAGTTGTCATAATTGGATGCATTCTTGAAAGTTATGTCAATCCAAAGCTGGTTTCTAATTTATTAAAAATTTTTTGAAAAAGTATTTGATTTTCACGGAATGAATGGGTATAATGGAATCCTAATGACAAATTCGGGGATACTTTTGAGGAAGGGCTTAGAAGTTCATGGAAAAGGCAATAGAATCATTTATGACTTATTTACATAATGTCAAAAAAATGTCAGAAAATACCAGACTGTCGTATCAGAGGGATTTAAACAAGTTCCGGGTTTTTCTGGGAACGATGGAGGTTAACAGGATAGAGGATATTTCCAGAACAAATCTGAATTCTTACATCCTGTATCTGGAAAAGAACCGGTTTGCCCCGGCAACGATTTCCAGGAATGTTGCTTCCATTAAGGCTTTTTATCATTATCTGTATAAAGAGCATTTGGTGAAAGAGGATATATCAGACTGTCTGAAGGCACCCAGGGTAGAGAAAAAAATACCGGAAATTATGACGATTGCAGAAGTTGATAAGTTTTTGGCGCAGCCGTTTGCAGACACGCCGAAAGAAATGCGGGATAAGGCAATGCTGGAACTTTTGTATGCAACCGGCATCAGGGTTACGGAACTGATTTCCCTGAAAGTTTCCGATGTCAATCTGAAAATGGGTTTTGTCGTCTGCAGGGACAACGGAAAGGAGAGGGTAATACCTTTCGGCAATCAGGCAAGAAATGCACTTATCAATTATCTGGAGCATGCCAGGGGTGCAATGTTAATCAGTGACGAGGCAGACACTCTGTTTGTCAACTGTTCGGGTCAGCCCATGAGCAGACAGGGGTTCTGGAAACTGATAAAGAGTTATGCGATGAGGGCAGGCATCAGTTCTGAAATCACGCCGCATACCCTCCGTCATTCTTTTGCGGCACATTTGGTGGCAAACGGTGCGGATTTGCACAGCGTACAGGAAATGCTGGGACATTCAGACATCTCCACCACCCAGATTTACGCAAATATGAATCATAACCGGATACGGGAAGTATACAGCAAGGCCCATCCCAGAGGATGATTTTTCGGATTTTATGAAGAGATAAATAATCATACATATGAAAAAGGTGTAACCCTTAAAACGCGGTTACACCTTTTTTGCGTAAAAAATACAAAATTTATTCATAATCTGCTATATCATAGATTAGTTTTTCGGAAGCTTCCCATCCAAGGCAAGGGTCCGTAATGGATTTGCCATATACGCCTCCGCCCACTTTCTGACAGCCTTCTTCAATATAGCTTTCAATCATGACGCCTTTTACCAGGTCATGGATGTCGGCGCTCAATTTCCTGCTGTGCATAACCTCTTTTACAATGCGGACCTGCTGTTCATACTGCTTGTTGGAGTTGCTGTGGTTGGCATCGATGATGCAGGCGGGATTTTTTAAATCGCGCTCATTGTAAAGGGTGAGGAGGGTGTTTAAGTCCTCATAATGGTAGTTGGGCAGGTTGCGTCCATATTTGTTGGTTGCGCCGCGAAGCACGGTGTGCGCGTATTCGTTGCCTGTGGTATTGACCTCCCAGCCGCGGTAAATAAAGGAATGGGGATGCTGCGCCGCATAAACGGAGTTAAGCATAACGGAAAAATCCCCGCTGGTAGGATTTTTCATCCCGGCAGGCACGTCGAATCCACTACAGGCAAGACGATGCTGCTGGTCTTCCACAGAGCGGGCGCCGATTGCCACATAGGAAAGTATGTCTGACACATACCGCCAGTTTTCGGGATAGAGCATTTCATCCGCTGCGGTAAGGCCGCTGACTTCAATGGCATGAATCTGCATCTTTCTCATGGCTATCAAGCCCGCGAGAAAGTCGGGCTTTTTTTCCGGGTCGGGCTGGGAGACAATGCCTTTGTAGCCTTCGCCGGTGGTCCGGGGTTTGTTGGTGTAAATGCGGGGAATCAGAATCAGCTTGTCCTTTACCTTTTCATTGACTTTGGAAAGCCTGCTTACATAATCACATACGGAATCTTCATTGTCAGCGGAACAGGGACCGATAACCACAATAAACTTATTGCTTTTTCCGGCAAAAACATCCTTGATTTCCGCATCCCGTTCTTCCTTTAATTTTGCGAGATTTTCCGGAAGGGGGAACTGCTCACGGATTTCATCCGGTGTGGGCAGCTTCTTTATAAATTCATAGCTCATAATGCACCTCTTTTCATAGTTAAAACTTCTTGACATTATATAATAATTTGCCGCCACGCGCAAGAATTAATTTATCACAGTCTCATGCCGGCGGCATGTAAACTGCGGGTACACAGAAAATGAATATTGACGCCCTGCTTTGACATAAAGTATAATTATAGGGATTAATTATGATATCTGAAGATTTGCAGACAGGAGAAAGGAAGGCAGCTGTATGAAGCAATTTTTTGGAATGAGCCAAACCGGGGATTTGACGGCAGCGGTAAGGGGGTTGCAAAGCCCTCAGTTCATTATGTTGTTGTCAAACAATGCCCAGTTTGAATCGCATGTAAAAGCTTTGGAGGCGTTATATCCGAAGGTTCCAAGCATTGGATGCATCGGGATGAGTTATGATACGAAAGTGGTGGAGAACGGAGTCGGCATTATTGCATTTTCGGACGGTGTCAGCGCCACGGCAAACGTGCTGGAGCAGGTAACCACCATGCCGGTTAAGTATATAAACCGGGTCGAGACAGACATTGCCGCGATTGGAGCGTCAAGGAACGATACGGTATGTATTGATTTTTGCAGCGGTAATGATGCCTGTGTGCTGACAACCATCAATTCTGTCCTAAAGGGCAGGGGCATTCAGCTGGTGGGCGGCACCGGGGATGGCGGAAAGGTTTCCGCAAACGGCAGGGTATATCAGGACGCTGTGGCATATGCCTTAGTCAGGAATCTGAAAGGAAGGGTTAAGACTTATAAGGAAAACATATATCACCAGATGGGGGATTACCGTTTCATTGCTTCAAACACTGACCGGGCAAATTACATAATCGGTTCTTTGAACGGGAAACCGGCAAAACAGGTGTATAAAGATATTCTCCATGTGACGGATGAGGGAATCCTGACACAGACTTTCCAAAATCCTTTCGGAAAGATAAACGGGGATGATACCTGTATTATTTCCATTAAAGAGATAAACGGAAATTCACTGGCCTGTTTCAGGCAGGTGAATGATTCGGATGTCCTGATTTTGCTGGAACTGGGAGATTACCAGGCTACAGTGCAGCAGACTATAAAAAATATCTGCCGGGATTTTCCGAAGCGTTCGGCCGTTTTTTCGGTAAACTGCCTGTTCAGGTATAAGCTGTTCTGTGAGAAGAATTATATGCAGACGTATTTAAAGGATATGTCGGCGCTCGGTTGTCATGCCGGATTGGTTGGATACGGGGAACATTACAATAACCGTTTTGTCAATCAGTCCATGACCTGCGTTGTGTTTGAATAAAGGAGGATGCAAATTATGTTTTTATATAAAGGCCGGAAGAAACCGGGACAGGGGTGGCATAATGAAAAAAGTCTTTATCCAGTCCTTTATGTGGCGGGCAGCCTGAAGGATTACCAGAAAGAACTGGCAAAAAAAGAAGTGGAATCCTTGTCTGAACTCAGCCTGATTGGCAGTTCTTTTGCCGGCGTGCTCAGTGAAGCAGACCAGTTTCAGGCGCAGCTGCAGGACTTCGGACAGTCCTTTTCAAGTGTTAACCAGGCAGCGGGACAGTTTACCAATGTGAAAGAAGATATTGCCAAGACAGTATCCGGTGCACAGGACTTGATAGAGGATTTAAAGATTACTTCCATGAAAGTACAGGAGTCTTACAGTACTATGGAAAGTACTTATGAGCAGCTTAAACTTGCCATAAAAGATATACAGAGATGTATGGGGAAAATTGTTTCCATTGCGGATGAAACAAATATACTTGCACTGAATGCTTCCATTGAGGCGGCAAGGGCGGGCGAGCAGGGAAAAGGGTTTTCCGTTGTGGCGGATAAGGTCCGGGATTTGGCAAAAGAAATCAAGGAACTGACGGATGACGTGGATGTGGGCGTGCGGAATGTGGAGGACGGCACTGTCAGGCTTAATGAGAGTATCATCGCATCCCAGCAGGCATTGGGACAGGGATTTGAAATTGTAAACAATACTTCCGAATCTTTCGGACAGATTACGCAGGCGGCGGAAGGGGCATCTTCCGTTCAGTCGGAGATTTCCGGCGTCATAGAGGATTCCGAAAGAAGGCTGCAGGTAATCTGCCAGTATTTTGACGGGATTAAGGTTCAATATCAGCAGGTAATCAAGCATATTGAGCATGCCAATAACCTCGGCACGACGAAGAGCGCCATGTTTGAGGACATTGACAATATGCTCTCCCAGATTACCCCTGTCATCAAGGATGCCAATCCAAATCAATAAAATGCGGAGGCAGGGCTTTTTATTATCGGATGCGGTTTAGCAGGTACACAAAACATCCTGCCGAATAAATCTGTGCAAGCAGCATGCCTGCTATGTAACTGTTGATGCCGAACTTTGGCAGAAGGACAAAGACGAAAACCAACCGGATAAGCAGGGAACTGACGTTGATAAAGAACACGCTCCCTGCTTTTCCCAGGCCATGGAGGATGCTGGACAGGGTGGTGCACAAATACAAAAAAGGGCAAATAAAACTTAGGGCACAGAGATAACTGCCGGCCAGCTCGCTGCCAAACAAAAGAATGCCGATGGGCTTGCCAAGGAATAAAAACCCAAGGGTGCATAGTCCGCCCAGAAGAAGGCAGGAGTATACGGTTTTGTTCACGGTTCCCTTTATGGCGGATTTGTTTCCGGCGGCATCCGCTTCCGAGACAATGGGAAGCAGCAGAAGGGACATGGAACTGGTGAGGGCATTGGGAAAGAAGATAAGCGGCATTGCCATACCGGTAAGGACGCCGTATACGCTTAGGGCGGTTGCGGTATCGTAGCCGTAAACCTGCAGCTGGGTGGGTATGTAAACAGCTTCCACACTCTGCAGCAGGTTAATCACAATGCGGGTCAGTGACAAAGGAACGGAAAGTGCAAGCAGCTCCCCGGCTGCCCTAAAGTATGAGGGGGACGGATGAATCGCCCTGTGTTTTTTTATCTGTAAACTGTCGCGGGAGGAAAGCTGGTAAAACCGTAAATAGGCAGCAGCAATGGAAACGAGCATGGCACAGAATTCCCCGACTACCAGACCGATGACGGCTACATTTATGGTGGGTGAAGTCTGCCTTGCCCTTGCAAAATAGTTGGCAATAAACACACAGGATACCCGGCAAAACTGCTCGATTAATTGTGTGGCGGCAGGCACGCCGGTTTTTTTTATTCCGTAAAAATAACCGTTGATACAGGAATGGACAGCGCCAAGCGGAATGGACAGGGCAATGATGCGCAACATGGATGCTGTGCGCGGCTCAAACAGGAAACGGGCCGCAATCAGTTCGGAAAATCTTATGGTGACGCCCATGCAGAGAAAGGAAAGCGGCAGGGAAATGGCAAGGCCGGTAGAAAGCACACGGAAGGAGCCCCTGTAATTTTTGGAAGAGGCTTCACTTGCCACATATTTGGAAATGGCAGTCTGAAGGCCGGCAGCCGTTATGGAAAAACTTAGTGCAAGCACGGGGCTGATAAGCTGGTATACGCCCATGCCTTCTTCCCCGAACAGGCGTGACAGATAGATACGGTAAAAAAAGCCGATGATGCGGCTTATAAGCCCGGTCAAAGTAAGGATGATGGTTCCGGCGATAAAAGGGTGGGTACGTTTCATGGAGGCTGCTTTCCAGCGCAAAGCGCATAAGTTCCTTGGGACTAATATATTCCATACCGTTGGTTGACAGAACGGAGAAGTTTTGCAATAAAGGAAAGGAGAGGGAATGGACAGGAAAGTAGTGGTGGGTATGTCGGGGGGAGTGGATTCCTCGGTTGCTGCATATTTGTTAAAGGAACAGGGGTATGAGGTCATCGGGGTAAATATGAGGATGTGGCATGGGGAAGACGCAGCAGGAGAGAACGGCGCCTGCAAAATGAGTGCTGTGGAGGATGCAGAACATGTGGCCCAAATGCTGGGTATTCCATTTTATGTGGCAGACTTCAGGGAGGAATTTAAAAGCTGCGTGGTGGATTACTTTGTGGAGGAATATCTGCGGGGCAGGACGCCCAATCCCTGCAATGCATGCAATCGTTTCGTAAAATGGGAGGCGTTGCTGCAAAAGGCCGCAAAATTGGGGGCTGATTACATAGCAACCGGGCATTATGCAAGGATTGAAAAGCTTGCGAACGGCAGATATGCGGCAAAAAATTCTGTTACGGCAAAAAAGGACCAGACATATGCCCTGTATGGATTGACGCAAAAGCAGCTTTCCCATACCCTGATGCCGAATGGGGACTACACAAAAGAGGAAATACGTGGGATTGCGGTGAATTTGGGACTGCCTGTGGCGGCAAAACCGGACAGCCAGGACATTTGTTTTATTCCGGATGGCGATTATGCTGCCTTTCTGGAAAGGGAAGCGCCCGGGAGACTGGCAGGAGAAGGTAACTTTGTCGGCATGGACGGCCGTGTGCTCGGCAGGCATAAGGGGATTATCCACTATACCATAGGGCAGCGCAAGGGCCTGGGACTTTCCATGGGACATCCCGTATTTGTGGCCGGAATCAGGAAAGAAAGCAATGAAGTGCTGATTGGGGAAAACGAAGACCTTTATACCTGTCAGGTTCTGTGTGACAACATAAATTATATGGCGATGGAAGATTTGCCCGAACCGAAGAGGGCGGTGGTAAAGATACGGTATGCCCATATGGGCAGCGCATGTCTGCTTGAGAAGCTGGCGGACGGCAGGGTGAAGTGCACTTTTGACGAGGCGGTACGGGCACCGGCGCCGGGGCAGGCTGCCGTATTTTATGAGGATGGCTATGTGCTTGGCGGCGGAACCATCTGCGGAACGCTTCCTTAAACGGCGGCATAAGATAACATAAATAAACAGAAGGCTGATTTTCATGGACTTTCAGAACAACTGGAACAATTACAGAAGAACCACATACAGGACGGTGACCGGCACCATAACACAGATACAGCCTATGACCGGGGGAAGGAATGATGAGTGCAGCCAGTTTGTAACCATAGAGGATGGGGAAGGCGGCATCACCAATTTTATTGTAAATGCATCCACGTATATTGCCGATTTTGTAACCCTGTATCAGGGAATGCAGGCGCATTTCGTGTATAATGCGGACCTTCCCGCCATTTTGATTTATCCGCCGCAGTTTACAGCGGTGGCGGTGGTATCCACGGTGAGCGCTTTCAACGTGACGGCAGGATATTTTAACCACCGCCTGATAAATGACGACAATACCCTGCAGCTTCATATCACAGAGAGCGTGCCTGTGGTAACTGCAAACAATCAGGTTTTTTACGGTTCTCCCGGGGGACATTATCTGCTTGTTATGTATGAGAGGACAACCAGAAGCATTCCCGCACAGACAACTCCTGAAAAAATAGTGGTGATGTGCAGCTGGTAAAAGCTAAGTCTTTGTACCGGGACACAAAAGAAAAATGCACCGGTAAGGAGTATGAAAACTCCTTACCGGTGCATTTTGTTACATATTGTTACAGTTTTTTGTATTCCGGCATCCTGTTTTCAAAAATACAATAGTACCGGAAACCGCATTCCAGCAGAATTTCCCTGGCCCGGTCAAAGCAGGCGGCAACATCCCCGGCCCTGTGGGCGTCAGAACCGACGGTTATGATTTCTCCGCCAAGTTCCCGGTATCTCTTCAATACTTCCGTACAGGGACTGACATCTTTTGTCCCTCTCAGCAGGCTTCCCGTGTTCAATTCAATGCCTTTTTCTTTTTTCAGCAGGAGTTTTAAGATTTCATCGAATAAATCCCTGTATTCTGCGTAAGAATAATTCCTGTCCTGATTGGGGCCGTAGCGCACCACATAATCCAGATGGCCGCAGACGTCAAAATTGTCAAAGGCCCGGATGTTGTCAAGGACAGTCTGAAAATAGGCCCGGTATGCCTCTTTTTCGCTGCGCCCCTCATAAAAGGACGGGTAATAAGGGTCAATTCTGTCTACAAGGTGTGTGGAACCGATGATAAAATCAAACTCATAAGCACGTGCATAAAGGGAAAGCTCCCGCTTTAAGTGGGGCTGGATGCCCAGTTCAATGCCGTACAACAGCTTTATTTGGTCCCTGTATTGTTCCTTGTATTTTGCAAAATCATAAAGATAGGAGTCCGTGTTTACCAGAAAAAAGCCTTCAGGGGAATTTTGCGAGACGGGAAAGTCCATGTCCATATGCTCCGTAAAGCACAAGTGGTCAAGCCCTTTTGCGATTGCTGCCTGTATGATGTTTTCCATGGGCTCGGAGGAATCCCCCGAAAAGGAAGAATGTACGTGGAAATCAGCGGTAATAGCCATTACTTAGTCCTCTTTCTGCTGTTTTTTTTCTTATTATATCAGAAGGAGAGGACAAATTGTAAATAATATATTAAATTTGCCTATAAATGCCAATTATTTTTTATTTACATCTTGAATTATCAAATGGAATTAGGTAAAATGATTCTGCTGATAAAATTTTGACAATCCTTTTGGTTGTCTTAATCATTATAATAAAATTTTAGGAGGAAACTAAAATGGCAGTAAGAGTAGCAATTAATGGTTTTGGCCGT
>CAJTMB010000032.1 GCA_910577105.1 uncultured Lachnospiraceae bacterium | reverse complement strand
TTTTCTGGAATTTTCAGGGCTGCATTGCTGTTTAGTTGTCAAGGTGCTTTGCTTCTTGCTTCCCTTTTTGCTTCATGGGCCGCAACTCATTAAGAATATCATGCGATTCACGCTTTGTCAAGAACAAAATAAAAATTTTCCCGACTTCTCTTTTATGTCGCATTTCCTATTCTGCATTCCACCTTTAAAAGCGGTGGATTTTTATTATATCATTGCCCATTAATGTTTGTCAATTAGTCCGCCGCTTTTTTCACAGGATTTTCCAGTACAATTTTACCGTCAACTGTTGTAACCCGCACTTTGTTATCTTTAAGCTTCATGCCGGCCAGCATTTCAGGCGGCAGCTGGATTCTTCCTGACCGGTCCAGAATGGCAAATTCCTCCTGCGTTTCATCGACATGCCAATCCACTGTTTTATCCGCTTTTTTTACACGCTCTGCATAATCCTCCTTCAGTATCCGCTCACTGCTGATTTTACCATCCCTGATTGCAGCAACACGCTGCACTTTTTTGGAAAGGGACACATCATGGGTTACAATTACAATGGTTACACCCAATTCCTGATTTAAGCGTTTAAACACATCAAAAATATCATTGGAAGTCTTGGTATCCACAGAGCCGGTCGGTTCATCTGCCAAAAGCAGCTTAGGAGAATTTGCAAGCGCAATGGCAATGGCAATTCTCTGCTGCTCACCGCCGGACAGTTCCTGCATCCGGTTGTTCTTTTTGGAAGAAAGCCCTACCATATCCAAAAGCATATCGGCTCTTTCCTTTTTCTTTTGACTGCTGTTCAACTCCATGGGCATAATAATGTTGTCGTAAGCTGACAAATATGGTAACAGATTTCTTCCATTGTTCTGCCAGACAAAACCTACCGTGGAACGCTTATATGCCACCAGTTCTTTTTCTGTCATGGAAAACAGGTTCTTCTTATCTACATATAGTTTTCCGGCGCTGGGCCGGTCCAAACCACCCAGCATATTCAGAAAGGTGGATTTACCACTGCCACTGCTGCCTATAATGGCCATCAGTTCTCCCTGTTCCACACTCAAATCCAACCCTTGCAATGCCACAACTTCAACTTCCTTGGATTTATATATTTTTACCAGATTGTCCGCCTGAATAATTACATCGCTCATATCAGTTTTCCGTCCTCCAGTTCATATACTACATTTCCGGCCCCCATAAGGGATGTATCATGCGTTGTCATGACAATTGTGACTTTTTCTTTTTCAACCATTTCCTTAAATAAATTTATTACACTGATTGATGTCGCCGAATCCAATTCCGCCGTCGGTTCATCTGCAAAAATGATGCTTGGCCTGTGTGCCACTGCCCTTGCAATTGCAACACGCTGCTGTTCTCCTCCTGACATTTCCTGTGGCATATGGTGCATTCTTCCTCCAAGCCCTACCATCTTCAAGCATTCCTCGCACCTTTCTTTACGTTTTTTCTTAATCCCCGCCATGCGAAGGGCAAATTCAACATTTTCGAATGCTGACATCATGGGAATCAAGGATACGGACTGGAAAACAAATCCTATCTTTTCCCTGCGGAGACGTTCTCTTCTCGCCTCCTGCCATCCGGTGATATCCTCTCCCATAAAAAATATTTCTCCGCCTGTCGGCATATCCAGTGCTCCAAGCATATTTAACAACGTAGTCTTACCGGAACCGGAACGTCCTCTCAAAATAGCCAGACACCCTTCCGGGATTTGCATGGAAACCTTATCAACCGCCACAAAATTCCTGCCTCCAGCTATCGGAAAGCTTCTGGTTACATCCACAGTCTTTATAATTGCATCCTTCATCCACATACCCCCTGCACGCTGCAAGCCTTATCTTTAATCTTCGCCCAGTTTCAATGCACTGCTGATATTCATCCGGGAAATAATCCTTCCCAAAACCACAAGACAAATGCACAACACGACACTTATAATCGCAAACAACTGTATTATATCGCTGTTTCTGGTAATCAGGTTTAATGGCAGCACCTGTTCCGATGCCGCGTAAGCCTGCTGTATCATGGGCACAAACATCCGGGAAGAAAGTATTCCAATTATTCCGCCTGACACAATCGCAAACAGTCCGGAACAAATCTGCTCTACTATGAGAAGCCAGGTAATCTCTTTTTTCCGCATACCCATGGCTCTCAAGACGCCAAACAGTAATTCCCTTGAACGTATTGACATAATCCAGTAAATCAGGTATCCCACACAACAGAGCAGCAATATTACAATGAAACTCATGGAAAGAATGCCATTTGTCCCCTGGAACATCGTGTCAAAGATAATTTTTTCTTCATATACCGTCATATCACTTAACTTCGTCAGGGCAAGGGCAGGGTTTTCCTTGAGCCAGTTATAAAAACCTTCTCCCCCGTCACTTGTCTTCAACCACACTTCATAAGGATAATCTCCCCATTTTTCCTGCAGATAAGCAAAATTGGCGACAATCAGGTATTCGTCCTCTGTCTGCACACTGCCATCCTGTCCCGTCACATAACGGGTTGGCTGATAAGTTGGCCAATAGGTAAAGAAACCATAAATATAGCCCACTCCCTCTTTACCGTCAATATTCCTATAGACTATAGTATCCCCCAGTCTGTACCCCTGCTTAATAAGAAAATTCTCGGATACGATAACAGCCTGCGAATCTGCTGCCAGCACGCTCAGATATTCCTCATATGAGTATGGCAAAAGATTCTCCTGCATGGTTGTTACCTGATAAAATCCATTGGCCTTAATACCCATTACCGTAACCGCAGAACCATCGTTACCTCCCACCAGTATTCCTTCATCTTCCACCAAAACCTTCGTTGCTGTTTCCACACCGGGAATCACCTGAAATCGTCCGAAATCCGGTTCATAATATATTAATTCCAGGGAAGAATCCCTCACTACGGACCCCCTGTTACTATACCATTTTTCTTTCAGTGCTATGTCAGCGCCTACCATATGTCTGGTGTTGTTTACCGCATTCAAAACAATGGTCCTTGCTATGGTAGTATTGGAAATACCTACCGCAACTGTTAAAACCATAAACAGAATAATAAATTCCTGTTTCTTTTCAGTACGTATTGTCCCTAAAAGGGAAGCATAAGTGGAAGGCTTTATATGGTTTTTAAAAAGCGAAAAAAAGCATTTAATCAAAAACGGCTGCAACCGCACAAACAAAAGCCCGGCTCCAAGCATAAACAGGGAAAAGCTGACATAAAGAAGCGGGTCCAGCGTTTGCCCCGATAACACCTCCTCCACCATCCTGCCCGATACACGCTTAAAAGAATAAAAACCGTATAGAGAAATTGCAAGCAGAATCAAATCCAAATACATTTTCTTCCAAAGTGTCTTTTTCTGGCGCGACTGTCTCTGCTTCAAATTCACAATCGAGACCCTGCTATAAGAAATAACCGGGATGGTTGTCACCATGATGGACAGGATAAGCGCTGCCGCCACATATAACACCACATCTAAAGTAAAACGGATTTCCAGATTTCTTGTGGAAGAAAATTCCAAAAAAGCTGTGGAAGAACCAAGCATTTTGCAAAATACGGCGCCAAGCGGTATACCTGCTATCAGGGAAACCAGTCCCAGAAAAACGCTCTGCAAAAAATACAGGGATATTATCTGTCTTTTGGAGGCGCCCCTGGAACGCATCAAAGATATTTCATTCTGCTCCATTTGCAGCATCTGACCTGCAATCATATAAAGAAAAGCACATAAAAGCAAAAGTACCGGAACCTGTAAAATAAGAAGCGTCGCCTCAATTCTGTTTGCCTTACTGCTGTAATCTGAGAGTATCTGCAAGTAGGCACCCTCTTCAATTCTGTCTTTCAGCATCCCCGAGCGACCCAATCCATCCAGTTTATGCAGCAGAGGCTTAACATCCGAGGTTTCTATTTGCTCATAATCCCAGATAAAGCTCCAGCTTCCGTTCATACTGAACCGGTTTCCTGCATCCGCGCCCAGAAAAATATCTTGAAAAGCAGTTATGGATGCCATGACCTGATTCCCGCTTTTTTCTGAAACCACCTCCCAATAGGGGGTATTTTCTTCAATCGGCCGGAAAACGCCTACTACCCTAAGTTTAAGCGGACTGTCGTCCGGCAGCTGAGACCGTTCAAAGGTATATTCATCTCCTATGAGAATATCCTGCCCAACCATAGTGGTATCGCTGACCATAACCTCCAGAAACCCTTCTTCATCCAGGGAATCATCCGGGAATCTGCCCTGCAGCAGCTCAACATGTTCTTCCAACCCCAAAATTGCTGTGACGGAAAGCCTTTTTTCCGTTTCACCGTCCCTTGCCGGATATATTGCTGCCTTCTGGGAAACAAGCTGATAAATGGTTACCGCTTCTTTGACCGGAACAGCTAACATTTCAACCGCCTTAAGCGCTTCCTCCTCCACTTGGGCAAACCCGTTATCCCTTCCGCCTTTTACAATCGTGTGGTTCACCGTAAAAACAGCAGGCCAGCACCGGTTCTCTTCCCCATACTGCACAAATTCATCCGTCAGCATTTTTTGAAAGGAAGAAACCCTGTATAAAGGATAGCTGGCCGCAACCGCCATCAGTAAAATATTGCCGATTAACAGACACAGTACCATCCATTTTTTATGCATTAATTTATGTAACATTAAAGAAAACATATTGTCCGCCTGATTCCTTCCTTTGTCATCTATAGATAATCTGCATTCCTTCTTCCAATCCATCCATCACCCAGTAATAATCCGTATTGCTTCCGCCGGGGATAAATTCCGTTTTCAAAAGGCTGCCGTCCTCCTTCAACACTGTAACAAAATATTCTTTTTTCTCTTCCGTTACTGCCTGCTTCGGAACCAGCAGCACATTATGTACCGTTTTCAGACTTCCTTGCAAAGTAATGTTCTTGCTGTTGCTTTGCAGTTCCTGCTGCGTGATTCCCTCCATATCCAATGCAATAAATGCCTCATCCGTATTCAGGTTCCCGTATAATGCCATGCTTCCCGCACTGACTACCCTGCCGGTCTTGTTACCGTGAGGCGTGTCAAAAGCCAGCTGCATCCCATAACCAAACAGTTCTCCTTGTCTTTCAACCTTTACATAATAATCTTCGCCATTTAATATATCACAAAAATATGAACCGTTACTAATCGATGAGCCTGCCCCGTATTTTTCTTTAAAAATCACATATCCCGCCACAGGCGACTTAAGTTGATAGACAGCCCCGCTTCCCAGCAGTTTATCAATCGTTCTCTGGACATCCTCCATTTCCTGCTCCATTTTTTGCCGTTCATATTCCCAGGTCAGTTCACTCTGTTCAAGGCGAACATCAAAATCTTTCATCTCATAACACTCTTCCGACAGTTCCTTTTTCTCCAACTCCAGAAGCAGTTCTTTCCTCTCTTTTTCCTGTTCCTTGACTTCTTCCTCTCTATCCTGTACTGCCCGCTGGTATTGTTCCTGTAGTCTTTGTAACTTCTTCTGTGCCTCCTCAACGGCTATCTGGTCAATGGTTACACGGAATGTTGCCAGCACATCACCCGCCTCGACATAATCAAAGTATTCAACTTCATATCTTTCCAGCTTATTCAGGGTTTCTAAATCCACATAAACTTCCGTTGTATTGATATATTCCCTTTTCAGCTTCTGAGACAGCGCTTCTTCCGTAAAGGTTTCCCTGGTAAGCGTATAAATTGTATATTGTCCTCCCAACACCTGACCCGACTGTCCGGAAAGGGCATCCACATTCAAGTATTCCTCCCTTGCTATTTCTTCCTTCCCGCTGCTGCCCGTATCTGACATCAGTTTGGCAGGCACCGTACATGCCTGCCAGCCAATTGCTGCCGCAAACAGAAGCAGTATCCATCCTGCTTTTTTATTCCTGCACATAAACCACATCTCCTTCCTGCAGACCTTCTTGTATTTCCACAAGAATACCGTCGCTGCTTCCTGTTTTTACGGAGACTTTCTGCCTGCTTCCATCCACATCCTTATAAACAAAGTTCCCTGTTGCATCTTTAGCCACCGCCAGTTCCGGCACTAAAAGTACATCCTGCTTCGTGGCCGTAATCAGTTTAATTTTCCCGTAATCACCATATTCCATATCCCCTTCTGTATTAATGATTACAAATTCCGAGTAAAGGGGTTCCCCTTTGTTCTTTTTCTCTGCATATATTTTATCGTCTATCGGCAGATATTGAACCTGATATTCTTTCCCATCCTTCCAGAAAACAATCTCTCCCACAGCATTGACCATAGTCTGGTTTAAATAATCGCATCGTGCATAATATACACTGGTATCAGCTATTGCCGCATAGTATAAATCCGTATCTATTTTTTCGGCATAGGAGACAGGTGCCAGAGCCACAATCACGCCATCAAAAGGCGCTTTAATGGCAGCGCTGTTTTTTTCTTCAATTAAATCTGCAAGCTGTTTTTCCAGATGGAGAATTTTCAAATGATGGGTTTCCTCCAACTGTTTCAGCTGAAGTTCCAGTTTTTTTCTTTCCTCCCTGCTCCATCCCGTCTGGACACTCAGTGCATGATATCCGGGAGAATCCTTTTCTTCAAATACAATTCTACTGTCGAAGTCTTCCACCCGCAGGTTTATTAATTCAATATTGCTTTCAAGCATGGCTTTCTGGTACTCATACTCTCTCGTTTCTTTTTCCAGTTCCCGTTGCTTTTCTTCTATGCTTTCTTCCGTCGCTGTACTGATTGCAAGGGCAATCACATCACCGGCATGGACCTCCTGTCCCAGATTCACGCAGTACCGGGAAAACTCTCCTTTTTTTTCAAAAGTAAGCTGTTCCACCCGCGGTCCCACCTGGGCGTCCATCGTAAAATATATTTCCAAATCGCCCCTTTTCGCTTCAACGGTCTGCGGTGCATTCAAAGTGCTTTCCTGCAATTCAATAATTGTTTTCTTTTCTTCCTTTTCCCGGGTACATCCAGCCGACACTGCCATTGCCACCAGCAGGATACCGATACCGATTCTCTTCTTCATCCCAATGTCCATGCCTTTCCTTTCACGTATGTTATTTCCTCAGTACAATCATTTCCTCCTGTGCCAGACCTCCCGTAATTTCTGTCTGTTCCGAACCGCAAAGCCCTACCGTTACATACCGCATACTCAGTATGTCATTCTCCAGAACATATACAAAAAATCCCTCTTCCGACTCGTGCAACGCTGCATTCGGAATACAGAGAACGTTTTCTTTTCTTTCCAGTTCTAAAATAATGTCACCTGCCTGATTTAATTCAAATATCTCCCCGTCAACCGGTTTAAAATACATTTTGCCATCCCATTGCTCCGTTAGCACCGGCACTACTTCGCAATCATTTCTGGTGCTTCCGGTCAGATAAGTGACTGTTGCGTTTTCCGCCCCTCTGAAATACTCTGCATAGTCCATATCCTCCGATACAAAATAGCAAGAATCCAGATTGCTTATGGTCATCACCTTTGTCTCTGTATCAGCGGAAAAAAATCTATACTGAACGGATTCCTGAAGATAAGTCACCACGCCGTTAATGCTTGCCCTGGCAAAACCCTCTTCATACTCCTCTTTACATCTTTCCAGTTTTCTTTGTGCAATGTATAAAGCATCTTCCAATTCCCTAATCTCATCAGCATGATTTTCTTTTATTTCTTCCAGTTCTTCTTTCATTCTCTCTTTGTCATTTTCGGTCATGCCGGTATAACTATACAAAAACTCCCTGCTCGATAGTTCAAATGCTTCCATCTCCTTAGATTGGGCGATTTTTAAGGAAATGCTGTCAACCTCAAATTCCAGTTCCTCTATCTCCTTTTCCAGATGCCCGACGCTCAGCATAAACAAAAGTTCCCCTTTTTTAACAATATCTCCTCTTTTGACATTTAAAACTTCAATCCAGAGACCTTCTCCCTTCAGATACAAATCTTCCTGCTCTGTCGGTTGATAGGTACATGAAATTTTTACATTTTTTATGACATCGCCATACTCAGCCGAAACCATGACAAATCCATCTGCATCCTCCTCCGGCACCAGTTCAATCACAGGCTCTGTATCTTTATTCGTCCCGCAGGCCGATACTGACAGACATATTCCTGCCATAAAAATAAACAAAATCCGTTTCATCATGTTCTTTCCTTTCGCGCCAAAAACACCCTTCCATAGGAAGAGTGTTTTTTTAGTCATTATAATGTAACACCCAGCAAATTCATCTTCTGGGCAAGGATATCCACAAAATGTTGTAAATAATTATACTTATAAAAAAAACTAAGTATCGGGTTTTCCGAAGCATACTGCACAATCTGCGGTCCTGCCATTCCCATTCCCACTGTAATCACCAGAGAATAAAGCACCCACAGAATTAAAATAGTTTCCAATATTCCGATAAATGCCCCCAACACCTTGTCAAGGGAATGAATAACCGGCAGTTTGGAAACGAGTTTTGCCGAAAAGAATACCAGACTTAACAGCCTGTGTGCAATGCATAAAATCAGCAGCAGAATAATGGCAACTGCAAGACTGACCATGTCCTTTTCAAAGTATTTGCTCAGGGCAGTCCCAAGCAGGGCAACCGCCAGACACAAAACTATGAGGGATACAAAAGAAATGATTTCTTTTACCATACCCCTGTGTATGCCCTCCGCAATCCTCCAAATCAAAACTACTATAACTGCAATCAATAACCAGTTCATAAAAGGTACTCCTTTACTTCATTTGTATGATATCCAGCGAATCCTTTGTTATCAGTGTATACCGGTACTGGCCGTTTCCGGGTACCAGCAGCTCCACTGCCTTTTTAAAACCGCCATGGTATTTTTCAATACCGCCCATGGTGGCAATTTGGCACTCTTCGTCATTATAAATGATAAAAGTATCCTTGTGAAATACAATTTCAAAATAATCCATGTCAAATTCGTATGTTCCTACATTTTCCCCTGACTTATCATAAATTTCCAGACGATACCTGCTGGTTCCCGCATCGTTATGAAATACCAGACCTACATAATTTTCATTGTAGTACACGCTTCTTACTTCTGTTTGAAAATAATGAATGGACAAAAGTTCCGGCACCTGGCTTCCGGTGTAAAACATAACGGCATCATCGGCAACCGCAAAGGCGGTTTCATTGTCCATAAACTGCACATAAGGAACCACCACATCCGTATAGTTGTAACCGCCTACCAGATTGTCAATCTGGTTTTTTCCATACTCGTCAAAGTTATAAAACGCTATGCTGGACTTTAAGACGCCCGCGTCCACATACATGTAGGAAACCATGCAGAGCAGGGCATTGGGGGAAAGGCTCACCGATATCGGGTATCCCGTATTTTTTATGGTGGTATAAAAGTACAACAGTTCCTTTCCGGCAGAATCATATATGTAAATCCAGGTGACTTTTGTGTCCTCCAGCACAGCCGCTACCACTCCGTTCTGCGCCACGCAGATATTTCTTATGGGCAGGTTTGTGGATATAGTGCCCAACTGCTTTTCGGAATCCTGAACATATATCGTCCTTCCGTTGAAATCCCCGATTGCCGCCACATTGCCGCATACAGCAACGATGGGACTCTGCATCTCGTATGTCTGGTTCCAGAGGACATTTCCTTTCGCATCCATGCAACGGGCGCCATCCTTACTGTAGGTAAGAATATTGCTTCCCAGACGGATATCCGCCGCCTGACCTGCCATTTCCATATCAACCGTGCCTATGACTTCATAGTCTTCATACAGCCTGTTTTTATATTGAAGAACGGCAATAACAATAAGGGCTGCACAAACCAGAACCGAAAGTATTATTTTATAAAAGAAAGACAATCTGTGCCGAAACAGTTTTTTTTGGAATGTTTCTCCGTTTTCTGCTTTAACCAGCCGCAGCCTGCTTTGTCTGTTTGTCTTTTCCGCTTCTCTTTTTGCCTTTTCTCTTGTATAGCTTCTGATATCTGCCATCTTATTTCCTCGTAGCGCACAAAACTTTAGCTTTCTATAGTATAACACAAAAACACTATGGAAGTAAAATGGTTTGTCCTACCTGAATATTATCTGCATTGGCAATGCCGTTCAGCTCGCAGATTTCCTGCAGTTTGTCCAGGGAGCCGTACTTTTGTGTGCAGATGCTTATTAAGGTATCTCCTTTTGCAACCGTATAAGAAACAAGAGTTCCCTGGTCAGCCATCACATCCTCAACGGGTTCTGTTTCCTCCGGTTCTTCTTCATTTTGGGATGTTTCCACATTCGGCAAAGTCCCTGTATCCGTCCGGTTTTCCGTCGGTTGGTTATCTCCTCCCTGCATCTCCCCCTGCTGATTGTCCTGCGGTTCACTCTGCTGGCTGTCCCCATTTGTCTGCAGCTGTCCGTCCAAAACGGCATTTTCATTTTCCTGTACGCTTGTTTCCTGTGTATCATCCGGCTCGGCTTGTCCGTCTTTTATGTTTCCGGAAATATCTTTTTCATCTTCTTTTTCCCCGGGATTTACCGTCTGCAAATCGGTACCCAATCCCAGTATGGCATCATCCGGCTCGGCATCCGGCAGTTTTTGTTCCGTCATGTTTGCAATCACCTGCCTTGCAGCCACCTGGATATCTTCCAGTTTTTCATAATCGTTAAGGGTGGAAACCCCGACTACACATAATACAAGAAAAACTGCTGCCACTGCCACTTTCATATATTCCGTTTTTTTGACTGCTTCTTTTTTTCTGTTTTCTGTTTTTTCCGTGGTCTTTTCCACCGGTTTTATGTAATCGGCTGCTTTCCATTCTCCCCTCCCGGGTTTTTCCGCCGCCTGTTTTTGAGGTTCACTGCCGGCATTCTGCTTCTGTCCGGACAGAAGCATATAGTTTAACATGCTTTCATTTTTTTCATAAAAGCAAGCATATCCTTCTATTTCCACCCCTTTTCCCTGCACCTGCACAAAAAAGCCTTCCAGGGGTTCCCCTTTTACACTGCACCATGCCAGGAAATCATAACCGTCAAAGTACCGCCTGCCCACATCCGCAATTTCTTCTTTCTCCACCTGGGAAAGATAGGGGCCCCGGTGCTCCAATCCATCTATCCTTGCCGCTCCGTACAAAAAATAATATTTGCATTCTTCCTCTTCAAAAAACTTTCCATACAGGGCAATGCCGATACTTTTATCGTCACAGGCTTTATTAAGCTGCTTTATGTATGATACCACATAATCTTCTACAAAAATCTTGTGTACCCTGTCCGGTTTTCCTATCTGTACAATGTTTTTTGGCAGTTCCATGTGAATTCCCCGCTTCCTATTTTGCGCACAGTATACACCTTTCCTTTTGCATATTCCCTCGAAAAATGTTTGCCATCATGATTTTTTTTCGACAAAAAAAGAGGACGCCGAAATTAGCGCGTCCTGCAATCCGCTTTACAGTTCCGTTCGTCCCTCCAATGCCCTTAAAAGCGTTACCTCATCAATATATTCCAAATCGCCTCCCACCGGAACACCGCTGGCAATCCTGGTAACCCTCACTCCCATGGGTTTAATCAGCTTGCTGATATACATCGCCGTAGTTTCCCCCTCAAGGCTGGAATTGGTGGCAACAATCACCTCCTCCACATCCCCTTCAAGACGGTTCACCAATTCCTTCAGTTTGATGTCCCCCGGACCGATTCCCAGCATGGGGGAAATCGCCCCGTGAAGCACATGGTAAACGCCCTCGTACTTTCCTGTCTTTTCGTAAGCTGCCAAATCCCTTGCGTTTTCCACTACCATAATCTGTGCATGGTTTCTTCCCGTATTTGCGCAGACGGGGCAGACTTCTTTATCCGTCAATGTGTAACACTCTTTACAGTATCGCACATTTTCCTTTGCATCAATAATGACAGCAGCAAGCCTGTTAACCTTTTCCTTAGGCATGTTAATCAGATGAAAGGCAAGCCTTTGCGCTGATTTAGAGCCGATGCCGGGGAGCGCTGCCAGTTCTTCAATTAACTTATTGATATGTCCGCTGTACATCTCCATCAGAAGGGAAAGCCTCCTCCGAAACCGCCGGTCATCTTGTTCATCAACGCTGCATTCTCCTCTTCCGCCTGACGCATTGCTTCATTTGCTGCCGCCACAATCAAATCCTGCAGCATCTCGATATCTTCAGGGTCTACTACTTCTTCCGCCAGCTTTACTTTAAGGACTTCTTTCTTTCCGGATACGGTAACTTCCACTGCACCGCCTCCTGATGTGGCAGTAAATTCCTTGGTTTCCAGTTCCTTCTGGTTCTCCTCCATCTGGCGCTGCATCCTCTGCGCCTGTTTCATCAGATTGCTCATGTTTCCGGGCATCGCTCCGCCCGGAAATCCACCACGTTTTGCCATTTCACTTTCCTCCCGGTTTTAATCTTCTATTTCTATCTCCATATTTACAATTTGGGACAAATCAATGTATGATTCCTCAAATTCCCTGTCACTTCCAATCACCTGAAAGTTTACCTCAACCTGCTTACCGGCAAAATCCGACAACAGCATTTCCAGCTGCTCTTTGTTTGCCGGATTCTTTATAAAATAATCCGATGCAAGACCGTCGGGAAGCACCACCATCAGGCAATTGTCCCCGCCCAGGCTGAGTCTGGCGGACTTTAAATACATTTTCATGGGATTGTCCGCGCTTCCCACAATGGATGGCCATTTGACCGTAATCTGTTTAATATCTTCCGGGATTGCCTTTGGCAGTTCCGGTTTCTGCTTTTTTGCCGAGGTGGAAACAGCCCCCGGCACATTACCGAATGCACCTTCCATCCCCTCCGGCAGGATTGCCGCATGTTCCACTTTATCTTCCACCTGCCTGATGCGGTCGAGAATCGCATCCTGTGAAGTTTCCATGGCCGGCCTGCAAACCTTAATCAGTGCCATTTCTATTAAAATTCTTTTCTGCGACGCAAAACGAATCTGACCGGACAGTTCGGAAAAAATACGGATGTAGCGCATAATGATGTCCATATCGGCCATCCCTGCTTCTTCTTTCAGACGCGCTATGTTTTCCGTAGAGGCATCAATGACCTCCTCTATGTCATCCGTGGCCTTTGCCAGCATAAGATTCCTGAGATACCATGTGAAATCGGCAACAAACTGCGACAGCTCCCTTCCCTGCATCACAATCTCTTCCAGAATATGAATGCAGGACAGCACATCCGCCTTAAGAATGCTCCTGAACAGTCTTCCAAAGACCTCTGTATCCACCGAACCAAGCACATCAAGAACCTTGTCATAGGTAAGTTCCTGCCCGAAAAGAAACGCAATGCACTGGTCCAACAGGCTCAATCCGTCACGCATGGAGCCATCAGCCAGCTTTGCCACATACCGCAGCGCCTTTTCCTCAATCCGTACCTGCTCCACATCCATCAGTTCACGCAGGCGTCCCGCTATGGTTTCAATGGTAATCCGTCTGAAATCATATCTCTGGCAGCGGGATAAAATGGTGATGGGAATTTTATGAACCTCTGTTGTCGCGAGAATAAAAATAACATAGGAGGGCGGTTCTTCCAGTGTTTTCAGCAGGGCGTTAAAAGCCCCTATCGACAACATATGCACTTCATCAATAATATAAACTTTATATTTGCCTTCAGCCGGAGAGTAGGAAACCTCTTCCACAATCTCCCTGATATTATCGACACCGTTGTTGGAAGCGGCATCAATTTCAATCACATTCATGCTGGCGCCGCCTGCAATGTTCTTACAGGCGGCACATTCTCCACAGGGATTGCCGTCCACGGGATTTTCACAGTTGACCGCCTTTGCCAGTATCTTTGCAACAGTGGTCTTGCCGGTTCCCCGCGTACCGGTAAACAGGTAGGCATGGCCCAGCCTGTTTGCCCTGATTTGGTTGCGCAAAGTTGTTACAATATGTTCCTGTCCCTTGACATCATCAAAATTATCCGGGCGGAACTTTCTGTATAATGCAGTATATGACATGTCATTAATCTCCGAAGCAGATACCCAGCAGCTTTGCCTCCTGCACTATAGTGGCATCCGGCGATACGGTCTTAAGCTTTCCAGCTACCTCTTCCAGAGGAACTTTCACAATTTCACGGTTCCTGTATCCTACCATAAAGCCATACTCTCCGTCCAGAATCAATTTGCCTGCCTCCGAACCAAGACGGCTTGCAAAAACACGGTCATACGGGCAGGGGCTGCCGCCTCTCTGCACATGTCCGGGAACCGTTACGCGCACTTCCCTGCCGCATTTTTCCTGAATCTGCGCCGCCACTTCATAGGAAACGGAAGGGTACGGCCTGGTACGCAGTTTTTCTTTGTATGCCTTTTTGGGAAGCTTTGCGTCCTCCTTGGAGATGGCGCCCTCCGCAACCGCAATGATGGTAAAGCGGCTGCCGTTTTTGTGCCGCGCTTCAATGGCGTCCACCACCTTGTTGATGTCATATGGAATCTCGGGAAGCAGGATAATATCCGCGCCTCCTGCCATACCGGCATTGAGCGTCAGCCATCCTACCTTGTGCCCCATCACTTCCACGATAAATACCCTGCCGTGGGAAGCAGCGGTGGTGTGGATGCAGTCAATGGCGTTGGTGGCAATATCCACGGCGCTCTGAAAACCGAAGGTCATATCCGTTCCCCACAAATCGTTGTCAATGGTCTTGGGAAGCGTAACCACATTCAGTCCCTCGCTCCGAAGCAGGTTGGCTGTCTTATGGGTGCCGTTTCCGCCCAGGATGACAAGGCAGTCCAGTTTCAGTTTTTTATAATTTTTCTTCATGGCTTCCACTTTGTCGATGCCGTTTTCATCCGGCTCCCGAATCAGCTTAAACGGAGTGCGCGATGTGCCGAGAATCGTACCGCCCACTGTCAGGATACCCGAAAAGTCTTTGCCGGTCAGCATCCGGTAATTCCCATATATCAGTCCTCTGTATCCATCCAGAAAACCGTATATTTCTGTTTTTTCCCCACTGTTTATAAGCGTCTTTACAACACCCCTCATGGCAGCGTTCAATGCCTGACAGTCGCCGCCGCTTGTCAACATGCCGATTCTCTTCATCATCGTCCCTCCTGTACCATTCTGAAAATTCTGTGTTTCCATTACAGTATAGCCGCTTTTGCGGCCTTTATTATTTTACCACATTTAACCGGATACCACAATAAATCACTTGCCAAAAACTAATATTTACATTAAAATAGTTTTTGCAATACATGGAGACGTATCGAAGCGGTCATAACGGGGCGCACTCGAAATGCGTTTGCCCTCCGGGGCACGAGGGTTCGAATCCCTCCGTCTCCGCTTTCAGACACCGGGATTCATTCCCGGTGTTTTTACAACCACATATTGTTTTTGACCCATCCCGTCATTCAACGACGCAAGGAGCGGAAAAAGCCTTCTCCGTTTCAGCCTCCATAAAATATATTCCTGAAGCAAAATCCGGAAAATATCTTACTTCGCTGCTGTATCCCGTGCCGCCAAAGGAATGCTTGAGCATTACGCCGCCATACATCAGCACGTCCCCGTATGCATAACAGTCTTCCGTTTCGCCGTCCATCTTCACATATTCCGCCACCGCATCATCCAGCAAAGAATCCTGCTTAATATTGTACTTTAAGAACCGGTTATAAAAATGGTATTTCAAATCCGGCTGCAGACCCTTTGCCTTAATATAATCAAACTGCACATTCGGCAGTACCAGTTTTTGCAATACCATTCCCACCGCCCGTTTTTTGTCTTTTGACACGCAGGTCCATTCCAGCACATTGCCTGCCGACTGGCTGATGCAGCTTTCCGGTCCGTCTGCACTGTCGTAAAACGTCCTTCCCCGGTAGAAAGAACCTGTCTGCAGCACGTCCCTCCACTCCTTATACAGTGCAATCTGCGCCTTGATTGCCCCCAATTCCTCTTTATTCATGTCACAAAAATTGCACTCATATCCGCAGGCGCCGAAGCATGCCACATGAAAACGGGTTTCCAGCGGGGTAATCCGAAGCGTTTGGTGATTGGGACAGGCGGAAACATGCGCGCTGACGGCAGACATCGGATAACCATAACTATACCCCGTCTGGATTTCCGCACGGCAAAGCGCATCTGTGTCATCACTTGCCCATATCTGGGGAAAATAGCACAGAATGCCAAGGTCAAAGCGGTTTCCTCCCGATGCGCAGCCTTCAAACAAAATATGTGGGAATCGCTCCGTCAATTCTTTCATACAGCGGTACAGCCCCATCACATAGCGGTGCGCTGTTTCCCCCTGACGCCCGCATGACAGACCGGAGGAATAGTAATCACTGAAGTTACGGTTCATGTCCCACTTCACATAGGATATTTCCGCTAAAGAAAATACACGGCTCATTTCCTCAATAATATAATCCTGTACTTCTTTTTTTGATAAATCCAGAATTCTCTGGTTTCTTCCCTCCGAGTGGGGCTTGCCCGGAATTTGCAGCACCCATTCGGGGTGCGCTTCATACAAATGGCTTTTTACATTCACCATTTCAGGCTCCACCCATATGCCAAACAAAAGACCCATATCCTTGACTTTTTTTGCAAGTCCATCCACGCCGTTCGGAAGTTTCTTCCGGTTGACCTCCCAATCGCCGAGTGACTGAAAGTCGTCGTCCCTTGCGCCAAACCAGCCGTCATCCATGACAAAAAGTTCCACGCCTGCTTCTTTTCCTGCTTTGGCAAGCGCAAGCAGCTTTTCCTCGTTGATGTCAAAATAGGATGCCTCCCAGCTGTTCAACAGAACAGGCCTTATTTTATGTTTCCATTCCCCGCGCACGATATGCTCCCGTACAAATTGATGCATGTGCTGGCTTATGCCGTTATACCCTTCATGGGAATAACTTAATACTGCCTCGGGCGCTTCAAAACATTCCCCTTCCCCAATCAGGAAACAAAAAGACTGCGGGTTGATTCCTGTCACAATCCGGGTTTTTCCGTAACTGTTTACCTCCACGCATTCATAATGGTTCCCGCTGTAAATCAGATTAAAGCCGTAACAGTCTCCGAAATCTTCTGAGGTCTCCCTCTTTCCCAGCATCACAAAAGGATTGGCGCGGCTGGAGGAAGTACCTGTGTAAGAAGCATTTACATGCTTTCCGACCCGCATTTTTATATCAGTTCTTTTCATTTCCCTCGCCCATGTACCGTTAAATGTAGTAAGCGTGTATTCCGGCGTGTCAAAGTCAATCTGCGCGCTCATAAGCCTTGCCAGCTTAACTTCTTCTTTTCCCTCATTGATAAATCTCGCGCACCTTGTAATCACATCGCAGTCTGCATAGACATAATAATGCAGTTCCAGCACGAGATGATACTGTGCATCCTTTAAAGTAACACAAAGATGCTCCACTTCTTTACTTTCATCATAAGAACCCGGCAGTGTCTGGAAAGCTTTCTTTTCCTTGTCTGTAACCGCATGGGCATACAGAAAATCAGAGGTATCACTGCCGTCAGCATGGATGACTTCTATAAAAGGCTCCCTGATATCGCCTTTTCCGTAAGCTGACATTTCCAGCCGGAAATCTTCCAGGGAAAATTCCCTGTCCTCCTGATTATATGCTATGGCGTTGCCCGGCATAAAAGCATGTTTTTCTACAAGAATGCCTGCACAATCCTCCTCTGTCATCGTAATTTTACGCCCGTAGTAAAGGTGTTCCAGATGATTGGTCTTTGTTACCCTGAAACAGTATGAGGTATTGTTTGTTTCCAGCAAAAAAACCTGTCCATATCTGCTAATCATGTTATCCCTTCCTTTCTTTTTATATTGTTACCGTAAACTTAATTTTAACTTCCCCTGCCTGCACACTCTTACATTTCACCCCGGCGGCACCCGGTTTTCCCGTTGTGCGGATGTACGTTCCGCCCATGCCGCCCTGCAATGTCGTCACCTTTGGTCCGATTACTTCTATGGGACCTTCCGTTTCAATGATGACCGGCCCGTTATAAAATTGAGCCGGATTCTGATTCTCATCCAGCATCTTAATTCTGACTGCCGCCACATCATATGTGTTTTTCTCTACAAGACCGGTATGGTCAGCCTCCACCCACAGCATCAGGGAAGTCATCGGCGTCTTTGTAACGGTTTTTACTACCTTCCCGTCTTTTACCGCATCAAACCGATAAGAAGTGGCACTTTTGCCCCAATCACCGATATACCGGGCATAAAGGTCAACTGCCTGCGCCATCTTCATGCGGTAAATGACAATCAGCTTTAAAATAGCCGGATACACGGATTTCGGCAGCCGGGTAAACCCGAATTTTGCAAAGGCACTCAACACCTTTTTGAGCGCCTTTGCCTGCGCGGGTTTAAAATGCTCTTCCTTCTCCAATACATCCCCCAGAAAATCATCTACTAGAATAGGCCCGTGTTTCAGATTCCTGTAGGGAGAGTCTTTCCTGCCATACTCTCTGATAAACCTGTCGTTTTTATACAAACGGACGCTGTCTGCATTGGTAAAGAGATAGACATCTTCCCTGTTGCTTCCGGGATACTCCCCGATATCCATGGAAGAGCTTACGGCAAGCACGGTTTCCTCCTCCTGCTGGGAGGCATAGACCTGTGCCGCCATTTTGGGGTTTCGGAACATATCCAGTACGCCGTGGTAGCAGATTCTGTCCCCGCTTCCAAAGTCCTTGTGTGTATTGTAATCCGCCATACACCAGCCAAAGCTGCCGGCTATGTCCTCCTCTCCGGCAACCGCATTCAGCACGTTCGCATGACGCAGAGCATGTTCTTTCCTGTGTCCTTCACAGTCGTAAGCCTTCGTCGGAAACATATGCCCATTGTACTCGGTAATAAGATAAGGCTTTTTCTTCTTGGACGTGATGTGCGATTTCTTTTCACAGCCTTTTGTCCTGCCGTCATGGGAAAAATCATTGTAGGTATACACGTCTTCCAGAAGGCTGCTCTTTTTATTTGCCCGCACCCCTCCGGTCTGCCTGAAGGGGTCAAGCTCATGCGCCGCCGCATTGGTCTCAAGGTAAAAAACGTCATCATCCTGTGATTCGTTAATCCGCACGCCCCACAAAATAATGGATGTATGATTCCGATACTGCAATACCATATCCCGCACGTTTCGTACTGCCTGCTGTTTCCATTTTTCGTCCCCGATGTGCTGCCACCCGGGAATTTCCGTAAACACCAGCAGCCCGATTTCATCACATCTGTCGAGAAAATAATGGGACTGAGGGTAATGGGACGTCCTCACCGCATTTAACCCCAATTCTTTTTTCAGGACATCGGCGTCCATCTTCTGCATGGACTCCGGCATCGCATATCCTACGTAAGGGTAACTCTGGTGGCGGTTCAGCCCCCGGATTTTTAATTTCCTGCCGTTGAGATAAAAACCATCCTCCCGAAATTCCGCTTTCCGAAAACCAAAGGTTACCACCTTTTCATCCAACATTTCCCCGTCCTTTACCAGTTCCGTTTTCAGTTCGTACAAATTAGGGGTTTCCGTGTCCCACAGGCAGGCATCCTCCACCTGACAGGAAATTTCTTTTTCCAGGGTTTCCATTGGCGCTTCCGCTATCAGTCTCCATTCTCCTTCCCCTTTTTTATGCAGAAACTGCCGTACCGTAAGACCTTTTTCTTCCTTGCTAAGAGTCACTCCGGAAATCACCCCGGGTGTACCGGATTCTCCTGTCTCAATCTCTGTCCTCACAAATACATCCTGCAAATAACAGGGATTTTTAACGTCCAGATATACTTCCCTGTACAGGCCGCCATACGTCATATAATCTATCACGAAACCAAAGGGCGGAATGTTCAGGCTTTCCCTGCTGTCCACTTTTATCACAAGGATATTGTCCTGACCATAAAGAAGTTTTTCCGTCAAATCAAGAGTAAAAGCCGTATAGCCGCAGTGATGTTCTCCTATTTTTTCCCCGTTTAAATATACTTCGCTCTCATGCGCCGCCCCTTCCACCGTAAGAATTGTCTTCTGTCCTTCCCACTCCTTTTGCGCCGCAATCACACGGCGGTATGCGCACACCATCTGATAGCAGTTTTCATCAAAATAATGAAAAGGCGTTTCCTTACAGGTATGGGGGAGACGTACAGATGCCATTCCTTCTTCCGCAAACCGGGGCGCAAGCATCCCTTCGTCGTACTGCTCTGCAAACTTCCATCCGTCGTTTAAATAGATTCTACCTGTCATTACTCTCCTTTCCGCTCCGCAATGCCATCCGCTGTTTTTTTCTATTCTGTCAGCCTAAGAAGTTCCTCATAAACCTCCATGGTTTCCTTGTCATCATAACCGCTCATGTAATAAGTAGTGCCTGATGCCTCAAACCGGATAAACAGGCTGTTTGTCGGATTCATAAACACCTGGCACTTACCTTCCTCCGGAATCCGGAAGGTTCCTTTTTTCAGTTCTTCCATGCCTGTTCCGCTAACCTTGGACAACTTGGGAAGCTCCTCCAAAAGCGTAACATTTTCCATGCTCGTCACCGAAACCGTGTATTCTTCCCTGATTTGGCTTGCCACCAGCATGTTTCCCTCCACGAACAACTGTATGGGGGTAAACTCCAGAAGAATCAGCCATACGCAGACTGCCGGAAGGGAGAGTATCGCCAGGCTGCTGAAGGCGGCCAGTCCCTTTCCTGCAGGCGTCGCCATATTCATGGTGGTGCCGATTCCCACTCTCTGTTCCACCATGGAATGCTTATCTTTCGGGTTATAATATATCATCCCCCATATCCACTTGTCGTCGTCATCAAGCTGCTCCACATCCATTTTATCCTTATATGAGGCATCCACACTCCTTCTCTTTTTTACGGCAAGCACAAGCAGGGCAATCGTTGCCAGAACATAGAGCGCCGTCGCCCAAAAGAAAAAATCCGACAACTGCCAATCCGCATCCAGCATAAACAGCATACACAAAGTGTATACGGTATTTATCCACGCCAGCCAAATCCATAAATTCTTCCAGAGGTTTTTCCCTGCGCGGGCGTAACCCAGATTGACTTCACTGTCCGTACTGATTACCTTTGTTTTCTGGGAATCCATCCACACTGCCATGAAATAAACCAGAAAGGTAACAAACGCCATGCTGCCCACTGCAATACCCAGTGCTTCCTGCCTTTCCCCGCGAAATCCCGCAAGCGCCCAGATAAAAGCGCCCGCACTGAGCAGGCAGGGCGCTGCAAACTGGTAAAATCTAACCAGACGTACCCTTCCCGCATGTTTTATTTCCACTACCGTCAGCGCTTCCTCACCCTTTTTCCATCCCTTTTCCCTTTTGATTGCCTTGATTTTCCCATTAGCAATCGCAAAAGGAATCACAAATGCAAAGAGGGACGCCAGAACCCACATCATCCAGAAGGAAATCACAATAGATTCCCAAGGAATAAAAAACACGGGAATTGGCAGAAAGACAAGCGCTGCAAAAAGCAGGTTCATCTGTTTATTGTATGTCTTTACAACCTCTATAACCTCAGGCTCTTTTTGCCTGCTTCCCGAAAGCTTTGACCCGAAAACCATCCCTTTTTTGGGCTGCCCCTCATTTTTTAAAATAAAATACATCAAAAACACTGCCGGATAAAGACATACCGTCATAATGATTTTTACTGCCATTCCTCTTCCTCCTCCCGGGATACCCGCTTTTTACATACTTTCCCCTTTCCTGCTTATACCGGTTTTCCCGCCCAATATCTGCCGCACGCTTCCATAAAATCCGGCTCTGACATGCCGTTTATTTTTGCCTCGCAAATAATCCTTTGCAGCTGTTCCCTTGCTTCCACGGAAAGGCAGCCCTTGTTTTCAAAGGTTTCCCTCACCCTGGCGCCGTTTCTTTTATCCGTCAGAATATAGCCCTCCTGCTTTAACAACTGATAGGCTTTATTCACCGTCATGGAATTAATGCCGATTTCCTCTGCCAGAGCCCTTACCGTGGGAAGCCTTTCCCCCGGCAGAAGCCGTCCCTCGGAAATACCGATGACAATTTGGTTTCGTATCTGCCTGAATACAGGCACATCTGAATCATTATTTAAATATATAACCATGGGATTCTCCTCTTTGTATTATTTATTATAATACAAACAATACAAAGAGGCAAGAAGAATAGAAAAAATTCTGAGGCAGTTTACTCTCCGACAATGTTGGAAAGCCATACTCCCTTTTTCACCAGCACAAAGCCGATTACACATTTGATGATATCCAGCATCTGGCAGTAAAAATACAGTGGTATGATGGGCACCGCCGTATACCTGCTCAGGATATAGGCAGCGGGAATGCTGACAAACCACACAAACACGCTGTCAAAGAGAAATGTGATGATGGTTCTTCCCCCCGCCCTGAGGGTAAAGTAACAGGCATTGAGAAAAGCACAGATGGGTATGTAAATCGCAACGATGCGAAGCAGGCTGACCGCAAGCCGCCTGACCGCATCCGTAGTATTGTACATCTGCGGAAACAATGGCGCAAGCAATGCAAGCAGTAACCCCACTGCCACGCAGGAAACTACGGAAAAAGTAATCAGTCTTCTGTCCGTTTCCTTTGCCTCCTCCATTTTGCCTGCTCCCAAAAGCTGGCCGATAATTATGGCAACTGCATTTCCGAGGGAAATATACACCACACCGAAAAGATTGGATATGGTGGAAGTAATATTTAAGGCCGCCACGGCTTCCAGCCCCCTTCTGGAATAACACTGCATCAGCACCGCTATGCCCGCCGCCCATAAAAACTCATTCAGCATAAGGGGTGTACCCTTAATCAAAATTTTGCTTACCAGATTTCCGGGAATATACATGCTTCTGTACGCCCCCTCGATAAATGGATGCTCTTTTTCATGCCGGTGCGTCCACACTACCACTATGGCCAGCTCCACATACCTTGCCACCACCGTAGCCACGGCAGCCCCCGCAACGCCCATGGCAGGCAGCCCAAACATACCAAAAATCAACACCGCATTCAGACAAAGGTTTATCACAACCGCTGCCACGCCCGCCTTCATCGGCAGAAGCGTTTCCCCGCACTCCCTAAGCGTGCTGGCATAACATTGCTCCAAGGCAAACGGCGGCATTTCCAGAAGCATAATCAGCATGTACTGCCTGCCATAATAGAGCGCCGCCTCAAGCGCCGCCTGATTTTCTTCCCCGTGCAGGTAAAGCTTTATCAGCGCGCTTCCTCCAAAGAAAAACAAAAGACATCCTGCCACCGTCAGCGCCAACGTAATCATCAGCTTAAAACGGAAAGCATGGCGTACGCCCTCCGGCCTGCCGCATCCGAAAAACTGCGCGCCAAAGATACCCGCACCGGAAACCGCACCGAAAATGCCGAGATTAAAAACAAACATCAACTGATTGACAATGGCAACGCCGGACATCTGCTCCGTACCTACCCTGCCCACCATAATATTATCCAAAAGGCTCACAAAATTGGTAATGCCGTTCTGCACCATAATCGGCACAACCACCCCGAGCACCATAACATAAAAAGCCTTATCCCCCAGATATTTTTGTACCAGTTTTTTCATGCAAACCTCCCTGATTTTGCCAAAGGCAGTTAAAAGTTCTTCTTGCGCGTGAGACATAGAACTTCTTCACGAAGCAGCCTTTGCTGTGAGTGTTTAGAAGTTCTTCTCACGCTAAATTCTTAGTTCCACCCTATGTATGGTTTTCTCAAGCATTTCCGCGAACCCCTCCAACTCCTCTTTTTCATAAGAGGAGAACCGTCTTTCAATAACATGCTCGCTGTCTTGATACGCCTGTAAAAAATAGGCTTCCGCCCCGGAAAGCCACTCCCCGATTTCTGCAAAAGCTTCCCCGTCATGTAACTGCTTTGTCACCGTGGTGCGAAATTCATAAGGTATGCTGCCCGTCATCAAAAGCTCCGCGCTTTTCTCTATCAGCGCCACATCCAGATTGTCCTTACCCATTGTTTCGGGATAGCGCTTTCTGGAATTTTTGATATCCATTGCCACGTAATCCGTCAATCCGGCGTCCATCAGCCCTTTCAGCACATCCGGCCTGTATCCGTTTGTATCCAGCTTAACCAGATACCCCAGCTCTTTGACCTTTTTCATAAATGCAGGCAGGTCCTTTTGCAGGGTAGGCTCTCCCCCTGTAATGCATACGCCCGAAAGAACGCCCCTGCGTTTTTTCAGAAATGCCAGAACTTCCTCCTCGTCAATCCGGGGATATCCCTGCGGCCTCAAGACCAAATCCCCGTTATGGCAGAAAGGACAGCAAAAATTACAGCCCCCTGTAAAAACGGTGGCTGCCACATGCTCCGGAAAGTCCAGTAATGTCGTTTTATTTAATCCGTATATCTGCATTTTGCTTGCCTGCTATCTCCTTGAAAGTTATAATACATACTATAGCAACAAAATGAGTGGAATGCAATCACAAATCATTCTAAAAGTATTCCGTACGGAAAGGATGAAAAAAGCAATGGATTTGCATGAAAAATATATGAAAGAAGCTTTAAAACAGGCAAAAAAAGCGTACACCCTCGGAGAAGTGCCCATCGGCTGCGTCATTGTATACGGCGATAAAATCATCGGCAGGGGATACAACCGCCGCAATACGGACAAAAACACCCTGTCACACGCGGAAATCACCGCCATCAACAAGGCAAGCCGTTATATCGGGGACTGGCGTCTTGAGGAGTGCACGCTTTATGTGACCTTAGAACCCTGCCAGATGTGTTCGGGAGCCATTGTGCAGGCGCGGATTCCCGAAGTCGTCATCGGCTGCATGAACCCCAAGGCAGGCTGCGCCGGTTCCATCCTGAACATTTTGCAGATGCCTGCATTTAATCATCAGGTAAACATTATGCGGGGGGTACTTGAAGCAGAATGCAGCGGCATGCTCACTGCTTTTTTCAAAGAACTGAGGGTACGAAACAAGCTGGAAAAGGAGAAGAAGGATACTGATGAAAACGAAAGCCGGACCTAAATTATTCCGCTTTTTATGGATACCCGTTTTTTTACTGTTGCCATTATATACCGGATGTGGCAGAAAGCCTGAAACACCTGCGGACTTTTCCTTTGGTCTGACAAAAAATACCGTTTCGGAATCCCTTTCAGAAACTGCCCCCGCTCCCCCGGATTCTTACAGTCAGGAGGAAGCTTTTCTGCAAATGCTCTTGTTTTTGCAGGAGGGCTTCAGACAGCATAACATCCGAAATACCTACAAGGTATATTTCAATGAGATAGAAACTTTGCGCGACGGTACCTTTTCCTGCAAAATGTTATTGGAAGACTAAACCGTCAGCAATGCCGATTCCTGTTACTGGCGTGAATTTCTTACTTTTTCCTATGATGAAGAAACCGGATGGTATACCTTTAGGGGCGAGTATGAGCCTGTTCTGGTTCAGGATAGTTCTGAATCCCGTTATAATACCAATGACGCAAAAGAACTGCTGGCCGGTGCTGTCTATGAAGCGGAGTTATCCATAGACACAGACTTGCAGTCCCCCATCCGCTATTTTACAGACTCCGGGCCCATTGCCAACACAGACTTTTTCCATAATTTCGGAGAATCCTCTTATCACAAACCAAGCTGGATATATACATATCTGGATGAACGGCTGGACGTCCGCATCACCATTATCTATCCGAGAATATTTGCTGATGACACGTTAGAAGATTTGTTAAACGAGAAAGTATATGAAACATTTTTCCATGGCCGAAACAAAGTAGAGAACTTCGCCCCGGAAAAAGAGATGTATTGTTCCATTGACATAACCCACAAGGTCACACGCAAAGATGAGCAGTTCTTATCCCTCCTTATCTATGAATACTCCTCATACCGACGTGCCGCCCACCCTGCTGATAGTTATACAGCCCTTACGCTTTCGTTGGAAACAGGAAAAGCCCTCACCCTCCGGGATATCGTGGGTGAGGACTGTACCATGGAACAGCTTTTAAGCAGCGATGCATTCCATTTCATGTGGTTATGGCAAGAAGACTCCGAAGAAGAATGGATGCAGCATATAAGAGACCAATATGATGAAAGCGACCTTGATGCTTTCAATGACTGCTTTTATCTGACCGAAGACAGCCTTGGTCTTATCGTCTATTGGAACGACTATACCTGCATCGAGGCCAAATTCACCGATTTGGGATTGGATGAATGGATTACTGCTCCTCAGGAAGATAAGTAGGCGCTGCTTTAGGGCTTTTTCCTTTGATGACATTGTGGTAGTAGGCATAAGTCATGGCATCGTCATCCTTTAAAACATCGCAGTCAAGCACCTTCCCCAAAAAGACCGTATGCGTGTCTGTTTCCATCTGGTCAATCACCTCACAGACTATATACGCACAAGCATCTTTCAGTACGGGAAGATAGCTTTTTACCTCATGCTCCACCCCTTCAAACTTATCGCACTCCCTGCCGCTTCTAAAGCCGAATCCCCCTATCAGGGAAGGTGCAGAGTGTTCTCCTAACACGGACACGGCAAATTTACCGGTATCCCTGATGCATCCGTTTGTATAATTGTCATGGTTGACGCTGACCGCTATGGTAGCAGGCTGAGAAGTTATCTGCATCACACTGTTTGCCGTGCAGCCCGTCGCCTTCCCCTTGTCCCATGTGCTGATGACATACACACCATATGAAAGCTTCCTAAATGCATTTGTATTCATAATTCCCTCCGTTCTGCCCGAAATCAGACATTAAGTTACTATAAATATTTCCATTTTTTATGTTATTATTATACACCATTAGCCGAAATTGAGATAGCCTTTTTTGCGTTTTTGCATTTTGCACGTCAGCGGGGCAATGTATTTGAATCCATAAAGGACCGTGCAAAAACGTTGAAACACCTGCTGTCTGCGCTGTTGATGTAATCACCTTTTTTTGTTATAATAATGATAAACACATTTTAACTTTTGGATAGGAAGAAACGTATGAAGAAAATGATTGATTGGCTGGCCGCTAACAAAAATAAAGCATTTTTAACAGTATGTCTTGTGATACATGTAATCTATATTGTTGTATTCTTTCAAATCCAAATACGCCTGCTGGCATATCTGAATATCTTTAGCGCCAGTTTCTATTTTTATTACCTTTTTATCAAAAAAGACACCTCCGAGGAAAGCATGGTATCCACTTATTATGAAATTCTATTGTTTTCTGCTTTAAGCGAACTTGCAATCGGGCCTTCTTTTGGTTTTTTCTTGTATATGGTTGGCATGTCCGCTACCATCTTCTACTTGATTCCTTCATACAAACATAAACGTTTTATTTACCAGATAATCGGCATAGTATCCGCCCTTTTAACGGAAAGTCTTATTATGATAGGGCATTTTCAAGTATTGGACATACAAAGTACTGCCGAAAAATATCGTCCGGTATTCTTTCTGACAAATCTGGGGATTACGGCAACCATTGTGCTGGCTGCCACTTTTTTCTACTCAAAGGAAACGGAAAGTGTATGGGAAACTTTAAGATATAATATGAATCATGATACCTTGACAGGGCTTTATACCCGTCGTTATTTGGAAAAACATATAGAATTAATTCCTCAAAATCAACGGAAGCAGTATGTAATATCCATGATAGACATTGACTATTTTAAAAAAGTGAACGATACTTACGGACATGAAGCCGGGGACGCCGTTCTGGTAAATGTGTCATCGTGTATGCAGGAAACAGTAGGCACCCGGAATCTGGCAGTGCGCTGGGGCGGGGAAGAATTTATCCTGTACTTCCCTGACGCCACACCGGATATCATATATCCCATGATTGAAAAACTCAGATTAGAGATTGAAAACATGGTAACCGAGGTGGCAGGAAAAGAAATTCATGTCACTATTACCGGCGGTGTGGCAACAGGTCTTGCAGACAGCAACTACGAAAAAGTGATTAGGTGTGCCGACGAAAAACTATATCTCGGCAAACAACGCGGTCGAAACCGCGTTATTGTATAATTTCAGCTTTCTGATTTTTTCTCATGGATAAGTTTCTTCAGCGCTTCTTCGAGCTGTTTATCAGTAGTAAACGTTTCATCCCTGCCTCTGGCAATTCCCGCCAAATCGGCATTGTTAAGTGTGATGACGTGCTCCCTTTCGCTCTCCTGCTTCGGAACCACATATAAATCCATATCCTTTTCCAACTGGTTCAGCCGCCGCATTATGCTGGTAATCTGACTCTTCCCCAAATTAACCGCTTCAAGCAACTCACTGTAATTTTCCATAATTCGCTGGCATTCCGGAATATCTGAGTAAATTTCTTCTACTTTATCCATAATGCCGGATTCGTTTCCGTTCTCATATACATATCTGTTATCCTTGATATTTCTGTCCAGAAAATTTAAGGTCTGTGTTATTTTTCCGCCTTCTACCGTGATAATTAATTTTGCCATGATAATCCTCCTTTGCTATATGGCATACCCCAACAGTTACTTAATACGGAACTTACTAATCAGGCTGTTCAATGTCCTGGCCTGATTGGACAACTCTTTTGAAACCGCAGCACTTTCTTTAGAGGCAGTTGAATTTGTCTGCACTACTTCGGATATTTCTTTAATTCCATCCTCCACAGAAGCAATCATTTCCGACTGTCTGACACTGGCAAGCGCAATTTCATCCATTAACATTTTAATTGACTGTATGCATTCATTTATAATCTGCATTGCGGAAATGGCATGGCTGGTAGACTCTGTTCCCACTTTGACATCTTTAATGGAATGCCCTATCAATTCACCTGTATTTTGTGCTGCTTCAGCAGATTTTGCGGCAAGACTCCTGACCTCATCAGCCACAACGGAAAATCCTTTCCCGGCTTCACCTGCATGTGCCGCCTCAACCGAAGCATTCAGTGCCAGAATATTTGTCTGGAAAGCGATATCTTCGATTGTTTTTATAATACTGCCGATTTTGTTGGACGACTGCTCTATATTTTTGGTGGCAGCATTCAATTGCTCCATCTTTGCGTCTGTCTCAACAGCATAGCCGTTTGCTTTATCAACCAGTTCACTGGCATCACGGCAGCGTACGGCGCTATCTTTTATCTGTGAGGTAATGTTGGTCACGTTTGCCACGAGCCCGTCAACAGATGCCGCCTGCTCCACAGTTCCCTGTGACAGCGTCGAAACCCCCGCCGAAACCCTCTCAGCGCCCTCATCTACCTGATTGGAAATGTCTGAAATATCACGCATTAAATTTGTGAGATTAACCCGTATGGTCTTCAGGCTCTCAGCCAGAACCTGAAAATCACCAATATAATATGCCTCATTCCGCGTAACATCAACAGCAATATTACCGCCCGCCATTTCTCCTAAAATACGGCCAATATCATCAATGGTTTTTCGCAGGTAACTGCAAACGTGATGTGTTGTTTGTGCAATTAAACCAATTTCATCCTTTCTTCCATAAAAGGACTCCAATTCCCTGTCTGCGGAGAGGTCAAAATTGCCAAGATGCCTTATGGCGCTTTCCAAAACCATTAACTCCTTACCCTGTCTATACAGAATAACGATGGTTACCAGTATGATGACGGCAGCTACGGCCGCACACAACATTCCCACCACAACGCGTACCTCATCTACTGCTTCGTATACCTCCGCCGCATTGTCGCGAACCATAAAAACCCAGCCCCTGTCTTTCAAATACTTATATACGACAAGCTGGTTTACGCCGTCTTCATTTCGATAAGTGTATGTACTGGCCTGTGTATTGCCATCTGTTTTAATCTGACGTATTATTTCCTGATATCCGCTGTCTGTCGTTTCGGTATTCATCAGGGATTCATCCTCATGATAAAGATAAACACCGTTTTCCACATTTAAAAATACATATTCGGAATTCGGAAGACCTTTTATCTCCAAGCCCAGCAGGACATCCATAAACTGGTCGGCATAAACACCGGCCCCTACATAACCTATACATTTATTTTTTTCAAAAATAGGATAATACATTGACAAAATCATGCTTCCCGTACCCGGCGACTTCATGATTCCCAAGTTAGTTAATTGTTCTTTGTCCAGAATTGTTTCACGAAATGAGTTTAGAGAATCACCTGTTCTGGTGGTGATACCAACGGCTTCCCTTGAAGTGTGTGTAAGGACATATGTTTCCGGTGTGGCGACATACAATCCTTCAAATATACCTTTAACGGCTGCAAAATCTTCAGTATACTTCTGTGCCCTTTCAAGCAGTTCCGAATCCTGTGGATGCAGCAACAGTTCATGTACTTCACTTCCCAAAGCAAAAGCAGTCATATACTCCTCTGCTGAAGATACATAATCGTTAATTATGGCTGCTCTGGATTCAACTGCATCTGTCATCTGGTTAGTGATGTCCTTTTTCACTATAGAGGCAACTCTGTCGGATACGGTGTGCCAGAGCATCAGCATTCCCGCTAAGGTAATAAATGTCGTGATAATACTAATACGTGTTGCCAGTTTCCTGTTTACAAGAAATTTCATATATACTTCCCCCATAACATTATAACAAATAATATTCTTTTAATATGATATGGCTATATGTCCATTCTTTTATGCAGATATTTTATCACAAACTTTTTTATTTTTCAATCTCCTCTGCACTTGGGATAGGGTAAACTTTGTAGGATTACAATACATGTGTTACAACTGAATATTTAA
>CAJTMB010000031.1 GCA_910577105.1 uncultured Lachnospiraceae bacterium | reverse complement strand
ACAAGGACAATGCCGGAAGCGGGAACAACGGAAACGGGAATGGCGGAAATGCCGGGAATGGGAATAGTGGAAATGCCGGAAACACCGGAAATGGCAGCGGAAAGAATAAGGGCAACAGTTCCGCCAACAACGGAAAAGGGGGCAACGGGAAGACTAACGGGAACAGCGGCAATAACAACGGCGGCAGTGCCGGAAATGGAAACAGCGGCAGCAGCGGGAATGGCGGAAATGGAAACAGCGGCAGCAGCATGGAAAACGGCAGTACCGGGAACGGAAACGCCACCAACGCGGAAACGAATGACAGCCAGAACCAGTGCGGCATCCTGTTCCCCATTGCCGGAGAAACCGGTGATACGGAAGAGTATTTAATCAGTTTAATCAAGACCACAGGTAAGGAGAAAAACTATGAACTGATTGAGTACATCAATAATGTGAACCGGGAATACGCGGAAGTGCTTGTGGAGCAGAACATGAACGGCGCCATGGATACCGCCTATGTGTACGGTGCATCCGCCGGAACCGGTTCGGGCAGGCTGTCTTTGAACCGTTTTGACGGCAGCACGGGCTATTATCTCTATGACCCCAGGGGAAGCGTGACGGGAATCACCAATGAAGAAGGGCAGGTATACCAGTCCTACCGCTACAGCGCCTTTGGCGAGGTTACCTTCGGTGCGCCCCGGTATGAGAATGAATACACCTACAACGGGGAATCCTACAACCCGAACATCCACTGCCAGTATCTGAGGGCAAGGTATTATGACGTGGTGAAGGCAGCGTTTGTGACGGAGGACTTTTACCCGCAGGACATGTGGGCGCTGTGGAACGTGAAGGAGCCGCTTACGCTTAACAGGTACAGTTACTGTGCGGGGAACCCGCTGTATTATGTGGACAGGAACGGGCATGTGGTAAATGTGGTTGCCGGGTTTGTGGTGGGAACCATAGGAGGCTTCATCGTGGGGACGGTCACGGAAGCCGGAAAGCTGATAGGGCAGGGAAAAGACTACGACTGGCAGGCGGGGCTTATTAACATAGCCAACACGACGACAGCCGGTGCAGTAGGCGGGACGGTGTTTGGTGCAACACTCAACCCGGCGCTTGCGGCAACCGCAGCCGGAGGAACCTATGGCGGCCTGAACGAACTGACGGGCTCCGTGATGCGCGGTGACAGCGTGCTCCGGACGGTGGAGAACACGGCACGTGGAACGGCAGTCGGAAGCGTGGCGGGCTATGTGGGCGGAACCATGGGAATGGGGACGGCCGGATACATGGCGGCATCCGGAGCCCCGGCGCTGATGCAGGTGGCAGCAGCCGGAGCAGCCGGTGGAATCGGTTCCGGAGCAATCCACCGAGCGCTGACAGGGCAGGATACAACGCCGGAAGCAGTGGCGATGGATGGTGTCTATGGTTCGCTGAGTGCGCTGACATTCTATGGGACAGGGCTGGCATATGAGAGGGTGACAGCGCCGAAACTGCCAAACACCTATATCCGGGACAGGCTTGCGGCAGTGGAGGAGATGAACCGGAGTGAAGGGTGTGATGAGGGTGGTTTGGGAGCATATAAGGCGCCTAGCGGAGGTGGAGGAATAACATCAACAATTAAAGCAAATGGGGAGACAATAAACTTTGGTCATGGTGGCAGGCATTTGGAAGGAACCAGTTTAAACGTAAATGCTGTCAATCAAGCTTTGGCAAATGAAGTTTCTACGTTGAATTTAAATACAGGGCAATTCCATAAAGGTCATATTGTTGTTGATGGAATTACTATAGAGTATACTTCATATGGTGTTTCAGATGGAATTATAAACATTGGTACTTATTATCCAATAGAATGAAATGTAAGTAATAAAGATTAGAAAGGATTGAAAATGTATAGAGAGTTAAAAGAAAAAGAACAACAATGGATTGATAGTCTGATGAATGTAGAATTTCAAGGTAGAGATATTTTACTTAAACAATTTTCAAAAGCAAGGATTGTTTATAAGCAAGAGTATGCCTTTATTTCTATAGAATTTAAAATTGAAGGGGAAATAGAGCCTTATCCATTTCATGTTAGAGTACCTGTAGAAATGAGGGCTTTTCAACAGGCATCGGCACCTATAGTATTTCTATTGCATATTGCTGGCGGAGTTATAAATGAGCTAGAGATTTTTACGGCAGATTCGACACAAATAGAAGCGGATAATATAGAATTAACAAGAGTCGAGTATGAAGTAAATCAAGAAGTTATTATGGATAGGTAAATGCAATTTAAAGTAATTTTGTATTATAATGTTTTTTCACTGATTTGGATTCTGTGAAATAGTAAGAAATTTTGTTTAAACTAGATATGTAGTATATATCCTCTTGGATTGATGTTAATATAAATACAATCCAGGAGGATATTTTATGGCAAGACAAAAAACTTACACCAGAATGCAAAGCGTTCATCAACGGTTTACTAGGCGATACCCTGCAGGGCATGCCGGAAGCAGAGATGGACCAGAAACTTGGTTATTCCAAGTATGACCATCAGAACAAAGAAACTGATGACAGCAGAAATGGGTACAGTAAGAAAACAGTCACTTCTTCCCTTGGGGAGATTGACCCCGATATTTCAAGAGACCTTTTGGGTGAATTCGGGCCACAAGTGGTAAAAAAAGAACAGAATGATATCCCTAACATTGAGGATTAGGTACTTTCCATATATGCAAAAGGTATGACTACCTGTGACATCTCCGCTCATTTAAAATCTGTCTGTGGAGTGGATGCCTCCGCTAAAATGATATCCCATATGACGGACAGGATATTTCCCATCGCAAAAGAATGGCAGAACCGCCCGCTCGAAAAGAAATATGCCATTGTTTTCATGGATGCTGTTCATTTCCATGTAAGGCAGGACAACCAGACGGTCAAGAAGGCTGTATATGTTGCCATTGGTATCCGGCTAAATGGACAAAAAGAAGTTCCGGGTATGTGGATTGGTGGAAATAAAAGTACCAATTACCGGCCGGGTGACCTGAAGAAAATCAAGAACCGTGGCGTAGAGGATATCATGATTGTATCGGTAGATGGACTGACCGGTTTTGGGGATGCTTTCGGGGCGGCATTTCCCAAAGCAGAAATCCAGAGGTGCATCGTCCATCAGGTGCTGTATTCCACTAAAATCATGAATTATAAAGACCTGAAGCCTTTTGTAAAGGATTTAAAGTAGGTATATTAGGCTGCAACAGTGAAAATGGCACTGGAAAATTTAGACCGTTCCGAAGACAAGTGGGACCCAAAATACCCCTCATCCGTAGCCTCATGGAGAAATAACCGGACGAAATTATCCACTTACGTCAAGTACCCACCGGAAATAAGGAAAATCATCTATACCACGAATTCCATAGAAAATTTCAACCGGCAGCTGCGTAAGGTGACAAAATCCAGAAACATCTTTGCGACAGACGAAGCCTTGTTTAAAATTCTGTATCCGGCGATGTGTGACATCATCGAAAAATGGACCGGTGCCAGCTGGAACCGGGGAAAGCCCCTAAATCAGCTCTGCATATACTTTGGAGGCAGGATTTCACCTGCTGACATGGAATAAAATCCAGAGAAATACAAAAACCAGACTGTCTGTTGACAGCCTGGGTATGTTATGCAAAAATCAAAGTGTTAGGGGTTTAAATCCCCTACTACCGCAATTCCAATATTTTTTTCATGAATCTAAGAGGTTTACGCAAATTAAGTTACACTCTCGGGCTCAGTATTCTATTCATATTTCTCCAAATGGCTTGCTTGAATTTCCATTTGCTGTGTTGTCGTTAGTTGACGATACTACCGCGTCGATTCCTTCCCACGCCTAACAGCTTAAAATTCATTCTGTGCCATTTAACTGAAAGTGAATGGAAAGCACACTTGTAAACATAGTCAACACGACGACAGCCGGTGCAGTATGAGGGACGGTGTTAGGTGCGACACTTAACCCGGTGCTTGCGGCAACCGCAGCCGGAGGGAATCAGTTCCGGAGCAACCCAGCGTGCGCTGACAGGGCAGGATACAATACCGGAAGCAGTGGCGATGGACGGCATTTACGGTTCGCTGAGCGCACTGACATTCTATGGGACAGGGCTGGCGTATGAAAGGGTGACAGCGTCGAAACTGCCAAACACCTATATCCGGGAAGGCTTGCGGCAGTGGAGGAGATGAACCGGAGTGAAGGGTGTGATGGGGGAAATGAGATACAAAGTATTACCAACAAATTTCCTTATGATAATCAGACGGGAAGAACATTCAATTATGCTATTGAAAGTGGAAAGATAATGCTTGAGAATGGTATTCATGAGGTTGATTTTGTCGTTGATATGGATGGAAATTTGCAGTTGGGAAGAGGGCATTCATATCTGGCTGGAGGAGAAAGTGTTTAGGCAGCAGGAACAATACAGATAAATTCACAGGGATATGTCAGACTTATAACAAATGAATCCGGGCATTTTCAACCGACTGTAACGCAGGCTATGAATTACCAGAATGTTTTAAACAATAAGGGATTGAATGTTGATAATGCATGGATTAGGATAGAAGAATTTACTACTTCGCTGTCAAGTTATGTAATAGATTCGAATGTCTTTTATAATGGTCCAGTACAACATATGCCTAAATAGAGGATAATGAAATGGAAAAAGTAAAAGAAATGAATAAGAGTATTTTTTATCAAAATCTTATAATGACTATAGATGAGATTATAAAAATCAAGAATGAGGATGAGGAGAAAATTAGATTTAAAATTATTCCTATTTATGAAAAAAATAAACCTTGTAATAGTAGAGATGATTCCATGCGACTGATTGCGTTAAGTGAAAAAAATGTAGGGAATAGATTATTGACAATTGATGAAACAGTGAACTTAGTTGCATGCAAGTCACCATTTGTTCCCATATGGATTAATGTTTCATTAAATAAAATCGAGAAAGAAAAAATTATTTTTAATTTTGAAACAAGTTTGAGGTTCAGAAAACCATCATTATTAAGGAACGCGGATACAGGACACGCTCCATTTAAGGCAATTATCTAAGAAAGATGGAAGGAAGTATTTGTTGGTACAATTCCAAAAGCAGTTTATCAAATGCAGTTAATAAATGGTGAGAAACAAGGACTAACTATAGAACTATCAAGTAGTCACACATGCGTAATGATTAATTTTGGTATGGTTCAAGCAGTACGTATGTTAGATGAAGGAATTGTGCAAAGTAACCTTTATTCTGATTATGAAATACAGAAATATAAAGTTAATGATTTTCAGAATATAATTTATGAGGTGCAAGATGGTGAATTTGCAGAACAAATAAATCAAATTTCTGATGGTTATGGAGAAGTTTTTAATTTAAAACATTATGTTGTAATTACTCAGAATTACAATATTGATATTGTTACTGAATGGAAACCAACAATAGAAATTTCAAAGATATGATAATTTTGTAACATTTTACTCGACAATCCCAAAATGCCCATGTTACAATGACACTCACCAGAGGGTATAAGGGGGAGAAAAAATCTTCTTATATTTTAAATAAAAACACAGTATCAGCGGTATTTCTAGGACCCCAAAAATCATGAGATACCGCAGATTTTCTGTTTGTGATTATAAATCAATTAATTACATCAATAAGGAAAAACAGCACTGCATACCCATTTGGAAAACAACCACCGCATAAGCAGATTCCTGTGCTTGGATGGCATCTATCCACTGAATTATAACTATCCGCTGTTCATCCCATAAATCAAGTTTTTTGCATTGGTCGTTGATTTATGTTCCTGCATTGTATTTTCCAAATAATTGGCATACTGATTGATATTTTGATAAATATTGTTATAAGGTCGTTCTTCTAAATTGTTGAAGAACAGTTGAAAAATATCCATGTCCATTATGAAATACATCTCCATTCTTGACAACACACGATACCCCCAAAGTTGAAATCTATCCATTCACAGAATTCAATGAAAGTCAGCAGAGAAAATAAAGGAGAATAGACAAAAGAATGCTATGACATGAGAAGTTGGTTGAAGATGAAAATAGTAAAATTTTTTACAAGAAAAAGGAGCATAATGATGTTTGAAAACTTTTTGGATTTTGTGGGTTATGAAAATAACGAGAAAATTAGCAGTATGGAAGAATTTTGCAAATCGCTAAACGGAAAGAGTTTTCTAAATGGAATGTATCGATTGTTTAAAACGGATGATATCGAAAAATGGACTGTCATAACGGAGCAATCATTTCCTTTGTACAAAGGCAGAATTTCAGTATTTGGCTACGATTGGCTTGGCAGGATATTCGGATTAAATAAGGAAAGTGGAACCGTTCTTTTATTTGAACCCGGAACCGATGAGGTCTTAGATATTCCTGCTTCTTTTGAAGATTTTCATAATGTGGAGATTGTGGACTATAATCAGGATTCACTCGCATCTGATTTTTTCAACGAGTGGTTTCTTAAAAATAATAAATATGAATTGAAAAATAGTGAATGTGCGGGATATAAGGTTCCGCTATTTTTAAACGGGGATGATGTACTTGAAAATTTAGAAGTATCGGATATGGAGGTATATTGGGAAATAATATGCAGTCTTTTTTAATGTTTTTCTATATTTTGGACTAATGTTACAATCAGTGGACTTCCATTTTTTAGAGGAGAAACATGATGCAAATATAAAAGAACAAGTCATTCCAAGACTTTTTAAACTGGAAAAGACAGGAGCTTTGTTGAACTTTGTAGTGCTGTATATGAAGAAAAGGAGCTGGATAAGCACTATTGGCTTGAATCTGATGAGGGTGAAACAATAATTATTTCATATACCAATATGCTTTTTTATCTGAAATTGGCACTACATAGATTTAACGAAACTTATGCAGAGAGTAGCGAGCAGATTATTAGATGGTATGTTTTTTGGATGAAATTATGTAAGTGATAACGAAATATACTAATGGTACATATTTCAAGGTGGAATGGGGAAACAGTCAAAATGAAGGATTTAATAGCTTGGAATGTTTAGTAGAAAAGTAAATGTATAAAGAATGTATTCGTCTATTAATAAAGCATGGTATTAAGATTGAAAAAAGGACTTACAGCCCCTGCTGTGAGAGGTTAGAACTTCATTTTACGCTAACCTCCATGATTCCACTCTGCGGAATCCCAAATCTGTGCGGAGAATGCCGCATTTTAGGCATTCTCCAGTGTGAGACTTAGTACTTCTTAACGAAGCAGCCTCTGCTGCTGAATTTTAGAAGTACTTCTCACACTAACCTCCATGTTGCAGCTTCGCTGCAACACAAATCCAAATGAGAAATGCCGCATTTCAGGCATTTCTCAAGCGTGAGACATAGAACTTCTTCGCGAAGCAGCCTTTGCTGCAAGCGAAAACTGCCAAAGGCAGTTAGAAGTTCTTCTCACGCTAATCCCACTGTCCCGGAAACTGCTGTTTTTCCAGATAAGGGAAATTTTGGTTTAAATTTTCCGTTTCTTCGGCAGTCAGAGTTTCAAACACTTCCGCCTCATGAAAACGTCCCCCGATTGCTGAGAGGGCGTCTTTTTTTAACTCCAATCCCATGAACGCATCGAAATTTTTGCCGTCCGCCGTTGTGATGCCGAAGTGGTCGCAGGTCTTAAACCCAAGTCTTGGATAATAATCCGGTTCACCGAATATTACGATGCCCGGATAACCGGCATCCGTTGCCAGTTTTACGGTTTCTTTCACCAGTATTTCGCCTATACCCATTCCTGCATAATCCGGGTCCACACATAACGGTCCGAAGGTAATAATATCGTGATTTCCGTTTTCGTTTGACAAACAGGATTTAGAGTACATAATGCAGCCGGCAATTTTTCCGTCAACTTCTGCCACCCGGCTGATTTCGGGAAGATAACCGGAGTCTGTCCGAAGTTTATGGACAAGCAAGTGTTCGTCGCAGCCCGGCCGGTGTTTGTTCCAGAAAGCCCGCTGTGCCATACGCTCTGTCTGCATGTAATCGGCAGGCGTTTCGGGACGGATGGTGACTGCCGATAAAGGCAGCTTTTCGGGTTTATTGCGGATATAGCCGAGTTCCATGCGGACCTCCCTGCGCGCAAGGTCATTGTTGGCATAGCAGCAGGCATCAAAGCCGATAAGGGAAAAGCCCTCTTTCAGGTAAAAGGAAATGGCGGCGCTGTTACAGGACTGTGTTTCCAGAATGATGGCCCTGCGGCGTTCCAGTCTTGCCTGTTCCTTGGCAAGAGACATGAGGGCGTGCCCCATGCCCATCCGCCTTTGCCCATCTGCCACCCACAATTCTGTTACGCGCAGGCGGTTGGACCATTCTTCAGGACAGGTTTCTATGGCGGCAACAAGCTTTCCTTCCTCCAAAATGCCCCATGCATACGCTTTTTCCCAGAAATCCTGATACAATTTGTCCGGGAAGTCATATTCTTCCCCGGTGTGGGAAATAGGAGGCTGGGCAGGCTTTTTGACAAAGGATGCCAGAAACGCCCCTTCTTTTTTCTCTATGGAAACATCGTAATAAAAGTCCGAAGTATAATCCATGGGAAGTATATGGTTTTTCCACTGTTCTTTTGGTAAGTGAATAATATTGTATTTCTGCATTTATGAATCCTCCGTGTTTTCCGACAGATGGAAATTTATTTTTTAAAATCTATCTGCACTAATTCAAGCATTGCTTTTGCTAAGGTATGTTTTTTCATTTATATCTATGAGTAACTTCTTTCAAATAATCAGAATTGACGTCCACCCCATACACTTTCTCAAATTTATCTCTTGAAATATGTTCGAGACCATTGCCGCCTGCAATACCTAATATCATGATATTTGAAACAGAACAGGTATCAAATTGACCTTTCATCATTTCATTCATAGCCTGTAACTGCATAACAGAATCCGATTTTTAAGTCACCGATTGTAGTATAACAAATAATAGATACGACGTGCAACAACATTTGTATCATAACTTACAGCAAGCGAATGAAAATGCCCGAAAAGAAAAAGCAATAGAAATCAGTATACTGATATGATATAATTTTATGACGCAAGCATTGATAATCCGGAAGTTAGCACAATAATGATTCATGCTTAAAATACAGGTAATCAAGATATGGGGGTGTACTTTATCAATATGTTTGATAAATATTCTTTGCTTCAACGACTTTGGGAACTTCCCTTTCCTGAAAAGGAATATTGGGTAGTTGGCGGCAGCGCTATGGTTTTACATGGGTTTCGTCCCCGGACACATGATATCGATTTGGGATGCAGCACACTTCTGGCAGATAAATTGGAGCAGAAGGGTTATACAGTTTCACACTGTGAAGATGGAACAAGAAAAATCTTATATTCCGAGAATGTCGAAATTTTTGAAAATTGGATTGAGGGTACAGTGGAGATGGTAAACGGCGTTCCCGTTGTGTGTGCAGACGGACTTTTGCAGATGAAAAAGAAGCTTGGCAGGGAAAAAGATTTGGCGGATATTGCATTAATAGAAAAGTCTTTGGGAAATTTACGGGAGGGAAAGTAAGTGACTTTTAAATATTGTGCCGAATGTGGTCATAAATTAGAAGACATTCAATGTGGTGATGATGACTGTAAGATTTGTCCGGTGTGTAAAAAAATATACGGAAGCAGTCCTCTTCCCATTGTGGAGGTGCTGGTTGTTAATGAACTTCATGAGATACTTTTATTAAAGCAGAATTACATATCGGAAACGAAATGGACAGTCGTATCCGGCTATATGACGGATGGGGAAACGATTGAGGATGCTGTTGTGCGCGAGGTAAAAGAGGAGACAGGACAGGATGTTATAAGCAGTAGGTATATATCCAGTTATTATTTTGCACCTAAACAGCTTATCATGATTGGATTTATTGCCTATGTCAGGAAATCACGGTTTTCCTTGGATTCTGCTGAAGTGGATGATATCAAATGGTATAAAAAAGAGGAAGTAAATGATGTTATCGCTCGTGAAAATAATTGCTCCGGTATGCATTGGGATAAATGCAAAGAGTTTATATAAGCTTCCGTGGAGTATGATTTTTCGGAGAAAGAAAGGCATGGGGATAAAAATGGAGATTGTCACATTTGAAGTTGATATGCAGCGGCAGGTGGAATGTTTTTTAAAAAAATGTCTTTCAGCCGTCGGCATACCATATTCACCTGAAGACAGACATGCTGATATTGCGGATGTGGAGCAGCAATATATGAAAAACGGCTGTTTCTGGTGTCTGATTGACAATGATAACATTATCGGAACTGTCGCAGTTCGAATAATAGATAAGGATAATCAAATAGTGGAACTAAAACGAATGTTTGTATCGCCTGAGTATCAGGGAAGGGGTTATGGGAGATTATTGATAGAACATGCAATAACATACTCACGAGAACATCATTATCAAAAAATGTATTTGGATACCAGAAAACAGTTCTCTGCGGCACATCATTTATATCGAAGCGTAGGTTTTCGGGAAGCTGACAGATACAATGATAACGAACATGCGGAACTCTATTTTAAACTTGTATTATGATATTTAATAATCAGTTTTTGGATAAAGTTGTGGGAATATAAAAAATTGCCCTTGTAAGGCAAAATAAGGGAAAATACAGATAAACTTAAATTTAACTATCCACGTTATTTTCTATTTCCGAATCAGTTTTATAAAATCCGAAAAGCAAGAAGCCAATTCCTGCACAACCTCCGACAATAAGAGCAATAAAAAAGGCATATCTTTTCTCCTCAAATCAAATACAGTATACCACTATTCAATAAATAATGCTATAATAAAGCCAGATAGAGTTTCCGCATTTTGCACTGCGGCATCCCCGGCGTGCATTTGTTCCGACGAGGGACGTTCTCACTCCGGTAAAAAGCGCAGCGGCACATAAGAGGTTAAAATACAACCTCTAAGGGCCGGCGTTTTTACAGGCCCTCTTACGGAATCAAATGCACGCCGGGGATGCCACAGTGCAAAATGCGGAAACTTAGGTAAAGCCAGATAAAAGAATTGTCGTACAGTGAGGAGTACCCATGCTGCCGGAACCGTTTTTAAAAAGAATGCAGGCAATGCTTATGGAAGAATACCCTGCATTTTTGCAAAGCTTTGAAGAGGAAAACTGCCGCGCCCTGCGCCTAAATACGAGAAAGACGGACACAGGAAGGTTTTTGGAAAAAAGCCCTTTTTCGCTGCGGAAAGTGCCGTGGGCGGACAATGGTTTCTATTACGGAAAAGAAGACCAGCCGGGAAAACATCCCTACCATGAGGCGGGCGTTTATTATATTCAGGAGCCGTCCGCCATGGCGCCGGTTTCGTTTTTGGAAGTAAAACCCGGGGAAAGGGTATTGGATTTGTGTGCTGCGCCGGGAGGAAAGACAACGCAGCTTGCAGATTGTATGCAGGGGAAAGGGATTCTGGTAAGCAATGAGATTCATCCGGCGCGTGCAAGGATTCTCTCTGAAAATATTGAGAGAATGGGAGTCTGCAACGCTGTTGTGACAAATGAATCCCCTGAAAAGCTGGCTGCGGTTTTCCCGGCATACTTTGATAAAATTTTGGTGGATGCCCCCTGTTCCGGCGAAGGCATGTTCCGTAAAAATGACGCCGCCCGTGCGGAGTGGAGCGAGGAAAATGTTGCGCTTTGTGCAAAGCGGCAGGATGAAGTCCTGCGTTGTGCGGGAGAGATGCTGCGGCCCGGCGGAAGGCTTGTGTATGCCACCTGTACTTTTGCACCGGCGGAAGATGAAGGGACGGTCAGCCGTTTTATAAACAGCCATCCCGACTTTCGCATTGTGGAGATACAAAAGACGGACGGATTTACGGACGGACAGGGCAGGTGGATAGAGGAGCCGGCGCCCGGAATAGAAAGAGCCGTACGGATGATGCCCCACAAAATACGCGGGGAGGGCCACTTCTTTGCGGTTTTGGAGAGGGAGGGCAGGGAAACCTCCATAGGGCAGAGCAGCCGTCAGGGCGTGGAAAAAGGACTGCCGGAAACGGAATACAGGGAGTTTTCAGAGTTTCGAGAGCAGTACCTTGCCGGATTTGCAAGAGAAGGCATATATGTAAGGTTCGGGGAGCAGTTATACCTTGCGCCCCCGGGCATCCCGGCATTAAAGGGACTTAAGGCGCTCAGACCGGGGCTGCATCTGGGAACACTTAAAAAGAACCGTTTTGAGCCTTCCCATGCGCTTGCGCTTGCCCTTAACCCTGAGGATGTCTGCCAATGTATGCATCTTACTGCAAAAGGAAACGAAGTAAGACAGTATCTGTGCGGACAGGTTCTGCCGGTGGAGGGAGCGGTTTTTACAGCACAGGCGGCAGGCGCCCCGAAAGGCTGGTGCCTTGTGTGCGTGGACGGTTACAGCTTAGGCTGGGGAAAAGCGGCAGGCGGTATCGTAAAAAATCATTATCCCAAAGGACTCAGGGTGCAGTTTTGGAGGTAAGCTAAGGATGCAGGTAGAGGAAATTATAGAAAGGCTTGATTTATTATTTGAAGAAAACAAAGGGGAAGAAGCGCAGGCGCTTCTGGAAAATACCATCCGTCAGGCCATGGAAGAAAAGGATGACGGCGCCTTGTTACGGCTTTTGAATGAAATGATAGGTTACAAAAGGGAAACCAGCCAGGTGGAGGATTCCTTCCGGTATGCGGAAACCGCGCTGAAGCTGATGGAGCAGATGGGAATCGGGGGAAGCACGGCGTACGCCACAACGCTGTTAAATATTGCCAATGCTTACAGGGCGGGCGGCAGGCTGTCCGATTCGCTGGAGTATTATAAAGAGGTCATCTGCCTGTATGAAAAGAAGGTGGCGGCGGATGACATGCTCTTTGCCAGCCTGTACAACAACATCAGCCTGCTTTATCAGGAAATGGGTAAGTTTTCCGAGGCAAAGGATTCCCTGACAAAAGCCCTTGCCATTGTAAAGGAAAATGAGGACACTTATTTTGAAGAGGCAGTGACCTATGCCAATCTGGCGTCTACCTGTTTAAAGCTGGACGAGGACGAAGAGGCGGTGGCGTATTTTGAAAAGTCCCTTGGCATTTTTGAGGAGCATGGGATAAAGGATGCCCACTACTGTGCGGCCCTGTCCTCCATGGGAACCTATTACTTTAAAAGGCAGCAGTACGAAAAAGCAGCGGACTGCTTTGAAAGGGCCATGGAGGGGATGAAGCAGTCCCTCGGTGAAAATGAATATTACCAGAGGCTTTCGGAAAATCTCGCGGCATGCAGGCTGGCAGCGGGACGCGGTCTGGACTTGTGCCGGGAATATTATGAAACATACGGCGTCCCAATGATACGGGAACAGTTTGCGGAATATGAAGAGGAGATTGCAGTGGGACTGTGCGGGGAAGGCTCCGACTGCTTCGGATACGACGATGCCGTATCCAGGGACCATGACTGGGGGCCGGGTTTTTGCATGTGGCTTTCCGATGCATTGTACGAAAAAATCGGGGAAAGACTGCAAAAGGCTTATGAGGGGCTGCCCACGGAGTTTAAAGGATACAGGAGACGCTTTTCAAAGCAGGGACGTGCAAGAGTCGGTGTGGGAACGGTGTCCGGGTTCTACAGAAGGCTGCTTGGAGAAGAAAATTGCCCTGAGATAACAAAAAATGTGACGGCTTCGGATTTTAAATGGGCGGATATTCCCGATGAAGCGTTGGCTGCCGCCGTAAACGGTGCTGTGTTTCGGGACGGGGAAGGTACATTCTCGGCAGTCCGCGGAATATTGCAGGCAGGATACCCTGAGAGAATTTTTTACTTGAAGACAGCAGAGGCATGTGCCCGATTTGCTCAGGCCGCACAGTACAATTTTGGCAGGATGGCGGGACGCGGCGATATGGTCGCGGCGCAAATATCCCTTGCGGAAGGGTTGCGGCAGGCCATGAAGTTAGTGTATTATATAGAAGGAGAGTACCCGCCCCATGATAAATGGCTTTATCACGGCATAGCCGCAAAACAGGATAATAAAGATATTGCGGCGCTTCTGGCGGAACTTGCGGAAAAAAAGCCGGTGAAAGAGAGCGCTCTTCTGGTGGAAGAGCTGGCGGAAAAACTGGCTGACAGGCTGTATGAGAAGGATATTACCGGTGACAGGGAAAGTTATCTGGAGGCTCATTCGAAAGAACTTTTGCGAAAGGCAGCCCTTTCCGTAAAGAGCAGGGAAGAACTGGCAAAACAGATTGCGGAAACGGAGTTTGACGCTTTTGACGAAGTCAGGAATGCAGGCGGCAGGGCAAGCTGCCAGAATGACTGGAAGACCTTTTCCATTATGCGGAGAAGCCAGTATCTGACCTGGAACAGGAAAATGCTCATGCAGTACTTGTATGATTTTGAAGCCGCATATGCAGACGGGCGAAATATGATAGAAGAAAAGTACGGCAGGATGATGGAAAGCACCGCGCCGATGGAGTATGCAAAAATAGCAGATAGATTTCCTGCTATCCCTGAAGAAAAAAAGCAGATTATAGAGGCGGTGGTGCAGATACAGGTTGGGTTTATGGAAGCATTTGCCGAAAAGTTTCCCTGTCTGTCCGCAAATGCGCGTATCATTCATACTTACGAAGACCAGGCGGACGATACCTCTTATGAAACTTATCTCAGGGGAGAAATCAGTACCTATTCCGATAAGATGCTGGAATTGTATGGGCGTTTTGTCGCAGACTGCGCAAAGCAGGGGAAAAACCTGGCGGAGCTTACCATGGAAAACAGCGTTCTTTTATATGGATATCATAGTTTGGAAGATGCAGAAAAACATTACAGGATGAAAAACGAGGAGGAGGAAGAAAGATGAATTGTCCAAAATGCGGAAAAGAAAACGTGGAAGGAAAGTTTTGTGTCTTCTGCGGGGAAAAGCTGACAGGGGAAGGCAGTGCAACAACACCCATGCAGCAGGAAATGCCGGAAACCGAGCCGCCCATGCAGCAGGAAACGCCGGAAACCGAGCCGCCCATGAATGGGTCAGTGCCGCCGATGCCGCCCATGAACGGGTCAGTACCGCCGATGCCGCCCATGAACGGGTCAGTGCCGCCGATGCAGCCCATGAACGGGTCAGTGCCGCCGATGCCGCCCATGAACGGGTCAGTACCGCCGATGCCGCCCATGAACGGGTCAGTGCCGCCGATGCCGCCCATGAACGGGTCAGTGCCGCCGATGCAGCCCATGAACGGTGCAGTGCCGCCGATGCAGCCCATGCCGGGACCGGTGCCGCCCGTTCCGGGAGCGATACCACCGGCATATCAGGCGCCTTATGCCGTGCCTGCAGAAAAGAAAAAGGGAAATACGGCCGTAAAAGTTGTGGTTGGCATATTGATTACGCTGCTTGTGGTTTGTATCGGTGTTCTGGCATTTATATTTATCAGTAAAAATCAAGAAGAGAAAAAAATAAATCAGTTATTGGCTGAAGCGGAAACATTTTTGGATGAAGATTCTTATAAAGATGCTGAAAAGAAATACCTTGAAATTCTTGACAAGAAGCCGGATAACTCCGAAGCGGTGCGCGGCCTGACCAAAACCTATATTGCATGGGCGGAAAGCTATGTGGAGAGAAACGATTACGCTTCAGCAATAAGTGTGCTGGAAGAAGCTGACAGCCGGGCGGACAAGAAAAAGATTTCCAAAAAAATAGATGAAATCAAAGAACTGGAAGAAAAAGCAAATATGACATCGGGTGACTGGAACGATGCGGACCTTACCTTTACGGACGGCAATAGTCAAGTGACAGTAGAGTTGAACCATGCGTTTATTGTCTATGAAGGGGAAAGCTATCTGACTGACCATTCGGATGGTTCTTATGAGGAATACGGCGAGTTTATGACCAACCGGGGGCTTGCCATGGGCATGACCCTTGACGATTATATGAGACTGTATGATGTAACGGATGGGTATGTAGTCTGGGAAGTATATTCCGGTGACAGCAACGAGTATACAGGCTTTTACGAGTACACCGGACAGAGCCCTGATGAAATGCATGATATGGGAAACACCGTATGGCTGGACATCGGTTTTTACAAACAGGACGGTGTTTGGAACAGGCTGATGGATTATGAAATCAGAGATGTATGGTTCTGTGACGCAGACCTTTCCGATTATGACGAAGTAATCGTTTTTGCCGTAAACTTTGATGTATGGGGAGATGTAACCGGTATCTCACTGGAATATTTTACCTATGACGAAGACTGGGTAGTATGGCAGGACTGGGCAGAATAAGTTAGGAAAACTTGAAATGCACCGGCATTGAACCGCCGTAGAAGCGGTTTCATTGCCGGTGCATTTTGCATGGAGGCAGCCCTGGCGTGCATTTGTTCCAACAGGACGCGTTCTCACTCGGGTAAAAACACAGCGGTACGTAAGAGGTTAAAAAACAACCTCTAAGTGCCGGTGTTTTTACACGGTCCTTTATGGAATCAAATGCACGCCAGGGCTGCCTCCATGCAAAATGTGGCAATTCGGAAACGCAGGAAAAACAAACTATTGTCAAGTATAGTGAAAAGCGGTATATTAGTAGGCAGGAGTTTGTGAGAAAATATGACAAAAATACAGCATGGGCAAGAACAAAAGGTTCCCGGGATGAAGAGGAAAAAAGGGAAGTTTAAAAAAGCCAAGACAGTCTGCATATTGTTGGCGCTCTCAGTCCTGCTTTTGGCAGGCGGCTGGTTTTATGTGGACAGTCTTGCCTATAAACTGTGCAGGGTGGAGGCAGGCGTTATGGTGGAACCCTCCGACTTTTTAAAAAAGCCGGATGAAACTGCTTTTTTTACGGAAGATAGCCAGCCTTTTAACATTACGGAGCCGGGGGAATATAACATAGAGGTGAAAAGCGGCTGGTTTACCCACAGATGCACGCTGATTATAGAAGATACCATTGCGCCGGTGGGTGAGCCGGTGCCTGTAAAAATGGAAATAGGACAAACCTGCGGCGCAGGTGCTTTTGTGACGAATATTGCGGATGCAACGGCAGTGGGAGTGGAGTATGTCGTGGAGCCGGACTTTACAAAAGCAGGCGGACAGACCGTGCAGGTGGTTCTTACCGACAGGGGCAGCAATATGTCTGTTGTGGAAGCAGAGTTGTTTCTTTCCCCGGTGGTGGAAGATTTGACCGTAGAGGCAGGGCAGGGTGCGCCAAGGCCGGAAAGCTTTTTGATTTCCGGAAATGAAGTTTCTTTTGTGACGGATGTGGAGGCGCTTGATTATGCCAGGGTAGGGGATTACGAAGTATCCCTGAAAGTGGACGGGGCGGTTTATACTTCCAATCTGCACGTGGCGGATACCATGCCGCCCATGGCTGAAGTGCAGGATGTGGAAGGATTTGCACTGGTGCCCCGGAAAGCAGAAGAATTTATTGTAGAGATAGAGGATGCCACGGAAGTAACAGCAAATTTTCTGAAGGAGCCGGATTTAGCCTATATCGGTACGCAGGAGGTTATCATAAGCTTTATTGACGGCGGCGGCAACGAAACGCAAAAGACCGCACGGCTTACGCTGTTTGAGGATACGGAAGCTCCGGTGATAAGCGGGGCGAAGGATTTGCAGTATTTTATCGGGGATACCATTTCTTACAAGAAAAATATTTCCGTGACGGATAACTGCCCGGACGGGCTGGTGCTTGAGGTGAATACGGCAGCGGTCAATCTGAATGAAGAAGGCGTTTATCCCGTTACTTATATGGCAAAGGATTTGGCAGGCAATGTCACGAGTGTAACGGTGAATCTGACGGTCACGCCCAGAATGTATTCCATAGAAGAGGTGGATGCCCTTGCGGATGCCGTGCTTGCGGAAATCATTACCCCTGAGATGACGGAACTGGAGAAGGTACAGGCCATTTACAACTGGAACATACGTCATATTGCGTATATCAACCATTCAGAGAAGGGTGACTGGGTCAGGGCTGCCTATGAAGGACTGGCGGAGAGAAAGGGTGACTGTTATGTGTATGCCTGTACGGCAAAAGAACTTCTGACGAGGGCGGGCATATCCAATTTGGACATCACTAAGATTCCCACAAGAAGAGAGCATTATTGGAATCTGGTGGATATCGGGGAAGGGTGGTATCATTTTGACACGACGCCCAGAACGGACCATCCGCGTATCTTTATGTGGACGGATGAAGAACTGATGGAGTATTCCGCCATGCATTACAATTCCCATAATTATGACCGTTCCCTGTATCCTGAAGTCAACTGACGGGGCTTGGAAGGAAAAGGTCATGAAAGAGTGTATAAAAGAGGAAAAGAACATATGAAAAAATTAGGCGTGCTGGGAGGACTGGGTCCCATGGCAACGGCATATTTTTTACAACTTACGGTGGAAATGACTGACGCTGAAGCGGACCAGGAGCATATTGAAGTCCTTCTTCACAGTAAACCCCGGATACCTGACCGCACCCGGTATATTTTGGGGATTGATGCTGTAAATCCGGTGCCTGAAATGGTGGAAGTCGGAAAAGGGCTGGTCAGTCAGGGTGCGGAATTGATTGCCATTCCCTGCATCACAGCCCACTATTTTCAGCAGGAATTGGAAGAAGAAATAGGCGTGCCCATTTTAAATGCCGTGGAAGAAACCGCATTATACCTGAAAAAGGAAGGTGTTACAAAAGCAGGCATTCTGGCAACTGACGGCACGGTGGAAAGCAGGTTGTTCCAAAAGGAGTTTGCCCGGCATGGAATCGAATGCATTACGCCCGGTGAAGCCGGACAAAAAAAGGTAATGCATATCATATATGAAAATGTAAAAGCCGGCAATCCGGTGGAATTTCCCCTTTTTGAGTCCGTTGCGGCGGAGTTGTTCTCCCTGGGGGCGCAGGTCGTACTGCTGGCCTGTACGGAACTGTCCCTTATCAAAAGGGACTACCCTTTAAAAGCCGGATTTCTGGATGTGATGGAGGTTCTGGCGCAGAAATCGGTTCTTGCCTGCGGCAGGCTGAAAAAGACATATGAGCATTTGATTACGGAATGAAAAGCTTGGAAGTAAACTTCCAAACTCTTTATTAGTGCAGTATCGCAAGTACAGCTTGCGATATGCGGGGGTGTAAACATGCAGAATCACGTATTAGACTATCTAAACCATATTGTTACGGTAAAGCCGGAAAAAACGGCGTTTGCCGATGACACGCAGGCCCTTACCTTCAGGCAGGTTTACGAGCAGAGCCGTGCCGTCGGCACTTATATTCATCACAAAGGAATTTACAAAAAGCCGGTGGTGGTGTTTATGCGTAAGCACCCCAATGAAATCACGGCTTTTTTTGGCGTTATAGCGGCAGGCGATTTTTATGTCCCCATTGACGAAGAGATGCCTGCGGGCAGAATCCGGCTGATACTGGAAAATGTGAAGGCCGAAATGATTATCTGCGATGAAGAGACCGTAGAAATAGCAAAGCAGTTTTCGTTTGAGGGGGAAATCGTGCTGTATGGCGACATCTGCCATACCCGGATTGATGAAGCCTCCTTACAGGAAATTCATGATAAAGCCATTGATACGGACCCGATATATATTGTGTTCACTTCCGGCTCCACGGGGGTTCCCAAAGGCGTGGCGGCATGCCACCGTTCCGTTATCGACTATATTGAGCAGCTTTCCGAGGTGCTTGCGTTTGATGAAAATACGGTGTTCGGCAATCAGACCCCGCTCTATTTTGACGCCTGCTTAAAAGAATTGTATCCGACTTTAAAATTTGGCGCCACCACCTATCTGATACCGCGGGAATTGTTTATGTTTCCGGTAAAGCTGGTTGAGTATTTGAATGAACGCCAAATCAATACCATATGCTGGGTGGTATCCGCACTTACCATGATTTCCGCCTTTGGCACCTTTCAGACCGTTGTTCCCGGTTTTTTAAAAACCGTTGCCTTCGGCAGCGAGGTTTTTCCCATCAAACAGTTTGCAAAGTGGAGGGCGGTCCTGCCGGATGCGAAGTTTGTGAATCTGTACGGTCCTACGGAAGGGACGGGTATGTGCTGTTATTATGAGGTGGAGCGGGATTTTGCGCCGGACGAGGCAATTCCCATCGGACGGCCTTTTAAAAATACGGAGATTATCCTGTTAACCGGGAAGAATGAAAGGGCGGGGAAGGGAGAGACCGGTGAAATCTGTATCAGAGGCACTTCCCTGACGCTTGGATATTATAATAATTTTGAGAAGACAAAAGAGGTATTCGTGCAGAATCCGTTAAATACGGCATACCCGGAGCTGATTTACCGTACCGGTGATTTGGGCCGTTACAATGAGCGGGGAGAGCTTTTGTTTGTTTCCAGAAAAGATTACCAGATTAAGCATATGGGGCACAGGATTGAACTGGGAGAAATTGAAGCCAATGTCAACATGGTGGAGCAGGTGAAGCTTGCCGGATGTATTTATGACGGTGAAAAGGGAAAAATAGTATTATATTATGTGGGCGCCATCGAAGAAAAGGATTTGGCGGCCGCGTTAAAGGACAAGCTGCCCCGTTACATGATTCCCAACAGGATTGTGAAGCTGGATGAGATGCCCCTTACGGCAAACGGCAAGCTTGACAGGGTAACTTTAAAAAATTATTATCTAAAGAGAAAGGAAAATTAATTATGGAAGATTTGTTGGAAATTTTAAGTGATTTACATCCGGAGGTGGATTTTGAAACCTGCGGGAGCCTGATTGACGATAAGATACTGGATTCCTTTGATATTGTCTCCATTATTTCGGAAATTAACGACCAGTTTGACATAACTATCTCCGCAGAAAAAATCACTCCCGATAATTTCAATTCCGCCAAAGCCATCTACGCGTTAATTCGGGAATTGGAAGATGAGGAATAACCATGCTCTTTACATCGTATGAGTTTCTGGGCTTTCTGGCGGCAGTGTTTCTGCTGTACTACCTGATTCCGAAGAGGTTCCAGTGGGGACTGCTTCTTGTTTGCAGCTATGTATTTTATTTTTTTGCCGGACCGTCATACCTGCTCTATATATTGGCAACGACGGCGACGACGTATTTTACGGCCTGCCGGATAGGAAAGCTTGGGGAAAAGCAGAAAGCATACATAAAATCCGTAAAGGAAACCCTTTCCAAGGATGAGCGGAAAGCCTATAAAGAAAAAATGAAAGGCAGGCAGTGGAAATGGCTGCTTGCCTGCCTGCTTATAAATCTCGGTATTCTGGCAGTCGTGAAGTATACCAATTTTGCCATTTCCAATGTAAACGGCCTGTTGCGGATTGCGGGCAGTGCAAAACAGTTTGGCTTTCTGGATATCGCACTTCCCATGGGCATTTCGTTTTATACCTTTCAGGCGCTTGGCTATCTGATAGATGTTTACAGGGGGACGGTTCCTGCCGAGAAGAATCCTTTTAAGCTGGCGTTGTTTGTCTCCTTTTTTCCGCAGCTTGTACAGGGGCCAATCAGCCGCTTTGGGGATTTGGCAAAGTCTTTGTTTGCGCAGCATGCTTTCTGCGGCAAAACGGTAAGCTATGGGCTGCAAAGAATTTTGTGGGGTTATTTTAAAAAGCTGGTGATAGCGGACAGGATTCTGGCGGGCGTAAACACCCTGATTCGGGATACGGACGCCTACCGGGGCGCGTATGTGTTTGTGGGAATGCTCTTTTATGCGCTGGAGCTGTATGCGGATTTTACGGGAGGCATCGATATAACCATCGGTATTGCCGAAACCTTGGGCATAACGGTCAAGGAGAATTTCAACCGGCCTTACTTTTCAAAGTCCATAAAGGAGTATTGGAGAAGGTGGCACATTACCATGGGCACCTGGTTTACGGATTATATTTTTTACCCCATATCCGTCTGCAAGCCCATGCTTAAGTTCAGCAAGTTTGCAAGGGCGCGTTTCGGGGAGGCAGTCGGCAAAAGGATGCCGGTTTACCTGTCTTCCTTTGCCGTATGGTTTGCCACCGGCATCTGGCACGGAGCAAGCTGGAATTTTATTGTGTGGGGTCTTGGCAACTGGGCTGTCATTATGATATCTCAGGAACTGGAACCCCTGTATGCCCGTTTCCACAACCGTTTTTCGGTGCAGGGAAAATTCGGCTTCAAGCTGTTTCAGGTAATCCGTACGGTTCTTTTGATGAGCTGCTTAAGGACTTTTGACTGTTACCGCAACGTGCCTTTGACATTTCGGATGTTTGGAACCATGTTCACAGAGTGGAACTGGCGGATTTTGTGGGACGGCTCCCTGTTACGGATTGGGCTGGGCGGTCTGGATTATATCCTGCTGGCGCTGGGAGTGCTTTTGCTGACTGCGGTAAGCCTTTTGCAGCGAACCGGCAGCGTCAGGGATAAGATTGCCGAAAAGCCTTATCCGGTAAGGTTTCTGGTCTGGTACGGTTTGTTTTTGATTGTACTGCTTGCAGGCGCTTACGGCGCAGGCTATGACGCCAGCCAGTTTATTTATAATCAGTTCTGACGGAAGGTAAAATATGAAAAAGCGTAAGATGATAAAGATTGCAGGTACGGCAGTTGTGGTACTGACCAGCCTGTATCTTTTGCAAAGATTGCTAGTGCCCAAGTACGCCACGGATGTGGTGGAAGGAGCATTGATAGCAGAATATTATCAGGAAGAAAAAGACCACGATGTGATTTTTATCGGTGACTGTGAGGTCTATGAAAACTTTTCACCCGCAGTGTTATGGGAGGAGTATGGCATCAACAGTTATATCCGGGGCAGCGCGCAGCAGCTTATCTGGCAGTCCTACTATCTTCTGGAGGACACCCTGCGTTATGAAAAGCCCAAGGTGGTGATTTTTAACGTGCTGTCCATGCAGTACAACGAGCCCCAGAGGGAGGCATATAACCGTATGACGCTGGAAGGGATGCGCTGGTCCGTGTCAAAGGTCAATGCCATCAGGGCGTCCATGACGAAGGATGAAAATTTTTTGGATTATGTATTTCCTCTTCTGCGCTATCATTCCCGTTGGAGTGAAGTGGGCGCAGAGGATGTGGCGGGAATGTTTGATACGCCGAAGGTATCCCATAACGGCTATTATATGAGGGTGGATGTAAAACCGGCTGAAAACGTGCCGGAGGGCAGAATCCTTGCGGACTATCGTTTTGGGGACAATGCTTATGACTATCTGGACAGGATAACGAAATTGTGTAAAGAGAACGGTATCACTTTGATTCTGGTGAAAGCGCCCAGTCTTTATCCGTACTGGTATGAGGAATGGGATGCGCAGATGGAAGATTATGCCGAGGAAAACGGACTGCTCTATATCAATTTTTTGGAATTGACGGAGGAAACCGGACTGGATTTTTCCACGGATACTTATGACGCGGGACTGCATTTAAACCTCTCGGGGGCAGAAAAAATCACAAGATATCTGGGAGAAGTCCTTGTGGAAAAAACAGGTCTTCCCGACAGGCGGGGTGAGGAACATCTCTCTGAAATCTGGGAGGAAAAGATAGATGCCTATGAGCAGGAAAAGGAGGAACAATATGAAAAAATTAACGGCAGTGATGATAACGGCAGCGCTTCTTTTTGCAGGATGCGGGGATAGCGAAAAGGTGATTGACGGCAATGTGGAAAATGCCGTGACAGGAGGAACGCAGACAGAAAGCCCGGAGGAAGCCGGGAACGGCGGACAGGAACAGGAGCCGCAGGCAGAAACGGAGCACAAGGGCTATGTGTTTGTTGTCAGGGATGTGACATTGGAAGTGGACGGCGACGCCGCGCCTGTGGTGGAAGCCCTTGGGGAACCGGTATCCTACTTTGAGGCGGCAAGCTGCGCCTTTGAAGGGCTGGATAAAATCTATACCTACAACGGTTTTGAAATCGACACCTATCCCATGCAGGATAAGGATATGATATCCTCCATTATCTTAAAGGATGATTCCGTGATGACCGCGGAAGGCATATGTATAGGGGATTCTCTTGAAAAACTGCAGCAGGCGTACGGCAGCGGGGGGACAGAAGAAGGCGGCATGCTTGTATACGGCAAGGACGGCATGAAACTGTGCTTTATCTTACAGGGGGAGAATATTATATCTATTGAGTACAGGTCCACTGTGCTGGATGAAGGATGATTTAACATAAAAAGGAGGTATTGCCATGAAAGTATTATTGATTAACGGAAGTCCGCACACGCAGGGAAATACAAAGCTTGCATTGAACGAGATGGTTGGGATTTTTAAAAAAGAGGGCATTGAAACCGAGATTTTGGATATAGGAAACAAAGATATCAGGGGCTGTATTGCCTGTATGACCTGCAAGAAAGGGGCGGGTAAATGTGTATTTGACGATATAGTTAACGAGGCTGCCTCCAAATTTGAGGAATGCGACGGTCTGGTGGTGGGCACGCCGGTATATTACGGTTCGGCTAACGCAACTCTGATAGCGTTTCTGACGCGTTTGTTTTACAGTACGCCGTTTGATAAAACCATGAAAGTCGGCGCAAGCGCAGTCATAGCCAGACGCGGCGGCATTTCCGCCACCTATGATGAAATCAACAAATTCTTTGCCATTTCGGGAATGCCGATAGCATCGACGCAATATTGGAATGCCGTTCATGGAAGGGAGCAGGGAGAAGCAGCGCAGGACGCGGAAGGTATGCAGACCATGCGTGTTCTGGCGAGGAACATGTCCTTTTTGATGAAATGCATTGCCGATGGTAAAGAAAAATACGGTCTGCCACAGAAAGAAGAGTTTATCAGGACTAATTATATCCGGTGACTGTATGTTGTAATCGGAAAGACAAATCGGGATTTGTGGAGATAAGAAAATGAGTTTAAAAGAGCGGGCAAAAAAGTTAAAAATGGATATTCCAACGATATTTTTGGCATTAAAAGATAAGGATACACCAATACTTGCAAAAATATTTGCAAGTATAACTGTAGTATATGCTCTTTCACCTATTGATTTGATTCCAGACTTTATTCCTCTTTTAGGCATTTAGATGATATTATTCTACTACCAATGTTGATAGCATTGTCCATAAAGTTTATACCTACAAATGTTATTGAAAGAAACAGACGGGAAGCAGAAGGATTGTGGAAAAGCGGAAAACCTAAAAAATGGTATTATGCTATTCCTATTGTATTGTATTGTTTTGGATTGTTATAATTGTGCTGATACTAAAAATGGCTTTTAAAAGGAGTTAATCAGATAAAATTGCTAAAAGGCATATTCCGGTTTCATAAACTGGAATTTTGAAATTGGAGGAATATATTATGAACAATATCTGGTCAAAAATGTGCAGGGTATCATGACGCTGTATCTCAGTCGAAAACTGAGATTTGACGCTGTGTTCTTTGAACAATATAAAAAATCGTTTGATCTGGATGAAAACTTGAATATAAAAATTTTAGAGATTGGCTGCGGTCCCGGAGCCTTGGCAGAATCGTTACACAGATGGTATCCCAAGGCACAGATCACCGCAATAGACAGGGACAGCAATTTCATTTCTTTTGCAAAAGAAAATATCACTGGGATTGAATTCAGAGAAGGGGATGCCACACAACTTCCGTTCAGTGATCATTCATTCGATGTCACCATTTCAAACACTGTTCAAGAACATAATGGAGCAAAACGGTTTTTTAAACGTAACAACCGGTTATGCAGTCATTGATCTCACTCCGGATGCACCGAAGTATTCCGCGCAGATGGCAGAAACAATGATTGAAGCGATGCGGCTGACAAATTTGGAGGCGATTCAGTCTTGTTCATTCAAATCAAGCGGAAAAAGCCATATCAGCCGTAAATGCCAAATATGATGAGCGGCTTTGCTTGTATCGTGAAGGAATAAAGCAGTGGGATACGTCGGTTTCGGTTACAATGATAATTCGAGGAACAAAGTGATAAATTCCGGTTTGTAAGCTTTTTCCATAAGTTTCCCCTATTTTCAAGGCTTTACACAATGCCCGCCTCAAAATATGTATCCTTTTCCCTTGTTTTTGCCCTCATGGGCAAATTACAAGGGAAAATTTTTCTTATTCAGTTTTAATTCATTCCAACAACCTTATCCAAGAGTTTTGCAGATTCCCTTTTTGCCTCCCTTGTAACGTGTGCATAGACATTCATGGTAGTGCTTACGTCCGAGTGTCCTAAAAGTTCCTGCACATCTTTTGGCTGTGCCCCGTTTGATAACAGGTACGTTGTGTAGGTGTGCCTCAATGTTCCTTTTTGTTGAGCCGATTTCGTGCTTATGGGTAGCGCCGTTGTAGCGGACGCTTCTGCGGACTGTCAGGCATTGTTCCTCAAAGTTGATATCCTGCCAAGTCAGTCCTGCCACTTCCCCAAGCCTGAGACCTGTGAAATAGGCTATCTGTACAGGCAGGATTGCGTCTTTGCTCCGCTTGCCAAGCTGTGCAATCAGCTTTTGGTACTGCTCAAATGACAGTGGTTTGACTTTGCCATTGTCGGTGTCCGTTTCCGTTTCTTCCGCAAACAAGTCCATATCGTCCTTTTTATGCCTCATGACCACATACTGCATGGGATTGAATGTAATATACTGTTTCGGAAATACCGCAAACCGGAATGATTGCTGTAATACTGCGGAAAATGACTTTACATAGTCTTTGGAATATCCTTTGGAAACAAAATCTTCAATCGTGCCTCCAAAAGACATGATATCCATGAACTGCTGCAAATGCCCCGAAGTGACCGTTTTGAGTTTTCGTCTGCTTACAGGATGCTGTTTAATGTGGTTGATTGCCTGAAGATAAGTACCGACAGTGCCATTGCTGAGTGCCCCTGTCTTTAATTCTTCTTCTGCCCATGTGTCAAGCAACTGCCCAAGCGTGATATTGTCCGCCTTTGCAATAAATTTCTTGCTCTCGTAATCCTCCATTGCCTGTCTTAGCAGCTTTTCCGTTTCGCTCTTGCTTTCTGTTCCTGCACATTCTTTCTGTACCAAGTTCCCCCATTGCACAAACTTCGTTTATGCAATGGGGATTTTGCCCCTGCGGGGAGCAAATTCTCGCAAGCGTGAATTACAAATGCTGACGCATTTGAACCGACCGCCATAAGGCGGATATGTTCGTGTATGGATATTCTATATCCATTGTGCCGCCTATGCCACCTACTCACAATCTGTTCCGACATATCTCCGCTTTCCCCAGTCTGATACCGCCATTTGCAGGAGGGAGGACAAAGCACAATACAAAGACATTCATTTATCCGCATAAGCAAGCTGCCTGATGTCAGGGGCAGGATCACTTATATATCCAGCCATGTGAAGCAGGAAAACCTGTATGCGGTCTATGAAACGACAGACCGCCGCTACTGGACGGAGCTTGCAAAATGCAACCAGCAGGAATTTGAAAAAAGCGGGACGGCGGGAAAATGTATAGAGGCTAGGGAATTTATCATTGCCCTGCCCGAATCATTCCCAAACCTCTATGAGCCGGACAAGCTGTTGCAGCTTTTTACAGACAGTTTTAAAGAAAAGTATGGTGTGGAGTGTATATCAGCACTGCACCATAACAAACGAAAGACGAATTATCATATCCACCTTATTTTTTCGGAACGGGAACTGTTACCTGAACCCATAGAAAAAACTGCCACACGCAATATGTTCTATGATGAGCAGGGAAAACACGTCCGCACGAAAAAAGAGATACTTGACGAAAACGGAAATGTCCGCAAAGATTGTAAAATCGTGAAGAAAGGCGAAGTCTATGAGCGCAATCTTTTTACCGCCAAGAATAAGCTGTTCAAGCAGGAGGATTTTGTTGACGAGGTAAAGCATTTCTATACTGACCTTATCAATCTTCTTGTAAAAGATGACAAAGAAAAACTCCATGTATTTGACAGCAGCGGATTATATCTTGCCACCAAAAAGATCGGGAAGAACAACCCGAAAGCGGAACAGATACAGACGGATAACGAAAACCGTATGCGCTGGAATCGTGAGGTTGACAGGGCGATTGTCAGCGGCGTTCCTGAAACAGAGATACAACAGATAAAAAAGGAATATATCACAGACAGCATCAAAGAATCGATTGATATATTTGGCAGTGAGCCGGAACGGTATGGGAATATCATTATGGCTGCTGTTGCTGCACTGGCATTATTGATTTCAAAAGTGCTGCAAAAGGCGAGGGAACTGTCAGCAAAGATTTTTCAAACAGAACTGATACCATCACCGCTGCCAAAACAGGAGAAAATTATCCTTAAAGAACCGATTGCTAATTCATCAAAACAGAAACATGAGTTACAATCCAAAACGCAAGCAACAGAGCAGGAAATATCAAATATACCTCCCAAACCCGTTATGTCCGCTGAAGCCGCCGCATATCCGAAGCTGTTAAAGGTTTATAAAGAACTAAACCGCCAAAACGGGATTATCTTTGACGCAGAGAGGGAACGCAACAGTTTGGAGATTGAGCGTGACAGCCTGAAAGGACTTGCGAAGCTGACGAAGAAAGGAGAACTGCAAAGCAGGATTGACTGCAAGAACGAGGAAATAGACCTTCTGAAAGTCGGTCTGTCGGGGATAGTCAAACGGTATGGATTTCAGAACGTACATGATTTTTACAAAACCTTTGCCGTTTCTAAAACAGCTAATGCCGAATATCGGGACAAAGCGGAGAAATGGGAAGAAAAATATGGAGAAAATACAGAGAGACAGGAAAAAGAAAGCGTATATAAGCGGTTACAGAATTTTCAAAGAGGAAAAACGGACAGACAAACGAAACAGACTTCAAAAAGCAGGGACAGAGGGGCGAGATAATTTTCCCGCCCCTATCTACCCTAAAAAAGTTGAGTATACAGAAGCTTATTTATCTAAGAATTTATTGTTGAGTAGGCTATAGCATCCACTTGGAAGAACAAATTACCCGGATCGGCAAATTCAGTCTGAAATGACTTGCGTACAGGATATTTGCCATTAAATCTTCTCTTAATTACCTTTTCCATTACCGGAATATCCCAGATATTTTTAAACAGGCAATTCATCTGTACGACATTTTCAAGTGTCAATCCCACTAATGCCAGTCGTTCTTCCATTTCATTAAAGGCACCGTCAATTTGTTCTTCAATAGTACCGCCTATATTGCGGACACAGTAATTTATAAAGCAATAGTCTCCCGCTTGAATAATTCCTGAATGTGCCCAGTTCTCATTAATGTCGTATCGTCTGATTTCTTTCATTTTTCTACACTCCTAACTTTATAGTATTTTTTGGCGAATTATCAATCTGAAGAAATTCTGTAAAACGTGCTATTTCGTTTACAATCATTTCTCTCATTTCATCATTTGGTTCAACTTTCGGTTCCCACCACCAGTTTTTAATAATAAATTCTTCTGCCTTGCGAATCGGTTCTGCCTCGAATCTGGCAATAAATTGACCATTATATAGCACAGGCAATACATAATAGCCATACTTTCTTTTTTTAACAGGAGTATACACTTCCCAGCGATATGTAAAACCAAACAGCATTTCCAGCATCTGTCTGTCCCACATAATGTTGTCAAGTGGGGCAATGAATCTTACATAGCTGTTTGTTGCTCGATTCTTCATATATTTCTTATATTTTTTTGAAATATAAAAAGGCTCTTTGATTCCCTCTATCTGTATTTCTTCAATCCTGTTTTTTTCGATAAGCGTCTGAAGTGTAGAACTGCGGAGTTCATTTTCACTTAAAAAGCGTCCCTGCCATGCTCCGCCTGACTTGTTCCACAGAAAGCCGACACTTTGGATTCGTCTCTCGACATACCACTCCAGAAATTCTTCTACGCTCATATTCGGGTTACAGGAAAGGTTTTCACTGCCAATAACTCGTTCTGTCAAATCAAAATACTTCTGTGTTCCCCGTTTGTCGGTTACAGTAAGAACGCCAGTGTTATATAGATAATCTAAAGCAGCGCTTGATAGTTTTTTATGTCCCCATCGACTTTCCCTCACTTCTCCGATTGAGATGTCTTTTGTACCTGTTCTACCATGCTTTTCCACAAAATCTCGGACATTGTCCAATATATTCAGTACGCCTGTCTGGTTACGGTATTTCAGGGTGGGCAGCGCATATTTCTCATATTCATTTCGCACAAATTGAAAGCGGGCGAAATCTTTCGTGTCATAAATACACATTTCTTTATCAAATCCGTCAATCAATTTATGTTCCTTGTATAGTAGGTCGTATAAAACTGATTCACTGTAATCTTTCACTCTTGCCTGTAATACCAAATCTGCATTTCTTGCTACAACATTCAGTGGATCATACTGGATACTGTGTATCCGCTGCATGATCTTTTCGACACCCTTTTTTCCGCATAATGCTTCCGCACCGTCCAAATTGTGATATCGGCATAGCATACGTTTTGCCTCATCTTTCGGATATAATTTCATCTTTATTCCCCATATTCCATTTGTATTTCTTTACAGGTTTTTATAATGCGTTCTTTTATTTCCTGCGGTTCGATAATCTTAGCCTTATTTCCAAAGGAAAGAATCACCCCATACCAAAATGTCTCATGTTCCGGTACAGAAAAAGAAAACTCAAAATCCCCATTTTCAAATTCCTGCGTAATGCGTCCATTTAGATATTCCCTGCATTTTGCTTTGATGACGGCTTTTCCGTATAATATGACATGTACAATATTATCATTGTTATCTTTCATCTTAATATCTGAAAGATTATGGGATTTTGTAAATTTTATATTTGTTTTTTCCAAATTATCCATACGAACTAATTTAAACATACAATAATCCTGATATTTTTCATAATATCCAATCAGATACCAGTTATACCATTTATATTGCAGACAAACAGGTTCTGCCTGAATGTCTTTTACTTCATCATGACTATTTGTATAAGAAAATCGAACAACGCATTTTCCCTCGATTGCATCTTCTAACAGCATTAATTGTTCATTTGTTTTGTCGTCTTCACTTGCGACACCCAAGTCTATGGAAACAGCAGTGTCCCTTGTATGGCTTATACTCTGCACTTTTTCCAGTGCCTGTTTTAGGCTTTTGCTTGCATATGCGCTTGCCATTCCTTCCAGAGCAGTGACAATCCAATCATATTCGTGACTTGTTGCAACCTGTTTTTCTAAAACAAAGCTGTTCATAATCTGGTAGCCGCCTTCTACGCCATAAAAAGATTGAATCGGAATACCTGCCTGATCCAGCGATTCCAAATCTCGCATAATCGTTCTGGAAGAAACTTCAAATTCTTCTGCTAATTTCTGTGCTGATGTCCGGCCATGATTTAATAAATAAACAACAATGCTTATAAGTCGGTCAATCTTCATCTTTTCTCCTTTCTGCCCCAGTATAACAAACAAACTATGACACCATTATGTCATAGTTTGTTTAAAGAAGCAATTATTTCAAATTTTTCCTACCAAATTTCCAAAGAATCTTCTACATCCACCCACATCTGCATATTGCCATCAAGATAAAGTCTTACCAAGCGGCTCGTCTATTGCTATTGCCAGAGCATTTAAGGCACATTCCGATCCGGGAGTGGTTTTCAATCCTTCTTCTGCTTTATTGCAGTCTATCCGTAAAAAGTATCCGGCATAGGTGTATACATCAATGCTGTTATGGTGGATATTGTAGGCTGCATAAATAATATTCATTTTTATTTGTCCTCGTATAATAAGTGTATAGCCAGTAGAAATGATGGTTATGCACTTATTC
>CAJTMB010000030.1 GCA_910577105.1 uncultured Lachnospiraceae bacterium | reverse complement strand
ACAGGTCACAGGTGCAGTCTGCCTATTACTTTCCGACAATAAGTTTACCCTATCGTCACAAGATGGTTCATTGAAAATTTACTTGACAAGTGTTAAAGTATTCATATAGTAATGCATTTGTGTGCATAGGAGGAAAAAATTATGAAAAAACCGAAAGAGAAAGTGAAATCGTCAAGCATTCAGAAGAAACTGCTATGCGTTATTCTTCCTTTTTTCTTTGTATCTTTTATTATTCTGCTGGTAATAAACTTTATTTCCAGTAAAAATACCCTGGTTGAATCAGCCGAGCGGACACTGCGCAAGGAAACCCTTGCCACCGTACAGGATATATCCATTGACATGATGGTTGCCGCCGATTCCGCCAGCGTCAGTTCCGCTTATTCAAAACTGCAGTTTCTCCCCGGCAGCCTGATAAATATATCCACTATTTGCGAGAGAGTCAGCACCCTGCCCGTTATGGACTGCGGATATGCTTTCCTCGTGGATTCCAATACAGGCTGGATAAACGCCCATCCCGACGAAACGAAAAAGGGAGCCAACGTGTTCAATGCGGACAGTTCCACATTTCTTGGACAAGTTGCTGACTTAATGAAAGAAACCGCCGAACTGCCGGAAGACAGCGATGCACCCGTACGCCGGATAAAAGACGGTTCACATGCCTACTATGTCACCGTACAGGCTTTCCCGGAAATTCCATGGACACTTGTTACCTGCCTGCCGGAATCCTACATTGACAATGACTTATATATTACTACCGGAAGCATGTTTGCCATATTTCTTGTGATACTTATTATTTCCAGCTTTTTGCTGAGTATTATTGTAAGACGGACTATTTCACCCGTAAAAAAGCTTACTCAGGTTCTGACCAGCATTACGGACGGGGACTTTACCGTTGATATCACTCCCGTGGGTAATGATGAAATCACCATCATGAGCAAGGCTTTGAAAGAGTTTATTGTTATCATGCGCGAGGTCATGATAGATATTCAGGAGGTTTCCAACCGGTTGAGCACCCATTCCGGTTCCACCAAGCAGGTGGCGGAAGAATTATCCGTGACCGCACAGACACAGACAGAGTCCATGGGAGACATGCAGGTTACCCTGGACCAGGTTGCAAACGCCATTCAGGAGCTGGCACAACATGCGTCCACGCTGGCAGCAGTAGTAGATGCCACCAATCAGGATGGTAACTCCGCCAACGAAAAAATGCGTCAGACCGTCGACGTTGCCACAAAGGGCCGTGAAGATATGGAGCTGGTTGCACAGACCATGGATTCCATCGTTTCTTCCATGAAGCATTTAAAAGTTTCCGTTACCGAAGTGGGAACTTCCACGGAAGAAATCAATTCCATTGTCCAGCTTATCAGTGAAATTGCAGAGCAGACCAATCTTTTGTCCTTAAATGCCGCCATTGAGGCTGCAAGGGCAGGCGAAGCCGGCAGAGGCTTTTCCGTGGTCGCAGAGGAAATTCGCAAACTTGCTGAAATCAGTTCCAACTCCGCCACACAAATTGCGGATATCATTACCAAGGTCAGCACCCAGGTGTCCGACATGGTTAACTGCACCAATGAAAGCGTAACCTACATTGAAGATAACTCTTCCCGCATTACCAATTCCTGTGAAATTTTCAACAATATTTATCAGGATGTTTCTTCCTCCAGCGACGCGCTGCAAAATATTGTTGACCAGATTCATCAGGTAGACGAGGTTGCCACAAACATAGCTGCCCTCTCAGAAGAGCAGTCCGCCAGCACAGAAGAGATTCTTGCTTCCACCCAGGTTCTTGCTGACAACTCACTGCATGTATCCGATGACAGCAAATCCATGGCAAACAGTGCGGAAGCCGTTTCCGAAGCTTCCTTTACACTGGCAGAACACATGAGACGTTTCAAAATTTAACTTATCCTTTCCTATAAAACGACAGGGCCGGTTTTTCCTTACGCTGCAAGCGCTAAAAGGGAATGCCGGTCCTGTCATTTTATGCATATCCCGTATCTTTTCTGCAAATACTAGCAGCATGAACACACGAAATACTGCGGCAAAAATAAATAATTATCTGTTTCTCTTTTTTACTGCATCCTTTGCAGGATTTTTGTGGGAAATCCTGCTTTTTTTTATAACGGACAAAGGGTTTTGCAACAGGGGATTCTTTTACGGTCCGTGGCTTCCGGTTTACGGTTCCGGAGCGGTGCTGATTTATTTCTTCCTGCACCGCAAAGGGCAGCAGCCCGTAAGATGTTTTTGCTATTCCGCTCTCATCGGCGCTGTTGTGGAACTGTTTACGGGATGGCTTTTAAACACCCTTTTTGGCCTCCGGTACTGGGACTATTCAGAAGAGTTTCTAAATCTGGGAGGATATGTCTGCCTGTACTCTGTCATAGGTTTCGCCCTGGCCGGCACTGCCTACGTCTGTTTTGCAGCTCCTTTCCTATTAAAACACTGGCAGAGACTTTCTGTCAGAATGCGAAATAACTGTATCGGATTCCTGCTGCTGCTCGCTGCCATAGACATTGCTGCCTCTTTAATATTCCCAAACAAAGGACGCGGCATTACTTTTTAATCCCCAGATAGTTTTCCCTCAGTTTCTTTTTTTCCCTTTCAATCTCTTCCCAAAGTTCCCTCGAGGATAGCAGGCAGCAGCCCTGTCCCCTGATAATGATTTGCTCCAGTCCGTCTGAAGTGGCAACCGTTATCTGATATTTTTTTCCGTTTTCATGAGCAAATTTTTCTATATACCGGTCGGCGGTTTCCGCCTCCTTTGTGTGTACAACATGAATATTTTGGTAATCCGTTATCTCTGTGGCATGTCCCTGTACACGGTAAGCGTCAAAAACCACTATCAGCTTACACCCGCGCATGGCCTGATAGTCGCAGAGAATATCCAGAAGCTTTCCTTTTGCACTGTCAATATTGACTGCGGCAAGCTCCCTCAAATCTTCCCATGCAAAGATAACATTATAGCCGTCCACCAGCAGATATTCCTCTTTTCTCTGTATCGGATGGTATCCCTGCACCGTAGAAGGCTGCACAGAAGCTTTCGTCGTCTTTTTCCGGTATATCCCTTTTTGCCCGATATTTTCATCCCGCCTGTTGGCATAAAACGTTTTTTCCAATATCCTGTCTATTTCTTCTGTCCCCAGCGCAATATCCAGTTCTTCCATGCTTTTTTTCCTGCCCCCTGCCGGTTTTGCCGAATATATACCCTGTTCTCTACGCAGCCCGTCTTCCCCGTCTTTGGACATTGCCTCAAACTCCTTTGGCAGTTCCCTTAACTGCGTGTGCATGTGCGCCTTGACTTCATCCCATGGCACCACATAGCCTGCTCCATGGGCGCAAAACACGGAGCCGGAAGGATTTTCAACATCAGCCTCCGCATCATATCCGGACTGATTCAGGACCTCCTCCGTATTATGGCATGGCAGATACCCCTTCAGGGTACAGGAAAGCCTTCCCTGTCCCTGCGTGTAGACAGTTACTTCTTTCTGGTAATCCCGCATAACTGCTGCCGGAGCATATCCGGTGAGCACAGCACGCCCTTCCTCCATGGATGGCGGCCGGACACTGCCCCCCATCCTCTCAATGTCCGTCATGGCACGCCCGATTCCTTTTTCCGGCACTTCCAGCGTAAAATTATAATAAGGTTCCAAAAGAATAGATGGCGCCTCCATCAGCCCCTGCCTGACGGCACGGTAAACAGCCTGCCTGAAGTCTCCGCCTTCCGTATGTTTCAAATGCGCACGTCCTGCAATCAAGGTAATTTTCATATCGGTAACAGGTGCGCCCGTCAACACACCCCTATGTTCTTTTTCTTCCAGATGCGTCAGCACAAGCCGCTGCCAGTTTCTGCCCAGCACATCCTCACTGCAGGAAGAAGCAAACACCAGGCCGCTTCCCGGCTCTCCCGGCTCCAGCAAAAGCTGTGCCTCTGCGTAATGGCGTAACGGTTCAAAATGTCCCACTCCGATGGCGGCTTCCGTTATGGTTTCCTTATATACTATACTGCCCTGTCCAAACTCTATCAGGATGCCAAAACGGTCCTTTACAAGCCGCTGAATCACTTCCAGCTGTACTTCACCCATGATACGCAAATGGATTTCCCCCAGCCCGGCATCCCAGACAACATGAAGCTTTGGCTCTTCCTCCTCCAACTGCCGCAGTTTTGGCAGCATAACCGCAGCATCGACTTCCTCAGGCAAAATTACCCTGTACGATAACACCGGCTCCAGAATCGGCAGTTCACCCGCTTCTTCCTCTCCCAGACCCTCTCCCGGAAAAGTTCTGGTAAGCCCTGTCACCGCGCACACACTTCCTGCCCGGACTTCGTCTGCCGTTTCGTATTTTTCCCCGGAATAAACCCGAATCTGATTAATCTTTTCCTCCCATACACCGTTCTGCCCGGCTTCTTTCCCCTGTCCGTTTCCCCTCACAGTGTCCTTCACCTTAAGGCTGCCTCCCGTAACCTTTAAGTAAGTCAGCCGGTTTCCCTGTGTGTCACGCGCAATCTTAAATACCCTTGCTGCAAAAGATGTTTTCGGAGTCATTTCTTGTGTATATTCCGCAAGCCCCTGCATAAACGGTTCTACTTCGGTTCCTTTTAACGCCGAGCCGAAAAAACAGGGAAAAACCTTTCTTTCCCTAATCAGCCTGCAAATACTCTGTTTATCCACCTTTCCCGTTTTTAGAAACCGGTCCAGCACAGCCTCTTCACTCACAGCAATATTCTCATAAAGCTCCTCATTGTCCTGTACCGAAAAATCGATGCAGCAATCGTCCAGCTTTTCCCGCAAATCCTGTATCAGGACTGCCTTGTCCGTGCCGGGCTGGTCCATTTTGTTGATAAACAAAAACACAGGAACATGATATCTGGCAAGCAGCCTCCATAATGTCGACGTATGCGCCTGCACTCCGTCCGCTCCGCTCACCACCAGTATGGCATAATCCAGCACCTGCAAAGTTCTCTCCATTTCCGCCGAAAAATCCACATGCCCCGGCGTATCAAGAAGAAAAACTTCCATATCCCGGTAAGTAAAAACCGCCTGCTTGGAAAAGATGGTAATCCCTCTCTCCTTTTCCATTGCCTCCGTGTCAAGAAAGGCATCCCGACTGTCCACTCGCCCCATTTTTCTGATTCTGCCGCTTTTATAGAGCATGGCCTCTGACAATGTCGTCTTTCCGGCATCTACATGTGCCAGTATGCCGATAACTATCTTTTTCATATGCGCATGTATCCTTTCCGCCACGCTATCAGACCTTTCCGTTTTCCACGGTTTCAAATATGGCAGCGATTCTTTCCGGATACCTTTCCAAAAACTCCGTAAAACAAAGCCCTTCCTTTTCCACGGCACGTCCCAGTTCCACAAAAAATTCCGGGATGTTTTCCGCTGTCATCACACCGATTTCTTCCCCAAACCGCTCCTGACCTATCCAAGCATTACCATTTATATAAATTGCAAATGCATCTTTGGGTCCGTCTGCCGTCTGCTTTTTTCCGCCGCGCAGGCCGATTATCGCCGTCTGGTGGGCGGAACACGAAGACGGGCAGCCGGAAACGTGGATAGGCGGAAGCACACCATCCGCCAGATTCGCTTCTTTTACCCGCTTTATGCAGGATGCCAGAAGCGCCTGCGAATTACCGATTCCTACCTGGCAAACCGCAGCTCCGATACAGGCCGTAGAACGTTCAAATGCCGTTCCGCCATCCTCTTTTGTTATTTCCAGTATCTTTTCAGCCTCTGCACCGGACAAATTAATCACATATAATCCCTGGTCCGGGGCAAGACGCACCTTAACTTGTTCCATGGGCAGTATGGCATCGTATAATTCTTTAAAAAAGGCAGGATTCGGCACGCCTCCTACCGGATGATAGGACACTGCATAAAGTCCCTCCTGTTTCTGCTTTATCAGCCTTTGGCCTGCAGGCGGTCTGACAGTGCCGCCTTTTTTATCTATCTCAGACGCATTTACGGCAATATCCAGATTTTCCGTTTCCAGATTTCCTGCCAGTTTCTCCCTGAAAATCCTTTGCAGTTCCTCCACGCCAAGCGTTTCCTGCAAAAACCTGGTTCTGGAAGCGGAACGCTTTTCATAGTTGCCATACTGCGTAAAGATTTCCACCATGGTTTTTATGCAATACAAAATCTTGGAAGGCTTTATCCCCTCTGCCGCGAGCACACCCATTTTGGGCTTAATTCCAAGCCCGCCTGCTATATATACATCAAACGTCAGGTTCTCATTTGCCACAAAGCCCATGTCCCGGAAAGTAGCATGGGTTTCATTTTCCTTATTATTGGAAAAACAGACCTTCAGCTTTCTGGGCAGTTTAACCTTCCCAATAAATCCCAGCAGATAATCGGCAGCTTCTTTTGCATAGGGAAGCACATCAAATGCCTCCCCATCAGCAACTCCCGACAGGGGGGAACACATTACATTCCTGGGGTAGTCCCCTCCGCCTCCCCTTGTAATAATGCCGTGTTCAAACGCTTCCCCGGCAAGGGCACAGACTGTTTCTTTTGTCAGGTTATGCAGCTGCACCGTCTGGCAGGTGGTTAAGTGTACCAGATTAATCTGATACTTCTGAATGCTGTCCGCAATAAACTTAAGGTTTTCTTTGTTGATTTCTCCTCCTGAAAGCCTGAGCCTGAGCATACTTCTCTCCCCGCCCCTTTGCGCGTAGCTTCCAAAAGCACCGGAAAAAGATTTATATTCTGCAACCGAAATCTCTTTCTTATAAAATTTATCTGTTACCTCATAAAACTCGTGCAAATCTTCCCGGAATTGCTCTATATAAGACTGTTCCATGCGTTTCAAAGCCTGCCTTTCCAATTTTTATCCATCTAATCAATGCTGCACATTTTCCATGCTTTTGATACCTGCTTTTTCCAAATAAATTTTCATATACTTTTCGACAAGCGGCACCAGATTTTCATCGTGGTTGGTCCTAAGCCTTGTCTGTCTGTCAAAGACCATGGTGTTTTCTTCATCGGGCGTGCAGGCAGGCCATAAAGGAACAGACTCATTTTCGGGGCTTCCTGTGCGGGCAAATGCCATCACACTGTCAAAAATCTGTTTTTCAAGCTTCTCGGTTATGCCTTCTTCCTGCGTAATCGGGACAAGTTCCGCATTGTGGAACACATAGGGAATATCCGCACAATGCCATGGCGTACGCCCGCCGTCTATCGGCATTTCATAATTGAACAGATAGGAATACGTCTTCGGGTTGACTTTCGCCCGCATACGCACAAATTTTTGAATGGGATGTCTGATAATATAATCCAGCGTCAGAATATCCACGGGAAGCCTTTCGGGGTATGCTGCTTCATACAGCGGCAGCAGCTGTTCCACCGCCTCATTTCCTAACGCATCCTTCAGCACTTTCTCAGCTTCCGCCTTAGTCATCCCACGCTTGTCATATGGAGGCGCCACAAAGGAGGCAAACTCACCAAATACGCTTCCGACTATCAAAGGTATTTTGGCAGTTTCCTTTCTAAAACCGTATTTTAGGGGATTTCCGAGGTAAAAACTGTTTTTTTGCGGAGCTCCGCCACAGTATTTCCCTTCTTTTGCAAGGATTGGCCTTACCTTTTTATAGGCATTAGCCAGTCTGTCATAGGACACTGTTTCCAGTTCTTTAACCCCGCTTAACTGCAATTCGCTTAACATAGTCTGTACCAGCGCTTTGCCGCTGCCTTCACAGTCCGGCAAAAGGCCTTCCACCACACCGCTCATGTTGATTCCCCTTGCATAAAGACCATCTGCCGCAGGCGTCTGCATAAGAGTCGTAATCTTTGCTCCGCCGCCGGACTGTCCTATCAGGGTTACATTGTCAGGGTCTCCGCCAAACAAGGCAATGTTTTCCCGAATCCACCTCAGTGCAGCGATGATATCTTCCGTTCCTGCATTACCGGAATTTTGATATTCCTCACCGAAGTCTGACAAATCACAATATCCCAACACATTCAGCCTGTGGTTGATGGACACCACAACCGCCTGCCCGATACGGCACATATTCTCCCCCTCATAGGCAATCTGCTCAATCGCCGAGCCTGCTTCAAAGCCGCCGCCGTGCAGCCACACAATAACCGGTCTCTTTTCCCTGTCACATGCAGGCGTCCAGACATTCAGGTTCTGGCAGTCCTCATTCATGACCCAGTACCGGTGCGGCACCAGAAGTTCACACGCAGGTTTCCCCATCTCAAGCAACGGGCACACATAGCCATAGCTTGTGGCATCCAGCACGCCCTCCCAAGGCTCCACCGGACAAGGCGCCTGAAACCGCTTTGCCTTTGCATAGGGAATCCCCTTAAAAATACTAATGCCGTCGTAACAATATCCCCTGACCTTTCCTTTTGTTGTCGAAACAATGGCCGTTTCCGAATTACAGATAAAATTATGTGCCATACTCCACATCCTTTCTGTTTTTTCTCCTTATATTATAGCCAATATTATAAAGAATGGAAAGCAGGAATACATAGAAATGTATTTGCAATTCCACAACAGTCATGCCGGCAGCCGGGGCGTGTATTTGTTCCAACGGGGGACGTTCCCACTCCGGTAAAAACACAGCGGTACATAAGAGGTTAAAATACAACCTCTAAGTACCGGTGTTTTTACAGGCCCCCTTATGGAATCAAATACACGCCCCGGCTGCCGGCATGACTGTTGTGGAATTATTGGAGAATGGATGGTTGTTTCCTTTTCAAAAATATGGTAAACTATTCACATCAATCAGTATGAATCATTACTACATACAGGGAGGAAATCCAAAGATGACCGAAGTGAAATGGAATGACCGTTTTAATCTTGGCGTGGGAGTGATAGACAAAGCACACCAACGGCTTTTTTCAATTGTAGGAAAACTGATTGCCCTCAACGAGGATGAGGCAAAACAGCAGCACGCCTGCAGGGAAGGCGTCAAATATTTTAAGAGTTATACCATAAAGCATTTTGCCGAAGAAGAAGCTTATATGCAGTCCATACAATACAGCGGATATGATATGCATAAAATCCTCCATGACAACATGCGGGATAAGACACTTCCTGCCCTGGAAATGGAATTGGAGGAACAAAATTATTCTGTGGAATCCGTACGTCACTTTCTGGGAATTTGTGTAGGCTGGCTTACCGGACACATCATGATTGAAGATTTTGCTATCACGGGACGAACCACCAACAAATGGGTCCACCATCCCTCTGAGGATGAAATGGCATCCTTGGAAAAAGCAATTATACAGGTATTACACGACCTGCTCAAAATAAATGCCCATATTGTCAGCGAACATTACAGCGGTGAGGATTTTTCTTCTGGTAATACTATCTGCTTCCGCTTGATTTACCTTTCTCAGGAAGGTAAACGTTTCCAGGTCTTTCTGGTTTATGAGGAAAGGATGGTTCTCAACACGCTTGGCGGTATGCTTGGCCGGCAAATCAAAAAAACAGACAAAACCGTACTATACACCATTAAGATTCTTTCCCAGCAATTCATGGATTGGGTCGGAAAACACTTTCCCATCACAAAAGACTGCCAGTTGGAAAAGAGCGACCTGCTGACATTTGAACAGCTTCTTCGGACATTTGATAAGGAATACCCTCCTTATAGCCTGTTATTCAGCACCGAGGGAAAGGGATATTTTGCTTTCTGTGTAAAAAAATAAGCAAACAAAAACGGTCAGACATTGTCTGGCCGTTTTGTATGGCAATCCATATTATTCCATCACTTTATCAAGCATGTCAAACAGGTTCTTAATCTCAATCGGTTTCGCTATATGGCCGTTCATGCCACTCCTTATGGCTTCCCGCTTATCCTCTTCAAACGCATTCGCCGTCATCGCTATAATAGGGATGGAGGACAGTTCCTTGTTTTCAAGGCTGCGGATTTCCCTTGTCGCCTCATAACCGTTCATTACCGGCATCTGCACATCCATAAGCACCAGCTGATAATAACCCGGCTCAGAATTTTTCAGCATATCTACTGCAATCTGCCCGTTTGCCGCAACCTCTGTGCTAAATCCGGCATCTTCCAGAATCGCCACGGCAATTTCCTGGTTCAGTTCCAAATCTTCTGCGAGCAAAATCCGGCCGCTCCGAAGCTTAGCCGTCTCATTTTCAGCCCTTTCTTCCTCTGCCCCATCAGACTTGATAACAGATTTCAGACAGCTTCTCAGTTCTGATAAAAACAGCGGTTTACTGCAAAATGCCACAACACCTGCGTCCTTTGCCTCGGCTTCTATGTCTGACCAGTCATATGCGGTCAGGATAACAACAGGCACCGTACCTCCTGTTTCTTTCCTGATTCTCCGGGCAACCTCCACTCCGTTCATGTCCGGCAGCAGCCAGTCAATGATATATACGCCATACTCATCCCCACGCGTAACCGACTGATGCGTACGCAGTACAGCCTCTTTTCCCGAAAGCGTCCATTCCGCGCGCATTCCAAGCTGTCCCAGCATATAGGATACGCTGTCACATGTGTTGAAATCATCATCCACTACCAGCGCCCTGCAATTCTTCAATTCCGGTATATCCTGCAATTCCTTCGCTTCTGTATGCAGCCGGAAAGTAAAAGCAACAATAAATTCCGTTCCTACTCCCAGCTCACTCTTTACTTCAATGGAACCGTTCATCATATCCACTATGTTTTTGGTAATTGCCATTCCCAGGCCTGTTCCCTGAATTCCGCTGATTGTAGAGTTTTTCTCCCTTTCAAAGGGTTCAAAAATATGCTGGACAAACTCTTCACTCATGCCGATGCCGGTATCTCTTATGGAAAATTCGTAATGTGCATATCCTTCCGGCGCACCGCCTTTTTCCGTAATCCTCATGCTGACCGTACCACCCGCTCCGGTATACTTAACCGAATTGCTGAGAAGGTTGAGCAGTACCTGATTGAGTCTCAGCTTGTCACAATAAATATCCTCATCCAGTACATCTACCGTATCAATATGTAAATCAAGCTGCTTTGCATGGATGTCAGCCTGTAAAATATTGTGCAGCCCGTGCAGGATATCGGGAAGGCTACAGGGTTTTTCCTCCAAATGTATTTTTCCGCTCTCGATATGGCTCATATCCAGCACATCATTGATTAAGCTAAGCAGATGATTGCCCGATGTAGTAATTTTTTTCAGGTACTCTTCCACCTGCTCCCTGTTGTCAATGTGGGAAACGGCAAGATTCGTAAAGCCCACAATGGCATTCATCGGTGTGCGGATGTCATGGGACATATTGGACAGGAACACACTCTTTGCCTTGTTTGCCCTCTTTGCCTGTAAAAGGGCATCCTCAAGCAGGCTTTTCTGCTCCATTTCATTGCGGATTTCTTTATCCACACTGCGTATACCCAAAACAATGCCATGATTTCCGTTATCTGTTCCCGCACGTACCACCTTAATCTGAAAATACTTGATATTTTCGTCCCGGAAAGTACGGTAATTTACATAGTCCATTTTTTTCGTTGCCAACACACTTTTTAATGTATCCAGCGAAAGTGCCTGACGAATCATTTCCCTGTCATCTGTATATACAAATTCCTGTATATATCGTTCCATACTTTCTTTTAATGAGATTTTGCCGCTGAATATGGAATCAAACTCCTCCCCGTTGTCACCACTGTTCTGGAGTATAATTCCCTTCCCCTTCTTCATTTCAAAAAAGCATACAAGGCTGTAATCTATGCTTAACGCCTGAATCAGTTCCATATGGCGTCTTTCATTTTCTTTTTCCTGCAGTTTTTGGGCGGTACAATCTAAAAGGAAACGCTGGTAAATCAATTCACCGTCTTCTTTCAAAAGTTTTACATTGCCCATGACATGCAGAATTTCCCCATCCTTGTGCTGGACGCGGTATTCCACACTGACACTGTCCCCTTCCTTCTGCAGTGTCATGATACACTCCCTGAGTTTTTCCTTATCTTCTTCCACAACTGAATCAGCGACCAGGTCAAACCCTTCTGACATCAGTTCTTCCTGGGAATCATACCCAAGTATTTTAAGCGCCGCACTGTTTATGCTGCGAATATGTAATCCATCCACCGTATGACGCATAACGCCGCAATCTATGGTGGTGAAGATGGTTTCCAGCGTCCTGTTTTTCTGTATGATTTCCTGCTCATAAGCGCGTTCCTGCGTCACGTCAATGGCAACGCCCACCGTACCCATTACACTGCCGTCAATATCATATAACGGAGATTTATAAGTCGTGAGGGTACGCATACCATCTCCGGTCTTAATGATTTCCTCGGACACAAAGGTCTTTCTCTTTCCCATAACCTCACGTTCCGATTCAATACAGGCCGGGTCATCATGCTCCACATCCCATATGTAAGCATGGCCTCGTCCTTCCACCTGCTGCTTTGTTTTATTTACCGTCTTGCAGAAGCTGTCATTTACTTTCTCATGGATACCGTCCTTATCCTTATACCATATAAGGTTGGGAATATTGTTAATGGTGGCATCCAGATACTGGGCAGTCTGCCAGGAGTCCTTGCTCACTTTGTATGCCTGCTGCCACGCCGCAAGACGATAAGCGATTTCGCTGTCTGACATGGGCATCATCCATATATCCCTTATGCCCGATAAATCAGCATCCCAGGGAACCTGTCTGCCGTCTCCGGCAAGCAGGATGATTTCCGCCTCCTTTTTCAGCCCCATATCCAGAATAATTTGTTTTTCCTTTTCATCCAAATCCTGCAGTTCTGCCAGAATCACATTCGCATTCTCTGCCAATGCTTCTTCAAATCTGTCACTCTCCGAAAAATCATGTGAAAAATTTGCAAGCGGAGACACTTCTTTTATTAACTCAAATACTCTGCATGACTGACCTATAAGATAGAACCGAACATGACACTGGTACATAATGCTTCCTCCTGTATTTGCGACAGACAATCCGGCAAAATGCCGTTAATGCTATTCTATCAAGCGTATCAAAGTATGTCAATATTTTGACTGCCTTTAGTTTCAGCATTTTACATGACGGCAGCCGGCGCGTGCATTTGTTCCAACAGGACACGTTCTCACTCGGGTAAAAACGCAGTGGTACATAAGAGGTTGAAAAACAACCTCCAAGTACCAGCGTTTTTACACGGTCCTTTATGGAATCAAATGCACGCGCCGGCTGCCGTCATGTAAAATGCTGAAATTCCAATATAACCACACTTTACGCCCTTTCATACCACCCTGCCTGCGCTTCCCACATTTTTGCATATTGTCCGGGACGGGAAATCAGTTCGTCATGTGTTCCCATGTCCGCAATCCTGCCCCCATCCATTACGATAATGCGGTCCGCCAGCTTCGCTGAACCAATCCGGTGCGTCACTATCAATGCACACTTTCCTTCTGCCAGACGGGCAAACTGTTTATAAACCAGGGTTTCTTCAATAGGGTCAATGGCGGAGGTTGGTTCGTCCAAAACGATAAAACCGTTTACCCTGTATAATCCGCGCGCTATCGCAACCCTCTGCCACTGTCCGCCCGAAATATCGATGCCGCCGTATTCGGGTGAAAGCATATCATCCAAGCCGATTCGGTCTTTTTCAAACCCGGCTTCCTCCAGTACCGAACAAATCTTATCGTCATCCGCTTCGATTGTATCATCGCTTATGGCAACGTTTTCTTTCAGCGTCATTTTATACCGCTGGTACTTTTGAAACACACCGGATATCCCTTTATATACGGAAGCCGGAGCATATTCTGCCGTATCTAAGCCGCCGATGGATACTTTTCCCTGCGTCGGAAGGTATATTCCGGTCAGCAGACGCACAAGCGTGCTTTTTCCCGCACCGTTTTCCCCAACGATGGCTATCGTCTCTTTTTCTCCGATATTTACCGATACGTCTTTTACGGAAAAAGATTCCCTGCCCGGATATCGGAAGCTGATGTTTTCTGCCGCAATGCCTCCGGTAAAATCAATTTCCCCTTCCCTGCCGCCTCTCTCCGGCATGTCAAGAAGACGGATAAAATTGACAACCTTTCCGATGTCCCTGTTCATGTTTCCCATATGCTGTTTTACGACTTCCTGCATAATGGCAAATATCTGGGTCAGGGCTGCAAAAACCGCCGCAAACATGCCCGCCGTAATCTCCCCCGACATCGTCGCCGTAAACAGCATGTAAGCGGAAGCCGCCATACCTGCAAATGTGGTGAAATCCAGCATAAGCTGGAGAAGCGCAACCTTGCGCTCCGCCTTCCAGACCTTGCCTGTCAGTACCTTCAATGTATTTTCATACAGATTATAAAAAAAATGAAACGCGCCCAAAATACGGGTTTCCTTAAAATACTCACGGTCACATATTGCTTTCTTGTAATAATCGTACTCGCGGCGCAAAGGGGCACTCTCTTCTTCCAAACCGGCAAATATCCTGACATTGAAAATTTGCGCGAGCATTGCGGGAATAAACGCCAAAAGCAAGGTAACGATTAGCATGGGTTTTAACCGGAACAGATAGACGCCGATGGCAACAAAATAGATTCCGTAAAAGCTTACGCAGGCAAATACCAGCATACAGAACATGGTGATTGCCCTGACGCCTTCTTTGGCCTTGTTGAGATTATCCAGAAAATCCGTGTCCTCAAACTTTACAGGGTCAATCCGTTTTATTTTGTTGTGTATAAGCGCCGTAAGCCTTCCGGCTGATTTTGGCAAAAGAACCCCCATACCGTGAAAGTTCTGGATGCCGTTGATTATCTGCTGCCCGAAAGTAACGGCGGCAAGCATAAGCAGACGGAAAACGCAGTCCCCGTATCCTGCTTTACCGGAAGCCGCATCGGAAACGGCATCAAATAAGCGTTGTGTCGCCACAACCGCAAGGGCAAATGACAGGCCGTTCATGACTGCCAGACAATTTTCAAGCAGACAGTTGAAAGGCGCCGACTTAACCTGTATCGGAATAATTCTTGCAATAACCTGCAATAAATGATATTTCTTCTTTTCTGTCTTCATTGATACCACTCCCTCTGCGCCTCAAACATTTCCGCATATTGGCCCTTTTTTGCCATCAGGGCTTCATGCGTGCCCCGCTCTGTGATTTTTCCTTTGTCAATAACCATTATCTCGTCGGCCAGCTTGGTGGAACCGAGACGGTGGCTGATAAATATGGTTGTCTTTCCTCTCATCAGCTTTTCAAAGTCATGGTACAGATTGCTTTCACTGATTGGGTCAAGCGCGGAAGTGGGCTCATCGAGTATCCTCACCGGCGCACGGCTGACCAGTGACCTTGCAATGGCAACGCGCTGCCACTGCCCGCCGGAAATATCCTGCCCGCCCTTCAGAACCTTTCCCAAAGGCGTGCAAATGCCGTTTTCCAGCTTTCCTATCACTTCGTCCAGTCCTGCCAGATGGGCCGCTTCAGCTTCCCTTCCTGTTGTATGCACGTCACCGAGCGCTATGTTGTCTTTCATTTCTATGTAATACTTTGCAAAGTCCTGGTACACAACTGCAAACATAGCCTTCACCGCGCCTACCGGATAATCCCTGAGTTCTTTTCCGTTTACCAGTATCCTGCCTTCATATTCCGTATACAGCCCTGTCAGCAGTTTGGTAATCGTGGTCTTGCCCGCGCCGTTTTTTCCCACAAAGGCATAATGGCGTCCTGTCTCCAGCTTAAAGGACAATCCGTCCAATATATATTCCCTGCTGTTCGGATAACGGAAACGTACATTGCAAAACTCCAGCGTTTCCAGCCTGATTGGATTGACATCGGGTTTTTCCAATGCGCCCTCAGCCTCACCCAATGCGGCAAAATCGCCCAAATCCTTCATATATTCACCAACACGGGAAATATTTTCAAGGGAACGCGACATCTGGAACCCGAGCTTCTGAATCATGCCGAACACCGCGCTGACAATACCCATAAACATACCGGCTGACATCTGCCCTTTTACTACAGGATTGAGTAACGTCAAAGCGACCAACAGGGAAATCAGCGCCAGCAGCATACTCGAACCCTTCGAGATAATAAAGTTTTTGGCAGTAACCTTAACCTGCAGCTTTCTTCCTGCTTCATATTGCTCCTGCCATACGAGGTTGATTTTATCGTTATATCCAAACAAAGTACGCTCATCCACGTTATCGCGCCCGGCAAGCACTTCTCCCAGATACTCCGTACGCCGGTTGAATTTTTCCGCTTCCCGTTCCGCCTGATAATTTTTCTTTCCCGCCCGCATGGACAGCCAGAACATCGGAACGGAAAAAGAAAAAATAATAACGGCAGCCCACCAGACTTGTGACACGATTAACACAAAGACAGATACAACGGATACTATTATCTGGGCAAACTGTATAAACGCGTCCACTCCGTCCATAACCGATTTCACCGGGTCCCTGGATACGCGCGAGAGCAGTTCCCGGCTCTTTTCATTTTCTATATGCTTATAATCACATGCCGCAAACGTCTTCACCACAACCGGGTTAAGGCAGCGCCATAATCCGACGCTTACCCTTGATGCCGCCAGTTTTGCCAAAGCGCCAATCATATTGACTGCTCCTAATGTTATAAGCAAAAAAGCCAACGCCGGATAAATGTCTTTATGGGGACGTGCAGATTGCAGAATTGTCATCGCCGTGTCAACAAAATTTGCCGTAGCCAGTGCCGTTACCGCCGTCTGCATGATGGATTGGGTAACCGGAAGTAAAACATACAATGCCATACAGGCAGGCGACGCCTTAAATGCCAGCCACAGCGCGTCATACGATTTGTATTTCTTTTTTGATAAAGTCATTTGGCAGAACCTTTCTTTGTGCTTTTCCTATGATACAGATTCAGAATACCATTTTTTTCGTTAAGTGCAATTTAATAAGCAAAAGCCATAACGAAAATGCCGTTATGACTTTTGCTTGCTTTCTTCCTAATCCGCTGTTTTGTTTTCAGACGGAAACCGAAATATAAGTACCGGAATCCGACTGCTTTTGTTCGGCTTTTCCCGTTTTCATATAAATCATGGGTTCTGCCTTAACCGCTTCCTCTTTCAGGGGACTGTTATCCGGATTGTCACGGTCCGGGCAGGCGTCTTCGCTTATCTCAACGGTATCCCTTTTTTGGATGGTCTTCTCGCGCTCTGATTTTGCCTTTTCCCTTGCTTCTTCTGCCTCCTCCTTCATTCCTTCATCAGCCTTTGCCGCATATTCCTCCGCTTTGCCGGAATAGTCATCGACAAACCCCATTGCCCGTTCCATTGTTCCCGTATCGCCTTTTTGTCTTGCCTCTTTGTAAACCCGAAGCGGTACGTTCAGCAGGTTCATGTTAGTTCTCGCCCCCACCAGGCCTTCCATCGTTTTTGTATTCACTGTTCGCCCTCCTGTATGCGTCGTTGTCTTTCCGGCTTAGTTCTTTTTCCGTCTGCTCCAACATTTTCTTCCATTCTTTGACTTTTTCTTCGTCACCGGAAGCTGACCTGATTTTCTGCTCCAGCTTCTGCTTTTTTTCCTTTAGGACCTTGATTTCCCTGTCAACCTTATCCGTATTTCCGATACACTTTTCTTCCGGTTTTTGGGGATTGTCAAAATATATTTTCCGGTTACCGTTTTCGTCCTGTCCTAACCGGTACAGTCCGGCAGGCTTCCCGCCTTTCTTTTCACCGCTGATGTATTCGTCATGCTGCTTTGATGCTTTTACGCCATCCGGCCCCACTTCCGTATCCTTTACTTTTACAGCCCCGCCAAGGGACTGCTTTTCCTTCTCCCATCCGGCATAATCGGTTATGGGATAATTGCGGCTTCCATTCACTTCCATTGACATCATTCTTCCTCCTTAAACGTATACTTTTGGATGCATAGCCCGGATAGTTCTGCCCTATAACCCTTTTTTCGGAGGCTTTATGACACAAATTAATCTATATGCCGTGAGATGCTTTCCTGATGCCGCGGAATGATAAGCAGGACGTTCAAATGAAATACCATGCCTTGTGTTTTAATGCTCATTGCCCCATTGTATTTTTCCGTTACCGCTTTTATATTTGACAGGCCTGTTCCTGCTTCAACCAAATCGCTTCCCTGAAAGCTGTTCTCTATTTCCATGTAAACAAAATCACCCTGTATCCGTCCCGACACGCAGATATACTTTTTTTTACCGTTTTCCATATTTTTACATGCAAAAAGCGCATTATCCAGCGCATTTGACAGAATAATGCAGACGTCTATATCACGCAGGCCGCTTGGATGCGGGAGAATAAGAGAACAGCAGACGTCTATCCCCATACTTTTTGCAATTCCCAATTTTTTCCCGATTAAAATATCCACCACCGGGTTATTGGTGTTGCACGGAAAGGACAAGCCTTCCGCTATCTCATCCATATCCCGGATATACTTAAACGCCTCTTCCGCTTTATTGTTTTGTAAAAGCTTTTTTACCACCAGAATGTGGTTCCTTATGTCATGACGGAACGAAGCGGTTTTTTCATAATAGGTCTTAGCCTCCTCCACATACCGGCTTAAGGAATGCTCTTCCTGCTCCAGGAGCGACAATTCCGTGCTGAGGCGAAAGCTCTGTAACAGCTTTTTATAGGAAAACAGGATACAGAACAGGCTTGCCATACCCAAAAGCTGTATCACAAGCATCTGATAAGTTTTTTCGTATGCGGTGATTTTGCCGCCATACATTATCTGCATGTTGTAAACAACGGAATTGAAGTATTCTTCTATGAGAAAAATCATTAAAACCGGTATTAAAACCAGAAACACATATTGCTTTTTTACGGCTTCATAATAAGAAAAACAGCGGTATGCCGCCAGACAGCAAACCCCTGCCAACAGCAGGGATGCAAAGTCCCCCAGCACCATAAATAAAAGTCCGACCGTTTCAGGATGACCAGAAGGCATCAGAGGATACAAAATCCGCAGCAGGGACCCGACAATGCCATAGCTAAGCTGCATTACCTCAACCACCAGCGCGGCATATAAGGCGGCTGTCTTTATATCCGCGCCGCACAAAAAAATCCCACTTGCCATAAGGAGCAGAACATATGCCCCCAATTCCACAATTCTTCCTTCCGGAAGACAGCATATGACGGCAGCCCCGCATACCGCAAACAAAATATAAAAATAAAACCTGACTTTTCTATTTAAAAATCTGACAAAGAAAGCAAAGCCAAAAAACATTTGAATGCTTCCCATGACAAATCTGTTAAAAAAATCCATATAAGCATTCATTTCCTATCCCCTTACATATCTTTCATGTACTGCAAAATCACACCGGAAAACTCCTTGCTCCGCAGCCGTGATACAGGTATCTTTATACCGCCTTCCATATATGCCGTTTTGTTTTTATAACCCTTCAAATGCTTCAGATGAATCAGGAAGCTTCTGTGGCACCGGTAAAAACCGTTATCCAGCTTTTTTTCCAGATTTTCAATCCTGTCATAAAAATCAATCACCTCTCCGGAGGTCAAATGCAGGTATACCTTTCTGTCCATGATTTCACAATACACAATGTCATTCAGGGAAACAATGCGGCTTTCATATCCTTTTTGGACAAGCAGATTTGCCCCGCCGGCATTTTGCAGGGAATGAAAAAGGCGCTCCATTGTTTTATCAAAATTTCTTTTTTCTACCGGCTTAACCAGATAATCATACGCTTGTACCTCAAAAGACTGAAAAACCATTTCTTTCAGGACAGTAATAAAAACAAGGAAAGCCTTGCACTTTCGTTCGCGCAGCCTCCTTGCCGTTTCCATGCCGTCCATACCCTTCATCTGAATATCCAGAAAAAGAATATCAATTGGCTTTTCATATTTCAGCAATTCCTCACCGTCAAAAAACTGCCGGATGGTAATTTCCATGTTTTTCCTGCCAAAAAAATCCGTCGTCATCATCCGGATGTTGTCAGACATCTCTTTCTCATCGTCACAGATTGCAACACGAATCACCGGATTACCTCCCTGTTCTGCCATTTTCATTCCCTTTTTCGACCGGATAAAGCCTCAGCATGACCCTCCTGCCGTAAAATGCTTTCTGAATGCCGCAGAATGTCACACCGGCTCCTCTTAACCCGGCAGACCGTATCAGCGCTTTTTTGCCGTCCTGAGAATCCAGTCCACCGCCGCTTCGGCATTTGTGGGCAGATTGCCGGGTATCCGGGTATCCGCCCCGGCTTCCGGTTCTTCCCTTCCTGTATAAAAGACCTGCAGGGCGTATCTGGCCAACAGACCCGAGACCCGTCCCCGCTCTATGGAATCCTCCGTTCCAAGGACAATCACTACCAAATCATGATTCATAACCCCATCGTCCGCAACAAGGGAGGTAACCAGACAGGCCCCCGCTTTATTGGTCGTTCCTGTTTTCAGCCCGGTCACTTCGGGCATATTGTGCAAAAGCGGGTTCGTATTGCGCACCTCCAAATCAAGGGACTCTAACGTAGCTTTTTCCAAGGAGGTGATGTCCGTAATCTGGGGATAAACCTTCAAAAGATAGGATACCAGCCGGAACATATCCTCCGCACTCATACGGTTCTGTAATTTTGAGGGAACGGAATCCTCTGTGTAAAAGGGCAGACCATGGCAGTTGTAAAAGACTGTCTGGGACAGTCCCAAATCCAGCGCTTTCTGATTCATCATTTGGACAAAAGCTTCCTCTGAACCGGCAACGGCTTCGGCCAGACACAATGCGCATTCGTTGCTGGAAGGCAAGAGGGCGCCCAGCAGAAGCTCCTGCACGGTAATCTGCGCTCCGGTCTCCAACGGAATCACCCCGTCGGCCGAGGTGGACAAAAGCCTGACCGCATCAGAAACCGTGACTTGTTCCGAAAGGGTAATCTGCCCTGTAGCAATAGCATCCATAACCAAAAGGCAGGTCATAAGCTTTGACGTGCTGGCTATGGGACAGGGAATGTCAGACTGATACTTATAGTAGATTTCTCCGGTGGTGGCATCTCCGACCAGCACGCTGTTGACTCCGTAAAAGTATCCGGCCTGTTCCAGATAATCGGGTGAAATGCAGAAAGATTCCTGTGTATGTATCTGCAAAAAACCGGCATAAGGAACAGAAATATTGACGTCCAGAATCATTGCCAAATCCGCCGCCATCATAAAGCAGTCATAATAGCCGGAGGGCAGCTTCATAATCAGGGTATAGTAATATACGGTTTCTTCCTTTACCTTAAACTCATTCCGCCGCAGGGAAATGTCCGGGTTTAAGTCGTCGACCCAAAGAACATTTTCCTCCCCTACGGGCGTATAGGTATTTCCCGGGTTCAGGGAAACGGTATTTTTCGCAATATCCAGAGAAAAGGCTTTGTCCGTTTCCCTGAGAACCATAGCCATATCCCGCAGTGAAAAATAAGTATTGTTTTCATATCCGTAATCCAAAGTCTTTACAGCGTATGCGTTGCCGGTATCCGCCTGCACCTGACAAACGCCGGGAATCTCATAGCCTGCGGCTGCCTCTGCAGGAAAAATAAAGCATATGAGGATGGCGGATACTAATATAAGACTGCTGTTCCTAAAAAATGTTTTCATCAGATTTTCCTTTTCAATGAAATGATAATGGGTTCGAATTTATTTTAAAGTATATATGACAGGATAATACTCCGAAAAAAATCCGGCGGCATCAGAGCCGGTCTCATCGGATAAAATCAGACTGGATTCTTTTCGGATATACTTTTCCGTCAAGGTACTGACCGGACCTCCGGCATCAAACTGTCTGACAAGGATGCCGTCCCCGGCATCGTAAGTGCCGCTGCCGTCATATTGGGTCTGTAATTCTTCCAAAGAAGGCAGCAGGGCAGGACCGCAGGTCATCAGATAAGAGACCGTAGACATGCCAAAAGTTTCCGTCACAAGGGCTTCCACGGCTTCCCTGTCCGTGCTTCCCGTATAACCCGCCATACGAAGCCTCTCGGCTAATATATCCCGGAACGCCATGGCAAACGCTTCATAAGCAGCCTGCCTGCAGGCATCGTAACTTTCCGGCAGGATATTACAATGAAATGTTCCCTGAAAACGGGACGTCTGCTCAAACGTCAAGTAAACCTGAATGGACAAATCCTGCATATAAGGCTCCATATCCTCCAAGGTAACGGAGACGGCTTCTATATCCTGCAGCCAGTCAAGCGCCGTGACGGAAGCCTGATTCGTCATATCCAGACTTGCAGTCCACTCTCCGGAAAGCTCTTTGTCATTTGATGCAAAAAAGTGCAGATATGTCAGAAAAGCGGCATAAACGCTTATTGTTAAAATGAGCAGGCCGCACACGACAGCTTTTACATTTTTTTTCATAGAATCCCCCCTTGTCCGCATCTCAATTGTATTGTATTGTTTACAGAAAAGCAAGTTAATATCCCGCTCAGACGCCCCGGCTCCCCAGAAGGATATTCAGCAGGACAAGCGCCGCCAAAAAGACAATATTCCCAATCGTAAAAAGCAGAATGTATTTGCTTTTGCTCCCGCTCATCTCTTTTGCCACATATTTGTAAGAAATCAGGCTTGCCATAGAAGCAATCAGAGTCCCCAGCCCACCCAGGTTGGTTCCGATTATCAGACCTGCATAATCTTGTGTAAAACCGGATAAAAGCAATGCGGCAGGCACGTTACTGATAACCTGACTCCCAAGAACGGCCGTATAAATCTCCCTGCCTGCAATCATATTTTGCAGGAAATCCCTAAACACCGGTATCCTCCCTACATTCCCTACAAAAACAAAAAAAGCAAAAAACGTTAAAAGCAGGGAATAATCCACTTTACCAAATATCTTTCTGTCTGTTAGAAACACTGCCAATATCACCGCAAAAAGCACCGCCTGCCAAGGCAGTATGCGCCCCACGGAAAGAAGGCAAAGCAAAAACAGCACAAGGTAGACCACAATCTGACAAATTACTTTTTTCCCCTGCGGATAATTCTTCCGTACGGATGCTTTTCCCGCCTCCAACGCCTTCGGGCACGCCCTGCCTTGTATCAGGCACCAGAGTATTAACAACACCAATGACAAAATCGTATACGGCAGCATCAGCATAATAAACCCGGAAACAGAAAACCCTGCCTTCCCAAAAAGATACAGGTTCTGGGGATTTCCAATTGGCGTCAGCATACTTCCGAGATTTGCCGCAATGGTCTGCATCACCACAACCGGCAGGACCAGTTTTTCTTTCTGTCCGTTCCCAAGCATGTCCAGAACAATAAACGTAAACGGCACAAAGGTAATCAACGCAACATCGTTGGTAATAAGCATACCGGAAAAAAAGCACAGCAATACCAGCACCAGAATCAGGCCGCTGCCACCCCGCACATGCCCCAGAAGCTTTCCCGCACCCCGTTCAAACACCCCTGCTTTCTGCAATCCCGCCATCACGCACATCAGACAAAACAGGATTGCCAGGGTCTTAAAGTCTATGTATGTCCGGTATTCCCCATCCGGCGGCACAATACACATTGACGCGACCGCCAGTACGAGCGAAACACATAATACGGTTTCTTTTCTAAAAAAAGTAACTAATTTACTCATTGTCTTAAGCCTTTCCAAACCAATCCATTCCCTCTGCTTTAGGGTAGGCAGTTTCCCCGTTACATCTAATAAAACAGGGTAACTGTTTTTGTGGTTAAAACATCATTTTCATAGTAGTAAAAAATCTTCATCCCCGCCACAGCATCATATTCATATACATAATCATATGTTGTTCTACTCTCCAAAAAGCCTTTTCCGTTATATACACAAATGAGCGTACATTCCCCGTTTTCATTAAACTCACGCAGTATTTTGGTCTCTAATTTTCCATCGCTGTACTCATAATATTCAATCGGGTTTTCGTTTTCATCAAACACATTGATGTGCTGATCAACCAATACGCCGTCGCTATATGTGTATATCGCCGTCTGATTCCCATGTATATCATACTCATCCTTTGTTGTCAGTTCCCCTTCGCTGTTATATTCATAAAAAACCGCCAGGTTTCCATTTTCGTCATATTCAAACTTTGTCCTCGAACCCGTAATTCTTCCTTGTTCATCGTAGCTGCATGCACCTATATGGTTCCCATTTTGGTCATATTCATGTTCTATTTTATATTTCAGTGAACCGTCACCCTCATATGAACATACCACTATTTCATTTCCATCACCATCATACTCTCTCTCCCATTTGCCGCATAACCCATCGCTTCCATATAGGGAACGGGACAGTTCGTTTCCATTTTCGTCATACGTATATTCATCTCTGATGATTAATTCGTCGCCCTCATAATATGCCTCAAATATAAGATTTCCACTTATATCATATTCGCTTTCTCCGCTGCTGCATAACTTTCCATCTCTGTCATACTCAAACCAGGCGATTCTGTTTCCTCTTTCATCATAGACACAATCCAATTTTAAAACATAGGACGCTCCTTCCCCACCTTCATACGTATAACGTGTTAAAAGGTTACCCTTCTCATCACGGACATATTCGTATTGTGAAACTGACAGTTCTTCTTCCTCGTATTCATATTCGTATTCATAAGTACAGCTTGCTATAAGGTTACCGTTCTCATCATATTCATCCTCATAGCCGTAATTCATTTCCCCATCGGTTCCATATTTAAAGCAAGCGGTTTGATTCCCACTCGCATCAAATTTATTTATCTCCAAACGATATAGCTCCCCGAAATATTCGTACTTTTCTTCCGCTTTTATGCTTGTATTTTCTATCCAAGATTCGGGATTGGCCTTGTCCCTTGCCGCCCATGTATATTCTGTCAAATCAGATATATATTCATCCCGCTCTTTTATCTGTCCCTCACTGATATCTGCACAGTGCCAAAGTGTTGTTTCCTGTATGTTGTCTGATTCCTTTTGATACAAAAGCCCGTTTGGAGTGTAGATACTGACAGTCGTCTTTCCTGCCCCACTACTTGATGTTTGGTTTTCCGCCGGATACGGATTACCCTTAATATATACCTCATACTGATTTCCGTCATAGTCCTTTAAAAATACAAGTTCATACCCTTTTGTCCCACTATCGTCCCCATATGAGAAGCTTCCTGCATCTTCAGAAGCTGCTTCTTTTCCAATGCATCTGCCTGTCTGTTCATTATAAACACACAAATCAATGTCTGTTTCGGTTTCCCACTCCACAAGGATGTAAGCTGTGTTTTCTTCCGGTATCGGAACCAGCCACTCCTTCACAAATGTTTCCTTTTCCAGCACTTCCACGTTCTGATAATAGGTATAATATCCATTTGCAGACCACTTCACCGTATACTCCCCATATGGCAGTTCAACAGGATTTTTATCATTTGTGTTAATATCCACTTGGCAAAAGCATTCTCCCTCCGCATTGTTCCTGCCCTGCATAACCATAACGCTTACATTTGGTAGCTGCTCTCCACTTACTGCATCCCCTGCAAAAAATTCTATTCGGGATTTTTCGCCTCCGAAAAAACCTTTTGAAATTACAATATATATGACTATGCCCAACAATAATATTGTGCATATAACTATTCCTATTTTCTTTTTGACACTAAAAACAGATGTCTCTTTTTTATTCATTTTCCGTCTCCCATGGAATATCTTCTGCATATTTTTTATATATTTTCATACATTTATCACATGCATCTTTTCTTTCTTGACGGTCAGGAGTATAATAATTTGTTTGTTATTTGTATAGTTCCTCCGCCTCTAAATTTAAATAGCAAAATGCAAACTATCAGGTGTCTCTTTATCCGGAAAAATTTTTTCCAACTTTATTATCTCCTTCAGCATTACAGAATTTCTAATCTAAGCAACTGCTGCTTATCCGTTTTTATTCAACATAGAAGCATAACATCACTTCTTTTTATATTTAGTATATCTTTTTTGTTATTTTAATCAACACTTAATAGACAATTTATTCCATACTTGCGTGATGAATAAATTGTCTATTAACTCAAAAAACTCTCATTACTAACCCGGAAGGCTCCCCGCTACGCAAAGTGCTCCAAACCCCACCCTGTCATTGGGATATTCCGTCTCCCCCCGAATCGGTCTTGCCCCGCGTCTTAAATACGCCTTCACCTTCTCCCCGTACAAAAACAAATCATTTCCCCTTACAATCCCCTCTGGTGTCAAGTAGTTGCTACAAACTTTTTTTATTATTTTTCCAACTCTTTTTCAGCCAAAACTCATAGGATGGTGTTGTGTTGATGCTACAAAGAACAACTGCTGGTGTAACACAACTGCCACAATACTTTATGGCTGGTGTTATGCTGTTGCCATATCATCGCTGCTACAATCATACTGATTATTGAATGTCCAGTGAATATCAATGTTCAAATTCCCGTCAATTTCAATATGATCCACAAAGGCTTCTACCATTTCCCTGGTCAGTTGTTCCATTCCTGAATAGCACAACAGACCTTCGCAGTCTTTTGGCGATTTGTTCACCGTTTTCATTTGCTGCTCTACTTCTTTTTTCTTCATCTCATACTCGGATTTCATATCTTTAATCATCTGAGCAATCTCGTTACGCCTTTCTCGAAACTGTTCCTTATTCAATGCTCCGGCATGATATTTTTCAAGACAAACAGCCTTTTGTTCCATAAACTCCTGTAGCTTCTTCTCCAAGCTCACCAAGTCTTTCTCCTGCTCTTTTATCCGCTCCTCTCTCATCAAACGAGTATTCTGCAAAATAATACTCATATCTGACAGAAAAACAAGCTGCCTTTTGATTTCCCTTAAAACTATGCTCTCCAGCTTCTCATTGCTGAATGACTCTGCCATGCACTCTGCACTGCTGCTGATTTTTTCATTCGGACAATAGAAATATAATTTTCCTCCTGCCAGTTTCATCACCTTCAATGTTCGTTTGCAATATCCACAAAATACCTTCCCTTTCAATGGGTACTCTATACTCTTTCTTGCTGAAACCTTTCTTTGGTTGAATTTTGCCTGAACTATCGTAAACACATCTTTGTCAACAATCGGCTCATGGTGATTTTCAAACACCTTCCACTCTGCTCTTGGCTTTACAATCTGTTTTCCGGAACCCACAGCAGATTGTTCCGTTTTATCATAAACCATGCTTCCTATATAACTCTCATTTGTCAAAATAGTTCTTATTGTTCCAGCCTGCCAAAGCTTGGTTGTACGCTGTAATTCTTTACGGTTTTGCTTTTTTCTCAGATTCTTGTACTCTAAAGGAGTCATAATTCCTTCATCATTCAGTTTCTTACAAATCTGAGTTAAATTGTTACCCGAAACCGATAATCGAAAAATATATCGTATTACCTCGGCTTCTTCCGGAATGACAATCAGCTTATAAGGATCATCCTTATCCTTTGCATATCCAAAAGGTACAAGACCTGTAGAATATTTTCCCTGCTTCCGCTTTGCCTCTAATGAACTTTTCACTTTAGCAGAAACATCTTTACAATAAAAATCTGCCAACAGACTCTTAAATGCAATATCCATATCGGCAGTACGACCAATATAGTCCTTGCTGTCATAGCGGTCAGTGATTGCAATAAAACGAATACCCATAAAAGGAAATATCTGCTCCATGTAAGTCCCTAGCTCAATATAGTCTCTGGAAAATCTGGATATGTCTTTCACAATTACTGCCTGGATTTCATTATTTCTGATTTGCTCAAGCATTTCCTGCACTCCCGGTCTGTTCATTGTCGATCCGGAATATCCATCATCATAAAACTCACAATACTCATACTGACTCAATTCTGTGTCCTGTGAGACATATTTTTTTATAAGTAGCCTCTGATTTGTAATACTGTTGCTTTCAACTTTTATATCATCATCCTCCATAGAGAGACGATAATATCCGGCAATTTTCTTCATCCTACATCCCTCCATCTGAGAATTTATATACAATATCAATTATACCATCAGAAAAAACAATGATTTTTTCGATTAGTGCTTCTGCCAACTGAATATTGAGTTTTTTGCATTTCTCCACTTTCAGAAGGGAACGCAAAAATTTATTCTCTTCTTCTGCCTTACTCTTAGCCTTTCTAATCTTTCGCCTAATTTCCTCTAATCTTTTTTCTGCGAAATAATCCTGTTCTTTTTTATTTTGTTTTAAGACATCATACTCCGCTCTGGTTATCACTCCTTCTTTATACTGCCCATATATGATACCGGCTTGTTTTTTCATATACTCACATTCTTCAGCAATTTTCTTTTCCTCAAGTTCATATTCAGCAATTTTACTTTCATACTCCTCCATATTCAGCTTTGTCAAATCTTTTGCCTTAACCTGCTGCTCCTTTAAAACATTACGCAGCTGTTCCAAACATAAGGCAGTAATCTGTTCTTCTCTGATATAATTCTTTTCACACTTTCTTTCATCAATCAGATATGCGTTCCGGCAATAATACGCATAATGCCGCTCATCCTTTACCCTGCTCTGGTAATAAGTTGCATGCATTACTTTTCCACAGCACCCACAACACAAAATATTACGATAAATATTCTCTGTGTTTTTATTCTTATATTGAATTTTAGTTTCCGGCTTACCACCTGACTTTCGTTCCTTCACTTTTTCAAATAATTCCCGATTAATAATCGCCTCATGCGTGTCCCTTACTGTTACCCAATCTTTTTCCTCCGCAAAAGATACATCTTTTTGCCCTTCATACAGTCTTGATTGCGATTTACATTGCTGCAGATTTCCCAAATAGTTTGCATTTTGGAGTATTCCTGAAATAGAGCCTTCGCTCCACTGATGCAGTATCTCCCCCTCCTCACAATAAACATGACCATACTGTTTGTAATCACTGATTCTATGCACTTTATCTAAATACAGCCGGGTAATAATATCCTTAATAGTTATTCCCTGAGCATATAATTCAAAGATATTTCGCACAACTTCCGCACATTCTTCATTAATTTGAAGCTTACGAAGCCCCTGAACATGAACTACCTCATAACCGTATGGTGCGAAACTACCGATAAAGGAACCACTTTCCGCTGACATTTTTCTTGCAACTGCTACTCTTTTTGAAATATCCTTCGCATACATATCATTTACGAGGTTTTTTATACTCATTGCAAGCTTACTTTCATTTACATTTGCTGCCATGGAATCAAAATGGTCCGCTACCGCAATAAACCTACATCCTAAAAACGGTAATATCTTTTCTATCAAATTTCCGGTTTCAAGATAATCCCTTCCAAAACGTGACAAATCTTTCACGATAATACAATTTACTCTATGCTCTTTTACATCCTGCATCAGTCTCTCAAAACCGGTTCTCTCAAAGGAAGTGCCTGATATCCCTCTGTCTATATAAGTATCATATACTACCAGCTCCATCTCCCTGTCCGGATTGGAATTATTGTCAAAAATGAACTGATTTATAATATCAATCTGATTTTCAATAGACTCGGATTTTCGGTCATGATTATCTACAGACAATCTGCTGTAAACACCAACATAATAACTTAGTTTACCATTCGCCCTAAGCCCGTTATTGGTGTCCTTATATCTCTTTGCTGTTCTTGCCATTTACACCACCTCCTGCTTCAAAATATCATTCTGAACCATTTGGTTAATGCCTTTCAATTTCTCTAATTCGTTGGAAAACCGAAAAACAATATCCAGTTTTTTACCCTCATGAACATATACTTTGCTGACCATTGTAACCAGCAATTCCCTTGTTAGTGTACCCAGGTCTTTTGATTCTTTGTATTTATCCAACTGTGTTTTTGCTGCAACTCCATTTTGAAACATTTTTTTCACAAGATTTTTCTGGTTATTGATTGCAAGCTCAAGTTCATCACATTTTTTTGTATAAAGACTATGGAACTCATCAAATTCTTCCTTATCTATTAATCCCTCTTTCAAATCAGACAACAGACCGCTTTTCAATCCATAATACTTATTGTATTCACTTCTCAATACGCTAATCTGCGAATCATACTCTACTACCTGTTCATAATTTACATTCATTTCTTCCATCACATCCATGATTTCAGAGTATGATGCCATCAGGTCAATCCATGTTTTTATCTCTTTCAATAAAATCTTCTTTAACACGTCTTCCTCTATACTATGACGACTGCATCCCAATGACTTATTCTTTGTCTGACATATATAAAAGACCCGCTTCTTTCCTTTATAAGTGTTGACACGTTTAATCATAGGTGTTTTACAATCTGCACACAGAAGAATCCCACTAAAAATATTCGCTGTATCTGTATCAGCAGATGTTCTTCCATCAAACTTTAGCAATTCCTGAACCAAATAAAAATCCATTTCAGAAATAATGGCTTCATGGGTATTTTTTACCTGTATCCATTCTTCCTCCGGCTTTATCACCCGCTTCTTTATCTTATAGCTTATTTTCTCCTGCTTTCCCTGCTCCATATAACCGATGTATACCCGGTTTGTCAAAATACGTTTTACTGATACAGCAGCCCATTTTGCAGTTCCTGCACTTTCAAATCCTGTTGAAAACTTAATGCCTAATGATTTTTTATATTCCATAGGCGATAATATCCCAAGATCATTTAGCTTATTTGCAATCGCTCCTAAACTCATTCCTGCAATCTTCCATGAAAATATCTTTCGTACCACATCTGCTGCATATTCATCTATAATCAGTTGGTTTTTATCATCAGGATTTTTCAAATAACCATATACTGTAAATGCAGATATACACTTTCCTTCCAGACGTTTTACTTTTTGATGTGCCTTAACCTTCATACTAATATCTCGGCAATAGCTATCATTCACGAAATTTTTAACAGGCAATACCAATGCCTGATCAGTCTTATCCGCTGATAAACTATCATAATTATCAGTGACCGCAATAAAACGCACATTAAAAGCCGGAAAGGTTTTCTGAATAAACCGCCCGGCTTCAATATAATCTCGTCCAAATCTTGATAAATCTTTTACGATGACACAATTCACTTTTCCTGCACGAATATCTTCCATCATTCGCTCAAATTCCGGTCGATTAAAATCTGCTCCTGAATAGCCGTCATCAATATAAATATCGAAAATTTGTAAATCATCATGACTTTGAACATACGCTCTCAATAAATCACGTTGACTACTTATACTATTACTCTCTGTTTTGTTTCTGCCATCAATGTCTGTGTCATCTCTGGAAAGACGCAGATAAAGGGCAGTATCATAAATATTCTTTTTGCTCATGTGCATCACTCCTTACTTTAATGTCGTTAATACGAAACTTCACAAACATACGATTAAAGTCAGGAATCCGCTTTCAATCCTGACCTTAGATTAACATAACTTTTTCATTCTGTCGAGTCATTTTAATACTTTAATTGTGCAATCTGTTTCAAGTAATGCTTGACTGCATCTGTTGCCGAATAATCTTCCTTTCCAAAATGAACCCTTACAATATATCCTTCATTCACATGCGTCATGTTTTCTTCCTTAATGCCATGAACAAAATTTTGTATCTTATTTTTTACAGATAATTCTTTATCTATCTCTATTTCCCCAATATCCCACAACTTTTCTCTTTCTTCCATTATATCCACTTCCTGTATCACCAACTCTTTCCTATTTTATTCTTCTGTCTGATTGTCCTATGCCTTTCTAAAGCAATCTATGTCTATTTTTTTTATATTCTTTCCATCCAAGACAGTAGCTTTCTAAACTAACTCCATTCTCTTTCATAAAGTCGAAAAACTCCATAAAAGAGTTTACATTGCGACTGATTTTAGCATAATCTATAACGACTACACCCTGTATTTCCTTTTCTCTAATACACCTTTTCAGTTCTTCTATTATCTGAGATTCTTCTAATCCACTTCGACACTCCACATATTCGGAAACTATCTGGTATTTTTTCTTTTCACAAAAGTCTCTCAATTCATTTCTCTGAATTTCTATTTCTTTATCTGCTTCAAGCTGTTCTTTTTTTCCAACTCTTATATAAATTGCAACCCTCATCCATCTGACCTCCAATCCACATTTCATTATATGAATGACATACCCTGTCCTATCACGGACAAATATGTAAAAGCCGGACACTTCTGCCCGGCTCTACTAAATCTAGCTTATAATTAGTTATACTTATCAAATACCCCGACCTGAACCTGCACAGCTTCGGTTATTCTTGCAAGGGTATCTTTATCAACCTTTCCCATATTCTCAATAATTCTGCCATAATCAAGGGCTGTCACCTGTTCGCAAAGTGCGATACTGTGCTGTTCCAATCCCTCAGACTTATACGCTGACACAAATACATGAGTGGGAAGATTTCTCTTTTTGTTGATTTTGGTGGATAAAGGAACAACCGTTATTACGGTGCTGTGCTTGTTCGCCATATTGTTACTTACTACCACCACAGGACGCATACTGCGCTTGTTTTATAACACGTCATAATTCGGTATGTAACACGATCTGATTTGGTAAGTAGCTACTCACTTGCACAAATCCATGTACAATATATTTTGAAGAGAAATAAAACAAAAGGAGATTTTATGATGTGTACCTTAGAAATTTATATTAATGAATACCTGGTGTATTGTGAACATCAAAAGAGATTAGATGCAAAAACTTTGAAAGCTTACAGAATCGATCTGAGACAATTTTCTGAACAGAACCAATCCATTGAACCCGATAAGATTACTACAACCATATTAGAAACATATATTGCCAAACTCCATATGCAATATAAACCCAAAACTGTAAAACGAACGATTGCGTCTTTAAAAGCCCTTTTTCACTATCTCGAATACAGAGAAACAATTGACAGAAATCCATTCGCCAAAATACAACTCCGTTTTCGTGAGCCAGTTAAATTACCAAAAACTATTCCCTTAAATACAGTAGAACTATTTTTATCTACCATATACAAAGAACGTCATATTGCTAAAACAAGCTATCAAAAACTAAATGCTCTCAGGGATGTTGCTGTTATAGAACTCTTATTTGCGACCGGTATGCGTATTTCCGAGCTCTGTGCTCTATGCAATAACGATATTAATTTTTATGATGGTTCTATACTTATTCATGGTAAAGGCGACAAAGAAAGACGCCTCCAAATTGGAAGCGAAGATGTTATAAATTTGCTAAAAGAATATAAAAATAGTTTTCAATCAGGTTCCAAACTCTGCGAGCACTTTTTTACAAATCAAAATGGTACGGCAATGTCGGATCAGACCGTTCGCAGAATGATAAATAAATATGCTTCTTTAGCAGCCATCGAATTGCATATTACTCCACACATGTTTAGGCATACTTTTGCAACAAGTCTTTTAGATGCAGGTGTGGATATCAGATATATTCAGGAAATGCTCGGACATAGCTCCATAAATATTACTGAAATATATACACATGTTGCAATGTCAAAACAACGAAATATTCTGGTTACTAAACATCCAAGAAATAGTTTTAGTATATAATTCTACGAAGCTTTCATACCTCGCTACTATTTGATAGATAATGTCGGATTATCTGACATAAATATCTTTAGGAGGTCCAACGATGGAAAATCTTATATCAATAAGCGATATATCTTTATCAGACATGAAAGCTGTTTTTGAACGTGCAAAAATGCGAGAGAAAATTTTCAATGAATACTATGGTGCGTTGAAAGATAAAACATTAGCTTCGTTATTTTTACAACCCAGTACACGGACTCAGTTGAGTTTTCAATCTGCATTTACCAAATTAGGCGGAACGTATATTGGTTTTTCTGACATTAATTCATCCAGAAGCGGTCCTCCTTACTATGAACCGCTTGATGACATGGGACAAATTGTTAGCGGATATTGTGACATCATAGTAATGCGAACAATAAATGCTAAATATACGCTCGCTCTGCTAGAGGGAGCTAAAGTTCCCGTCATTTCTGCCGGCAGTGGAAATATCGAGCATCCAACGCAAGCACTCACCGATTTATTCACTTTAACTACTCATATTGGTACAAATCTGTCGGGACTTAATATTTTAATTATAGGAACGCCTCGGCAACGTACAATTAATTCTTTATTAATAGGACTTTCAAATTGGGAAAATATCAATGTCCATATACTCTGTCAAAATGGTGTAAGCCTTCCGGATATTATTTGTGCCAAATTAAATCCTACGATGAATGTGCGATATTACCATTCCACGCGTCAGTTTTTAGAATCCGGACTAGCGTCGCAAATAAATGTCATATATATGGATAAAATCTTTAACGAAACTAACGAATATACAGAATTTGTTTTTACAGAAAACGAGCTATACAGTGATTTCAAGAATGACATTATGATTATGCATCCTTTACCACGCACCAGAGAACTCCCTAAAACATTTGACAAACATCCGGGAGCTATATATTTTTCTCAGGCTCAAAATGGATTATATGTTAGAGCATCGCTCTTTTTATCATATTTTTAAGGCAAGAAGGCAGTGTTTTCTCCACTGCCTCCACTATTTCTACACAATATAGTACGCAAAAGGAATAGGTGCATACATTTTACTAAAAAGATTAGTATCAACATCCTCAAAATCAATAAAAGATGCAGTTGTTTCGTTACGCGGGACTATCCCAAAGTTTGTGTAAACCTCCAAACTGATGTAAGATAAGATTACT
>CAJTMB010000029.1 GCA_910577105.1 uncultured Lachnospiraceae bacterium | reverse complement strand
AAACATATCAAAATCTTTTCAAAAATCATCTTGACATATCACCAGATTGCTCTTTTCAATTTTTTGAAAGCATTTCAATCAGTTCACAATTCCCATATGTTTTGTGTTATAATGTTTTATGTGATTTTGTTTGCCTTAAAAATCATCAAATCACAATCGGGATTTGCGGTGGAATTGCTGTATACGAGGAGACTGTTTTATGAACGCGATGTTTAAAGAAATTCGGCACGGGGATATTGAAAAAATCCGCATGCGGATAGCGAAAAATCCCGCCGTTATAAATGAGATTTATACGGGAACGAAACCCAAAAAGGACATAGGGCAGTCGCCGCTTCAGGTGGCGATTAAGTGCGGACAGTTTGAGATTATCGACCTGCTGATTGAAAACGGCGCGGACGTGGATTTTATGGAGAACCCAGCAAATAAACCTGAGGACACAAGCGCAAGCTATTTTATGTGTATGTCCGTGCTTCACGATGCGATAATCGGTGCGTTCGGTGCGCTACCTTACGGCCAATTTGAGAGAGCGGAGAAGTATGTAAGGGTAATCGAAACGTTGCTTCAAAATAGCGCAGACCCTAACAAAGAAACAACTCCACATCCGATATTAGGAAATACAAATGTGCCATTTGATACGGTCATAGTACAAGCGGACAGTATTTTAAGCCGGTATTGGGAGAGCAACTATGAGCCGGATATCAAAAAGTATGACGCGGCAAAAAAACATTTGTTTGAGATTCTTGATTTGTTGGTAAAGTACGGTGCAGATTTTGATTATTGGACGGATAACTCAAAATGCGGAGATGGGACTTGCCGCACAGTTTTGATTGACGATTTTGTTCCCAAAGAGGACAAGCCTTACGAAATAGAATACCGTGGAAAAATCATTAAGGGAATTAGAAAGGGTGATGTTGACCACCACAAGGGAATCAGAGTGGCGCTTCAAGAGTATATTAAATTGAATAAATAGCCTACCAGTTTATCGGGCAGTCACAATTCAAAGGTGACTGCCCGTTTTCGGTGTTTTGACGAACACTTTTGAAAAATAGAATAAAATGCAAATCTGTGTCCATACTTACATAATGAAAGAGGACTGCGTGTCCTGTTGCAGACCAAAAATGAGAGAAAGAGAGGAAAAAAGTATGGACACATTTAATGGAGCAAACGGAGCTTTGGGAGATGGTGCATTCTGGGACTTACCTGTAGGATTTGCCATGGAGGATAATGCAAGGGAAAGAATCAACAATATGACGGATGAAGAAAGGGAAGTGCTCAGGAACAGGAGCAGTCAGGTGAAAAGTGACCATGAAATGGACGAACTGATACGAATGGTCGCCGAAGGCAAATTTGAATAAACAATCAAAACAATTTATATATGTAAGGATTTGTGACGCATCAGAATGGAGGAAAATATGAGCGAAAACAATCTGTGTACGGTTGGCAGCCAGAGCCTGAAACTGAAAAAAGAAGTGTATATCAACGGCAGCGCCTCCATCGTGGGCAAAAAAGAAGGAGAAGGCCCTCTGGGGCTTTTGTTTGATATGGTGGGGGAAGACGATATGTTTGGCTGCGAGACATGGGAAGAAGCGGAGAGCAGCCTGCAAAAGGACGCCGTCTATATGGCGCTTGGGAAGGCAGGAAAGAAGCCGGAGGACATGCGGTATATTTTTGCCGGTGACTTACTTGGTCAATCAATAGCCACATCATTTGGTATTATGAATTACAACATACCACTACTGGGTGTATATGGTGCATGTTCCACCTGTGGAGAATCCCTGACCCTGGGAGCAATGGCGGTATCAGGCGGGTTTGCGGAAAACGTCATTTGTGTCACATCCAGCCACTTCGCAAGTGCGGAAAAGGAATTTCGTTTTCCTCTGGGCTATGGAAACCAGAGACCGCTTTCCGCGTCATGGACCGTAACCGGCAGCGGGGCGTTTGTTTTAGGTGCGCAGAAGGAAAAAGAATGTAAGGCAAAAATTACCGGCATGACGGTAGGTAAAATCGTGGATTTCGGACTGAAGGACTCTTTAAATATGGGAGCCTGTATGGCTCCGGCAGCGGCGTCCACCATTGCCAGCCATTTTGTTGACTATAACAGTCAGCCAGAAGAATATGATAAAATCATAACCGGAGACCTTGGAAGTGTGGGACAAAAGCTCCTGATTGATTTGATGCGTGACAAAGGCTATGACATTTCCGACAGGCATCTGGACTGCGGCATGGAGATATTTGACGCAGGTACGCAGGATACCCATGCGGGAGGCTCCGGCTGCGGCTGCAGCGCGGTTACTCTATCCGCTTATATCCTGAAACAGCTTTCAGAGCACAACTGGAAAAAAGTACTCTTTGTACCTACAGGAGCGCTTCTAAGCAAGACCAGCTTTAACGAAGGGCAGACCGTTCCGGGAATCGCCCATGGCGTCGTACTGGAAAGTGTTTAACTAGTCCGGCCCATACAAAACGCCAGCCCGTCCCCGGCGGCATATATATTTCCATAAAGGACCGTGTAAAAACACCGGACCAATGCCTTGTAAACAAGGCATGAGAGGTTGTTTTTTAACCTCTTACGTACCACTGCGTTTTTACCCGAGTGAGAACGCGTCCTGTTGGAAATATATATGCCGCCGGGGACGGGCTGGCGTTTTGTATGGAATTACACTATTTAAAGCACTTGGAGGTAATATTTTACAGTTTTCTGCCGATATAATAGTTAACCCTGTTTCTATCCAAAAGGTATGATACAGGGGAACTGTTGTGGGGAAGGAACCCCTTTGAAGGCGCATAAATGCGCGACATGCAGACAGGGAGGTGTGGCATGAGGATTAAACAAAGCGCCATAATGATGGCAGCGAAGCACGAGGAATCGAAAGCGTATGACCTCAGGGTTACTGCTTCGGGCGACAGGTACTGGGTAAACGGCAGTACATCACCGAAGGGCGACCCGGACAAAGAAGCGGAGAATAAGCTTTCGGGCTGGACGGGGCAGTCGGCAACCCTGGAGCTTTCACAGCGTGCGGAAACAAAAGAAGAAGCCTTTATGCAGAAAGGGCATGGAAAGAACGGAAACAAAAAACTTTCTGAAGAGGAGAAGCAGAAGGCAGGCTGGATTAAGGAAATGGCCGACAGCCAAAAAAACAAGAATAAACCCATAGACACGGAGGAAGATTTTAAAATCAAGATGCTCAGGCAGCTTTTGGAATCCCTGCGTGCCATGCAGGGACACAGACGGCCCAATTACATGGGATGGGGCAAAAAGACGCAGCAGACTTTTGGATTTAGTGCAAGCGCATGGAAACAAAGTTCCCTTACCATTGCGTCTGCAAGCACAAAACAGGCTGCCGTAAAAGGCTCTACCGCCCGGGTGGGTGTAGGTCATTGGGAAGAGCGGGTTACCATGTCAAAGATTTATTCGGAAAAGGAAGTGACTTCTTTTTCTACGATGGGCGTGGTGGAAACTTCTGATGGCAGGAGTATCAATTTCAACTTAAATCTGGAGATGTCAAGGGAATTTACACAGGCAGTGGGTCTGGAGTATTCCAGAAAGACTTTCTGCGTTGACCCGCTTGTCATCAATCTGGAAGGCAATCCGGCATCATTTTCCGACCAGACATTTTTCTTTGACTTAGACAGCGACGGCAAGGCGGAGGAATTATCTTCGCTGGCAAAAGGCAGCGGATTTCTGGCGCTTGATTTAAACAATGACGGCGTTATCAACGACGGAAGCGAGCTTTTCGGCACAAAGAGCGGGGACGGCTTCAAAGACCTTGCAGCTTATGACAAGGACGGTAACGGCTGGATTGACGAAGATGACGAAGTGTTTAAGCATCTGAAGGTATGGACAAAGGATGCGGATGGACGTGACAGGCTGATAGCCCTTGGCGACGCGGGAGTCGGCGCCATTTATCTGGGTCATACTGCCACCGAGTTTTCCGTGAAGCAGATGGAAACCAACCAGACGCAGGGCATTGTCCGCAGTACCGGCGTGTTCCTGAAAGAAAGCGGGGAAGTCGGCACGATACAGCATGTGGATTTGGTTATCTAAATAGTATAAAACAATATAAAAGGGATTATTGCAAAAGCAGAGTAAAATCTATGGGCGCAGTAATCCCTTTTTTTCCGACCAGATGATAGGTTACATTGAACTGCTCATCTTCAATCGCAACTTTCACACGGTCCATTACAGATTGGTCGTACGGTGCAGAATCGGTTGTGAAGGCCGGCATTGTGGAATTTCGAATCAATTCTACGAAGGAATAGCGTTCGGACTGTAACAGAAACCGGGAATCCGGCATCTTTTCGATTACAAGGTCATGCCAGAAACCGATATCCTGAAACAAAAGCATGTTTTCTCCGTTCATATCACTTACTTTCAAAGATTTTTTCTTGGCAAACCTATGTTTTTTATGGAGATAAAAATACAAGTGTTCGATACATAGGGGGATGGATAACATATCCGGTTCCGTGGGGGCATAGGGAAGAATGACAAGCTGATAAGAATTTTTTTCCAATCCCGTCAGCAAATCCGATATTCCTTTTAGTTCAGAAGATATGGCGGCACTGGGAAAAAGGCGGGTCAGGCGCTGCACTGCATAGGTAACGGGAACCGGTGCACAGGCGCCAATCATGATGGTTCGGCTTTTTTTGTCAAAGTCTTGTACCCTGTGGAGCATGTTATCGCATTGGCGCAGTATCATTTCGGCATCGGCAGCAGCCATTTCGCCTGCCTCTGTCAGAGTGATGCTGTTTTTTGTGCGGACAAAAAGCGGCACTCCAAATTCAGATTCCAGACGTTGCATACTTCTGGTAAGGGTTGATTGTGAAATATGTAATTGTTCAGCTGCTTCTATTAAGGTACCGGTATGGTAATATGTTACAAATTGTTCAAGAATATAAAAATCCAACATATCAAAAATCTCTCCTTTTCCTGTATATAGGATAACACAGATTTCATATTTTGCAATCCGGATTGCAAAATTGATATTGTACTTTTTGGCAAAAAACGTTTTATAATAAGGCCAGAAAAAGCAAAGAAAGGGAGTCGGGTTTATGATATTTTATTTTACAGGCACGGGCAACAGCCTGTATGTGGCAAAACAACTGGACGATGAGCAATACAGCATCCCACAGGTGCTGTCTTTAAAGGAGCTGCATTTTGCTGCCGAAAAAATTGGCATAGTTTGTCCCGTTTACGGGCATGAGATGCCGGGGATGGTGAAAGAGTTTTTGCAAAAAGCAGTTTTTGAAACAACATATTTTTATATTGTGCTGACTTATGGAAATAGGCATGGCGGCGCCGCTGAACTGGCGGAAAGCTTTTGCATAAGCATCGGGAAAAAGCCGGATTATATTCATACCGTGCTGATGGTGGACAATTTTTTGCCGGTATTTGACATGGAAGAGCAGACGGCAATTGACAAAAAAGTGGAAGAACAGCTTGCAGCAATAAAAACCGAAATTGGAAGCAAAACGGTAAGGATACAAAAGGCAAGTGAAGAAGATAAAAATATTCATAACGGGTATCTTGCGCGTGTGAAAAGTATGCCGGAAACAATATGGGCAGACTATGTGATTACCGACAAATGTATCGGCTGCGGTATCTGCACACGGGTATGTCCGGCAGGATGCATTCATTTGGAAAATCAGCACGCAGTGAACACGAAAGAAGGCTGTCAGGCATGTTACGCCTGTATACACGCCTGCCCGCAGATGGCGATTCGGTTTGGGGATATCCCCATGAAAGAGCCGAATCCGGGGGCACGCTATCGCAATCCCAATATCACGTTAACAGAACTGGTCAAAGCAAACGACCGGACAAATAAGGAATAGGAGGAATTTATTATGATAAATTTTACTTTGAGCAACAAAGTTAAGATGCCGGCGGTGGGGATTGGAACTTTTTTAATGACACCGGCACAGGCAGAGCAGGCGGTATATGACGCGCTTTCCTGTGGTTATAGGATGGTTGACACGGCACAGGCTTATATGAATGAGCGTGCTGTTGGCCGCGGCATGAAAAAATCCGGCGTTCCCCGGGAGGACATTTTCCTTTCCACAAAAATCTGGGCAAGCCAGTATCTGACGGAGAACACGGTGGAAAAGAGCCTGGAACTTCTGGATACGGATTATATTGACTTGATGTTTATCCACCAGCCGGCAGGAGATTTTATGGCAGGATACCGGAAACTGGAGAAAGCCTACAAAGAAGCAAAAATCAAATCCATCGGGATTTCCAATTTCCATGGGAAGAAGTTGGAAAAACTGCTTTCCGAATGTGAGATAAAGCCCCATGTGATTCAGATGGAGGCACATCCTTATTATATGGACACAGAAACTATTGATATGTTAGAGGAATGCGGCTGCCGTGTGATGGCATGGTATCCGTTGGGGCATGGGGACAAAGCGCTCATAAATGAGCCGGTATTTGCAAATCTGGCACAAAAGTACGGAAAAAGCAATGCGCAGATTATCCTGCGCTGGCATATTCAGGTGGGCAATCAGGTAATTCCCGGCTCTACCAATCCGGAACATATCAAGGCAAATGCAGATATCTTTGATTTTGAACTGACAGCGGAGGAAATGGAGCAAATTGCCGGGATAAACAAAAATGTGCGTTACTATAAAGCGTCGAACGAGCAGGAAGAAAGTTATGCAAGCTATGTAATCGACCTGGACAGCCAGGACTAAAGGAAGGGAGAAGGATATGGAATATAAAACGCTCACAAATGGAATCAAGATGCCTATGGAGGGCTTCGGTGTTTTTCAGGTACGGGATAAAGAAGAATGCAAACGTTCCGTATTGGATGCGATTCGTACAGGATACCGCCTAATTGACACGGCGGCTTCCTATACCAACGAGGATGCTGTCGGCGAAGCAGTTAAGGAAGCAATTGCAGAAGGCATCTGTACGAGGGAAGAGTTGTTTATTACTTCCAAAATGTGGGTACAGGATATGGCGAATTACGAAATGGCTAAGGCTGCCATTGACGCTTCTCTTGAAAAAATGGGTTTGGAATATCTGGATTTGTATCTGCTGCATCAGGCTATGAAGGATTATTTCAGTGCATGGCGGGCAATGGAAGATGCTTATAAAGAGGGAAAATTGAAAGCAATCGGCGTTTCCAATTTTTATCCGCATGTTCTCACAAATTTCTGCGAAACCGTGTCAGTCAGGCCGATGGTCAATCAGGTGGAACTGCATCCCTATTTTGCGCAGGAAGGCGCTTTGCAGACAATGCAGCATTATGATGTCGTACCGGAAGCATGGGCGCCTCTTGGCGGCGGCCGTCACAATCCTTTTGATGATGAGATGGTTAAAGGCATTGCCGATGCCCATAAAAAGACTGCCGGCCAAGTGGTTTTGAGATGGAATGTGCAGCGCGGCGTAGTGGTAATCCCGAAATCGGTTCACAAGGAGAGGATTGAAGAAAATTTTGATATTTGGGATTTTTCCCTTACCGAAGAAGAAATGAATAAAATCGGAACCTTGGATTTGGGATATGAAGGAACGGCAATCAAGCATTTTGACCCTGAATTTGTGAGAATGTGTACGGGAAGGAATATTCACTAGGATGTGATTCGGAGGCTCATACCGGAGGGGATTAGCTAAGAAGCATTATATTTCACTTCCTGTATCTGGTATTTGGACCGTAAATTTATTGGTATAAAACTGTATTTGTGGTATAATGTTGACGCAGTAAAACACTGCGTCAACTTTTAACTTTATGTGCGCTTAAGAGCATAAAATTAAGATATACTATGGATTAGTAATTGACGATGATGGACATGCGGGGGTTGCACAGGATGGATTTTAAAGAAATAGAATTGGCAGACAGGGAATGGATAGCGCCGCTGCTTGCTGCGTCAGGGTTTCAAGGATGTGATTATACCTTTGGAAACCTGTATATCTGGAAAGATTTGTACAGGCAGCAGGTGGCGAAGGCAGGGGACATGCTCTGTGTAAGAAGCAGGAAGCCGGGAACAGGTGAGTATCTGTATCTTTTTCCGGCAGGCAGCGGTGATGTAAAGGAAGCCGTGGAATATATGCGTCAGGATGCAAGGCAGCTTGGCGAACCTTTTTGTCTGAGAGGATTTGCAAAAGAGGAGGCGGACAAGCTTGCGCAGGCCTTTGGAGAGGAACTTGTGATAGAGAGCGTCCGCGCAGAATGGGACTATCTGTACCGTGTGGAAGATTTGACGCTGCTTGCGGGGAAAAAATACCACGGAAAAAGGAATCATATTGCAAGATTTGAGGATGCGGGGGAGTGGCGTTTTGAGCCTTTGACAAAAGAGAATTTGAAGGATTGTCAGGCTATGGCCAAGGTGTGGTATACGGAGCATGCGGAAAGCGGCAATCTGTCCGCCCTCAGTGACAGGGGCGTAGTTTACAATGCCCTTAAAAATTTTGAAAGCCTTGGGTTTACCGGCGGCGTGCTCTATCAGTTTGGACAGGCGGCAGGGTTCACTATCGGGGAGCCGTTAAATAAGGATACCTATGTGGTGCATGTGGAAAAAGCATTTGCGGAAGTGCAGGGGGCATACCCGATGCTCAACCGGGAATATGTCAGGCATATGATGCAGGATTATACCTATGTGAACCGGGAGGAAGACGACGGCATGGAAGGGCTCCGCAAAGCAAAAGAGTCATACCATCCGATAATGCTGGAAAAGTTTGTGGCAAAAGAACAGCGTGAAAAGAAGTTCTAGCCGCTCACAGCAGAGGCTGTTTCGCGGAGAACTTCTATGTTCCACGCCGGAAAATGCCTGAAAAACGGCATTTTCATCTGGATTTGAGATTCCGCAAAGTGGAATCATGGAGGTTAGTGTGTTACAGTTTGCAAACTATGAGGATATGCCGGAGGTAATTTCTATCTGGCAGGAGTGTTTTGGGGACACGGCGGAAGAAATCAAGGAATTTTTTTCGGTATTTGGTGATTCTGCCCGTGTCTGTCTGTGGAAAGCGGAAAGCAGGATAATGGGACAGCTTTTGCTTTTGCCCGTATGCCTTCATTTTTCTTATGTAGGAGAAAGAAAAAGCAGTCCGGCAGAATACCTGTATGCAGTGGCAACGAAAAGAGAGTTTCAAAACAAGGGCGTCTGTTCAAGCCTGCTTCGGGACGTTTCGCAGCTTTTACAGGAAGAAGGGAAAGCCGCTGTTCTGGTGCCGGCAGATGCCGCACTTGCCGCATTTTATGAAAGCAGGGGATTCAAGAACTGCTTTACCGAAGAAAGCGTCTGGGTGGAGGCAGCCGGAAGAAACGGCGGTGGGGCATCAGAAGGAAAATTGATAAAGACGGCCGTTTCCGAATATGAAATACTCAGGAAAGATGCCTTTATGGATTCCGCATATGTGGACATTTCCCGAACCATGCTTTCCTATGCCATAAGCCTGTGCAAAAAAGAAGGGGGAATTTGCGCCAGGCTTTTGTGCCCGGAAGGGGAGTATGGGGTGTTGTACCGTCCGCTGTGCGGTGGGCAGGAACTGTACATACAGGAGATAACCGCAAAAAGCTGTGCGGAAGCAGTGACAGCGGCTAAGCGCCTTTTAGCCGTAACAGGCGCTAAAAGGGCTATGCTCCGCCGTTCCTATGCGGGAAAAGGAATGTGCCTTCCCGAAGGAATGCCTGAAAATGGTTATTTTAATCTGGTGCTGGAGTAAATTGGGTGTTATAATGCTTTGAGGGGTGATGAAATGCGGGAAATGGAATTTAAAATGGAAAGGCAGGGTCTTTTGACGGTAGGCCAGAAAATTACGGTGACGGAAGGTATCCTGCCCAGCAATTACTACTACACCATAGACCCATCCCTGGCAATGTCAGGCAATTTCCCCTTCAGGGAGCGGATGCTCGCAAGGGAAGGGGTTGTCACGGATATTCAGGAAAAAGAAAGAGGCTTTTATGTTACGGCTCAATTTGAGGAGCCGCAGTCCGATAACTGACAAATCAAGCGAATGGAGGAAAAAATGATGGAAAAAATCTTGACAGAAAAGGCGCCGGCAGCAATCGGCCCATACTCACAGGGAATCAAAGCGGGAGATTTCTTTTTTGCTTCCGGCCAGATTCCCATCAATCCTGCCACCGGCAATGTGGAAGGAGAAAACATCAAAGAACAGGCGGAACTGGTTATGAAAAACATCGGCGCGCTTTTGGAAGCCGCAGGCGCAGGCTATAACCATGTGGTAAAAACATCCTGTTTTCTTGCGGACATGGGAGATTTTGCCGCCTTCAATGAAGTGTACGCAAAGTATTTTACCGCCAAGCCCGCAAGAAGCTGCGTTGCAGTAAAAACCCTGCCCAAAAACGTACTGTGCGAGGTAGAAGTAACCGTCTACTTAAAGGAAGCTCTGGAGGGTTAGCCTATTGCAGGGGCGGCGGGGGCGGTATATTTGATTCCATAAAGGACCGTGTAAAAACACCGGTACTTAGAGGTTGTTTTTCAACCTCTTACGTACCGCTGTGTTTTTACCCGAGTGAGAACGTGTCCTGTTGGAACAAATATACCGCCCCCGCCGCCCCTGCAATAGGCGGAAGTATATACCACTAATTAAGTAAGGAAAAAGTATGAAAAAAACAAACGGGAACATCATATTAATCGGTATGCCAGGCGCGGGTAAGAGCACGATAGGCGTTGTTGTGGCAAAACGGCTGGGGCTTCGTTTTGTGGATTCGGATTTGGTGATTCAGGAAACCTATGGAAAGCTTCTTCATGAACTGATTGAAGAATATGGCGTGGAAGGTTTTTTCAGTCTGGAAAACAAAGTCAACGCATCCCTGATGCCAACGCGTTCCGTGATTGCCACGGGCGGCAGCGTGTGTCATGAGCCGGAGGCCATGGAACATCTGGGGGAGATAGGCACTGTTGTTTACCTGAAACTTTCGCTGTCATCCTTAAAAGAGCGTCTGGGTGATTTGGGCGCAAGGGGGGTAACGCTTAAACCGGGGCAGACTCTGGCAGATTTATACAGGGAGAGAATCCCGCTGTACGAAAAATATGCCGACATAACGGTGGACTGTGAAGGAAAGCAGCTTAGGGAAGCGGCAGTCGAAATCTGTGATGCCGTACAGCAGGATGGAAGGAAAGAAACATGAATGGAAAAACATTGAGGAGCAGCCTGCTGCTGTTTTTGACCGCCTGTATTTGGGGGCTGGCTTTTGTATCCCAGAGTAAGGGAATGGAGGTCATGGGGCCGTTTACATTTAACGGCGTGCGCTGCCTTTTGGGTGCAGCCGTATTGTTTCCGCCGGTCTGCTTTACGGTGTACAAAAGAAAAAAGAAAAGGGAATCCGGGTGTAAAAAAGGTTCGGGGATTTCATGGAAAACAGCGCTTACGGGCGGCATGTTCTGCGGAATTGTGTTCACGGCGGCAAGTTCCTTCCAGCAGGCTGGAATTGCTTATACCACGGTTGGAAAGGCTGGGTTTATCACAACTCTTTATATCATTTTTGTCCCCCTGCTTGGTCTTTTTTTAAAGAAAAAGGCTCCGGGAACCGTATATTTCGGCGCCGTCATGGCAGTGGCAGGTATGTACCTTTTGTGCATGACAGAGCGTTTTTATCTTGCACGGGGGGATGTGATGGTGCTTGTGAGCGCGGTATTGTTTGCAGTGCACATTCTGGTGATTGATTATTTTTCCCCAAAGACGGAGGGAGTCCTTCTTTCATTCATGCAGCTTTTTGTGTGCGGTGTGTGCTGTACGGTTATGGCCTTTTTGTTCGAAAAGCCTTCTTTTTATCAGCTGCAAAATGGTCTGGTGCCTGTTTTGTATGCCGGGATTATGTCCTGCGGGGTGGCGTACACCTTACAGATTTCCGGTCAGAAGGGCATGAATCCCACGGTGGCATCGCTGATACTCAGTCTGGAATCCGTAGTGGCGGCGATTGCCGGTTTTCTTGCTTTTAAAACAGGCTTTTTGAAAACGGACCAGACGCTTACTTCCGGACAGGTTCTGGGATGTGTCATTGTGTTTGCGGCGGTTGTGCTTGTGCAGCTTCCGATTGGAAAAAAGAATAAAATATAGAAAAAGAACTATAATAATCCATGATGAAACGAGACTCGAAAAGGAGGAATCGAATTATGGATTATTTTAATGCCTTCTGGGTAGGAGGACTGATTTGTGCGCTGGTGCAGATATTGCTGGAGAAAACCAAAATGCTTCCGGGCAGGATTATGGTGCTTTTAGTCTGTCTGGGCGCCGTTATCAGTGTATTCGGCTGGTATGAACCGTTTGTGGAATTTGCCGGGGCAGGGGCATCCGTTCCGCTGCTTGGATTTGGGAATGTGTTGATGAAAGGGGTAAAAGACGGGCTGGAACAGGCAGGGTTTCTCGGTCTTTTCCAGGGCGGATTTAAAGCAGGGGCCGTAGGGTGCAGTGCAGCGTTGATTTTTGGACTTTTAGCAGCAATTATTTTTAATCCCAAAATGAAAAAATAAGATGTTTATGAAGAAATTATTAAACTTATTTTAAAATGTGTAATATTTCCCCATTTTTTGTCGAAATGTGATACGATAAGTCGAGGAAAATAAAAGCATCAAGTCATTGTATCTGATGTATGGGGAGTAGAATAGGATTATGATAGGGAATTTGTTTTTTTTCTTGGGAACTGTAATTTACATGGAATTGGTTTATCACTTTGCATGTTTCGGGTTTACGGGATTTAATCCGATACTCGGATTTCCCATATGGCTGTTTTGGGCTGCCTTTTCTTCTTTCATTACGGGATTTTTGCGGAAAAAGACAAACAGGATTATTTTTTGGGTTTTGCTTGCGGTGAATTATCTTCTGTTTGCCAGCCAGCTCGTGTATATGAAAATATTTAAGCAGCCCCTGCTCATCGCAGCTGTCAAAAATACAGGTATGGACGCTATGACAAATTACTGGCGGGAAGCATTGAACGGTATACTGCGTGCGTCTGTTTTTCTGCTGCTTCTGGCAGTGCCGTTTGTGGTAGCGGGTCTTTTGCTGAAATTTAAGAAGCTTTCCTTAAAGAGCCATTCTTCCAGGGACCGTATCGTTAATATAGCGGTATGGGGAGCCGGAATGATACTTTTTATTGCCGTATTGGTAGGCGGCAAGCTGGGAAAGGCTGAGTATTTTGAAATGTACAGCGGATACTATGACCCGGAAGGCGTTATTGCACAGTATGGCGTAAGGTCTTCCATTGTCAGGGATTTTACGCGGGGTATTTTTCCTGCCGAGACCGGTGATTTGGATACATGGCAGGACTTAAATGTTGACGTGGTGTCCAATAATGTGGTAAGCGGCGGTGATGCTCCCGGCTTGGGAGAGGATACCCAGCCGGAAGAAGTGAAGCTGGATACTTCGCCGCATGTGCTGCCAATTGATTTTGACAGTCTGATTGCCAATGCCGACAATGAAGAGGTGGTGAAGCTTGCAGAGTTCATGCGGAGCATGACTCCCACCTACAAAAATGAATATACGGGCATGTTCGAGGGATACAATTTGATTTACCTGACGGCGGAAGGCTTCAGCCCTTATGCGGTTGACGAGCAATTGACGCCCACCCTGTATAAGCTCATCCATTCAGGATTTGTCGTAGAAGATTATTATGTACCCCTGTGGCAGACGTCCACCAGCGACGGTGAGTATGTCAACTGTACCGCGCTGATACCGGACCAGCAGCACAGCATGAAGAGAAGCGCCGAAAATGCCATGCCCTTCACCCTGCCTGCTTATTTTGCAGCGGAAGGGGTCAGAAGTTATGCCTTCCACAACAATACCCTTTCTTATTATGACAGGAATCTTTCCCATCCCAATCTGGGTTACAATTTTATGGCTTCCAAGCTTGGAAAGCTGGAGGAAGCTGAATGGGGCGGGCAGATATTTGATATGGAACATGCCAATTACTGGCCGGCTTCCGACTTGGATATGATGAAGGCTACCATACCGATGTATATAAATGACGACAGGTTCCATGTGTATTACATGACTGTTTCGGGACATATGAATTACAATTTTGCAGATAACAAAATGTCTGTCATACATCAGGAGGAAGTTGCGGGACTTCCTTATTCGGAGGAAGGCAGGGCTTATATTGCATGTAATATAGAACTGGACCTTGCGCTGGAATATCTGATTGAGCAATTGGATGCAGCGGGTAAACTGGAGAAAACGGTGATTTGTCTGAGTGCAGACCATTATCCTTATGACATGCAGATTGCAAATCTGGAAGAGCTTGCCGGAGAGCCTTTGGAAAACAGGCTTGAAATATACAGGAACAATCTGATACTCTGGAACAGTGAAATGGAAACCGTGACGGTCGACAAAACAGCCAGCGCCCTTGATATACTGCCCACGCTGCTTAACCTGTTTGGCTTTGAGTATGATTCAAGGTTGTATGTGGGAAGGGATATCTTATCCGACAGCCCGCCGCTTGTCATATTCTCAAACCGCAGTTTTATCACCGATAAGGTAAGTTACAATAAAAAACTAAAGGAAGTTACATGGCTTAACGGTGAGGAAGAAAATGAAACCTATTACGATGCAGCTGCAAAACAGGTAAAAGGTCTTTACAATTACTCTGCGGGTATCCTCAATAATGATTTTTACCGTTATGTGGAGGAAGCGCTGCCGGAAGAGTACCACTCTCAGATAGATGCGGAGTGGATTGCTCCCCGACCGCCTGCACCCAAGGAGGAAACGCCTGAAACAACGGATGGGGAAACAGAAGGTGGAACTGACAGTACAAAAGAAAATGAATCGGAAAGCGAAGAAGTGGTCGAATAAAGATACAAAAAGAGAAAGTCGCCTGTGGATTACAATTCCTCACAGGCGACTCCTTTTTTATCCAGATACCGTTTCAATGCGGCATCCCAAAGTCGTTCAGGTTCTTTATCAGGCACAAAAGTAGTAAAAGAGATACCTGTATAAAGAAAGGCTTTTTCCCCATCGTAACGTACAGTCAGTACAAATGCACGGACAAGTTCCGTCGGTGTGGCGCTGTCGCCCTTTTCCAAAATGGAAGCAACGTGGTTTGGCATAAGCTGAAAAACAAATTGAAAGTGCAGCGGCGTCCGTTTTCCTTTAATCAGTTGGAAACAGACTCCCTTTATATCCTGCCAGGCAGTAAATTCAAAGGGATGAAGCGTTTTGTCAGCCCATTCTTCCGAAGGAAAAAAGCTGCTGTTTAAGCGTCCGTCTATAGTGTAGGTAACAGCAGAGGCAATGGATGCCTCTTCCAGAAGAAAAATATCAAAAAGGTCCCCTGCAAGCAGGGCATTCATAAAAGGCTTTAATGCAGTAATCTGTAAGGCAAGCATAAATAAATCTCCCTGGTGTTTTATCGTTTTAACGTTATGAAATCATTGCTTAGAAAACAGCATATCAGCGACGGTGGAAAAAGTCAAGAGAAAGGATTGAGAAAGAGTATTTACATACGCATAAACATATGTTACTATAATACATAGTAATAAAAACTATGTTTTGCAGATGACAATATAACAAAATATAATGAAAGGTTTACGGACGATATGAGATACAAGATTGTTGTGGACAGCTGTTGCGAATTGCCAAAGGAACTGAAAGGGGATGACAGGTTTGAAAGTGTGCCCCTGGGAATTGATGTGGGGGATTACCATATACAGGATGATGAAAATTTCAATCAGGCAGAGTTTTTAAAGAAGGTGGCGGCGTATCCTAAATCACCTAAGTCTTCATGTCCTTCCCCGGAAAGGTATATGGAAGCTTATCATGCAGATGCGGAAAATATTTATGTGGTAACACTTTCTTCCAAATTGAGCGGAAGTTTTAACAGCGCAGAACTGGGAAAGCGTCTTTACAAAGAAACTTACGGGGAAAAGAACATACATGTGGTGGATTCGGAATCGGCGAGCTGCGGGGAGACACAAATAGCATTAAAGCTGATGGAGTTGGAAGAATCAGGCCTTTCTTTTGCAGAAGTGGTAAAACAGATTGAAGCCTTTCGGGATGAAATGAATACGTATTTTGTTCTGGATAATCTGGAAACGCTCCGTAAAAACGGCAGGCTTTCCAGTGTTAAGGCTGTTGTTGCGTCTACCTTAAATATCAAACCGGTCATGGGCGCTGACAAGGGAACGATTATACAGCGCGGACAGGGCATCGGCATGAAAAAAGCGCTTGGAAAAATGGCTGATTTGATTGTGGCTGAATTGAAAGATGCAGGTAAAAAACGTATCATCATCTCTCATTGCAACGCAAAAGAACGTGCGGAAACACTTTTAGGCCTTTTAAAAGAGAAAGCTTTTTGTAAAGAAATTAAAATACTTGACACTGCGGGAATCAGCAGCATGTATGCCAATAACGGCGGGGTGATTGTTGCGGTTTAACATTGATTGCGGGTTTCTTCATGGATATATTTTGCATAGGGTAAAATCTCTTTGGAGGATTTGAAAACAGTGCCGTCCTCCATGGTGATTTTGTTGGAACGGATATTTCCTATATACCTTCCGTTTACGATGGATTTGAGATTGGGCGAGAAAAAAACAGGAAACTGTTCTATCTGTGCAAAGAAATTGATTGCAGTGGCGGCAATCTTTACGGAGCGTCCATCCTTAAGACTTACCATCAGATATGCGCCTTCCTGAATGGCATATACAATATCGGGTTCTGTGACATAATAGGTTCCTTTTTCCTCCCTTAATTCAATCAGGGGGGTGGAGGAATCTTTTATTTTCTGCGCGTCGTCCAAAACAGAAGAGAGTTCAGCAACCTTTATGGGTTTGTCCAAAAACAGCACCCGTTCGGGAAGCTGGTATTCGCGGTAGGAAATCAGGGAACTGCACAGGATGATGGGAGCGGCATTGCCAAGCTCTGTGAGGGAGGTTACCACATCAACGCCTGTAAGCCCTTCTGTCTTGCATATGTCAATAAAAAAGGCATCATACTGCATGGACTTGGTAAGCAGGCTTTTCGGATGCCCGTAGGAATCCACATACAAAATACCGGAGTCCTGCGCCCTTTTGTCAGATTCCCTCTTTAAAAGTCTTTCCAGTTGCTTTCTGTCAGCTACATTATCGTCACAGATGGCAATATGCATGATTATCCTCCTATCAGGTAACTCCTCAAGTATGAGAAAAGTCTGCACGGCAGACTTTTCTCATACTTATATGGTTAAAAATTCCACCGGTGCATTCCACAATGCAATCAGCAGAATCATCTGCAAAATCAGGATGGCAGGCATACCATATACGAAAGTTGCATGCCTTGTCTTATGGCGGAAGGTATACATTCCGGCAATGGAACCGATACTTCCCCCGATAATGGCAACGATGAAGAGGGTGGCTTCCGGAATCCGGAAGGCACCCTTGATTGCTTTTCTCTTGTCAATTCCCATCAGGCAGAATGCCCAGAGGTTGACAAATATAAAATATGCGGCAATAAATAAAATCACTTTCATGGTTTAGTTTTTATTGTTCGCTTCCACTTCCTGCATTTTCATGGCACGAACCTTACAGGAAAGCCCGAACAGGTTGATAAAGCCTTCAGCGTCATGGTGGTCGTATAAGTCGCCCGTTGTAAAGGAAGCAATGGATTCGTTATACAGGGAATAGGGGGAGGTGGTTCCTGCTTTGATGATATTGCCCTTATAAAGCATGAATTTTACTTCTCCGGTCACATATTCCTGGGTTTTTTCTATAAAAGCCTGCACTGCCTCGCGCAGCGGTGTGAACCATTTGCCTTCATATACGATATCGGCAAAACGGTTGCCCATCTCTTTTTTCATGGTATAGGTATCCCTGTCCAGAATCAGTTCTTCCAGCTGCTGATGGGCTTCCATAAGGATGGTGCCGCCGGGCGTTTCATATACACCGCGGGATTTCATGCCGACAACACGGTTCTCCACGATATCCACAATGCCGATGCCGTGTTTTCCGCCAAGCCGGTTTAACTCGCGGACAATGTCGGCATACTTCATTTTTTGGCCGTTTAAGGACACGGGAATACCTTTTTCAAAAGTCAGGGTAACATATTCTCCTTCATCCGGCGCTTTCTGGGGCGTCGTGCCCAGAACCAGCAGATGTTCATAGTTGGGTTCGTTGGCAGGGTCCTCCAGTTCCAATCCTTCATGGCTGATGTGCCAGATATTGCGGTCGCGGCTGTAGGAAGAATCTGCGGAAAAAGGAAGGTCAATGCCGTGATTTTTGCAGTAGGCAATTTCCGACTCGCGGGAGTCCATAGTCCACTTTTCATTTCTCCATGCAGCGATAATTTTAATGTCGGGGGCAAGCGCTTTGATGCCGAGTTCAAAACGAATCTGGTCGTTTCCTTTGCCGGTTGCACCGTGGCAGATGGCAGCAGCGCCTTCCTTGCGGGCAATTTCCACCAGCTTTTTTGCAATCAGGGGTCTTGCCATGGAAGTGCCTAAAAGGTATTTGTTTTCATAAACTGCATAAGCCTGAACACAGGGTGCAATATATTCTTCGCAAAACTCATCCGTCACGTCAAGTATGTACAGTTTTTCGGCTCCGCAGAACTTGGCCCTTTCCTCAAGTCCGGAAAGTTCTTCTTCCTGCCCACAGTCGATACAGACGCATATCACTTCATAATCAAAGTTTTCTTTCAGCCAGGGAATAATGGCTGTGGTATCCAACCCGCCGGAATAGGCAAGTATTACTTTTTCTTTCATGATTTCCTCCATTCTGCCGCGTTAGCGGTTTTTGTCACATCGTTTTTTTAAATATACAACAACTTTCATGGGAATGCAAGAGAAAAATGTCTGCCATAGATGAATATTTATTGAATAAATAGTTGTATAATATGCATATTGTGAATAAAACAATAACTTTATGAATAAAAATGCACAAAAAAAAGAGCATATGGAGGAAAAAGAAAAGCAGTATGCCTATTTTCCGCGAAAAAACTTTGTGATATACTGTATGAAGTGAATTTTTACATTAGGAAGGATAAAAGAATTGGAATACACAGGATATGAACTAATTTGGTTTTTCTTCATTTATTCTTTTATTGGATGGGTATTGGAGGTTGCATTTGCAGCATTCAACAGGAAAAAATTTGCAAACAGAGGATTTTTGAACGGACCGGTCTGCCCTATCTACGGCAGTGCCATGGTGTTTATGCTGGTGTTTTTCGGAGGATTGCTTGAAAACCTCTTTTTCCTTTTTATTGGCAGCATGGTTGTGGCAAGCCTTTTGGAATTTTTTACGGGTATGCTGATGGAAAAGTTCTATGGCAGGAAGTGGTGGGATTATTCCGGTTATAAGCATAATCTGGGCGGATATGTATGCCTGCGTTTTTCGCTGGTCTGGGCAGCCGGCGCGGTTGTGTTTATGAGATGGGTACAGCCGTTGTTTAGAAATTTGCTTCTGCTGACACCGAAATCCGTCGGACGGATAATGCTTCTGGCAGCGCTTATTCTGTTTGTCTTTGATATGCTGATGACAACGGGAACGCTTTTAAAAATAAAGAAGCAGAACCGCAGGATGCAGGAAATTGCGGATGGGATGAGCAGATTTTCCGGAAGAATGGGCAGTGCAATTACTTCTGTTATCCAAAAGAGGATGGCAAAAGCATTTCCCGGGCTGAGTGAGGACGGACAAATTTTGCAGCCGGCGGCGAAGGTCAGGGAAAAGACGGAGGCGTTTGCAAAGGGCTGCTGCTTCCATAAGCTGGTATGGCTTTTCTTCATAGGCGCTTTTATGGGGGATGTGACGGAAACGATTTTCTGCTTTTTTACCATGGGCAGGCTGATGAGCAGAAGCAGCGTGGTTTACGGTCCCTTCAGCATCGTGTGGGGACTGGGGATTGTATTGCTTACACTGCTTTTAGACAGGTACAAGGATAAGGCGGACAGGTATATTTTCATTTTCGGAACCATTGTGGGTGGTGTTTACGAGTATGTGTGCAGTGTTTTTACGGAATTGGTGTTTGGAACCGTGTTTTGGGACTACAGTAAGATTCCGTTTAACCTGGGCGGAAGAATCAACCTGCTGTATTGCTTTTTCTGGGGAATCGCGGCGCTTGTATGGTTGAAGCTGGTTTATCCTTTTTTATCACGCTTAATCGAAAAAGTGCCAAGGAAAGCAGGCACATGGCTGAGTTACCTGTTCGTGGTATTTATGGTGTGCAATATGGCAGTATCGGCGCTTGCGCTTGCCAGATACAGCAGCAGGGCGGCAGGTGCGGAGGCGGAAAATACGGTAGAGGTATTTTTGGACGAACATTTTCCCGATGAGAGGATGGACAGGATATATCCCAATGCAAAGCTGACGGATGGAAAGGAATAAAGATAAATATGTATACAATCAGGACAATGACGCTAGAAGACTACGAGGGCATACATACCCTGTGGAATACCATAAAAGGGTTTGCCATCAGAAGCATAGACGACTCCCGGGAAGGCGTAGGGCGCTTCTTAAACAGAAACCCCAAAACCAGCGTGGTCGCCGTGGCAGACGGACAGATTGTGGGCGCTATTTTGTGCGGGCATGATGGGAGAAGGGGCTGTCTTTACCATGTCTGCGTGAGAAAAGATTACCGGATGCAGGGGATTGGAAAGGCCATGGTAGTCTACTGTATGGAAAGATTGAAAGAAGAACAGATAAGCAAGGTTTCCCTGATTGCATTTACCCGGAATGATATCGGCAATGCCTTCTGGAAATGTATCGGATGGACAAAAAGGGAAGACTTGAATTATTATGATTTTGTGCTGAATGCAGAGAATATTACTGCTTTTATAAACTAGAAACGGAAAGGAAACGGAATATGAAGATGGAAGAGGGCGGTGTATGCGCCGCAAAAGGATTTTGGGCAGCCGGCGTAGAGGCCGGCGTAAAATACCAAAACAGAAAAGATATGGCTTTGATTTACAGCGAGAGGCCCTGTGTGTGCGCAGGAACTTTTACCACCAACGTGGTGAAGGCGGCCCCTGTTTTGTGGGATAAGGCGCTTGTGGAAAATAGTGCGCCCGTCAGGGCGGTTGTGGTAAATTCGGGAATTGCCAATGCCTGTACGGGGGAGGAAGGTATGGCGTGCTGTAAAAAGGAAGCGGAAGCGGCTGCTGTGGCGTTAGGGATACCCACGGACAGCGTGCTTATCGGTTCCACGGGGGTTATCGGAATGCAGATGCCCATCGACAGGCTTACGGCAGGGATTGCAAGGCTGGCAGAGGAAAAGGAAAATTCCGTTTCTGCCGCGCAGCGTGCGGCGGAGGCCATCATGACGACGGATACCGTAAGCAAGCAGGCGGCAGTCAGCTTTACGGCGGGCGGAAAAACCGTTACCATGGGCGGCATGTGCAAGGGCTCAGGCATGATTCATCCCAATATGTGCACCATGCTGGCGTTTGTTACCTGTGATGCGGCAATTTCGGAAGAGTTATTAAAAAAAGCGGTAAAGGAAAGTGTGGATGAAACCTACAATATGATTTCCGTTGACGGCGACACCTCCACCAATGATACCTTTTTGTTTTTGGCAAACGGCATGGCAGGCAATCCCGAAATTACTGAAGAAAATGAGGACTATGAAGCTTTTAAGGAAGCTCTGCGCTGCATAAACACCACGCTTGCCAAAAAGCTGGCAGGAGATGGCGAGGGTGCAACGGCGCTTGTGGAGGTGCAGGTGAAAGGCGCAAAAAGCAGGGAGGACGCAAGGCTTCTTGGCAAGTCCGTAATCTGCTCCAGCCTGACAAAGGCGGCCATTTTCGGGCATGACGCCAACTGGGGAAGGATTCTCTGCGCGCTCGGTTATTCCGGTGCGGATTTTGACCCCGGGAAGGTGGAGCTGTTCTTTCAGGGCAGTGCAGGATGCATACAGATTTATAAGGAAGGAAAGGCAGCGGATTACAGCGAAGAAAAGGCGGCGCGGCTCCTTTCCGAAAAAGAAGTCACCATACTGGTAGATATGCACATGGGAGAGGAAAGCGCAACCGCATGGGGATGCGACTTGAGTTATGACTATGTAAAAATCAACGCGGACTACCGCTCTTAACATGCATGGGAGGACAAAGAAAATGAAGGACAATAACATGGAAGCCGTATTACAGAAGGCGGAGGTGCTGATTGAAGCGCTTCCCTATATCCGGCAGTTTAACAGGAAGATTATTGTGGTCAAATACGGCGGCAGCGCCATGAGCAACGAGGAACTGCAAAAAAATGTCATAAAGGATGTCACGCTTTTAAAACTGGTAGGGTTTAAGCCCATTATCGTGCACGGCGGCGGAAAGGAAATCAGTCGCTGGGTGGGAAAAGTGGGAAAGGAAGCGAGGTTTGTAAACGGCCTTCGGGTAACGGACGACGAAACCATGGAGATAGCGGAAATGGTGCTGGGAAAGGTCAATAAAAACCTGGTTGCCATGGTACAGGAGCTTGGCGTGAAGGCGGTAGGCATAAGCGGCAAGGACGGCGGGCTGCTGCAGGTGGAAAAAAAGTATGCGGATGGTGAGGACATCGGTTTTGTGGGCGCGGTAAAAGAAGTGAATCCCAAAGTGCTGTATGACCTATTAGAGAAGGACTTTCTGCCTATCGTTGCCCCCATCGGACTGGACGATGCCTTCCGGACCTACAACATCAATGCCGATGATGCGGCCTGCGCCATCGCACAGGCGGTAGGAGCGGAAAAGCTGGCGTTTTTAACCGATATTGAGGGCTTATACAAGGATATCAACGACAAGGCAAGCTTTATATCCCGCCTGACTGCGTCAGAGGCTGAGGCACTGATTGCAGGCGGCTTTATCGGCGGCGGTATGCTGCCGAAACTCGGCAACTGCACTTCCGCCATCAGGGCGGGGGTAAACCGGGTACATATCCTGGATGGCAGGATTCCCCATTGCCTTCTTTTGGAAATATTTACCAAGAAAGGTATCGGTACCGCCATCATTGCAGATAAAGACGGGCAGGAAAACTAGAAAGGAATAAAAAAGCCATGATGAAGGAATATATAGAAGAAGCGGAAAAAGCGCTTTTACACACCTATAACCGCTATCAGATAGTGCTTGAGCGGGGGGAAGGCGTTTACCTTTATGACCTTGAGGGGAAAAAGTACCTTGATTTTGCGGCAGGGATTGCCGTATTTGCACTGGGCTATGGCAACAAGGCGTACAATGACGCCTTAAAGGCCCAGATAGACAAACTGATTCACACTTCCAACTATTATTATAACGTGCCGGCGGTGGAGGCTGCCAAAAAGCTGAAAAAGGTTTCCGGGATGGACAGGGTGTTTTTCACCAATTCCGGTGCGGAAGCCATGGAAGGCGCCATAAAGGCGGCAAGAAAACATGCCTGGTTAAAGGACGGCAGCACAAACCATGAAATCATAGCCTTAAACCATTCCTTTCACGGAAGGACCATGGGGGCATTATCCGTAACCGGCAATCCCCATTACAGGGAAGCGTTTGAACCCGGCATCGGCAATATCCGTTTTGCGGATATGAATGATTTTGACAGTATTAAAAGTCAGGTAAACGACAGAACCTGTGCCATCCTGCTGGAAACGGTGCAGGGAGAAGGCGGCATTTACCCGGCGGAAGAAGATTTTCTGAAAAAGGTCCGCGCGCTCTGTGATGAAAAAGACATCCTGCTGATTCTCGATGAAGTGCAGTGCGGCATGGGCAGGACGGGATATATGTTTGCATGGCAGAAGTACGGCGTAAAACCGGACATTATGGCTACGGCCAAAGCGCTGGGGTGCGGCGTGCCGGTAGGCGCTTTCCTTATGAATGAAAAAACGGCTTCCTCCTCCCTTGCGGCGGGGGACCATGGAACCACCTACGGCGGCAACCCTCTTGCCTGTGCGGCTGTAAATAAAGTTCTTGATTTATTTGAGGAGAATCATATAATAGAACATGTGGGCAGGATAGCCCCTTACCTGGAAGAGCGTCTTGACGGACTGAAAGAAAAATACGGCTTTGTCGAAGAAAGAAGAGGTGCGGGCCTGATGCAGGGTCTTGTGTTAAACAAGCCTGTTGCCCCTTATATACAGAAGGCTTTGGACAAAGGACTGATACTTATCAACGCGGGAACAAACATTATCCGTCTGGTGCCTCCCCTTATAGTAACAGAGAAGAATGTGGATGAAATGATTGGGATTTTGGAAAGCTGTTTTTCTGAAATCCACGATTGAGGAGAGATTTCATGGACTTGAGAAAAAGGCTGCTCGCCATATTTGCAGTGGTATGTGTGATGGCAGGAATAATATATGTCGGCACCAGCGGAATGACAGTGCAGAAGGAAGAAGAAAAGGATTCTTTGTTTTACAACAAGGAAACCATCTATTTCTGGTATTCGGATGAATCCCTGACGGATTTTATCAACAGTGCTGCGGTGGCCTTTGGGGAAAAAAGGGATGTCAGGGTGATACCTGTTCTGACCTCGGACAGCGAATATCTGGAGGCCATCAATAACGCGTCCCTGCACAGTGAGCAGATTCCCGATGCATTTATTGTCAGCAATGATTCTCTGGAAAAGGCATATCTGGCAGGACTGGCATCAAAAATAAATGACGAAAACGGATTGTGCACCACGGCGCATTATCCGCAGACCGCGCTTTATGCAGCCACCTATCAGGATAATCTGGTCGCTTACCCGTTTTATTACGAGACAAGCGCTTTCCTCTATAACAAAACTTATCTGGAAGCATGGACTGCGGAACAGCTTGCGGCACAGGCTTTGGGAGAAGAAGATGAGATACCGGAAGAAATAGAGGATATGGAGGAAGCACCGGAAGGGGAAGAAATTGTGGGGGAAGCGCCTTTGGAGGTTACCATGGAGCAGATTGAGGCGGGAATCCCCACCACCATGGATGAACTTCTGGCTTTTGCGGACAATTATGATGCCCCGGAAAATGTGGAAGCCATTTTGAGATGGGATGTTTCGGATATTTTCTACAATTATTATTTTGTGGGAAATTACATGGTAGTCGGTGGCGAGAGCGGGGATGATAAAAGCAATATTGTGATTTACACGGAAGAAACCAAAAAATGTCTGGAGGTTTATCAGAATTTAAACCAGTTTTTCTATATTGAATCCGATACGGTTACTTACGAATCCGTGGTGCAGGATTTTATAGACGGCAAAATTGTTTTTACGGTGGCGACCACGGACGTACTTAAAAAATTGGAGGAAGCAAAGGAAAACGGTGATTTTGCATATGAGTACGGTATCTGTATGATACCGCAGCCAAGTGCGGAACTTAAAGGACGTTCCCTTTCCGTGACAAACTGCATTGCGGTGAACGGCTATTCGGAGCATAAGGAGCTGGCCAACGAATTTGCAGCTTACCTTTCCGGCAGTTGTTATGCCGACCTTTATGAAAGGACGGGAAAGGTATCCGCCAACCTTGCCGCCAATCCGGGGGATGAGAATCTTGCCGCGTTTATGGCGGAATACCAGCATTCCAATGCGCTGCCCAAAATGATAGAAACAAGCAATTTCTGGATTCAACTGGAAATTCTTTTCTCCAGGGTATGGGACGGTGGAGATATCGACAGTCTGCTGCAAAGTCTGGCAAACCAGATTGTTTCGCAGGTACAATAGAATAAAATCATGCAGTTTCCGCATTTTGCATAGCGGCAGCCGGGGCGTGTATTTGTTCCAACAGGACACGTTCTCACTCGGGTAAAAACACAGCGGTACATAAGATGTTAAAAAACAACATCTAAGTACCGGTGTTTTTACACGGTCCTTTATGGAATCAAATACACGCCCCGGTTGCCGCTATGCAAAATGCGGAAACGGAAGAATAAAATCCGACCATGAGGGCAAGATAAAAGAAAACAGTTTTCGGGAGGCTTTTCATGGTTGGATTTTTTATTGCACTGATTTCAGGCGCCCTGATGAGTATTCAGGGAGTTTTTAATACCCAGGTCACAAAGACATCGGGGATATGGGTGGCAAATGCATTTGTGCAGTTTTCCGCTTTTTTGGTGTGCATGGCGGCGTGGCTGTTTACGGACCGGAGTTCCTTTGGCGCACTCTTAAAAGTTGAACCCAAATACATGCTTCTGGGAGGCGTGATGGGTGCAGGAATCACTTACACGGTTATTAAAGGAATGGAACTTTTGGGCCCTGCCCGTGCAGTCATGATAATCGTGGTATCCCAGCTTATCATAGCTTATCTCATTGAATTGTTCGGCCTTTTCGGCGTGGAAAAACAGCCTCTGGAAATCAGGAAGCTTATCGGCATGGCAGCAGCCATAGCAGGCATCATTATCTTTAAATGGAAGTAGGAGGGACGATGTAACCATCGTCCTTTTTTGATTAGATACATAACAAAAATACAAGGTTTCCCCTTGTAAATTTCCCGCACTTCCCTTACAATAAAACCATACGGTCATGAGAGGCATTCCCCAAAGCGCAACGCGGAAGGGATTACATATGAATAAAAAGAATAAAGGAATCATGTTTACGGTTTTTATCTGCCTTTTGACAGCAGTTTCTGTTTCCTGTGGAGCAAAGGACGCCTCCGGGCTGTCCCTGCTTTTGGAAGAGCAGGAACATCAGGCTGGGGCAGGAGAGACGGACGAATTTGCCGTGCCGGTTCAGGAAGACGTAAAGACCGCCTATGTCTATATCTGTGGGGAAGTGGTTTACCCGGGCGTCTATGAGGTGGACGGGGACAGCAGAATCTGTGATGTACTGCTGTTGGCGGGCGGTTTTACAGGGGAGGCTGATGAAAACAGCGTAAACCTTGCGGAAACAGTCCATGACGGAATGCAGGTAGTGATACCGTCTTATGCCGAGACAAAGAAAGAAAAAGAACGCCTTGAGCGCAAAGAGGCGGGTGCGCTCAACATCAACACGGCATCCGCGGCACAGCTTTGCAGCCTGCCCGGTATCGGAGAGAGCCGCGCTGAGGCGATAGTGGCTTACCGGGAAGAACACGGGGATTTTCAGTCACCCGAGGAGTTGATGAAAGTTTCCGGCATAAAAGAAGGCATGTATGACAAAATAAAAGACAGGATATATACGGAGTAGCCTGCACCGGAAAGTCCGGGTGCAGCAGAAGGGGAGAGAGCATGGGAAAAAGAGCGTTGGTTGTAGATGATGAAAAATTGATTGTCAAGGGTATCCGTTTCAGCTTAGAGCAGGACGGCATGGAGGTTGACTGTGCATTTGACGGGGAAGAAGCCCTGGAATATGCTAAAAATAACAAGTATGACATTGTGTTGCTGGATATTATGCTGCCTAAGCTGACCGGATTTGAAGTATGCCAGCAGATACGCGAATTTTCCAATGTACCCATTATCATGCTGACAGCCAAAGGGGATGATATGGATAAGATTCTGGGGCTGGAGTACGGGGCGGATGACTATATCACGAAGCCATTTAATATTTTGGAGGTGAAGGCCAGAATTAAGGCCATCATGCGCCGTTCTGATTCCAAAGGAAGCGCAAAAGAAACGGCAAGCGTCCTTGAGAGCGGCTCCATGCGTCTTGACTGCGACGGCAGGCGGGCTTATATTTCGGGAAAAGAAATCGGCCTGACGGCCAAAGAGTTTGAGGTGCTTGAACTTCTGATGCGCAATCCCAATAAAGTGTATGGCAGGGAAAATCTGCTTAAACTGGTATGGGGGAGCGACTATCCGGGAGATGTACGCACAGTGGATGTGCATATCAGGAGACTCAGGGAAAAAATAGAGGACAATCCCAGCGAGCCTAAATTTGTACACACAAAATGGGGTGTGGGTTACTACTTTTTAAATGTGGAGTAAAGGATAGATATGCAGTTCAAATTAAAAAGCATTCTGGGACACTTTAAAATTTTACGCAGTCTTCGGGCGAGGATATTCCTTATCATTCTGGTAGTGGGAGTGATTCCCAGTGTGCTGATGCGTCACGGTATTATGGAAAATTATGAGGAGCGTGCGGTGGCGCTGCGGACAAGCACGGTGCAGACGCAGCTTCGGATTTTGGCGAATCATCTGATTACTTACAGTTATCTGCAGGACAACTCTTCCGAGGTCATTGGCGCGGAACTGGACATGTTGTCCAATCTTTATGATGGGCGTGTGCTCATTATCGGAGGCAATTTCAAAGTTGTAAAGGATACTTATACCATCAGTGAAGGCAAGATTATCATATCCGAAGAGGTTATCAAATCCTTTGGGGGTGAAAGCCTGTCCAATTATGACAGTGAACATGGTTACATTGAGATGACAACGCCGATTACGGAAACCATCAAGCTGATGACGGATGAGGGAGAGGTAGAAAAGAGCGTGGTGAGGGGGGTAATGCTTACCAGCATTTCCACCGACAGCATCATTGCGACCATGGATATCTTAAGCAGAAGGGCCATTATATTGGAAACACTGATGATTATGGTGATTATCGGTATTGCCATTGTGCTTTCCGATGTGTTGACGCGGCCTTTTGCACGGGTTACCCAGGCTATCAATGAAGTAAAAGCGGGATATAAGGATGAGAGCATTTCCGTGCCGGATTATCTGGAAACCATGCATATTGTGGATGCGTTTAACCAGGTACTCGGAAGAATGAAGGTTTTGGATGATTCCCGTCAGGAATTTGTAGCCAACGTTTCCCATGAACTGAAAACGCCGCTGGCTTCCATGAAGGTGCTGGCGGATTCCCTGCTTTCCCAGCCTGATGCCCCGGTGGAAATGTATCAGGAATTTATGGGGGACATTACGGCGGAAATTGACAGGGAAAATCAGATTATAACAGACCTTCTGGCATTGGTCAGGATGGATAAGAAGGTGGCGGGGTTAAATATCAGTTCGGTCAATATCAATGAACTGACGGAGTTGATTTTAAAACGGTTAAGGCCCATTGCCAGAAAAAAGGATGTGGAACTTGTTTTTGAAAGCATCCGGCCGGTGACGGCGGAGGTGGATGAGGTAAAGATGACCTTGATTATATCCAACCTTGTGGAAAATGCAATCAAGTACAACAGGGAACTTGGATTTGTGAAAGTAACGCTGGATGCCGACCACCAGATGTTTTCCCTTGAGGTGGAGGATACGGGAATTGGCATTCCGGAGGAATCCCTTGAGCATATCTATGAACGGTTTTACCGTGTGGACAAATCCCATTCAAGGGAAATCGGCGGCACCGGGCTTGGGCTTGCCATCACGAGAAGCGCCGTGCTGATGCACAGGGGTTCCATAACCGTTACAAGTCTGGAGGGCGAGGGTACAACATTTTTAGTTAAGATACCCTTGAGTCATATTGCCGTATAGCGGAATTGTGGAGGTTGGAATGAAGATTTATAAACGGTTGACCGTACTGCTGCTTTGCCTGTTTTTGGTGGCGGGCTGTGGGAGAGGGTCCGGGGCAAACGGGGGACGTACTGCACACATTTATTATTTGAATAATGAGGAAACCTGCGTAAAAATGCAAATCTATGAAATGCAGGCAACGGACGCCGGGGGTCAGCTGGAAGAACTGGTTGAGCAGCTAAAGCTCACCCCTTCCAAACTGGAATATAAAACACCGTTGAACATGGGGTTTGAACTGCTTTCTTATTCCATGGAGGGTGAGAAACTGTATCTGGATGTAAGCGAAGCGTACAGGAACCTGAGCGCGACCACGGAAGTGCTTGTAAGGGCGGCTCTGGTAAGGACTTTTTCCCAAGTGTCGGGAGTAAGGTATATAGCCATTACGGTGGAGGGCGGACAGCTCCATGACAGTCTCGGCAATGTGGTAGGATTAATGTCTGCGGACCAGTTTATAGACAACGCAGGTGATGAAATCAATGCATATGAAAGAGTCCGGCTGAAGCTTTATTTTGCCAATGCGGACGGCACCATGCTGATTGCAACCAACAGGACTATGGCGTATAATACCAATATTTCCATGGAAAAGCTGGTGGTCGAACAGCTTCTTTCCGGTCCGGCATCGGATGTGGCGGATGTGGTGTATCCTACGATAAACCCCAATACAAAGGTGCTCAGTATTTCGGTAAAGGACGGCATCTGCTATGTGAATTTTGATGAAAACTTCCTGACGCAGATTTACAGCGTGTCATCAGAAGTTGCCATCTATTCTATCGTGAATTCCCTGGCGGAACTGACACAGGTTAATAAAGTGCAGATATCCGTCAACGGGGAAACGGATATCATGTTCAGGGAAAGCGTCAGTCTTTCCACGATATTTGAAAGAAACCTGGATTTAGTTACTACGGTGGACTAAGGGACGAAACCGGGAATAAAGAAAGGCGTTTATGAAAAGACCTTTATTTGCGGCGTGCCTGGCTGTTGTATTGTGTGTGTCGCTGAGGCTGCTTGTTTTTCCTTTGGCTTGTTTCTCCTACGGGGAAACAGCCGGAAAAGAAGTATGCCTTACGGGCCGGGTCTACGCCAAAGAATGGAAGAAGGGGGAACAGTCCCCTACACTCATTTTCTATATAGAAACAAAGCATCTCTTATTATCTGATTCAAATCAGCAAATTCCATATAAAGACAATTTCATATGTACCCTGAAAGACGCTTCTGAGCCATATATAGGAAGCATTATTACGGTAAAGGGCATTCTGACGGAATATGAGGAAGCGTCAAATCCGGGACAGTTCGATGCAAAGAAGTATTATGCCGTTCTTGGCATTTCTGCACGGATAAGCAGGGGGGAACTGATTAAAACCGACGGAGGGAGGGATACTGTAAAAGAAGGACTCTGGCAGTGCAGGAATGCATTGGGTAAGGTTTTTGAGAGGCTGCTGTTACCGGAGGATGCCGCCATATTAAAAACAATGCTGTTGGGTGAAAAGGCATCTCTGGGGGAAGAAATAAAGACTTTGTATAAAGAAGCCGGGATTGTGCATATCCTCGCAATCTCAGGACTGCATGTGACCCTGTTGGGAATGGGGCTTTACAGGATATTGAGGAAACTTTGCCCAAAGACGTTCCCCGCAGCCGTTATCTGCACTGTGGTTATGCTTTTGTATGGCGGGATGGTGGGAATGCCTGTTTCGGTGATAAGGGCGCTTTTTATGTTTACCATGCGTCTCTTTGCCGAATGTCTGGGCAGAACCTACGATATGGCAACGGCGCTTTCGGTTTGTGCGCTTATGATGGTTGTGGAGCAGCCCCTGTACCTGACATATTCCGGTTTCCAGCTTTCTTTTCTCTCTGTGCTGGCTGTAGGAGTGTGCAGGCCGATGCTTGCGCCGCCTGATAAAAAAGCGCCGCGTGTACTCGATTTGTTTCTGACTTCGCTTGCCGTCATGCTGTTTACCCTTCCGGTGCAGCTATATACTTATTTTGAAGTTTCCTTGTATGCGCCTGTTTTTAATCTGGCAGTCCTCCCTCTTGCGGGCTTTTTGCTTGTTCTGGGAATGGCGGCGCTTGTATTGTTTTTTGTTTTTCCGGGACTTGCAGGCATCCCTGTATCCTTGATACACATGATTCTCGGCTTCTATTCGCAGGGCAGCCGTCTTTTGCAAAAATTGCCGGGAAACCTCTGGAATCCCGGAAAGCCCGGGGCATGGCAGATAGCAGCTTATGTCCTGCTTATAACTGTTGCGCTGTTTATGGGAAAAATACGTTGCAGGCACAGGATAGGGTTGATGATAGGCGCGGCGCTGCTGCTTTGTATCAAAACGGGAGGCAGGCTTACCGTCACTTTTCTGGACGTAGGACAGGGGGACTGCATCTGCGTGGAACTGCCTGATGGGAACACATGGCTTTTTGACGGCGGAAGTTCGAGCGTAAATAAGGTGGGAACATACAGGATAGAGCCCTTTTTAAAGAGCAGGGGCATTAAAACACTGGACATGGTTTTCCTAAGCCATGGTGACAATGACCATATAAACGGCGTGGCAGAACTCTTGCAGCGCAAAAAGGTGGAGATAAAACTTCTGGCGCTTCCTGTTACGGCAAAGGAAACAGAAGGGGAAGGGTTCGGCAATATCCTGATGCTGGCAGAGCAGAGGGGGATTCCCGTTTTGTGGCTGCAGGCGGGGACAAAATGGGAAAGCGGCGGCGTACATGCGGTATGCCTGCACCCGGCGGCAGACTTTACATGGAGGGAATCCAATGCCTGTTCAGAGGTGATATATCTTTCCTACGGAAAGTTTTCCATGCTTCTTACAGGAGATATAGAGGGACAAGGGGAGGAGGCCCTTGTGAAAAAACTGGATGAGGAAAGGATAGGGCGGCTGACCGTTTTAAAGGTCGCACACCACGGCTCCGATGGCGGGACCAAAGAAGCCTTTTTGCAGCAGCTTTCCCCGAAAATAGCAGTAATTTCCTGTGGCAGGGATAATCGTTACGGTCATCCCCATAAGGCGTTATGGGAGAGACTTTCTGAAAAAGACTGCGATATCCTTGTGACGGGTGTTGAAGGGGCAGTCATGTTTGGGACGGACGGCAGGGTGTTGAAGCAGTACTGAAATTATGATATACTGACCTTGTTTTATAAAGGAAGCGGCCGAATGGCCATCCATCATAAATTGAAGACGGTTTTACCGGAAAGGAACAGATTTGCAGCGGATAAACGAGGATATCACAAGCGGACAATTCAGGCAGATGTATCTTTTATATGGTGAGGAAGCCTATCTGTTGAAGCAGTACAAGGAAAAGCTTGCGGCTGCTTTGGGAGGAGAGGATTCCATGAATATGCATTACATGGAAGGAAAGGATGTCAACTTAAATGAGTTGATTGACCTTGCCGAAACCATGCCTTTCTTTGCAGAGAGGCGTATTATTGTGCTGGAAAATACGGGCCTGTTTAAGTCCGGCGGGGAAAAACTGGCGGATTATCTGGCAAATCCCGCTCCCACGGCTTTCTTTATTTTTGCGGAAAGAGAGACAGATAAACGCGGCAGGCTGTTTAAGCTGGTGCAGCAGACGGGCCGTGCGGTGGAATTTGCCGTACAGGATGAGCGGACGCTCAAACGCTGGATAGGCGGTCTTCTTAAAAAAGAAGGAAAGCGGATTACAGAAGACTGCGCGGAATATTTTCTGGAAAAAACCGGGACGGATATGAGCAATATCCGTCTGGAACTGGAAAAACTGGTCTGCTACTGTATGGACAGGGACGTGGTGGAAAAAGAGGACGTGGACATGATTTGTACCACCCGTATCAGCAGCCGTATTTTTGACATGGTGGAAGCCATCGGGAACGGAAAAACCAAGGAAGCATTGACGCTCTATTATGACCTTCTGGCCCTGAAGGAGCCGCCCATGCGGATTTTGTTTCTGATAGCGAGGCAGTGCAATACCCTGCTGCAGGTTAAGCAATTAAAAAACAAAGGTTTTGACAATAAATCCATTGGAGAAAAGGCAGGACTGCCGGGGTTTGTGGCGGGAAAGTATGTCAGGCAGGCAGCCAAATTTAAGGAAAAAGAATTGAAGCGTGCGGTGGAACGGTGTGTGGAAGCGGAAGAAGCGGTAAAAACAGGCCGTCTGAACGATACCATGAGTGTGGAGCTGCTGATAATTTCAGTGTTGTGATGCAATTTGGATACATGGCGCTCCCATACTGGACAGGAAGGTGGGAAGGTTGAAAGAAAAGCACTTTCAACTTGACGTATTTGGGCCTGTTCCCGCATGGGAAGGGCTCATGCAGGAAAGGCATGGGTAGAAAAATGATAAAGATATTAATTGTGGAAGATGAGGAACCTATTTCCAATCTCATACGCATGAATTTGGTAAAGGCAGGTTATCAATGCCGGTGTGCCTTCGACGGCAAAGAAGCGGCAGACATGATGGCCGGTGGCAGCTTTGATTTGATTCTTTTAGATATCATGCTACCCAAAATCAATGGGTATGAGCTTTTAGAGTATGCCCAGAGCCTGGATATTCCCGTGATTTTCATTACAGCCATGGGTACGGTGGAAAATAAGGTCAAGGGACTGAAAAAAGGTGCGGATGATTACATTTCCAAACCCTTTGAGATTGTGGAGCTGCTTGCGAGGGTGGAGGCCGTACTTCGCAGGTACAACAAAGCGGAACGGATTATCAAGATTCTGGATATAGAAGTGGATGTGGATTCCCGCGTAGTGATGCAGAACGGGGAACAAGTCACGCTGACATTAAAAGAGTTTGAGCTGCTTCTCTTGTTTATCAGAAATAAAAATATTGCCCTTTACCGGGACACCATCTATGAAAATGTATGGGAAAGCGAGTATATGGGAGAGAGCAGGACAGTGGATTTGCATGTGCAGCGTCTGAAAAAGAAGCTGCATTGGGAAGACAAAATTGTGGCGGTGTATAAGGTAGGATACCGTCTGGAAGCCTGATTAAGGAGGGCAGATGAAATTTTTTTGGAAAATCTTTTTTGCATTTACGGCTTTGCTTACAGTGGTATTCAGCCTGTTCGGCATCTGGCTGATTACCCAGAGCTTCCATAATTCCCTTGAAAAAGAAATTGAAGAAGGGAATCGGGAAAACAGGATGTTTCAAATGGCATTTGAGGTTAACATGAACTCTCTGTCGGACAACTACAGGACAGAAAAAATAGTAAGGGATTTGGCAGAATCTGTGATAAGTAATCTGGATAACCTGGAGTATTCCTATAAGCTTTACAGGGGGATGCAGAATCTCATCTACGAAAGCAGGGAAGAAAGACTGGAGCACAGGCTGATGGAAATGCTGGAGGACAGTGACTGTGTCTATCAGGTTATGGAGTCGGGGGAAAAAAAGTATCTGATTTTCGTGTGTAAGAGTGTGATGAGCGGAAAAACGTATTATCTGGAAAGTTCCAAAGATATTACGGAATTATATGAGGAACGTGACAGTTTTTATGACCAGTACCGTGTAGTTATGCTTGCCCTTATTGCGGCAACCGGTGTGGTAGTGTTTGTTTTGTCGCGGTTTTTAACACGTTCCGTAGTGGAGTTGTCCTCCACAACCAGGCAGTTTGCCAAAGGAGAGTACGATGTGCGTGCCCGGATTACGGCGGAAGATGAAATCGGGACTCTGGCGCATGACTTTAATCTGATGGCAGATAACCTGAATCAGAAGATGGATGAATTGACAAATGCAGCCAGAAAACAGGAGGATTTTACGGCGTCCTTTGCCCACGAGTTAAAAACGCCGCTTACCTCCATTATCGGTTATGCGGAAATGCTCCGTACCATGGATATGGACAAAGAAGAAACCATGGAAGCCGCAAGTTATATTTTTTCTCAGGGAAAAAGGCTGGAAAGCCTGTCCTTTAAGCTGTTGGAGCTGATTGTGACGGAAAACCAGGAATACCAGTTTAAGGAAATTTCGGCAGTGGAACTGATGGAAGAAGTAAAGCTTGTAGTTTCCAAGGCTTTGGAGAAGAAAAATATTACCTGCCATTTCAATGTGGGGGAGGGAAAATTGTCCGGCGAACATGATTTGCTGATTTCCCTTTTTTCCAATCTCGTTGACAATGCCCGTAAGGCTTTGCAGGACGGCGGGGAAATCTGGGTAGAAGGACAGAATACCGAGGAGGGATATGAGTTTCTGATAAAGGACAACGGCTGTGGTATGCCGAAGGAGGAAATCGACAAAATTACAGAGGCTTTTTATATGGTGGACAAATCCCGTTCACGCAGGGAGGGCGGGGCAGGGCTGGGCATGACCCTTTGCAGCCGTATCGTGGAAGTGCACAATGCCAAATGGTATATTACCAGTAAAGAGGGGGAAGGCACATCCGTATGGGTGGTTTTCCGCACGGAGGAGGTGCCGGATGAAAAATAGAAAGGAGAGAAGCAGTAATCTGTTAGACTATGCCATAGGGTTCCTCATGATTATGATTCTGGTACTGGCAACCTTTCTGATGCCGCAGGCTTACAGTGTTTTTGTGGACAGCAAGGACCTCAATCAGGTACATGCGGTGGAGCGGGAAGATTTTTCCTTTAAGAATCCGGTGGTAACTACCCTTTATGAGCGGGTTCAGCAGATGATGGAAGCCTTTGACGGCAACAATACAATGGGAAGGACTCTGTATTTATCGGGCACTGAAGTTACGGACAAAGAAATGCTGGAAGGTGTCAGGGAGGCCCTTGGAATCGTTATCCAATACGGTCTGCTTCCCGACATTTCCGCATATGAGATTGAAAAGTATGTGGTATATGCGGAGTATTACAATTTAAGCGGGGGGACTGCGGAAAATACAGAACTGGCTTTTTGGAATATAAGGTTCAGCGACCATGAAACGTTCGACCTTACCCTCAGGATTGATGCCGGTGAATATATCATTTACCAGGCGGAGTTGTACTGTGCGGAAGCGACGGAGTATCTCACGCAGCTTATGTCGGATGACAAGGAAGTGACAGCTTACCTGAACGAACAGTTTATGTCAAGCAGTGAAGCCTATTTTGAGGCGGAAGGGTATGGCGCCCTTACGGATGTCAATTACGGGGATATGGTTTTTATGCTTGGTTATGAAAGGGGAGAGTACGGAATCTATCATTCCCCCTGTGAAAACGGGTATCTGGATGGTGAGGGTATCCGCTGGGGATTTGTTCCCATGACTGTGGCTCTGGAAAACAGCGGGGTCATAAGGGAATGGGGCTATGGCGGCGTAGAAAACTATTATTACGATTTATTCGGAGTTGAAATCTACGAAGAATCGGCAGGCGGGGAGAAATTCTCCCGGTAACTCCAGCCGGGCGGCACAAAAAAAATTGGCAAACGACTTTTGCACCATGGGAATGTCCGGTGCAACGGAGTGCGCCAATTTTTTTGTGCCGCCTGCCGACCAAAATGTAAATATGAGTTTTCCCACCCGGGATAGCAGCCCTCCTTAAATGAAAAAGTAACTGCTAGGACATATTGACACTATATATCTAAAACCT
>CAJTMB010000028.1 GCA_910577105.1 uncultured Lachnospiraceae bacterium | reverse complement strand
GCTTGACTATGGCACAATTCCGCAGGGATATTAAGAAAGCTATGGGAGGAAACGCAACGGCAGGCGGAACGGAACAGAACGCAGGAAACGCCCCTAAAAGCGTTTCAAAGGGCGATACGGTAACATTCACAGGGGGACCGGTCTATAAGTCCTCTACGGCAGCACAGGCGACCGTAAACAAGGGCATAACAAGCAAGTGCGAAGTGACCGCCGTAAACCTCAAAGGTACACACCCGTATCATTGCATATCGCAGGACGGGAAAGGCGTTTACGGTTGGGTCAATGCGGAATCTGTAAAAGAGGTATCCACGACCGCAGGAAACGCCCCTAAAAGCGTTTCAAAGGGCGATACGGTAACATTCACAGGGGGACCGGTCTACAAGTCCTCTACGGCAGCACAGGCAGCCACGACCAAAAACGTATCAAGCCGTTGTGAGGTAACGGCAATCAATGAAAAGGGTACACACCCGTATCATTGCATATCGCAGGACGGAAAGGGAGTTTACGGTTGGGTTGACAAGGCGAGCGTAAAGAAATAGGAGGTACACAATGGCAGTTACGGCAGCACAGATTAAAAAAGTGGTAAAAGTGGCAAGCGGTATCATCTACGCACAAGAGGGCAATTACGGCAGCGTAAACCGAAACGACAATAACCACGGCATGAGTATAGGGAAATGCCAATGGAACGCATATTGGGGCCGTGCATTGCCCCTATTGCGGGCAGTTGTAAATAAGGACCGGGACCAGGCAAAGGAGATATTGGGGGAATCCCTTTATAACGAGATTGCAGGAAGCAGCCCGAAAGCGTGGGATAAAAAAGAGAGGGAAGCCACCGAAGCGGAAGCAAAGGCAATTTCTGAATTGCTTACTACACCGCAGGGGAAAGAAATACAGGACGATTTGGCGGACACTGATATTACGGCTTATGTAAAAAACGGCGTTAAGGTCGGCGTTATGTCTTTAAAGGCACTTGCCTATTATGCGGACTTGGAAAACCAAGGGGGAAGCGGTGCAAGCAAAAGGATAGCCACGACCGCAGGAAATGACCTTGGAGGGGTGGAAAAGGTAGGACTTGAAGAAATACACGCCTACGCTTTAAAAGATAGCGTAATGGGGCAGTATGCAAGCCGTAGGGGCAAGGTATACGAAGCTGTCAAAGCGTCCAATTTAAGCGATTTAAAAAAGGCAGACGATAAAAAGGACGCTGACAAGCAAAAACCCGCAGGAAACGGCACACAGAACGCCACAGGGGCATTACAGAAAGGCGATACAGTGACATTTATAGGCGGTGGCGTGTATGTATCCTCTACGGCAGCACAGACAGCCAAGGAAAAGGACGTTGTAAGCGTCTGCAAGGTAACGGCGGTAAACGCCAAAGGCACACACCCGTATCATTGCATATCGCAGGACGGAAAAGGCGTTTACGGTTGGGTCAATGCGGAATCTGTAAAAGAGGTATCCACGACCGCAGGGAACGCCCCTAAAAGCGTTTCCAAAGGGGATACGGTAACATTCACAGGGGGACCGGTCTACAAGTCCTCTACGGCAGCACAGGCAGCCGTACACAAGGAAGTAACAAGCGTTTGCAGAGTGACCGCCGTAAATACCAAAGGCACACACCCGTATCATTGCATATCACAGGACGGAAAAGGCGTTTACGGTTGGGTTGACAAGGCGGATGTAAAATAGACCGATTCGGACACAAAGACAACGGAGGATAGAAAAATATGAAGATTTTAGCGGAAAATTCAGTTTTGATTATCGGTATCTTGGGGGCGTTGGCGTTTGCCGTATCCCTCATTACGGAACTGTTAAAGGACTTGCCGGGGATTAAGAAAGTGCCGACAAAGGCGTTTGTTATCCTTGTTTCCTTAATCGTGACCGTGGCAGCGTTGTTGATATACGTTGCCTATGCAGGCATACCGCTTTTGTGGTACTATGTGGCACTTGCGGTATTCGCAGCGTTTGTAGTGGCGTATATCTCAATGTACGGTTGGGATACATTCAAGGAATTAAAGGACAGGTTTATAAAATAAGATACCGCAGGAAGAAAAACGCCCCCTTGGCTCTATGCCTTGGGGGTTGTTTTTATTTTAATTTTTCCACTTGGTCGGCGGTAAAAAGAAATGCCTTTGCAAGGTAATAATGGTTGTTGTCCGTTCCGTCCGTGTTTCCGTCCACGTCCTCATTTTTCTTTGCCTTGTTCGTGAATCTCCAAAGCTTTGTAGTAATCCGGGCGTGTTCTCCTTTTTTTTACAGTGTATCCAAAACTTTTCCATGCTTGGAATGTGTGTAGCGGTATCATGTGACCGCCTGCAAGTATATTTTCGATTTGTTCCATTGTGTATAATCCGTTTGCTACCGCTTCACTGATAATAATATCTGTATTTGTCATTTCCTTAATCCTCCATGCACTTTATTTTCTGTTCCTTATGAGTACATTATATACTTATATAAGTATATTTGCAATCCCGGAAATGTTCACAAAATACTTATATAAGTACATAGGAAATCTTGTGCATTTTATATACTTGTATAAGTATAAAAAGTGTGATACAATTTCAGCAGGAAACTATAAACGGTCGGAACGGACAGGAGGTAGTGCGTAATGGCAGAGGAAAAGGCGGGCGGAACGCCTGCGACTAGGGCAAAAAATAAATGGAATAAGAATAACTATGATTCTTTTCTGCTTACTTCCATACCGAAAGGCAGGGCGGAAGAGTGGACGGAGATAGCCAAGGAATTAGGGTACAAGAGCCGGAATCAGATGATTGTTGCAGCAGTTGAGGAAAAAATAAAAAGGGAAAGGGGCGAGGGTTAGGGTGTACGCTTATAAGGACGGCGTATATACTAATGATGATTGCAATATCCATAAAACGGTAAGATTCAAGCCGGAGATATTCAGAATCATAGAAGAAAGTCCGGGAAAGAATTTCACGGACAAGTTGCAAAAGATTGTTGAGGAATACGCCAAGAATAAAGAAAAAGTTTTGTAGCACATATTCAGGAATTTGTAGCACAAAATTTATAAAAAACACTTGACAATATACTTATATAAGTATATAATGTAATTGTAGCAAGGAGATAGCAGGAAAGGAGTTAAAGAAATGGAGAACACCGAAGAAATGGCAGTATTCAAAAGTTACCTAAGACGTTTAATGCGGGATTTGAAAGACTTAAAAAAGGCTATCAAGGAAAAGAATTTAGAGGAAGCCGAAAGGCTCATAAATGATTTAATCGAGGATACCCAAAAGGATATTGAAGATTAAATAGGGATTCACACAGGGGGCGGACTTCTTAACATTCCTGCTAACCGCCCCTAGTGTTTAAGGAAATAATAGCAGGAGAAAAGGAAAAAATCAAGATACAATAGACCGATTCGGACACAAAAAGCCGGAGGGATTGGCAGCATGGGTTAAGCTATGCTCTATTTCACTATGGGAAAGGCGGTAAGGCGGAATCCAAAGGGGCAGCAGGAATATTTTACCCGCTGCCCCTTTAATCATAGGAGGTAGAGTACATGGGAAAATTATTTAAACAAATGAGCCATAATGACCGTATCAAAATGGAAGCCTTGTTAAATGCAGGACATTCCAAAGCGGAAATAGCAAAGCAATTACATTTCCACAGAAGCACGATATACAGGGAATACGACAAGGGTAAATATATGCACCGCAATTCTGATTATACGGAAGAGGAAAGGTACAGTAGCGACTTGGGGCAGAAAGCACACGACTACGCCCAAGAGGGAAAAGGCAGGGCGTTAAAGATAGGGAATGATAGGGAATTGGCGGAGTGCATAGAGGATAAAATAGTAAACGATAAGTACAGCCCGGAAGCAGCATTAGCGGAGATTGCAAAAGGGGAAAAGCAGTTTAAAACCTCTATCAGTTTGCGGACGCTTTACAGATATATAGACAATGGAATTTTCTTAAAACTGACAAACAAAGACCTACCTATTAAAAGTAAAAAGAAAAAGCATAATAAAAAGGTAAAGGTACAGAAAAGGGCAAGTGCAGGGGAAAGCATAGAAAACAGACCCGAAGAGGTAAAGGACCGGGAGATATTCGGTCATTGGGAAATGGATACAGTAAAGGGGCAACGTGGGGTTACAAAATCATGTATGCTTGTGCTGACAGAAAGAAAGACCCGTGATGAAATCATAGTAAAGCTGAAAGACCAAACGGCAGCGTCCGTAGTGGAAGCGTTGGACCGGTTAGAAAGGAAATGGGGGGATATGTTTAGTAAGGTATTCCGCAGCATTACGGTAGATAACGGGGTGGAGTTTGCAGACTATGAGGGTATGGAAAAATCCGTGTTCGGAGAGGAAAAGCGTACCTTTGTTTTCTATTGCCACCCTTATAGCAGTTGGGAGCGTGGAAGCAACGAGAATAACAATAGGCTTATCCGCAGGCACATACCAAAAGGGGAAGATTTTGACGGCAGGCAGGACGCAGAGATAGAGTATATAGAAAAATGGATTAACAATTATCCAAGGGGAATCTTTGATTACAGAACATCAGCGGAACTATTCGAGGAAGAGTTACAGAAATTGGCATAAAAATTTTTTCAAAAACTTGTCGCAAAACTATTGACAAAATATACATGGGATTACTGCTATAAAAAAAACTTGTCATGTAGTATTCAATACTATATAATGGATAGTACATAAGCGTATGTTTCCGTGCGATTGGAAACAGCGGTCCGCCAAAAAGGGGAGATGATTTTATGACGATTAATACGGAAGATTTGCTGAACAGCATATTGGAGAGTCTGACAAGGATTGAGTATATCAAAACGGAAGATATTCCCAACATAGATTTATATATGGACCAGGTCACAACTTTTATGGACAAGCGGCTGCGTACCACGACCAGGAATCCGGATGAGGACAAGATTCTGACAAAGACCATGATTAACAATTATGCAAAAAATGAGCTGCTGCCGCCGCCTGCCAAGAAAAAATATACAAAAGAGCACATGCTCCTTCTGATATTTATTTACTATTATAAAAATATTCTGTCCATCAGCGATATACAGGCTCTTTTAAAACCAATCAAGGATAGATTTTTCCGGAAAGGGGATGGATTCGGCCTTGAGGAATTGTATAATGAAGTTTTTGGCATGGAGGAAGAACAGGTTGAAATATTAAAAAAGGATGTTAGGGCTAAGTTCAAACGGGCAGAACAAACATTTGAGGATGCGCCGGAAGAGGAACGCAGTTTTTTAAAAACTTTTGCTTTTATCTGCCTGCTGAGCTTTGATGTATATACTAAAAAACTTTTGATTGAGAAGCTGGTTGATGATTTGAGGGAGAATAAAGAAGAACAGGAGTGAACAAAGAAAAGAGGATACCGGATAGAAGGTATCCTCTTTCTTATTCTAGTTCTTTGCTTTTTCTGCAAATTCCGTATTGACCAGTACGTCATAAGGAACGCGTTCCGGTAAAACATCGGATTCTTCCAGAATATTCTGTAAAAGGGTAAAGGCATCTTCACTGAAAATCAAATCTTCTTTCCAGGTATCCTGTTCATGGTATCTTTTGACTATGGTTACGAGGGTTTCCATATCCGTTTCGGCAAACTGCGGCTGTATGATTTTGGCAATTTCTTCAGGCGTGTGTGAATTGACGTAGTCCATGCCTTTTTGCAGTGCATTGGTAAATGCCTGGATGATTTCGGGGTGCTCTTCTATATAACTCTTCTTAGCTGAAAATGCAGTGTAGGGTACATAGCCGGAATCTTCACCTAAGGATGCAACCACATAACCGTCGCCTTTTAATTCCAGGGCAGTGGCATGAGGTTCAAATTCAACGGTGAAATCGCCCTGTCCGCCGGAAAAAGCGGCAGCGGTAGAACCAAAGTCGATGCTCTGGTCAATATTGACATCCAGTTTGGGGTCAATGTTGTTTTTTAACAGGATATATTCAAATACCATTTCCGGCATACCGCCCGGACGTCCGCCCAGAACGTCGGTTCCGACAATCATATCCCAGCTGAAATTATCGATGGGGGTTCTCGAAACCAAAAAGTTTCCGGCACGCTGGGTAAGCTGTGCAAAGGTAATGGCATAGTCCTGGGTGCCGTTTGCATAAGTGTAAATGGTGCTTTCGCTGCCCATAAATCCGATATCAGCTTCACCGGTAAGCAGTGCCGTCATAGTCTTATCGGCGCCAAAACCTGTCACAAGCGTCAGGTCGATGCCTTCCTCTTCAAAGTAACCTTCTTCAATGGCAACGTACATGGGAGCATAAAAAATACTATGCGCAACTTCATTTAGGGTAACTTTTGTAAGGTCACCGCCGGCGCCTTCTTTACTGCCGCAGCCCGTCAGAAAAGAAAGGCACAATAAAAGCACCAGCGATAAACTAAATAATTTCTTCATAAAAATTCCTCCAGTTTTTCGTGATGCTTTATTATATTAGGTTCATATTAAAAGGTGCATTGCCATAGGGATTATTCTTCAATATGGATATTTTTGATGGCCCATAACTGCAGCGCCTTGGCATTTGTGGATATTTTTTCCAGTGCGTCCAGAATGTGCTGAAAGGCAGGGCGCTCTGACTCGGAAATAATGCCGTCTTCGGAAATGGCAATAAGTGACATTCTGAGAGAGTCGATGTCCTTTAAGGAACCGAGAACCTTTAACGCGAGACGGTCAAAATCATCTATGGTTACTTCCTTGACACTGGTTTTGCCGATGGGACACTCCCTTGCACAGTAGGAATTGCAGAGTTCAGGGCAGTTGTAGGTACGAGACATGGAAAGTACTTCTTCGGGATACGGCGTGATGGTATCCAGTTCAATCCTGGCAAGGCGCGTACGGTCTATGCCGACAAGTTCAGCGGCCTTTTCCCTGCTGGTAAAATCATCAGTTGTCTTGGAGGCCTCATAACGTGCCACATAATACATGTTATCGGCGGCTTTTGTAGCTTTTTTTCCCATGGTGCTGACTCCCTTATGTGTTATAATTATCTCTATAATACAGTTTATGCAAAAAAAGTGCGCTTGTAAAGGGAAAAAGTAATATTATTGTAAAAGTCTGTTGAGAAAAATAGGAAAACTTGATACAATAATGACAAGCGTAGTCATAAACTGATTATAGAAAATAAAATACATATCATGGAGGGAAAAAGATGGGTTTAATTAAGGCAGCAAAAGATGCTATCGGCAGTCTGATGGCGGACCAGTGGCGCGAGTATTTTTACTGTAATTCCTTAAGCAGTGATGTGCTTGTGGTAAAAGGTGAAAAAAGAGTTGAGCAGGGACGCAACAGTAACACAAAGGGCGTTGACAACATTATTACCAACGGTTCCATCGTAGCGGTTAACGAAGGACAGTGTATGATAATTGTTGACCAGGGAAAAGTAGTGGAGTTTTGCGCGGAGGCAGGTGAATTTATTTATGACAATTCCACTGAGCCTTCCCTTTTCTATGGCAAATTGGGTGCAAACCTGAAACAGTCCTTCAGCATTGTGGGAAAAAGATTTTCTTTTGGCGGCAATCCTGCCAAAGACCAGAGAGTGTACTTTTTTAATACCAAGGAGATTATGGGCAACCTTTTCGGAACGGCCAATCCCGTACCCTTCCGTGTAGTAGACTCCAATATCGGGCTGGATGTGGATATTGCCATCAGGTGTAACGGTGAATATACATTTAAGATAGCGGACCCGCTTCTTTTTTATGCAAACGTATGCGGCAATGTCACGGAAAAATATGCAAAAAGCGAATTGACAAGCCTGATGAAGGGAGAACTGATTACAGCCCTGCAGCCAGCTTTTGCGAGGATTTCGGATATGGGCGTCAGGTACAGCGCGATTGCGGCGCATACTGTTGAACTGACCCAGGCGTTGAATCAGGAGCTTTCCGATAAATGGGCGCAGACCAGGGGCATTGAAATGGTGTCCATGACCATCAACGGCATGAAAGCATCTGAAGAAGATGAAAAGATGATAAAAGATTTGCAGAAGACGGCTGTATTCAGGCAGGCGGATATGGCAGCGGCAACACTGGCTTCGTCGCAGGCTGAAGCTATGAAACTGGCAGCTGCCAATAAGAATGCAGGTCCCATGATGGCATTTGCCGGCATGAATATGGCGCAGATGACAGGCGGAATGGATGCCAATACATTGTTTGGCATGAGTGCGGCTCAGAAAGCTGCGGCACAGTCATCCATGCCCAATCAGGGAACTGCCGCAATGCCGAATCAAGGCATTGCAGCGCCGGGGACAGGCGCGGGGGCCGTACTTGGCTGGACGTGCAGCTGCGGCAAAACGGATAACAGACACAAGTTCTGTGAAGAGTGCGGGAAGCCGAAGCCGGAGTCGGCAGGCTGGACCTGTAGCTGCGGTCATGTAAATCAGGGCAAGTTCTGTCCTGAATGTGGAAGTCCCAAGCCGGCAGGAGCGCCTCTTTACAAATGTGATAAGTGTGGATGGGAGCCGGAAGACCCGACCAGGCCGCCGAAGTTCTGTCCTGAATGTGGAGATGTGTTTGACGAAAACGACATTAAATAGTGGAGAAGAATACCCGCATGAACAGTACATTGATTGGAATTATTATAATATTGGTTCTTCTTTCCGGTTTGGTAGGCATAGGTTACTATGCCTACCGGACTGTTAGGAAAAAAGTCAGGGATTTTTCCCGGATGGCGTTTGGAACGGATTCCCTTGCGGAAGGCTTTGGCAAGGTGGAAGCGGAGTACGCCGCTACGCCTAAGTCCGTATCGGCGGCAACCGGCCTGTATCTGCCCCAGATAACAAGAGAGTTTCCTGAATTTCACTATGATGAGATGAAAAAAAGGGCGGAAAATGTGTTGATATCTTATCTGCGCAGTTTAGGAGCGTCCAATGAAAGCCTGCTTACCGAAGGAATGGAAGAACTTAAGGAACAGCTCAGGATGCAGATTGATATGCACCGCTCCCAGGACATAAAAGTGCAGTACGAACAGATGAAGATACATAGGACGGAAATAAACCAGTACAGAAAGCAGAAGGGAAGATGCAGTATTGTCTTCCAGTCAGCCATAGAGTACTATTACTGCAAGGAAAAGGCAGGGAAAGTCATGGATGGCAGCCGCAGTGTCAAAACACAGGCCAAGTATAATGTTGAATGCGTTTATATTCAGGACAGGGATTTTGTGGAAAACCTTCAGGATGCTGCATTGGGAGTAAACTGTCCGAACTGCGGGGCTCCGCTTTCGGGTGTGGGGGCGAAGGTGTGTGCATATTGCGGTACACCCATAGTGGAACTTAACATCCGTTCCTGGAATTTCAGTGATGTGAAACTGGTATAGAATAAGTTTGTTGATGTCGGGGAAGTGATACAATTGGCAGATAAGGATAAACAGTATAGGATTCCGGTAGGGATAGGCAGCTTCCGATATGATGGAAGTCTGCGGCTGGAACGTGCAAATGAAGGATTTTTTTCTTTGTTAAAAATGACAAAGGAAGAGTTTACACAAAAATATGAGAATTGCTATGACAGACTTCTTTGCCGGGAGGTCTGGTTTTGCTTGAAAGAAAAGATTGAAGAATGTCTGGAGAGCAGGGAAATGCTCCAGACGGAATTTGAAGTGTGCAGGAAAGGATGCCGGAAAGAATGGCGGCAGTTACAGGCTGCCGTATTACAGGATGGGGACGGACTTATTCTGCAATGTATGTTTACGGATATTTCGGAGATTAAGAGAGCTTACCTGAAACTGGAGCAGGAGAAAGAAAAGCTGAATGTCATTGCAGGGATGTCAGGTGAGATGTTGTTTGAATATGACATTGAGAATGATTATATGGATTATACCAGCCGGAAGGAAGAAATGCCGGGTGACGAGTATTTTACAAAGGATTTTGTAAAAAATATAAAGAAGTTGATGGACATATTCCCGGAAGACAGTGATAGTTTAAAACAGTTCAGCGAAGATTTGCAAACAGGGAAAAAGCATATATATGCGGAAATGAAAAAAAGGCATAAAGATGCAACGTATCACTGGGTGGAGATAGAAGGGGCAACGCTGTTTGATTACTGCGGCAGGCCGTTTAAAGTAATCGGAAGAATCAGGAACATAGATGAAAGAAAGAAAAAAGAAGAGCAATTCCGCCTGAGCATGGAAAGGGATTCGCTTACAGGGCTGTACAATCACCATACTATTGTGAGTAAAATCAAGAACAGGCTCCGTGAGATGGAAAAGGGACAGACGAGCTGGCTGATTATTATAGATGTGGATAATTTCAAATTGATAAATGATACGAACGGACATCTGGTGGGTGATGCTGTTCTTTGTATGGTTGCGGATGAATTACAAAGTTCTGTCAGGAAAGGCTTGCTGGGCAGAATCGGTGGAGATGAATTTATTGCGTATGTGGAAGATATGTCCAGGGTGAGGCTCGAAGAACTTTTGTTTACATTAAACAGCACCATACAGGATGTTTTTAAAGATAAGGAGAAAGATTTAAAAGTGTCCTGCAGCGTGGGCGTTGCACAGTGTGACGGAGACAGCAAAGAGTTTGACCAGTTGTTCCAATGGGCGGATTATGCATTATACAAGGTAAAACAGGCAGATAAAAACGGATACCGCATTGTGAAAGCAAAAGGGAAAGTGCCTGAAAGCGGTTATCTCACAAGGGATGAGGAAGAAGAATATATCAGGGAAGAGGGCCTGATACAGAGCGAAGATGAATTTGTGCTTTTTGCGCTGGAACTGCTTGAAAATGTTTCGGATATACAAAGCGGTCTGAAAATGGTATCTGACAGGATATGCAGTTTTTTTAACATAGATGATATTGTCTATATCTCCGATGAAAATAATATTCTGGAAAAGAAGTACCATTGGAGCAGAAAGAAAAAACGGCAGACCGAAAAAAAATTCCTTCCGGAATCCAAGGCAGCATGGTCTTATATCCGGACCAATTTTGACAAAAAAGGGATGGCTGTAATAAGAAAGGCGGAGATACGCAAGATGCCGGGAGAACAGGTGGAATCCATTCTGTTTATCAGGCCTGATAAAGGAAAAAAGGAACGGGGATATATTGTATTTCTGGACAGGTATGAGGACCGTAGCTGGGAGAAAGAAAAAGAGGTACTGTTCAGGCTTGCGGGAATCATATACAATAAACTCTGGCAGCAGTATGACAGTGAGAGGGAAAAAAGCAAGGTGGAATACCAGCTAAATTATGACGCCTTAACAGGATTGCTTCAGTACCCAAGATTTATTACGCTGGCGGAACAGTATATGAAAGAGAATGAGGAGAACAGTTTTTATTTTGTTTATTCTGATTTTGCCAATTTTCAATATATGAATGAACTGTACGGGTATACAGAAGGGGACAAAATATTAAAGGCTTTTGCAGAACAGGTGCAGAAACTGAAAACAGGTGTTTATTTTACACGTGTCACGTCGGACCATTTCGTAGGTCTTTTGGAAGGGGAAAACGAAGAAGAGGTAAGAAAGGCGTATCTGGAAACTACCAGAAAATTCTGTGAAAAGATAAACCGGAAATATGGTCAGAGCAATCTGGTGCTGGTGTCCGGTTTCAGCCGTGCCATGGATGCGATGGAGATGCCGTCCTATGCGATTGACAGGGCGAATGTTGCAAGGAAATACGGAAAGCAGACCACAAGCACAGTAGTGGTTGTATACAATCAGGAAATCAAAGAGAAAAACGAGGCAGAAAAATCTATTTCCGCAAATCGCACGGCTGCGCTTAAAAACGGAGAGTTCCAGGCGTGGCTTCAGCCGAAAATTTCCCTGCATACCGGCAAGGTGGTGGGGGCGGAAGCGTTAGTCAGATGGCAGAAGGCGGATGGCAGCATGATTTATCCGGACAGTTTTATTCCGGTTTTTGAAAAAAACGGTTTTATCACGAAAGTGGATTTTGCCGTTCTGGACCAGGTGTTATCCTATTTGAGGGAGGCGTTGTCCGCAGGGGAACAGGTAGTGCCTGTGTCGGTTAATTTTTCCAGAAGACACAATGAAGCGCCGGATTTTGTGGACCAAATATTCTGTAGGTTACAGGAAAAAAATATTCCGTCAGGATATCTGGAGGCAGAAATAACGGAATCTGTTTTTATGCTGGATTTATCCACCCTGACCGGCAACCTGAAGAAATTGAAACAAAACGGGATTGCCATTTCCATAGATGATTTCGGCAGCGGCTATTCATCACTGAACGTGCTGGCCAATGTGGAAGCGGATGTGATAAAGCTGGATAAAAAGTTTTTGGAATATGCACGAAGGGATTCCAAGGCGCCGGTGTTTGTGAAATACCTTATCAAAATGATGAAAGAATTGGGATACAAGGTCATTGCGGAAGGAGTAGAAACCAAAGAACAGCTTGATTTATTGAAAAATGCAGATTGCGACATGGTGCAGGGATATTATTATGCAAAGCCTATGACAATTTTTGCATTCAGAGAGTTTTTGAAGGAGTTTAATAAACAAAATGAGTATTTATGATACATTAAATGAACCGCAGAAACAAGGTGCGCTTACTGTAGACGGACCGGTTCTGATACTGGCGGGCGCAGGAAGCGGAAAAACAAGGGTATTAATACACAGGATGGCATATCTGATAGATGAAATGGGAGTAAATCCGTGGAACATACTGGCAATTACCTTTACCAATAAGGCAGCAGGTGAGATGCGGGAAAGGGTGGACAGGCTGATAGGAATGGGTGCAGAGCAGGTATGGGTTGCAACTTTTCATTCCACCTGTGTCAGGATTCTCAGGCGTTATATAGACAGGATTGGCTATGACAATCATTTTACCATCTATGACACGGACGACCAGAAGACTTTGATGAAAGCCATCATGAAAAAGCTGGAGCTTGACCCTAAAGTTTACAGGGAAAGAAGCCTTTTAAACGCCATTTCTGCAGCGAAGGATGAATTGATTTCGCCGATTGAATATGAACTGCAGGCGGGACTGGATTTTCATGCAAAGAAAATTGCCATGGTGTATAAGGAGTATCAGGATTCCTTAAAGAAAAACAATGCGCTGGATTTTGATGATTTGATAGTAAAAACCATAGAGCTTTTTAAAGCGGACGCTGAAGTATTGCATTCTTATCAGGAGAGATTCAAATATATTATGGTGGATGAGTATCAGGATACCAACACGGCGCAGTTTGAACTTATCCGGCTGCTTGCGGATAAGTACCGCAATCTCTGCGTGGTGGGGGATGATGACCAGTCCATATACAAGTTCAGGGGAGCCAATATCCATAATATCCTGGACTTTGAAAAGGTATATCCGGAGGCAAAGGTTATAAAGCTGGAACAGAATTACCGTTCCACACAGGTCATTCTGGATGCCGCCAATGCCGTGATAAAAAACAATACAGGACGCATGGACAAGGCGCTTTGGACGGAAAAAGAAGGCGGCAGCAGGGTACACTTCAGGCAGTTTGACTCCGCTTATGAGGAGGCGGAGTATATAGCGGATGAGATTGCACACAAGGTCAGGCGGGGAGAAGCATCTTACGGGGATTGTGCCGTGCTTTACAGGACCAATGCCCAGTCGCGTCTTTTGGAAGAGCGCATGATTGCCGAAAATATTCCGTATAATGTGGTTGGCGGTGTCAATTTTTATGCCAGAAGGGAAATAAAAGATGTTCTGGCATATCTGAAAACGATTGATAACGGACAGGATGATATAGCGGTAAAGCGCATAATCAATGTGCCAAGAAGGGGAATCGGACAGGCAAGTATTGATAAGGTGCAGGATTATGCGGAAGAAAAAAATATCAGTTTTTATGACGCGCTGAGGGAGTATACCCGGATTGCAACGCTTGGCAGGGCAGCCGCAAAAATAGAACCGTTTGTTACGATGATGCAGGCTTTCAGGAGTAAGCTGGAGTTTTACGGTGTGAAACAGCTGATAGAGGATGTACTGGAGATTACGGGATATGTGAAAGAACTGGAAGAATCCGGGGAAGAGGATGCAGAGGACCGTATTGCCAATATTGATGAGTTGATTAGCAAGGCTGCCGATTATGAAGAAACCCATGACGAAACCTCTTTAAGTGGTTTTCTGGAGGAAGTTGCGCTTGTGGCGGATATAGACAGCGTGGGTGACGGCGGAAGCAGGGTGCTTCTGATGACGCTTCACAGTGCAAAGGGACTGGAATTTTCCCATGTGTATCTGGCAGGTCTGGAGGATGGCGTCTTTCCCAGTTATATGACGATTACGGCAGACGACAAGGCGGAGATGGAAGAAGAGCGGAGGCTGGCCTATGTGGGCATTACAAGGGCAAAAGAGGAATTGAGCATTACATGCGCCAAAATGCGTATGGTGAGGGGAGAAACGCAATACAATCCCATCAGCCGGTTTGTAAAAGAGATTCCGGTTGCACTTTTGGATAATACCGTTCCTTCCCTGCGGCAGGACAGCCGGAAAGAACAGGAGGAATATGACTTCAGGCCAAAAGCAATCATCAGGCCGAAAGCGACAGCGCCTGCCAGAAAGCCATTTATTGCCCAGGGGATTGGAGCCCTGAACAATCTGGCGGGTATTTCCAAAGGAGGGACAATGGAAGCGCCCCAAGCTTTGGATTATGAAGAAGGCGACCGTGTAAAACATATCAAGTATGGAGAAGGCACGGTGCTTTCCGTAAAGAAAGAGCCGCGGGATTTCAAGGTTACAGTGATGTTTGACCAGGCTGGTCAAAAAAATATGTACGCATCTTTTGCAAAATTGAAAAGAGTGTAGCAAAATAAATGCAATCATGCTATACTATTTATAAATTGAGGCATACTATGATAAGTATAGAAAGGCGGGTTTATTTATGAACAAACTGGAATCTTTGGTTGACATGGTGAAAGCAAATGAACTGAAACTCAATGATTTGTTACACAAAAAAGAGAAAGAAGAAGAAAAGAAATCAGGAAATGCAGTGCTCTGGGTGCTTGCCATTATCGGTGCGGTTGCAGCGGTTGCCGCCATTGCATATGCAGTATACCGTTATCTGAGACCGGATTATCTGGAAGATTTTGAGGATGAGTTTGAAGACGAATTTGGCGACGAATTTGAGGATGACGACGAGGACGATGTTTTTGAAGAGGATACACCGGAGAAGTAATCCATAAAGTGGATAATACATGGAGGATTTCATGAAAAAAGGTCAGGTATATGAGGGAATTGTCGAAAGGATTGATTTTCCCAACAAGGGCATAGTCCGCGTGGGAGAAGAAACCTGTGTGGTAAAGAACAGCCTGCCCGGACAGAAAGTAACCTTCCGTGTCAACAAAGTGAGAAAAGGGAAGGCGGAGGGCCGTCTTTTGGAGGTGATGGAGAAGTCACCTTTGGAAGCAGGCAGTCCGTGTTCCCATTTTGGGTTGTGCGGAGGTTGTACTTATCTGTCCCTTTCCTATGAGGAACAGGTGAAAATAAAAGAAGAGCAGGTAAAGAAACTGTTGGATGGGGCGCTTTCCGGAAAGCAGGAGCCGTATGTGTGGGAGGGTATCAAGAAAAGCCCACAGGTATACGGATACCGTAATAAAATGGAGTTTTCTTTCGGAGATGAAGAAAAAGACGGTCCCCTTGCATTGGGAATGCATAAAAGGGGCAGTTTTTATGATATTGTAACGGTAGGGGACTGTAAACTGGTGGATGAAGATTACAGGAGCATATTGCAGACTGCCCTTACCTATTTTGCGGAAAAAGATATCAGCTTTTACCACAGACTGACCCATGAGGGTTACCTGCGGCACCTTCTGGTCAGGAAGGCATCCAAAACCGGAGAGATTCTTATCGGGCTGGTTACGACTTCGCAGCGTCCGAATGCAGGTATGCAGGAAGATTCGGCAACAGAAGCTTTATTGCAGGGATTTTGCACTGCAATGAAAGAACTTGCCTTTCGGGATGGAAAGCTTGCGGGACTCTTACATATCACCAATGATTCCCTTGCGGATGTAGTGCAAAGCGATAATACCCGTATCCTGTATGGACAGGATTTTTTCTTTGAGGAACTTTTGGACCTGAAGTTTAAAATTTCCGCCTTTTCCTTTTTCCAGACCAATTCCCACGGCGCGGAAGTGCTTTACAGCACCGTAAGGGAGTATGTGGGCGAACTGGGGAAAAATGCAGACGGCAGGCCGGATAAGGTGGTCTACGATTTGTACAGCGGCACCGGCACCATTGCCCAACTGATGGCGCCCGTTGCCGGTAAGGTCATAGGCGTGGAAATCGTGGAGGAGGCAGTCGATGCCGCAAGGAAGAACGCATCGTTAAATCATCTCTCCAACTGTGAGTTTATTGCCGGTGACGTATTGAAAGTTTTGGATGATATCGCGGAAAAGCCGGACATGATAATTTTAGACCCGCCCCGTGACGGCATCCATCCCAAGGCCCTTCCCAAAATCATCGGCTACGGTGTGGACAAAATTGTCTACATTTCCTGTAAGCCTACAAGCCTCGCGCGGGATTTGGAGGTCTTTCTGGGAAACGGTTATGTGGTTAAAAAGGCAGTGGCAGTGGACCAGTTTCCGTGGACGGCGAATGTGGAAACGGTGGTTCTTTTATCCAAGTTTTAAAGGATACTGCAAAAATATAGGCACGAACTTAGAAGGAGAGTCAGAAAAAATGAAAAAGATAGCAATACGATTGGGTATATTACTGGCTGTCGGATTGTTTTTGTATAGTGGATACGATGCCTATTCGCAGTATATGGTAACAAAGCTTTATCAATATATTGATGCGGGTAACACAGAGAAAGCATTGGCGTGCATTGAAAAAATGCCGGATGTCAATACGCTTGAAATGTGTATGCTGACATATTGCGTCGCCAGAACATTTACAGGGGGTGCCAGTATGACAGGTTATCCGTTGTATTACGCAGTTTCCCACAATGCGGATATCAGTATAATTAAAGCGCTTCTGGAAAAAGGGGCAGACCCCAACAGAATTGATTTGGGATATGAAGGCCATTATCCGCTCCGCTATGCTTGTAATAGTCTTTCCGGGGATATGTATGAAAGGATAAGATTACTGGTTGAATATGGGGCGGATATCAATACGGGATATTTGTATATTCCCCACTCAATTGAGGAATACAGCGAGGAAACCAAGAAAAGTATATTTTTATCGATTATATATTTATGGGAAAATGGGGTAGAAGAATGGCATTATACGGATACGGAGTATGAGCGTACCGTTTTACATGAGGCGGCAGCATGGATGGAAACAGATAATTTTCGGGAATTTTATCATAATGAAACAAGACCGTTAAAAGATTTGCTGGATGCACGGGATGCCAATGGAGAGACTGCGCTTTTTTATGCCATACGTGCGGAAATGTTTGATAATTATGATTTTCTGATTGAGGAAGGTGCAGATATCACGATAAAGAACAACGACGGCAAAACGGTTTTAGATGTGGCAGTGGAACTGGGATATGATTTTCTTCCCTGACGCAGAAAAGATAGTGCCGATGGCAGAGTTGATTTTTCATACAGAAATAGCAGTTTTGGGGTACAGGATAGAAAAACGTAAAATGACACCGATACGGTGAAAAGCAACAAGGTTATGCCGGCTGTCGGTATTGCCTGCATTGCGGCATTTACGGCAAATCAAAATGGATTAATTAGGAGGGCACAATGCTTATTTTTGCAAAAATGCTCATCAAACAGCATCTGAAACGCAGTTATGTGATTATCATGGGGATTGCCTGTTCGGTTACCATGATGTTCTGTATGATTCAGATGGGAGACAGCATTAACAATAAATATAAAGAGCAGGCATTGGGAACGAACAGATATGATTTTCATGTGGAAGGATTGACCAAGGAGCAGGCGGACTGGCTAAAGGGAGAGTTTGATAAAGAAGAGATAGAAGCGTCCGGAATCTATTACAGTGATTATTGTGAAATGCAAATGAGACCGGAAACGCTTCGGAAAATAGAGTTTCAGGTATGCGCGGGAACAAAGGAAGGGCTGGAGGAGCCGGGGCTGCGGCTTTGCGAAGGAAGATGGTGTGAATCACAGGATGAGATTGTCTTGGAGCAATATGTCTGTGACATTCTGGGAAACCGGATTGGGGACGAAATCAAGGTTGCCTGTGGTTCAAAGGAGGAAGTCTATCGTTTCCGGCTTGTGGGAATTATCGAAAACACCCCGGTTTTGTTGAGCAGCGACTGGACGAGGGGATTTTTGTGTGTATCGTTAGAGTTCCTTTATGATACCGGGCTGGTATCGCCTGCAGAAGAGGTGCATAATCTGATAGTTACGACGGATTCGGATGTGGATGCCTATGATGTGGAAACAGTATACGCTCTGGAAACAAAAGCTCGTGAGCTTTTGGCAGAAATTTATGGGATGAATTATTATGACGCCATTCAAAAAGGAATGGCGGGACAAAATTCGGAAGAGGAAGCAGAAATTTTAAGGCGAATCGGTCAAAGCGTCGGAACGAATCATACAAAAGAGGAAAACATTCTGGAATATGGGTCCCAGTCGGAAATCGGTATAGCATTAAAGGTGTTTGCGATATTGATTGCCGTCGCCATGGTTCTGTTGATTTTTAACAGTATGCATCTTACCATTGTTGAAAACACGAGAGAACTGGGAATGCTGCGTTGTATCGGCATGGATTATAAACAAACCGGACTGCTTATCTTTGCTGAAAACTTTTTTTACTGTATTACAGGGTATGGTATCGGGATGCTTTTCGGAAACATTGTGAACCAGCTGCTTGCTAAAAATATCTTGTACTATCTGACCGGAGAGCCTGTGATGATTAGGCAGCTCTTAAGCAGTTATCTGCTGACGGCAGCAGTTGTACTTGCTTCATTGGTCCTTGCATTTGTGTTGTCCGTACATAAAATGGTGGCGCTGACGCCCGTTGAAGCCAGTAAGTATACCGGAGCAGTCATCCCAAATAAAAAGGTTCGGACAATGGAGAAATGGTCTGCCATAAAGTTTGCAGGAAGGAATATCCGGAGGGAACGAAGCAAAAGTATAATTGTGATGCTCTCCATGATTTTTTCCATGATGATACTCATGTTGATTGTAAATACCTTTGGTTCCGTAAAACTGCCGGAGAAGGATAAAAAAGCGGATTTTTCGGATTATGAAGTTTATGTGCCCGTTACCGGCATCATGGATGCCATGGAGGGGATTTCTCCCGCAAGGATAGCTTTTTCGGAAATAGAAGAAGTAAAGAACGTAAAAGGCGTGGAAAAATGTTATGCAATCGGCATAAGTCTTGATAAAGAAGAAGTGATGCTTGACACAAACGGGAACAGGATTCCAAATATTATTTATAATGATGATTTGTTTCGGTGGCTGTTGGAGGAAAATGGAAAGTCAGCGCTTTGGGAAGAGGGAGTGGATTCTGTTTGTGTGATTACGGGAGCATATGGACAGGAAGACCAAAAAGTCCTTGCGAAGATAGAGGAGACAGGTGCCGTTGCGTATGGATTTAAAGACGGGAGAGAAGGCGTCATAAACGTTGATACCGTACTGTGCGTGGATTACAGGCCGGAATGCAAGGGGATGGGCGGTGAGCCGCTTGTCCTTGTTATGACTGAAAAATGTGCCTCGGAGGTTTATGCAGAATACAGCTATGTGGATTTGATGGTACGATGTGATTCTGATTCCAACGAGGAGGTGTACGATACTATTGCCGGTATTTTTGCGGACAATGCATATGCGTTAGGCGGGTCTTATGAGGTTGGTATGGAGCCGGTTATCAGAAATGCACTGAGTATCCTTTATATTGCCGCGCTGATTGTCATAGCGACGTTGACGGCAGCCATCTTGAACATGATGATTATGATGAAGGCAAATCTGGTTTTGAGACGAAAAGAGTACGGAATATGGCGGGCGCTGGGAATGCCTCTGGGACAGTTGAAAAGAACGCTCCGCATTGAAATATTGTTACTGCTTTTTACTTCCTGCGGCATAGCAGTCCTCCTTTCGTTTCCGATACAATGGTATTTGTGCGATATAATTGGAAACAGGAATATGGCAGGTATTGTTGGAGGATATCTGGGTGTTGGTATTGTTTCTGTATTTTCGGTGTACCTTCTGGTTATGTCCGGGCTGAAATTCAGGGATACAAATCAGATAATTGCGGATATCAGGGAGGAATCATGATGAGTTTAATTGAGTTGAAGGATGCGGTCAAGGAATATACGACGGGAGAAGTTACGGTGCGGGCGCTGGACCATCTCAGTCTTGCGCTGCATCAGGGGGAAGTGGTTGTTATTTTGGGAGAAAGCGGTTCCGGAAAGAGTACACTGTTGAATGTGATGGGCGGACTGGATGTGCTGACATCCGGGGAAATCTGTCTGGAGGGAAAACCGTATACGAATTTTAAAGATACTGAGATGTCAAAGATGCGCAGGCAGAAATTCGGATTTATTTTTCAGGCGTATCATTTGCTGCCGCTTTTGACCGTTTATGAGAACATGATTGCGCCGCTTCTTCTCGATAACAGGAAAATACAGAGGAAGGACGTGGAAAAACTGAGCGAAAGCCTTGGTATCAAGGAACAGCTTGACAAATTTCCAAATCAGCTTTCCGGCGGGCAGCAGCAGCGGACAGCGATTGTCAGGGCGTTAATCAATCACCCGAAGGTTATTTTTGCCGACGAGCCGACAGGCAATCTGGATAAGGACACCGGAGAACAGGTGATGGCATGTCTTATTGAAGCGGTGAGAAAAGAAGGCGCAACTTTAGCCATGGTGACCCATAATGAAAAACTGGCTTCCTATGCGGACAGGGTGATACGGATGGAGAACGGGCGGCTGATTTAGGTTAAAAAAAAATAAAGTATGCAAAAGGCATCCAAAGACGGATGCCTTTTTTATGTAAAAAAACAGAAAAGATGCATCTTTTCGGGGAGTTACGGGGTATTCCTTATATGAAGCACGGTTGGCTATCGGTTCAATGGACGGGAGGTTTTGTTTTGAAAAAGAAATTCTTGGTGTTTTTGGGGGTTATCACGATATTGCTTCTGTTATTTCTTTTGAAACCTTATGTTATGGTGCATCATCTAACCAAAGAATATGGTTCCGAGTTTTGTGAGTTATACAGCGAAAACGGGTTTTACAGTGATATAGAGTATTTGAAGGTGTTTCAATACCGGGACAAAAAAGCAGATATTTATTATTTAGGCAACACCGGATTAAAAAAGGAACTGAGTAATCTGACTCAGGAATATGCCGTTGTGCTTTATGTGGAAGAGAATCACAGTTCTGCTTCTATCTTCATATTTTATGATGAGAATGGTCAATGGAAATTGGTAAGCTGGAGTACTGTTTGGTCTTCTTTTGGAACAGCGGATGGATTTATGTTTCCCTGTTATTTTTAGGGAAGCTTTTGTATGGATGCGGGCAGGAGGTATAAGGTTGAAAAAAGTATGGGCGATAATAGCAGGATTTGTATGTATTCTTATAATAGCATTCTTTATAAAAGTCAATTGGATTCCTGAAAAATATGCGGTAAGGATTAGTGAATGTAAAGATTATGAGCCGTATATACTGGTGCAGGAAGCGCATTATACAGGGACCGGATGGGTACAGGTGGGAGATGAAAGCGGGTATTTTTTGGCGGAAGCGTATAAAGACATCGAGTTAACGAATGGAGATGCATTGCCTTTAATGGACTTGTATGACAAAGACTATGTCAATACATTTTTATGCAAAGTGGAATACAGAGGAACAGTGATGCATGATGCTTTTGAAAATGAGATAGCGTCATATGAAATACTGGAATGGTATCCTGTATATCCGGTTTTAAGGGATACCATATTGCCTGACTGGATGTATCCGAAAGGTTTTATGACGAAACGGGAAATCGGACGGCAATAAAATTTGAGGATGGGATACGGAGAGCTTTTATGAGTATTGATACCTATGCGTATGTTATGATTTATATTTTTATAGGATTGTTACTGCTTTCTGTGTTAGCAGGTATGGCGGCAATTGTTATGAAAATCAGAAAGAAAACAGTAAAATGCTGGTGGATAATCCCCTGTACCATTATGTATTCCTTTGTTGCGGTATACAATTTATTTATTCCCTATATAGCTTATGATGACCCGGCTGACCCGAATTATCGGACATTTAAAAACTGGGGATTGCGTGATTTCATGTTAAATGACTGTAAAATGCTGATAATTTTTCTGCTTGCTATTTTACTGCTGTATTTCGTAAGGAAAAGAAAGGGGTATTCCATAAAAGCAAACGGTTTAGCAGTATTGATTGTCTTTGCAATATTGTCGGTCGTGGTAATTTTGTTTACGTTTGTTGACAATTTTTTCCCGGGAGACGAGAAAAAGCTTTTAACGATGAGGGTGGAAGGATTTGATGTTACATATGATGCGTCGGGAAGAAAAATTACCATGGAAGAGATTGAGGATATTGCATGGGGCAGTTCAATATATGAAATCAGTGATAAGCTGGGGGAGCCTGATACTTGGATTGGGAGTGGGTTTTTAAGTCCTGTATATTTTGTGGAGAAAAACAGAGCAGTTGTATTTTACTTTACATATCCGGGAGTTTGCGAAGGTTTGGAACTGATTGTGCTGGTTGACGAAGACGGAGAAAGTCAGATTCTAAAAGAAGAATAATTTGTGAGGGAGGAAATGCCTTGAAAAAGAAAATCGGCATGCAACCAACGAGATTATGGAAATGGAAAAAAAGTTGCAGCGGGAGAAGTGATTGCAGAAAACGGAAAAATTTTTATAACTTGTGAGAATGCAATAGAATTTGAGGATGGAGAAGCAGTCGGAGTTGATAATAAACCATAATGTTTTGAATGAAAGAATATCGAAAGGAAAAAAGTAAATGCAAAAAACAAAAATCATCAAAGAAATAGTAGGTGAAAGATTAAAGGAATATGGTTTTACTTATCTGAAGACAGACGGGACATGCCGGATATTTATCCGGGAATTACAGGGGATAAAAAGGTATTACGACCCTGAAAATCAAACAGTAAAACAATATGTCAATATACACGAAAGCAGTTTTGGTAAAGATTTGACGGTCCATTTCCATACGGATGTGTTTGGATATGAAATGGACCAGGACCTTGAAGAATTGAAGAAGTATGGAACCGGCGGCTGGTTAACATATCTGGATGAGGAAAAGTATAAAGAAAGACTGCGTCTGCTTACCGGCCACATAGTTGAGCACGGGTTTGATTTACTGGAAAAAATGAGCCATGAAGAAGAGATAATACCGACAAAAGCAATGGCAAAAAGACTGTTTCACAAGCATAAGAAACTGGCGGCTGCTTTTGCAGAAGAGTTTTCCCTTAAAACGGTGCCAGAGCAGACAAAAGACATAGACGATTGGTTTGACAGGATTAAAAAACTGCTTTTGGACAGCGTGGATTTACCTTATGACGAGGTCAAGGAATTACTGGTAAAAACTGCCGCCTTCATCGGGGAAAAAGCATGTGAAATGTGTGCATACGAATGGCTGTTTCCTACCCATTTTATGACCCCTAAGATTATAGGACCGGGCAGGGCTTATTTTCTATTGGATATAGTAGTGGATGGATGGAAAAGCAAATGTGATGAAGATACCTTGTACCGGATGGAAATAATAGCCGGGACATTGAAGAATGGCATGGCGGATAAAGGCGTCTCTATATAACAGGGTAGGCCAAATACGCGTTCAAAATGATTTGGGGAGGTTTTTATGGAAATGGAGAAAAGAAAAAAGTACGCATTATTTACAAGTGTATTTTGGGTTGTGGGATTCTTGATATATGGGGAAATGGCGGCGGCTAACAGAGAGTTGCTGCATATTCCATGGAATACTGCGACAGTCTTCTTGATATATGGTTTAGTAGGCGGCCTGCTGCTGGGAGGGTTGGTTTCGGGCATTCTGTTTTTTACCCGTTTATTTCAGCGTCAAAAAACAGTCACAAAAATACTTCTATGCATATGTTTTCCGATAACATTTATGCTTAGCTGCCTTATCGGAATCTTATCCCTGATACCATATGGAATTTACAATATTATAATGATTAAAAAAGGCGTTTAGGGTATTTCATTTCCATGGGTATGAAAAAAATAACGGAGGTTTCCATCTGGGAATTTGAAGCAGCAACCGGAAGCGATGCAAAAGAACTGCGGTACATATCGGTTAAATTACTATAGCTTTTTGCAGGATTATCATGTAATATAAAAGAAGAAGGTAATCAAACAAAGAGAGGAGCGGCATATGGGGAGAAAAACAGGTTTTTCAATATTTATCTGTTTCTTATTTAGTATTTTTTTATTTGCAGGATGCGGACAGAAAGAAGCGCCTGCGGAAGAAAATGACAATGAGGTTTATGTGGCGGAATACCGTATTTTTCAAATGGGAGAAAGCAGTCCGTATTTGTCGGTATTTAATGAAGACGGCTCGGTTTATTTTGCCGTAAGCGGCAAGGGTATAAACGGGCAGTTATTTTTACTGGAGGCAGGACAGAAAGAGCCAAAAGAAATGGATTTGGGTATTGCGGAAGAGGCATGGATAAGCAGCATGGGACATGACCGGGGCGGCAATCTGCTGCTGGTATGCAGCCAATATGACGAAAGGCTGGAGGTATTGGAGTTAAAGAAGATATCTGCTGACGGAAGTAATCTGCAAAGCCTTGACATAACAGGGATTTTTATGGATATTCCCGGTTTTGAGGCAGACTGCCTGACCGGGGATGCCCGGGGGAATTATTATATCAGTGATAAAAAGAAGCTGTATATTGTCAGTGCAGAAGGAACATTGCTTCAGACACTGGAGATGGAAGCCAGCATAGAAGATATTCTCCCTGCGAAAGAAGAGAACCGTTTACTGGCGAGGCTGTCGAATGGCACGATGGTTGAAATTAACGAAGAAAATTTCATGGTAAAGAGTCTTGCCGGCAAAATAGAATTCAGACAGGGTATATATACCGCGGGACAGGAAACGGAACTGTTATACACCCAGGGCGATACGCTTTATGCCTGTGATGTGAAGGATGAAGCGCCGGATAAGCTTTTAAACTGGACGGATTGTGACATAAACAGCACCAACCTGCAAAGCTTTATTATGTTGGGTGACGGCAGGATTGCAGCATTTTCCGCGCAGTATAGTTTACAGGGAGAATGTGAGGTGGCGCTCTTAACCAAAACGCCAAAGGAGAATATTTCGGAAAAAACAATTATTACATATGGCTGTGTGTATCCCAACTCCCTGCTTTTATCCCAGATTGTCAGGTTTAATAAACTGAATCAACAGTACCGCATTGAGTTAAAGCAATATGGGGAAGACGGTATGGATTTGGGGGAGGTAAAGGACCTTATCCGTATGGATATTCTTGCAGGCAATGCTACGGATATAATTGATGTGGGAGCAGGATTTTCTGAGGAAGAGCGCTGTGAACTGATTGAAGCGGGAGCATTTGAGGACCTGAGTCCTTATATGGAGAAAGAAACAAAAATAGACAGGGAAGATTTTCTGGAAGGGGCGCTTTCGGTATATGACAGGAATCAGGCGCTTTATGCCATTATGCCTACCTTCGGATTGTATGGGCTTGTGGCAAAAGAATCAGAAATCGGAGACAAGACAGTAGTAAACATGGAGGGGCTGACTTCCCTTTACAATGACTATTACGGAGACACAAAATCACTGCCCGGATTTAGCAGAAAGAAGATGCTTGATGTTCTCTGCCGGTTAAATATAGACAGTTTTGTGGATAAGGAAACAGGGGAATGTCATTTTGAAGATGATTCCTTTATGCAGATTCTGGAATTTGCAGCACGTTTTGGTGAAGAGGATAAACAGGCAGATATCGAACAGATTAGAAATGGAGAAATTCTGTTTATGGAAGGAGCCCTTTTGTCTGCGGCAGATGTTCAGTATTATGAATTTTTGTTTGGGGATGCTGTGCGTATGATTGGATATCCTGCCGACGCAGACAGCGGGCTGATGGCGCTTCCCTGTGTGTCGGTATTGTCGATGAATAAGCAGGCCGAAAACAAAGAAGGTGCATGGCAGTTTATCTGTTTTCTTTTGGAGGAGGACCAGCAGGAGGAATTGGGGTTAAGCGGCGCCCAGGGAATTCCAATCAAAAAAAGTGTCATTGATATGCTGTGTGAAAAACAGATGGAAGTGGAATATGAGATGGATGAAGAGGGGAACCTTCAGGAAAGAAGTAAAGTAAGCTGGAAAATCGATGACATTACAGTGAAATATTATGCAATGACTGAACAGGAGACGGAATATTATAAAGAATTGCTGGGGCGAATAGGAAATACCGGGGATGCGGGGATGCAGCAGGGACTGCTTGCCATCGTACAGGAAGAGGCATCAGATTATTTTGAAGGTATGAAGCCGATAGAGGAGGTCTGCGAGATTATCCAGAGCAGGGCACAAAATTATGTAAATGAAAAGTCTGACCTTTATAATTAAGGACAGGTTTTAGGCGTAGCAGTTTAATGGCTGCTACGCTTTTCTTTTGCCGTTTTATTTTTTGTATGTTAGAATATTATTATTCTGAGGACGAATCGGGGAGGTATGGGAGTAATATGAAACTGATTTTTCAATACTTAAAAAAGCATTTGGGAATTTTTCTGCTTTCTACTTCTTTTCTGATAATGGAGGCGATGGCGGACCTTTTGCAGCCTGCATTGATGTCTGCAATCGTGGATGAGGGAATTAAAAATGCGAGTGTCAGACAGATACTTTTCTTTGGGATAGTCATGCTGGGGATTGCAGCTACGGGGGCGGTTTGTGCGGTTATGCGCAACCGCTTTGCCAGTCGTGTGTCCCAGACCATTGGGAAGGAGATGCGCAGGGATATGTACCGCAATGTGGGGCGGATGTCCATGGAAAACATAGACCGCCTGCGGCCGGATTCCATCATTACCCGTATCACCAATGATGTGGCACAGGTACAGGAATTTATCAATGGCATTATGCGGATTATGGTAAAGGCACCGGTAACCTGTATCGGGGCAATTATTTTGATTATGGTACAGACGCCGGGGCAGGCGCCGGTTATGGCAGCCATTATTTTTGTAGTGGCATTACTGATTCTGGCCAATATGCGGATTGGGTATCCGCGTTTCGGGACAGTGCAGAAAAGGATAGACAGGTTAAACGGTGTGTCCAGGGAATTTCTTTCATCGGTGCGTGTGGTGAAGGCTTTTGGCGCACAGGAAGAGGAGGCGGAAAAGTTTGAGGAGGTTTCCCTTGCGCTTGCAGGCGCCAATACAGCCGCGCTTCGGATTATGGCGGTGTTTTCGCCATTGATTAATCTGACGGTTAATTTCGGCATCGTGCTTCTTTTGTGGATTTACGGGAGCGGGCAAAATGGGGAAATAGGAAGGCTTATGGCTTCTGTCAACTATATGACGCAGGTGCTTTTTGCCGTAAATATGATTTCAAATACATTAAATACGGCGGTCAGGGCTACCGCATCCGCGGAAAGGATTCAGGAAGTGCTTGACGAAAAACCGTCGCAGAAGTTTGCGGCAAATCCCCTTATGCCGCAAATTATGGGAGATATACTTTTTGAGGGAGTATCCTTTGCTTATGCGGGAGCGGGAAAGGAAGCGCTCCATGACATGGATTTGCATATTCATGCAGGGGAAACAATCGGTATCATAGGCGCAACCGGTTCCGGAAAGACAACCTTTGTCAATCTGGTTCCGCGTTTTTATGATGCCACAAAAGGGAAGATACGGATTGACGGATGTGATATTGAGCAGATTGATGCAGCACATTTGCGCTCATCCATCGCAGTGGTTCCCCAGAAAGCGCTGTTGTTTTCCGGCACTATCAGGGAAAACCTGCGGTGGGGGCGTGCCGATGCTGCGGATGATGAACTGCGGATGGCGGCAGGGATTGCCTGTGCGGAGGAATTTATTGAAAAGAGCAGTAAGGGGTATGATACCCTTCTCGGACAGGGAGGAGTGAATCTTTCCGGCGGGCAGAAACAGCGGCTCTCCATTGCGAGGGCGCTGGTGCGCAGGCCCCGCATCCTGATTCTCGATGACTGCACCAGCGCGCTGGATGCACAGACCGAAGCAAAGGTGCTGACCGGACTTAAGAAAATGACGGACAACATGACAGTGCTGTTGGTGAGCCAGCGCATTTCTACGGTGATGCGGGCCGATACCATTTTGTGTCTGGACAACGGACGCGTGCAGGGATATGGTTCCCACGAGGAGTTGATGGAGACCTGCAGCGCTTACCGGGAAATTTTTCAGTCCCAGATTGGGGCGGGAGAGGAGGCAGACCATGGCTGAAAAGAACGGGGGCATACCACCCGCAAACCTAAACGGCATATCCCGTCCCGGGCGCGGCGGGGTTGTGTTGAAGCCAAAGAATATGAAAGGGACGCTTGCAAGGCTTTGGCAGTTGACTAAGGGCAGGAGAAAAGGCCTGGGATGGATATTACTGCTATCCGCCCTTGCCTCCGCCGCTTCCATCCTGTCGCCCTATGTGACGGGAAAAGCAGTGGCTGCCGTCAGCAGCGGTGACGCGCTTTTAACGGTTTTGGCCTGTCTTTTCGGCCTTTATGCCGGTGACTGGTTAATTAAGTTTTTACAGGCATTTTTTATGGCATTTATCGGACAGCGTGTGATACATCATATACGGAGAACGCTGTTCGGTCATATGAAGACGTTGCCCCTGTCTTTTTTTGACCGCCACCGGCATGGCGAGCTGATGAGCCGCCTTACAAATGATGTGGATAATATCAGCACAACCATTTCCAATTCCCTTACGCTTCTTTTGACGTATGGCTTTACCATAACCGGAATATTTGTGATGATGCTGTGTCTTAGCCGGTTTTTGACAATTGTGTCATTGTTTGGTGTGGGAGTTATTTTTCTGTTGACGAAAACGATAACAAAACGGACCAGTAAGCTTTTTGCAAAACAGCAGAAAAACCTTGGAGCCTTGAACGGGCAGGTGGAGGAAAGTATTTCGGGTCTGTCCCTGATTAAGGCATTCGGCAGGGAAGAGGAGATGGAGAGCGAATTTGAGAAAAAAAATGAGGCGCTTTGCAGTGTATCCGTAAAAGCACTGATTTGTTCGGGATATCTGATGCCGCTCATGAATGTGGTAAACAACCTTTTATATGTGGCAATTTCCGTTCTGAGCGGTATTTTGTTTGTGAACGGAAGGATTACAGATATCGGGCTTGTCACCAGTTTTCTGCTTTATGTGCGCCAGTTCACCCGACCTTTTGTGGAGATAGCCAATATATATAATAATTTTCAGACAGCGGTTGCCGGAGCGGAGCGTGTATTTGAAATACTGGATGAACGGCCGGAGCCGCCCGATAAGGAGGGGGCTCTGCAGCTGTCATTTCCACGGGGAGACATTGAATTTTGCCATGTGACGTTTGGATATGATATGGATAAACCTGTTCTGAAAGATATTTCCCTACGTATTCCGGCTGGAACACAGGTTGCCATTGTAGGCGAAACAGGCTCGGGAAAGACGACGATTATCAACCTTTTAACGAGATTTTATGATGTTTCGTCGGGCAGTATCCTTTTGGACGGATGTGACCTTCGGGATTACCGCATGCAGGATTTACGGAATGCATTTGGTGTGGTTTTGCAGGACACGGCGTTGTTTGCGGCAAGCATACGGGAGAATATTTCTTACGGACATCCCGGGGCCTGCATGGAGGTTGTGCGAAGGGCAGCGGAAACGGCGGGTGCGGACAGCTTCATAGAACGGCTTCCGAAAGGATACAATACGGTTCTAAATTTTGGCGGCATGGAACTTTCCCAGGGGGAACGGCAGCTTTTAACGATTGCGCGGGCAGTGCTTGCCGATGCCCCGATACTGATTCTGGACGAGGCAACCAGCTCTGTGGACACCGTTACCGAGCAAAAGATACGCCGCGCCATGCTGAAAATCTGTAAGGACAGAACCTCCATTATCATTGCCCACCGGCTTTCCACAATCCGGGATTCCGATTTGATTATCGTGCTTGCGGACGGGAGGATTGCTGAACAGGGCAGCCATGAGGAACTGATGGAGCGAAACGGGCAATATGCGCAGATGTACCGCACCCAGACAAATATGGAGGCGGCAGACAGTGTGTGAGGTTGGTGGAGATGAAAAAAGATAACATGAAAAAGACTTTGGCTGTTCGATGTGTTGCTGCGGCTGCACTGGGTTTTGCAAAGGGCGCCGTGACGATTGCACCGGTTTATTATGTGACGGGCAATCACGAAACCGCACTGCCGCAGCAGCAGTATGAGCAGCTTATGGAAGGACTTGAAACGGCCGGGGTGACGGTGCTTGCAAACGATGCCGTCACGGTTGCATACCATGGAGAAGAAATTACCGTTGTGGGGCTTTCAGACCCTGCTTCCATGGCCGCATCCAGGTTAAGCCGGCTGACGGACAAAGAAGAACGATATGTTATTTTGCTTGCACACAGACCGGACTTCTTTGAAGAATATGCAGAGGGCGGTGCTGATTTGGTTTTCAGCGGCCATGCGCACGGTGGTCAATTCCGCCTGCCGTTTATCGGAGGGCTGATGGCTCCCGACCAGGGGCTTTTCCCCAAATATGATGCAGGACTTTACAGGGATGGAAACACAAGCATGGTGGTCAGCCGCGGGCTTGGAAACAGCATTATACCTTTCCGCATCAACAACCGTCCGGAAATCATTTTGGTGGAATTAAAAGCAGATTAGAGGGGGGATTTTATGTTAGATATTTTGATTGTGGAAGATAATAAGGAAATTGCCACCCTGCTGTGTGATTTTCTGAGAAAGGAAAATTATGTGGTGGAGACTGCGGACACAGGGGAAAAAGCGATGGAGCTGTATGAAAAATACGGCGCCAAGCTTTTACTGCTCGATATCATGCTTCCCGGCATGGATGGATTTGCAGTATGTTTTGGAATCAGGGAGAAATCCAATACCCATATTTTAATTGCCAGTGCAAGGACAGAGAAGCATGACAAGCTGAAAGGCCTAAACCTCGGGGCGGATGACTATATTGAAAAACCGTATGATATAGACATTTTGCTTGCCAAAATCAGGGGAATATTTAAGCGGAAATATGGTTTGGAAGAAATCGTGGAAGGAAATATCAGGTTGAATACCATCAGACATATTTTATATGTGAATGACAACAAAGTAAATTTGACGGAAAAGGAATCTGCGCTGTTAAAGTTATTGATGGAGAATAAAAATATCACGCTGAAAAAGGAATATCTTTTTAACTCCATATGGGGAAGCGACAGTGATTCGGAGCTGCAGACATTAACGGTTCATATCAAATGGCTCAGGGAAAAAATGGAAGAAGAGCCGAGGAAACCGGTACATATCATTACGGAGTGGGGAGTGGGATACAGATTTGAATAAATATAGAAGCTTTGTCAGTGTAGTTTTGATATTGGAAATTCTTCTGGCGCTTGCCTGTAACGGGCTGTATATAGCCGGTGAGAGAAGTGAGGGCGGCAGGATGTACCGCGTGGAAGCAAACCGTGCTGCCATGGAACTTGAAAAGCATGCTTTCCCGGAGGATGAATTGGCGGACATGGATTTATCAGCTTATGAAAGCATTGTCCGCATCAGCAGGTTTGATGCCGGGGAGGCCTGTAACAATGATTATGTGGTAAAAGAGGTGAACGGCGTCCTTTACCGGATAGAATACCGTACGGAGCGTGATTTTTACGGACTTTTCTGTATAAACGCCACGTTGTTTGTAATGATGTTTATAACGGGCATCGTACTTTTTTATGTACATAAAAAGGTTTTAAAGCCCTTTCATGCCATGAGCAGCCTTTCTTACGAGCTGGCAAAGGGGAATTTGTCCGCACCCGTAAAAGAAGAGAAAAGCAAATTGTTTGGCAGATTTCTTTGGGGAATGGACATGCTTCGTGAAAAACTGGAGGATAATAAAGAAAAAGAGCTTGAATTTCAGAGGGAAAGAAAGACATTGATTCTGTCTTTATCCCATGATATTAAAACGCCCCTTTCTTCCATAGATTTGTATGCAAGGGCGCTGTCGGGGGGATTGTATGAAACACAGGAAAAAAGGGATGAAGCGCTTTCGGGAATCACGAGAAATGTTAGGGAAATCAAAAAATACGTGGATGAAATTGTGACGGCTTCCAGGGAAGACTTCCTGAATCTGGAAGTTTTTTCGGGAGAATTTTATTTATCAGAGGTGATAAGGACGACGGAAGATTATTACAGGGATAAATTGTCCGTCATCCATACCCGGATGGATGTGGAGAGGTTTTCGGACTGCCTGTTGAAAGGGGATAAAAACCGACTGATTGAGGTGTTGCAGAACATAATGGAAAATGCAGTGAAGTACGGGGACGGCGATTTTATCAAAATCCGCTGTGGGGAAGAAGAGGACTGCAAGCTTATCCAAATTGAAAATTCCGGCTGCAGCCTGCAGGTGGAAGAACTGCCGAATCTCTTTGATTCTTTTTACAGGGGAAGCAACAGCCACGGCATAAAAGGCAATGGTCTGGGACTATATATCTGTAAAAGCCTGATGCATAAAATGGACGGTGAAATATATGCTCAGGTGAAGAAGGGAATATTTTGCGTTACAGTGGTAGTCAGAAAAGCATAGTTTTCAAAATTTACATTTAAGGATTATTTAATAATTTTCCCGTTATGATGGTTTCATAAGCAAGGGAAAGGAGAAAGTAAATGTTTCTTAGGATTTTGAAAAGAGATTTAAAGAGAAAAAAGACAATGAACATGATTCTCTTTCTGTTTATTGTACTGGCAACCATGTTTGTGGCAAGCGGCATCAATAATGTCGTTACCGTTATGAACGGCACGGATTATTATCTGGATAGGGCAGGCGTTGGCGACTTTGTTATTGTTACCATGGGTGATAATTCGGTCGGCGCTCTTGATGAGATGTTAAAGACTGAGCCGGCAGTTCTGGATTATCGTCTGGAGTGCGTGGTTTACGGCTCACAGGAGGATGTCACGACCGAGGACGGTCTGGCGCTGGAGAGTAAAAACAATATTTTGGTCCAGTCCATAAAGGAGTCTAAAATTACTTTTTTTGATAAAGAAAACCGGCCGGTGACAGATGTGGAACAGGGACATGTCTATGTGTCGGGCAATTTTATGGAAGTAAACGGCCTAAAAGAAGGGGATACCGTATGTCTGAACCACAGCGGCGTGAAAATGTCATTTATTATTGACGGGACGGCAAAGGATGCACTTTTGGGCTCCGATTTTATGGGAAACACACGTTTTATCTTAAGTGATGAAGATATGCGGGTATTGCTGGATAATGAAGAGATATATCAGCATTACAGGGGAGAAGTCTGTTATATTGACACGGATGATATAGGGGCAATGTCTTCTGCCATGACGAAAGTTTCCAACGTTGCGTTTGAAGGCAGCCGTTCCCTGATTAAAATGTGTTATGTGATGGACATGATAGTTGCCTTCCTGATGTTGATTTTAAGCATCTGCCTGATAATTGTGTCCTTTGTGGTATTGAAGTTTTCCATCACCTTTACCATTGCGGAAGAGTTTCGGGAAATCGGCGTTATGAAAGCAATTGGCCTTTCCAACGGAAAAATAAGAAGGCTGTATATTACAAAATATCTGATGATGGCCCTCACAGGGGCATGTCTGGGGCTCTTTGCAAGTATTCCTTTTGGCAGGCTTCTGTTACATGTCGTCAGTGAAAAAATGGTGCTTGGAAATGATAATGAGGTGTTGTTTAATTTTTTTGGCGCTTTTCTGGTAGTGCTTGTGATTGTTCTGTTTGCTTACCTTTGCACCGGTAAGGTGAAAAAGTTCTCGCCCGTGGATGCCATCCGCAGCGGGCAGACGGGGGAGCGGTATAAAAATAAAAGTGCATTAAGGCTTTGCAGGTTTCCTGCGGGCAATGCGCTTTTTATGGCCTGTAATGATATTTTGAGCAACCCGAAAAGATTTATTACAATTATCATTTCCTTCAGCATATGCACCTTGTTTGCCTTGCTGCTGGTCAATACCATTACCACCATCAAAAGCCCCAGCCTGATTCACACCTTTGGTACAGAAAGCCATCTGTATATGACAAATGTTTCGGATGTCATGAGTTTTATTAGCGGAGGTTCCAAAAAGGATGTGGAAAAACAGCTGGAGGATATGGGAAAGGTGCTGACCGGGGAAGGAATGCCGGCAGAGATTTGTATAGAAGTCCAGTACAAGTATCCGGTTACCTTTGAGGGGAATGCGTATGTGTTCACCTGCCAGCAGGGACTTAGGACAACGGATTCTGATTACATGTATACCGAAGGGGCAGCTCCCGAAAACAAATATGAGATTGCCATCACGCCGCAGATTGCGGAAATTACGGGTGCGGCAATCGGGGATACCATGACGGTCCACTATGGTGGGGAGGATTTGGAATGCATGGTAACCGGATTCTTCCAGACAATGAACCAAATGGGGGAGCTGATTCGGCTTCATGAGGATGCACCAACGGATTTCAGGTATATTTCCAGCGCCCTTTCGTATCAGATAAATTTTACGGATGCACCGTCTGTAAAAGAAATTGAACTCCGAAAAGAGAAGGTCAAGGATTTGTATCATAACGATAAGGTGATGAATGCAACGGAATATTGTATTGACTGTATACCGGTTTTGGACACGCTGGAAAGCGTACGACTTCTGCTTCTGGGTATTACCATGGTAGTGGTTTTACTGGTTACCGTTTTGATGGAGAGAAGTTTTATTGCGGATGAAAAAAGCCAGATTGCCATTTTGAAGGCAATAGGTTTTAAAGACAGCGCGGTTATCAGATGGCATGTATACCGTATGGGGCTGGCGGCCCTGGCAGCGGTAATCCTTGCAGCAGTATTGTCCCTTTCCATGACAAAACTGTGCATTACACCGGTTTTCGGGATGATGGGCGCAACGGATTTCAATTACCATATTGATTTTATACAGGTATTTTTCTTGTATCCGGGCGCTGTTTTATTGGCGACGGTATTGGTGTCATGGGTGACGGCACTGTATACAAGGACTATTAAGAGCAGCGATACGGCAAATATAGAATAAGGAAAAATGAGAATCAAAAATCGGAGGAATGGAAAATGGCGGTTATGTTGGAAGTAAAAGACCTTTGCAAGACGTATGTAGTCAATAAGAGGCAGAATAATATATTAAAGAATGTAAATTTTACTGTGGAAAAAGGGGAGATGGTGGCAATTATGGGACCTTCCGGCTCAGGCAAATCCACCCTTCTCTATACGGTTTCCGGTATGGACGGCGCCACCGGTGGAAGAGTGCTGTTTGACGGCAGGGATATTACAAAAATAAGCGGTAATGAGCTTGCGGCGATACGCCTGGATGAAATGGGTTTTATTTTTCAGCAGATGTATATGATGAAGCACCTGACCATTCTGGACAATATCGTGCTTCCTGCCGTGGAAAGCAAAAAAACGAAAGAATCCAGAAAAGACAAAACAAAGAGGGGCGAAGAATTGATGCGTAAGCTTGGCATCATCGGAGTGGCGGACAATGATATCAACGAAGTTTCCGGCGGCCAGCTGCAAAGGGCGTGTATCTGCAGAAGCATGATTAACAGACCCAAGGTTTTGTTTGCCGACGAGCCTACAGGTGCGCTGAACAGAACCGCTTCCAACGAAGTGATGGAGGAACTGGTAAAATTGAATAAAGAAGGCACCACCATTATGATGGTAACACATGATGCCAAGGTGGCGGCAAAATGCTCCAGGGTACTTTATATTGTAGACGGCAATATAAAGGGAGAGTATAAAAGCCCCTCGGAAGAAATGCAGGAAAAAGACAGGGAGAGGCTTTTGAATAACTGGCTTATGGAATTAGGGTGGTAAGCTTATACTTACCGGAGTAGGTTTTAAACTGCTGCTTGAAGTCCTCGCTGTCATTCCTGAAATTGCGCAGGGATTCATGAAGGTTCATGTTGTTGTGCATCATATCAATGACGCATCCGGCAATATTGGAACAGTGGTCGGCAGTCCTCTCCAGATTGGTAAGCAGGTCGGACCAGATAAAACCGGCGTCGATAGAACATACGCCCCGCTGCAGGCGGAGTATGTGGCGTGTGCGGATTTGCTCTTTCAAGAGGTCAATGACCTGCTCCAGCGGTTCTACCATAAAGGCGGCAGTCTGGTTGTCCGTCAAAAAAGCATCCAGTGACAAATCCATAATTTCACTTACAGCGGAGGAAATGACTTTCAATTCGGCAGCAGCTTCCGAAGTAAATGCAAGTCCTTTGTCCTGCATTTCCTCCGCAGATTCCAGCAGGTTTACCGCATGGTCGGATATTCTCTCAAAATCCCCGATGATTTTAAGCAGTTTGGCTGCCTCTGCATTGTCGGCCTCGCTCATCTGTTTTCCGCTCAGTTTGACAAGGTAGGTTCCCAGTATATCTTCATAGTAATCTGTTTTTTCCTCTTTTTTGCGAATGGCTTCAGCGGATTTGGAGGAATAGCTGTATAACGCCGATATACTTTCTTTTAAGGCTTTGACAGATATTTCCGCCATTCTTGCAGCTACCATGTGGCAGCGTTCCAGCGCAATCGGAGGGGTGGCAAGTAAACGTTCATCCAAATCCGAATTTTCTTCCGGCAATTTTCCGTCGGGAACAAGGAGGTTTACCAGCTTTTCCAAAACCCCGGACAGGGGAAGCATCAGCAAGGTACACAGGATGTTGAAGACGGAATGTGCCAAAGCGATGCCGAACAGCGTAACGGAAGCGTCAAGGAATATGGGTTTTAAAATGATTTTTAACAGCCAGAAAACAGTAAGCCAGACCGTTGTACCGATTACATTGAACGACAAGTGTACCATTGCGGCGCGTTTTGCGTTTTTGTTGGCGCCCACGGAAGAAATCATGGCAGTGATACAGGTGCCGATATTTTGTCCCATGATAATGGGAATCGCAGCAGCATAAGAAATTTGCCCGGTTGCGGCTAAAGCCTGTAAAATTCCCACGGATGCCGAACTGGACTGGATAACAGCCGTCAAAACAGCGCCTGCCAGAACGCCGGCAACGGGATTACGGAAAAGGATAAAAAGGTTTTGAAACTGCGGAATATTGCTAAGGCCGGATACTGCCCCGGACATGTTTTCCATGCCAAACATCAAAGTGGTAAAGCCCAGCAGAATCATTCCGGTATCCTGTTTTTTAGTGTTTTTGGTAAACATATATAAAACAATGCCCAAAAGCGCCAGAAGGGGCGTGAAGGAAGAGGGCTTTAATAGCCTGACAAAAATATTGCCGCTGTCGATGCCCGAAAGGCTTAAAATCCATGCGGTTATGGTGGTGCCGATGTTAGCTCCCATTATGACATTGATAGCCTGTTTCAAAGTCATAAGTCCTGAATTGACAAATCCAACCACCATGACGGTAGTGGCGGAAGAACTTTGGATAACCGCAGTGATGCCCATTCCGGTTAACAGTCCTGCCGCTTTCTTTGTTGTCAGCTTCCCAAGAAGCGCCCGAAGCTTGTCACCGGCCCTTCGTTCCAGGGCCTGGCCCATGATATTCATGCCAAACAAAAACAGGCTCAAGCCGCCGACAAGCGTCAATAAATTAAAAACATCCATAGTAATACTGCCCTTTCCGTTTTTTCTCTATGGTGTTTATTTTATCAAATCTTTATCAAATCTATTATCTTATTCCTGTAAAATTTTTGTAAAGCGGACTGTGACGGTGGTGCCGGATTCCACGATGCTTTTTACCTCGATTTCCGCATGATGCAGTTTGGCAGCGTGCTTGACGATGGAAAGTCCCAGGCCGGTGCCCCCGATTTCTTTGGAGTGGCTTTTGTCAACCCGGTAAAACCTTTCAAAAATACGTTCCTGATGTTCTTCGGGTATACCGATGCCGGTATCGGCAACCGATAGGAGGACGGCATCTTCTTCTTTTTTTACGGTTACGGAAACGGAGCCGTTTTCGCGGTTATATTTAATGGCATTGTCGCAGAGGTTGTAGATGATGCCGGAAAGAAGCTGCCGTATGCCGTAAACCGAAACAACTTCCCCGGATAAATCCATTCGTATTCCCAAGGCTTTTGCTTCCTGCGAAAGGGATTGTATGATGGTATCAGCCAGTTCGTAGAGATTGACTTTTTCGGGTTTCATGTCATCGGCGCCTTCATCAAGACGGGATAGCCGGATAATATCATCCACCAGACGAATCATGCGTTGTGCTTCGGTGTAAATCATGTTGGAAAATTGGGGTATATCTGTACTCTTTACCATTCCGTTTGCCATGAGTTCGGCGCTTCCGGATATTGTATGCAATGGCGTTTTCAGTTCATGGGAAACATTTGCGGTAAATTCGCGGCGCATCTGCTCATTTTTTTCTTTTTCCGTTACGTCCAGCATAAGTAGGACAATACCAAGAACCAGTCCGTCCGAAAAGACAGGGCTTGCCTCAAGCTGGTAACTGCCGCCTTTCAGTTCCAGTAACATACCGGCATGTTTTCCGACTTCTGCTTTCCAGAGCAGTTCTTGTAATTCCAGGCTACGGTTAACAGACTGGAGATATCTGCCTATGCAGGAAGCATCCGTATCAAAAAGCCGCATGGCGGCAGGATTCATGCTTAAGATGATTTTTTTGGCGTTAAGAAGCACCAGCCCTTCCGCCATTCCCGTTGTAACAGTCTCAAATTCACTTTGCTTTTGCTGCAATGTTTCTTCCTGCGCTTGAATCTGGCGCTGCTGTGAGGCAATACGGCGAAGCAGGGGGGCAAGCTCATCATATCCATCGTTTTGAAAAGGTTTGTCAAGGTTTAACTCATTGAGAGGTTTTACTATTTTTTGTGATAACCGGAAAGCAAGGGCAAAAGAAAGGGCTAGTGTGGCGATAAATATAATGCAGGTTGGCTGAAGCATTCCGAGAATCAATGTCAGCATGGTATATTGGGCAACCGAAAGCCGCAGGACTGTACCGTCGGGTAAACGTCTGGCACAATATATGGAACGCTCCAGCAAGGTTGCGGAGATTCTTGTGCTTTCACCGGTGCCTTTGGAAAAAGCCTGTTTGATTTCTTCCCGCTCCAGATGATTTTCCATTTCCGAAATATCGGATTTGCTGTCAAAGAGAACAGTTCCCCCGTCGCTAATCCAGGTAATGCGGTAATCCTCCGTACTTAGTCCATCAAAGTACCGGATGCCTTCAAGGGAAACGCCCTGTGCGGCAAGGTTTGTCTGTATCCTTAGCTGGCGGCGCTGTACACCTGTAAAATGTTCGTAAAGCACACCCATAAATAATGTTACCGAGGCAAGGAAAACACAGAGCGCCACGAGGCAGATAGAACGAAAAATGCGTTTTAACATAGAATCCATCCTTTTATAAAATCAATATGTCTTTGGCTTCCATGCGGTATCCGACGCCGCGGACGGTTTCAATGTAATCCCCGCAGGCGCCAAGCTTGGAACGCATGGTACCGATATGTACATCAACGGTGCGTGTTTCTCCCGTATAATCTAATCCCCAGACTTGCCGCAAAATTTGTTCTCGTGTAAATACTTTTCCCGGGTTGTCCATAAACAGTCTGAGCAGTTCATATTCTTTTAAAGTGAGAAAAATACGTTTTCCATTAACGGAAACAATATGTTCGCCGGTATTGATTTCCAGATTTCCGGCACGGAGTAAATGTGCATTTTCTCTGGGACGGGTCCGCCGAAGAACCGCTTTTACCCGTGAAATCATTTCCATCATGCCGAAAGGTTTTGTGAGATAATCATCCGCACCGAGGTCAAGTCCGATAACACGGTCATACTCCGTTCCTTTGGCGGTAGCCATAATTATCGGGATATTGGCTGTGGAAGTATTGCGCTTAAGCTTTTTCAGTATAGTGATGCCGTCCTCTCCGGGCAGCATGATGTCAAGCAGGATTAACTCCGGCATTTCCTTTTCCAGAATGGAAAAAAGGGACAACCCGTCAGGAACGCCTATTGCTTCAAATCCGGCAGACTGCAGGGCATATATCATCAAATCGCAGATTGCATGGTCGTCTTCTACACAGAAAATCATATGGAATCCTTTCCTTCTTTAAGTATTTATATACCGGAAACAAAAAATATCCGTAAAAATTTTATCATAAAAGGGAAGGTCTGTCATCGATTTTCAAAGAATTGGAAACCCCAAAATACTGCTTGCTATACGGAAGGGAAGGAATTGGAACTTTCCGTAACAGTCTTGAATATCAACATCAGGAAGAGCGCATGGAAAACAGATTTTGGAACAGTGGGAGACGGCCGGAAATGCCGGGGGAAAGATTAAAGATAAAAAGCCGGTTGACAAATACGGCTTTGCCCGATACGATAGCTTCATAAAACCAATGTATTTTCAAGGAAGGGATACTATGAAGATTTCAACGAAAGGCAGGTATGCACTCAGGCTGATGGTGGATTTGGCTACGCATAATAACGGCAGGCCTGTCAGCATCAGGGATATAGCATCCAGACAGAATATTTCGGACAAGTATCTGGAGCAGATTATTTCTTCTCTGAATAAGGCAGGATATGTCAAAAGCTCCAGAGGCCCTCAGGGGGGATATACTTTGATGAAAGAACCGGAAGAATGCACGGTAGGGATGATACTGAGGCTTACGGAGGGAAACCTTTCGCCGGTGGCCTGTTTGGAAGAGGAAGAGAACTACTGCGGAAGAAGAGAAGAATGTGCAACGCATATGCTTTGGAAGAAACTGGATGATGCCATAAAGGGTGTGCTGGATACCGTGACTCTGGCAGATTTGGTGGATTGGCAGAAAGAAAGTGCAAAAAGTGATTTGATTTAAGAAGTAAAAGTATTTTTTTAGAGTTCCTGAACATAGTAATAAGGGTACAATGTGCATGAAATATGGTTACCTCATGCGCTATTGGACCCTTTTTTATGTTGGTATGATAAAGAAAATTGGGAGAGGTCGATACCATTATGGGCAGGGCGAAAAAGTACAGTAATATAGAAATTGGTGACCGGTTGAGGGAAATAAGGTTAAATCTTGGAAAGTCACAGGCAGGAATGGCTGAAATTCTGGACATTACCGATGACCACTATCGCAAGCTGGAAAGCGGAAACACAGGTCTTACGTTGGAAAAAGTCAGGATTTTACACGATAGGCTGAATGTAGACCCGACTTTTTTGATTGTGGGCAAGAAGATGGAAGAATTTGATTTGGACAGATATCTGGCCAATTGTACAAAAGATGAAAGAGACAGGCTGTTCAGACGGTGTCTTGAGTATATAGCGGCGTATATTACGAAATAAACAGGGGTCAGTGCTGCAAGTCATGGAAATGCAAAATATGCATAGAAATGACTTGTTTTTTACATTTAGGGGTACATTTGCAAAAGAAAGAAATAGGAAGATACGGACAGATGGATTGTTGGGAAGAAGCTTTTCGGGAGTTTTATGATAATACTTATGCTGCGCTGTATAAGTATATCAGAAAGATGGGGGTTTCAGAAAGTGAAGCAGAGGATATTGCCCAGGAGGATTATTGCATTGCATGCAGCTGCAGGGATAAACTCCGCCACCATCCTAATCCGACAGGGTGGCTCTACAAAACGGCATATTATATCCGGAAAAATCAGTTACGACTGATGGATAACCATACAGTATCCCTGGAACTGGTCAGGGAAGCTGATTTAACATCGGTCATCCGATGTGGCTATGAGAGTGTGGAATTTGCGATTATGATAAAGGAAGTATTGTCTGAAAAAGACAGGGAGTTGATTTATAAATATTATCTGGAAGGATACAAAGGGGCTGAGATTGCCATGCAGCTGGGAATATCGGAAGAAAATTTCCGTGTGAAAATGAGCAGGATTCGAAAAAAAATGCGTTCCGGCATGGGAAAATAGATTGTCACATTCTTTTTTTTTCGGTACATTAATCATGTGGGGGAGAAAGTATGGAAGTAAACGAGAGAGGAGGATGACAGTGGAGAGATACAAAACAATCATGACCGGAATAGCCAGTGCAGGATATGATGCACTGCGAGCAGTGCTGGAACTGGAATTCTTGTCAGATGGGCAGGTATGGCAGTTTTATGATGTGCCGGAATGTGTGTGGTATGAGTGGAGAAAAACAGAATCAGCAGTTTCCTTTTTTCATACTAATATTTTGGGGCACTACACTGCTAGACAAATAGGAATAGAAGCAGAGTAAAAAACGAGCAGGGGCTTGGGGGAGGCCGCCTGCTTTTTTTGAGGGGAAGATTGTAGGTTTGTCAAACATATGTTACACTGACCGCAGATAATCCTTTAACACCT